>NZ_JBVIDX010000010.1:0-141058 GCF_055572155.1 Streptomyces sp. NPDC030814
CGACATCCACCCCACACAACAACGTCGGCCTTCAAGACCACAACCGGGTCTTGAAGGCCGACGTCACGCGAGCCCCCGAATAAACCAACAGCGTCAAACTGGAACCCCGGGGGCCTCCGTCTCACGCGCTCACGCGGGCGGGCGGCTCACACCTGGACGCGGCGCTCCACCACGTCGGCAAGCTTCGCCAGCGCCTCGTCGCGAGGAATGCCGTTCTCCTGCGAGCCGTCCCGGTAGCGGAACGACACCGTGCCCGCGTTCATGTCCTCGTCACCCACGATGATCATGAACGGCACCTTCTGCTTCTGCGCGTTCCTGATCTTCTTCTGCATCCGGTCGGACGAGGAATCGACCTCGACGCGCAGCCCCTTCTTCTTCGCCTCGGCGGCGAAGTCCTGCAGATACTCGACATGCGCGTCGCCGATCGGGATGCCGACCGCCTGGACAGGGGCCAGCCACGCCGGGAACGCCCCCGCGTAGTGCTCCAGGAGCACCGCGAAGAAGCGCTCGATGGAACCGAACAGCGCGCGGTGGATCATGACAGGGCGCTGCTTGGAGCCGTCCGGGCCGGTGTACTCCAGGTCGAAGCGCTCGGGCAGGTTGAAGTCGAGCTGAACCGTCGACATCTGCCAGGTACGGCCGATGGCGTCACGGGCCTGCACGGAGATCTTCGGACCGTAGAAGGCGGCGCCGCCCGGGTCCGGCACCAGCGGGAGCCCCTGCTTCTCGGCCACCTGGCGCAGCGTCTCGGTGGCCTCCTCCCACGCCTCGTCGGAGCCGACGAACTTCTCCGGGTCCTTGGTGGACAGTTCCAGGTAGAAGTCGGTGAGGCCGTAGTCCCGCAGCAGGTTCAGGACGAAGGTGAGCGTCTTGTCGAGCTCCTCCGCCATCTGCTCGCGGGTGCAGTAGATGTGTGCGTCGTCCTGGGTGAAGCCGCGGGCCCGGGTCAGCCCGTGCACGACGCCCGACTTCTCGTAGCGGTACACGGTCCCGAACTCGAAGAGGCGCAGCGGAAGTTCACGGTACGAGCGGCCGCGCGCGTCGAAGATCAGGTTGTGCATCGGGCAGTTCATGGGCTTGAGGTAGTAGTCCACGCCCTCGTCGAGCTGCATGGGCGGGTACATGCCGTCGGCGTACCAGTCCAGGTGGCCCGAGACCTCGAAGAGCTTCCCCTTCGTGGCGTGCGGGGTGTAGACGAACTCGTAGCCCTCCTCCTCGTGGCGGCGCCGCGAGTAGTCCTCCATGACCCGGCGGATGATGCCGCCCTTGGGGTGGAAGACGGCGAGGCCGGAGCCGATCTCGTCCGGGATGGAGAACAGGTCGAGTTCGTTGCCCAGCTTGCGGTGGTCGCGCTTCTCGGCCTCGGCGAGGAAGTCGAGGTGCGCCTTCAGCTCCTCCTTGGAGGGCCAGGCGGTGCCGTAGATGCGCTGGAGCATGGGGTTCTTCTCGCTGCCGCGCCAGTACGCGGCGGCGTTGCGCATCAGCTTGAACGCCGGGATGTTGCGGGTGGTGGGCAGGTGCGGACCGCGGCAGAGGTCCTTCCAGCACAGGTCACCGGTCTTGGCGTCGAGGTTGTCGTAGATGGTCAGCTCGCCGGAGCCGACCTCGACGTCCGCGCCGTCGTCCGAGGACGCCGACCCCTTGAGGCCGATCAGCTCCAGCTTGTACGGCTCGTCCGCGAGTTCCTCGCGGGCGGCCTCGTCGGTCACCACACGGCGGGAGAAGCGCTGGCCGCGCCTCTGGATCTCCTGCATCTTCTTCTCGATGGCCTTGAGATCCTCGGGCGTGAACGGCTTCTCGACGTCGAAGTCGTAGTAGAACCCGTCCCGGACCGGCGGCCCGATGCCCAGCTTGGCCTCCGGGAACAGCTCCTGCACGGCCTGGGCCATGACGTGCGCGGTGGAGTGGCGCAGGATGTTGAGACCGTCCTCCGAGGAGATGTCGACGCCCTCGACGCTCTCGCCGTCCTTCACCTCGTACGCGAGGTCCTTGAGCTCGCCGGCCACGCGGGCCGCGATGATGGCGCGCTCGCCGGCGAAGAGGTCGGCGGCCGTAGTGCCCGTCGTCACCACGCGCTCTTCCCGCTCGGAATCGCGTTGGATGATCACACGGACGTCTGACACCGGTCTCTCCTGCCTGATGGGTGAGCGCGCACGCGTCCGCGTACGCAGACAGGAATCGTACCGAGCCGGGGGTGCCCTCTGCGAAACGGTTATGCCGTCGCCGGTCACCGCGGGCCGGCGAGGGACGCCGAAAACCCCCACGCGCCCGCCGCCCGCCCGTCGCGGGGCTCTTCCCGGTCACCCGCCCGTGAGTACTCTCACTCGCCTCCGCACGCCTCCTCGAAGAACGCCGTGATCTCCGCCGTCTCCTGGAGGGACTTCATCAGGCGGTCCCGCTCCGCCTCGTCGACCTCCACGGGTGCGACCCCGCCCGCGTCGGTGAGCCGCCGGAAGCCGCCCCTGCTCTCCAACCGTCCCTGGACCTGTACCGGCAGCCCGACGAGATGGGCGTGCCCCGCGATCCGGTACGCCTCCTCGTCGAGGGTCATGCGGACGTGCGGGACCTCGGCTCCGGCGAGGACGCGCAGCCGTACGGTTCCCTCACCGCGCGCGGCCGACCGGCGCATCCGCACCACGGCCCCGGTGAGGCACACCGGGATCGAGGGTTCCGCCCGCAGGTATCGGGCCCCGGCCTCGCGCAGCACCGGCAGATCGCCCGGCGAGAACTCGACGGGTTCGGGCGGGGTCGAGCCACCCTCGGGGACCCCGGCGGCGGGCGCCCACTCGACGGCGACACGGGCTCCCTCGGTGCCGCGGACGAGGGCGACGAGGGCCTCGGTCAGCTCGTGGCTCACCCCGGCCTCCACGGCGCCGTCGAAGGCGTCCATGCCGCCGGTGGCGCGCTGGTAGTCGATGGCCTCGCGGGCGGCGTACAGGGCCTGCTGGAGGCGTACGGCGAGGGGGCGGCCGGTGGCCACGGGGACGAAGGCGGTGAGGCTGCGGCCACCGGGCGCGGCGCCGACGAGAACCCCGTCGAGCAGGGCGGCGGCAGGCAGGCGGTGACGGGCCCCGTGGTAGCCGGCGCGCGCGCGTGTGGCGAGCGCCGCCGCGAGGAGCATCTGGCGTGCGGCGGAACGGAGTTGGTCCTCGACGACCCAGGAGGACGTACCCACGGGCCCGGTCGGCACGTCACGCCACCAGCGGATCTCGTCGCTGGGCACGGCGAGGCCGATCAGGACGTCACGCGCGGCCGGCGATCCGCTGCGGAAGAGGGCCGTCAGCGCCTCGCCCAGCAGGTCGTCGCTGTCGGGGAAGGCCCGGTTCTCGGGGACGAGCAGGCTCATGCCCCTGCCGCCCGGGCCCGGTGGGGTCCAGCGGCCGTACCGTCCGGCGGCTCCACCGCGCCGCTGCCAGCCGTGCCGGAGCAGCAGGGCGCCGAGCACGGCGGGGTCGACCCGGGCGGGGTCGGGCGGCTGGGTCCACACGGGTTCGACGGGGTGGGGCCCTAGCGGGCGCAGGGGCTGGTCGATGGGGCCGTGGGTCACGGTCTGCCTCCCGTTCCGACCCGCGTCATGATCTCGCAGAGCGCTCGGTCGTCGAAGATGCGCGAGGTCGGTATGCGCACGGTCGTGCGGTGCCGGCCGGTGACGGGGTGTCCGGCGAGGTTGACCCAGTAGCAGCAGTGCCGCAGGTCGAGCCGGTCGTGCCCGGCGCGCAGCCACTGGTCCCTCGATCTCGGGACGATCATCACGACGAGGATCTTGTGCACCGAGACGGGTGTGCGGGCGAGCTTCGCCAGGTGGTCGTTGTCGAGCGTGAAGGAGAAGGTGCGGCCGGCCGGGTTGGGTGCGACCTGGTAGGTGGCCTTGAGCTGCACCTTGATGGTGACCTCGTCGTCGACCGTGTGGCCGGGTGAGCCGTGGCTGACGTGCCAGTCGATGCCGTTGTCCGGAAAGGGCTGGGACAGCGAGCAGCCGGCCGCGGCGGCGACCGCGTGCAGATAGCCCACCTGCAGTGTCTCCATGCAGGCGGTGGTGGCGAGGGAGCCGCGGTGTGACTCCGCGTGCTCGGGCAGCAGCCCGCCCCGCTCGGGCTGCGCTATGGCCATGACCAACAGCCTTCCCCTACAGGTCCTTCCCGTGCCGAGCCCCTGAACTGCGCAGACCCGTACTTCTGTTGTCTCCTCCCGGCGTACGGCGCAAACAGCCCGGGTATCAACAAACGGGCAGAAGACGGGGCGTCAGCTGCGCTGGGTGACGGAGGAGTTGAATACGCATGACGTGTTGGTACGAGGGGCCCTTGGCGGCCTTCGACACGGAGACCACGGGCGTGGACGTCGAGACCGACCGGATCGTGTCGGCCGCCGTCGTCGTCCAGGACGCTCCGGGCACCCGCCCCCGGGTGACCCGGTGGCTGGTGAACCCGGGTGTGCCGGTGCCGGCCGGGGCGACGGCGGTGCACGGGCTGACGGACGAGCGGTTGCAGCGCGAGGGGCGCTGGCCGTCTCCCGTGATGGAGGAGATAGCCAGGGCGCTGGCCGAGCAGGCGACGCGCGGTCGCCCGCTGGTGGTGATGAACGCGCCATTCGATCTGACGCTGCTGGACAGGGAGTTGCGGCGTCACCGCGCCTCGTCGCTCGACCGGTGGTTCGAGACGACACCGTTGCGCGTGCTCGACCCTCGGGTCCTGGACAAGCACCTGGACCGCTACCGCAAGGGCCGCCGCACCCTGACCGATCTCTGCGCGCACTACGAGGTCGTGCTGGACGGCGCGCATGACGCGGCGGCCGACGCGCAGGCGGCGATGGACGTCGTACGGGCCGTGGGGCGGCGTTTCGCCACCAGGCTGGACCGCCTCTCCCCCGCCGAGCTGCACACCCTGCAGGCGGTGTGGCACGCGGCGCAGGCACGCGGCCTTCAGGCGTGGTTCGCGCGCAGCGGCACGGAGGAGACGGTGGATCCGGCGTGGCCCCTGCGCCCGGGACTGGCCGCGGCGGCGTGAACGGCAGATCGAGCGGCCGACGACGCGTCGGTGTGAGCGGGGAAACGAAGAACCGGCCCGACTCTGTCGGACCGGTTCTCTTCCGGGTGGGCGATACTGGGTTCGAACCAGTGACCTCTTCGGTGTGAACGAAGCGCTCTCCCACTGAGCTAATCGCCCGGGAACGCACTGAACAATACAGGTCCCGACGGCTCTGGTTCAAACCGCTTGTCCGCGGGCCGCGAGGTGCGCGACGAGTCCCCGGCGTCCCGCCCGCATCATCAGCGCGTGGTTGGCGCGGAACAGGGGCCGGCCCGGCACGGCGAGCCGTCGCATCAGGGGCTTGGCGACGTCGACCTCCTGGTCGTAGCGAGCAAGGGTGCCCGTCCCGTCGGCGGTGAGCGTCCAGCGGGCCCAGCCCTCGAGATCCCCGCTCATCCCGATCTCCAGGATCCCGGCATCCGGGTCGCGCCGTACCTCGCGCGCCGTGAGGACGAGGTCGTACGGCAGGACCGAGCGGATCCGGAGCGTGCCGCCGGTGTCGTCGACCGGGATCACCTCGCGCACCTGACGCCACCAGCGCGGATAGTCCTCGACCCGTTGGAGCACGTCGTACACGGCGGTGGGCGGCGCGGACAGGACCCAGAGGCTGTGGAATCGGTAGTGGCACCAGTCCATGCTCGGATTGTGCCCGTACGGGGGCCAAGGTGGCTGGACCTGAGTACCGCCCTGAGTACGTACGCTCATGCCGTGCGGCGTGACCCGGACCACACTCCGACCCATGACGCATTTTTCGTCCCCGGCCGAGGAGTTGCGCCTCCTCGACACCGAGTTGCGGCAGCTCGACGCCCGCCGCGCCTTCCTGCTGACGCGCCGCGCCTGGCTGGTCAACGCGCTGTACGCCCAGGCTCCTGTGCCGCCCCACCCCTCCGCGCGACCGTCGGCCCGGGGTCCCGAGGCGTCGGCGCCCGGTGTCCAGAATGTGCTGCTGCTCCTCGGCGGTGTCCTGCTGACCGTCGCGGCCATCGCGTTCACCCTGGTCAGCTGGGGGCACATGGGGATCGCCGGCCGATCGCTGGTCCTCGGCGGAGTGACCCTCGCCGCCCTCGCCACGCCCGTGGCGCTGCTGCGGCGGGGGCTGCGCTCGACCGCCGAGGCGGTGACCGGCCTCGGCCTGGCCCTGACCGTGCTCGACGCCTACGCCCTGCACGAGGTCGTCCTCACGGGGACCGACGGCACGGGGTTCGCGGCGGCCGCCTCGGCGGTGCTGGCGGCGACATGGGCGGCGTACGGCATGGCCGTGGGCGCGGCCGTTCCCTCGGCCCCGTCGGCCGGCGACGGCTCGCCGCACCGTTCGCCCGCGGGTGACGAGGAGGGCCGCGACCCGGCGGGCGCGGGTCCGAGACTCTTGCGCAGCGCCCTGCGCCTGCCGTTCCCCCTTGCCCTGGTCGCCGCACAACTCCCCCTGCTGCTGTGGGTGCTGGCGCTGGGCGCGGGTGTGGAGACGGTCACGGCCGCGGTGCTGGTGACGGCCGCCGCCGACAGCGCGGTCGCGCTCAAGGTGCGAGTCACGCCGGTCCGGATCGTCGCCCTGGTGGGCGCGTTCGGCTGGGGCGCCTGGGGTGTTCTGGCAGCCGGGTGGCTCTCGTGGGCCGCCTCGGGTCCGAGCGCCGCCGCACGGGCGGCGGCGCTCCTCGCCCTCGCCGCCGCTGTCGCCCTGACCGCCGCCCGGCTCGTCCCGAAGCCGGGCCTGGCCCTCGGCACCGCCCTGACCGGCGGCCTGCTGACGGTCGCGGCGCTCGGCGGGGTCCTGCGGGCCGCGCTGCCGGACGTGTGGACGGTCCCCGGCTATCTGCTGTGCGGTGTCGCCCTGCTGGCGGTCGTCCGGACCCGTGTGCCCGATCCGGTACGGCGGGGTCTCGTCCTGTCCTCCGCGACGGTTCAGGCCCTCGCCGTGGTCACCACGCTCCCTGCGGTCGCCGTCACCCTGCTGGGCCCGGTCGGCTGGGTCGAGCGGATCTGGTCCGGCGCGCCCGCCGACGCCCGTGCCGCGGTGACGGTGGGCGCGCCGTGGCCGCCGCTCACGGCGACGGTCCCCCTCGTCCTGGCCGTGATCGCCGGGGTGCTGGCCCTGGCCGGACGTACGACCCCCTGGCGGACCCCCGCCCTGGCCGGCGCGCTCGTCCTCGGGTGGGCGACTGCCCTGGTGTTCCCGGCTGTGCTGGAACTCCCTCACCCGGCGGGGCTGGTGACCCAGGGAGCCGTGGCGGTGGCCGCGCTGGTGGTGGCCCGCGTACGGCCGACGGCCGGCAACGGCCTCCAGGCTCCCCTCCCGCTCACGGCCACGCTGCTGGCCCTGGTCACTTCGGTGAACCTCGCGCTGACGGCGCTCGCCACCGAGTCCGCGACCCTGACCGTGCTGGCCGCCTCGGCCGTCCTGTTCGCCCTGGCCTCCTGGCGCACGGACCTCGGTCCGCTCACCGCGCCCGCCGCGCTCGTCCACGGCACCGCGCTGACCTGCGCGGTCGGCGCGTCCGCCGGCTGGGAGCCGCAGCACGCGGCCCTGCTGGTCCTGGCGGTGCCGGCCATCGCCGCCCTGCTCGCGGCGCGCCTCGGCGCCTCCCCCATGACCATCCCGGTCGAGGCGACCGGCGCCGCGGCGGGCCTCCTGGCCGTCGCCCTCTCCGTCACCGACGCGCCCATGCTGGCCCTGACCCTCGCGCTCTGCGGGGTCATCGCGGCGGGCACCGCCGTACGCCCGGACCGACGCACGGTCGGCTATGCGGCCGCCGCGCTCCTGGTGCTGGCCAGTTGGGTGCGGCTTGCGGCCTGGGAGGTCGGGTCCCCGGAGGCGTACACGCTCCCGGTGACCGTCCCGGCGCTGGCCGTCGGCCTCCTCCGGCGTCGTCGCGATCCGGGGGCCTCGTCCTGGACGGCGTACGGCCCCGGCCTCGCCGCCACGCTCCTGCCGAGCCTCGTGGCGGCCTGGGGCGACGCGCACTGGCCGCGCCCCCTGCTCCTCGGCACGGCGGCGCTGGCCCTCACCTTCGTCGGCGCCCGCCACCGCCTCCGGGCCCCGCTCCTGCTGGGCGGCGCCACCCTCACGCTGGTGACCCTGCACGAACTCGCCCCGTACATCGCCCAGGTGGTCGACGCCCTCCCCCGCTGGGCGCCTCCCGCCCTGGCCGGCCTGGTACTGCTGGCCGCGGGCGCCACGTACGAGCAGCGTCTGCGCGACGCACGACGCGTGCGCGACGTCCTCGGGAAGATGACCTGACGATCCCGGGGTCTCCCCAGGGGGGAGTGTCCGCCTGAGGGCGCGGGGAACTGCGCGCCCGGCCACAACGGGCCCGCGGTTCCCCACCCCGAGGCGCCCCCGGTCCTCGTCAGTGGAGCGTCACGGCATCTTGGCGCCCACCAGCGCCAGGTTCTGAATGGCCGCCAGGCCGTACAGCGCCGTCGCGTTGGTGGACACCCACGCGGCCTCGCTGCCGGGGACGAGCCCGGTCGGCCCCTCCACCTTCTTGGTGGTCCAGTCGGTCGACTCCTTGTAGTCCCAGGTGTCGGCGCTGTTGTAGAACTGCCGCCACGCACGGGCCGCGAGCTTGTCGTCCTTCAACTGCACGGCGGCGTAGGCGTCCTGCCGTGAGTGTCCCTGGAACAGCAGCAGGTTTCCGAAGTTGGAGCCGTACCGGGCGGCCTGCTCGGCCTTCGTGGCGTTGAAGTAGCGGCAGTAGTCCAGCCATGCCTCCTTGAACTTGGGCATGTCGATCTGGTCGATGAGTTCCGCGCACATCTCGACCAGGCCGAACATCGCCGACAGGTGCGAGACGCTGACGACGGACTTGTCCGCGACGGCGAACTGGCCGGTGTCCAGGTCGTACAGCCCGTTGCCCTGGACGAACCCGTTGGGCTGGGCGGCGATGGTCTCCATGGTCGACAGGACGCGCGCCTTGGCCTTCTCCCACTTCGGGCCGCGCCGCTCCCACTCGGTGAGCCACGCGGAGACCAGGCCCGACCAGTCCGTGCCGAAGCCGATCGACAGGGCGTTGCGGTCGGGTGTGTACGGCTCGGTGCGGATCTTGCGGATGGGGTCGAGGACGAGGAACGTCTCGTCCGAGTCGACGTTGGCGTGCATGAGGTCGCCGACGCGTTCGTCGGCGGTGAGGAAGTAGTAGTAGCGGCGGTAGGTGGTGTTGGCGATGCGCTGCTGCTTGGCGCTGTCCGCGTAGTGCTGGACGCCGTGGCGGGTGCCGAGGCCGGCCCACTTGCCGAGGTGGTAGACGTCGACCTCGCCGGTATGGCGGGTCATGGCCTCCGCGAAGCGGAAGACGTCGGCGCGGCCCGAGCGCATGTACGCGAACCAGAGCCACAGGTCCGGCGAGAGCTCGGAGTTGTCCCAGGCGTAGCCGCCGACGTCGTAGCACCACTGGTGGCGGCTCGGGTCGTAGCTGTGCATGATGTCGCCGTAGTCCCAGAAGCCGTACCAACGGCGCATCTCCACCTGGTCCTTGTAATAGGTGAAGAGGAAGTCGAGGTGGTCCTCGATCTTCGCCTTGGCGGCGGTCGAGCGGTCCGGCCGGGAGAACAGCTTTCCGAAGACACCGGCCTTGATGAGCTGCTGGGGCGGCGCGGCCAGCTGCGGGGGTGTGCGGACGGCCTCGACCTGCCTGGCCATGTCCTCGGCTGCGGGCGTCGACTCATGCGCCCAGAAGAGGAGTTCGCTGGTGCGGGCGATGCCGTAGGGGGTGCCGAAGCCGGGCTCGTAGTCCTCGTAGGTGATGTTGAGACCTTCGAGCTGCTCCGGGTAGGTGTCCTGGCCCATGCCGTCGTGGTAGAAGCGCAGGTCCATGGGCTGTGCCTCGGGCGACCAGAGCCACAGGGTGACCTCGGCCTCGTCGGTGTGGGCGTCCCGGATGTCGAGCTGCGCGGGGAACTTCTCCCAGAAGTCCCTGAGGCCGAAGGCGAATCCGCCGCTCGTGCCGCCCACGTAACCGAAGCCGCTGGCCCGCCGGCCGCCGCCCGCCGGGATCCAGCCGTGGCCCTTCTTCGTCCGCTTGCGGACCGAGAAGCCGTCGGCGGAGAGCTGTGAGAGGGTGTAGTCGCCCCATTCGGGGATGTACTGCAGACGGGTGGTGACCCGCTGGTCCCACGTCGACGGGTCCGGCAGCTTCTTGCCCTCGAACTGGGCGGTGCGCACGGCCGAGCCCGGGTCGCGGCGCAGCCCGGTGATGCCCTTGACCGCCTCGCGGAGCAGACCGGTACCCTCGCCGCCGATACGGATGTGCCGGTCGTACGCGGCGTCGCGCATCGGGACCTTGAAGCGGACACCGATGCCGCGGATGAAGTCGCCGCTCGCCTTTCCGGGCTCCTGGGTGCCGTCGAAGGTGATGGTGTGGATCATGCGGAACGATTCGGCGCCCGCGTAGAAGTAGAGCCGGATCGAGAAGGGGAGCCAGCTGCGGCTGCCCTTGCGGTGCTTGCCGTCGATGCGGACCACGGCGCGGACGGGGCCCTCCTGCTCGACCTCGACCTGGTCGATGACGCTCTCGAAGCGCTCGTACTTGACCGTGCCCTGGTCGCCGTCCTCGATCTCGGGCTGGCGCAGCAGGACGAGGCGACCGGTCCGGGCGACCTCGGTGGAGCCGCGCAGCACCGACTTGACGAGGGTGGAACCGCTCTTGCCGATCCTGGCGGTGATGACGCCGGTCGACACGTCGATGGTGCCACCGCGCTTGTCGACGGTGACCTTCTTCGCGGGCGCGGCGGGGGTGCCCGCGGTGAGGGTGAGCCTGCCGGAGCCGGCGCCCGCGCCGACCGCGTGGGCGGTCCACTTCAGGGAGCCGTCCGGCCAGTAGCCGATGGGCCAGGACTGGACGGGGATCTCCTTGCCGTCCTCGTCCTTCAAGGCGAACGACTGTTCCTTCTGGTACACGCCCTTCGGCCAGGGCACACCCAAGGTGGAGCCGGGCGCGGCACCGAGGCCGCCTTCCTCCAGCCAGTCCAGGGTGACCGGGTCCGCCTCCGCGGCCTCGGCTCTCGGTGCCGCCTGGGCGGCCGTACTCCCTAGCGCCCAACTGAGCTGTGTGGCGGCTCCGGCGACGGCGGCCGCCTTGAGCAGGGACCTGCGGTCGATGGGGGACATGGCCTTTCCTTTCCGTACGGGAAGTCGTGCCTGCGGATGCTCATGGGCATGGCAGAGGAAGGTGCGGCGCCCCGGGCGCCGACCTTGTGCGAGGCACCGCCTTCGTTCAGTGGCGGCGCCGGTACCGCTCCTCCACGGCGACGGCCGCCGCGGCGACGGCCCCGAGGACCGGGACCGCCAGCGGGGCGACGATCCAGGCGGAGCAGGCGACCACGGCCAGTCCGCCGACGAGGAGGAAGGACCCGGCGGGGTCGAGCAGCGTCCGGCGCCCGGCGGCGGCGAGGAGGGTGCGCCAGGCGGCACCGGGCCCCCAGAGCGCCGCCGCGCGCAGGATCGACACGGCGGCGCCGATCAGCGCGAGGATGCCGACGGCACCGACCAGCGGTCCGCCCGGAATCCCGGCGCGGACGGCCTGGACGTCGACCCACACCGCCGCGAGCGCCACCCAGCCGGCGAGCCCGACGAGCCAGCCGCCGCGCACCGCCGTCCGGACATCGGCCACGAACTCGCGCAGACCGCCGCCCATGTGGGCGGTACGGCGACGGAGGTGCCGGGAACCTGCGGCGAACGCGGCGGGGTACGTCACCAGCGGCAGCGAGGCCACAGCGATCCACACCCCGGTCAGCAGACACTCGGCGAACAGCGCGAACCGCTCGGCGAGCGGGGACTCCCCACGGGGTGCGACGGCCTTCGCCCGGGCCTGGGCCATGATCGGTTCACCTCAGCCCTTCAGGCCGGACGTGGCCATGCCGTCGATCAGATAGCGCTGGAAGGCGAGGAAGAAGGCGAGCACCGGCAACAGGGCCACCAGCGACATCGCGATCATGCCGCCGTAGTTGGCCACGGCGTCCTGGTCCACGAACATCTTCAGACCGAGCGAGACCGTGTAGTTCTCGGGGTCGTTCAGATAGATCAGCGGGCCCATGAAGTCGTTCCAGGCGTTGATGAACGTGAAGATCGCACTGGTGATGAGCGCGGGCCGGGACAGCGGCAGCACGATCGACCAGTAGATCCGGAAGTGCCCGCAGCCGTCGAGACGGGCCGCCTCGTCGAGTTCCTTGGGCAGGTTCCGCATGAACTGCACCATCAGGAAGACGAAGAACGCCTCCGTCGCCAGGTACTTGGGCAGCAGCAGCGGAGTGTTGGTGTTGATCATGTCCATGTTGCGGAACAGCACGTACTGCGGGATCAGCAGCACGTGGTAAGGCAACAGAAGCGTGCCGATCATCAGCGTGAACAGCAGGTTCCGGCCCGCGAACTTGATCTTCGAGAAGGCGTACGCCGTCAGTGAGCAGGACACCAGGATCCCGACCACCGACCCCACGGCGAGCGTGAGCGAGTTGAGGAAGAACGTGGAGATCGGGATGTCGGCGATGCCGTCCGAGAGCCGTGTGTAGTTGGAGACGATCGGATCGCTCGGAAACAGGTC
This sequence comes from Streptomyces sp. NPDC030814, assembly GCF_055572155.1. Classification (NCBI taxonomy): domain Bacteria; kingdom Bacillati; phylum Actinomycetota; class Actinomycetes; order Kitasatosporales; family Streptomycetaceae; genus Streptomyces; species Streptomyces sp. NPDC030814. The sequence continues at coordinate 12,557 of NZ_JBVIDX010000010.1, forward strand.
CAGGCTGCCGACGATGTCGTCACTGTTCTTGAACGAGCCCCCCACGACCCAGATCACCGGATAGAGGATCACCGCGAGGATCAGCAGGGACCCGATGTGCCAGGCGAGGGAGCCTGGCAGCTTGCGCCGGAGGGCACCCTCCTTCGCGGACGGGGCCGGGGCCGGAGTGATCTCGGTGGCCGATGGGGGTGCCCCCTGATCGAGCGAAGTCGAGAGATTGGGGGAGCTCATCAGGCACCCTCCTCGTAGTGCACCCAGCGCTTCTGGGACCAGAACAGCACCGCCGTCACCAGGGCGACCGCGACCAGCAGCACCCAGGCCATGGCGGAGGCCAGGCCCATCCGGCTGTTCTCGAAGCCCTGGACGTACAGATAACAGGTGTAGACCATCGAACCGTCGGCCGGACCGCAGGCGTTGCCGCCGGCGCCGCCGCCGACGATGTACGCCGAGCTGAAGATCTGGAAGGAGTGGATCGTCTCCAGCAGGACGTTGAAGAACAGGACCGGGGAGATCATCGGCAGGGTGATGTTCCAGAACCGCCGGAACGTACCCGCTCCGTCGACCTCGGCCGCCTCGTAGAGCTCGCGGGGGACCTGTTTGAGACCGGCCAGGAAGATCACCATGGGGGCGCCGAACTGCCAGACCGTGAGCGCCACCAGGCTGTAGATGATCAGGTCCGGGTCACCGGTCCAGCCCCCGACGTCGATCCCGAAGAGCTTCTGCGTACGGTCGACGATGGCGTCGTCCGAGAAGATCGCCTTCCACACGATCGCGATGGAGACGCTCGCCCCGATCAGCGACGGCGCATAGAAAGCGGCACGGTAGAAGGCCTGTCCGCGGCGCTTCTGGGCCAGCAGCAGCGCCACACCGAGGGCGGCGATCAGTTTGATCGGCGTACCGACGACGACGTACCAGAGCGTCACCCGCACCGAGTTCTGCCAGCGCGGATCGGCGAACATCTCGGAGAAGTTGTCGAGGCCGATCCACTTGGGCGCGTCGAACAGGTTGTAGTCGGTGAAGGCGAAGTAGAGCGAGGCGGCCATCGGGCCCGCTGTCAGCAGGAGGAACCCGGCGATCCACGGGGACATGAAGAGATAGCCGGCCAAGGTCTCCCGGCGGCCCCGCCGCTTGAGGGCGGCGGGGCGCGGAGACTTGGCCGGACGGTGCCGCGGCTCGGAGTCCTTGGTCAGGCCCTCCATCGCAGGGGCGTGTGTCACGGCGGTTCCCATCAGCTGCCGAGAGCCGTCTTCGACTCGGTGAAGAACTGCTTGACGGCGTCGTCGACCGACCGCTTGCCGAGGGCGAGCTCCTCGGCGATGCGCATGAAGCCGGCCTCACAGATGTCCGCGCCGTTCGGATGCGGGGTGATGGGTTCCAGGACGCCCGCCGTGACGAGGGACTCCTCGTACTCCGCGATGGCCTTGTTCACCGGGTCGGTCGGCTTGAACGCGTCGTACTGGGCCTGCGTCGCGGGCACACCGCGGTCGTAGCCCATGATCTTGGCGACCTCGGGCTCGTGCACCATGAAGTTGATGAACTGCGCGACTTCCTTGGGGTGCTGGGTGCGCTTGGAGGCGCTGAGCATGAGGGAGCCGAGGTACTGGCCGGTCTTCTTGCCGTCGGTGGTCGGGATGGGGGCCAGACCGTACTCGCTCTTGCCCTCGGAGGTGTAACGGACCGTGAAGTTGTCCCAGGTGAACTCACCGGCGGCGAGTTCCGCGGCGACCGCCGACTTGGGCTTGGTCTGGGCGACCTTCTTGGGATCGGCGTAGATGCCTTCCTTGACGCCCTTCTCCGCCTTCGTCCACCACTGCTTCAGGTCCGCCTCGGTGAAGCCGAGACCGTCCTCGGTGAAGAACGCCTTGCCGTTCTGGCGCAGGTAGAGGTCGTAGAGGTACATGACGCCGTACATGCCGCTGTCGCCGGCCCGTCCCGCCTTGTCACGGATCTTCTTCATCGCCGCGTCGAAGTCGTCCCAGGTCCAGCCCTGCTGCGGCCTCACACCGGACTTGGTGTAGACGGGCTTGTCGATCACCAGGGCCATCGAGTTGGAACCGACCGGGATCCCGAGCAGCTTCCCGTCGACCTCGCCGAACTTCTCCAGACCCGCCCTGAAGCCGTCCAGGGAGAGGTTGCCCGCCTCGACCTGTGCGTTGAGATCGAGCAACACATTCTTCGCATCGTATTTCCGCAGAAAGCCGATGGCATTCTGGAAGACGTCCGGCGGATTTCCACCGGAGGCCTGGGTGTTGAACTTCTTCCAGAAGTCGGGGTACACCTGGAAGTCGGTCTTCACCTTGATCTTCGGGTACTTCTTCTCGAAAAGGGCGATGGTCTTCTTGATGCGCTCCGCCCGGTCCTCGGCACCCCACCAGGCGTAACGGATCGTCACCGTCCCATCCCCCGACCCGCTGTCGCCGCCGCAGGCCGTGGCTGTCGCCCCGAGCCCCGCGACGGCCAGTGAGGCTCCGGCCGCCTTGAGGACAGTCCGCCTCTCAACATTCTTGTCCTGGTGCATGGTTGGGCCTCCCCGCGACGTTGCGTCCGCCTCATGAATCGTTTCAAGTAAGCGCTTGCTGGCACAAGGTACGGAGCCCCTCAGGAGACGTCAATGATTCGGACAGGAATTGATGGAAAGCCGAGGGCCCACCGAGCGGGGGTCACAGGCCGGCCCCGGTGACCGATCGTCAATCAAACCTGCAGGTGGGCGAGTTGTGACCGACCAATCGAACGTGAGACGGGCAGTCGGCCTGAGTCCCAGCGAGGCCGAAAGGAGCCACGGGGCTGTGACACCGGGCCGAGCGGATCGACGCCGCCGACTTCGCTATCTGACAGAGGGTGAGGAGGCGGTGAGCGTCGACGACGAGGGGCGAGGGGCTTCCAGGGGCTGGAACTGGCCAATTACCGGCGAGCGGGAGGTGACTCGGACGGGGAGAAGGCTCGGGCGGACGGGGTGAGGGGCTTCGGCCGGAGAGCGCGGGGCGCCGGGCCGACGGGCGGGGCGGATGGGGATGACGGACCAGGCCGGACGCGCGGGTGGACCTTCACAGGGTGCGTCGGGGACGGGGGCGTCGCCCGGATACCGACTGCCTTTCCGGCCCTGAACAGTTGCTTTACCGACCTCGGAAGCGGAAGGCACCGGGCAGGGCGTGAGCGCACCGGCGGGACTGCGGCAGGGCGCGAGTGCATCCGCGGGACTGCGGCAGGGCGCGAGTGCATCCGCGGGACTGCGGCAGGGCGCGAGTGCATCCGCGGGCCGGGCCGCCGAGAAGATGCTCGGCGACCGGATCCGGCCTCCGTGCCGACGCCCTGGGCGTCGGCACGGGCGGGCGACGCAACCCCGGGCACCGGCCGCTGACGCATGTCGATCGGCGGCCATGTCCGGGATTCGCCTCTACCCCTTCGGCGACGCGATGCTCGGTACCCGAGAGGGGGTCTGGGCCCTGGGCACGGCGAAACTCTCGAACCCCGCGAGGAAGGCGCCTGCCGCCCGCCACCGCCCGAGCCGCCACACGCTGCCTGCACACGCGAAACGACTCGGTCCACGGAAACCGTGGACCGAGTCGTTTCGACTGGTGGGCGATACTGGGTTCGAACCAGTGACCTCTTCGGTGTGAACGAAGCGCTCTCCCACTGAGCTAATCGCCCGGGCGCAGGAAGAACATTACCCCATGTCAGGGGGTGCCTCGGACAGGGTGCGGATGCCCCTCGGCGCCCCCTCCCGCGGCTACTGGTTCTTGATCTTCCAGGGCATCTCGAAGCCGAACTTCCAGAGGTAGATCCCGACCAGGACGGCCACGATCACCAGGCCGATCGTCGTCAGGATGAGATTGCGGCGCCGGACCCGCGGGTCGAGGGCGCGCTGGGTCGCCTCGGTGACCTTCCGCTTGGTCCAGCGGAGAACCAGCTGAGCCCACACGAACTCGGTGGCCCAGATCGCCATGCCGCCGAAGATCACGACCCAGCCGGGGCCCGGGAGGGGAAGCATGATCACGCCCGCCACGACCACGGCGAGCCCGATGACGAAGACGGCCACCTGCCAGCTCAGGTGCAGCATCCGGCGCGCCTTGACGAATTCCGGCGCGCGCGACCCGAGCGGCGCTTCCTTCTTCGCCACATCGGCCTCACTGTTCGCTACGTTTGTCTCACTCTTCGTTTCATCGGCCGCCACGGCGACCTCCCCCGTTCCGTTACTCCCCGTGTCCATACGCCCGAACCCTACCGGAGAGAAACCGGTCACCGGAATGGTCGTACCGGACGAAGACGGTCTCGGCCGGATGAGCTACCAAAAGCGACGCAAAACTCTCAGAGGGGTTTACAACGGCACCGTAGGTGGCATGTCGATTTCGCCGACGTGCGAATCCCCGAGCGCACACTGAGCGAAAGGCCTTGGCGCTTATGAACACCACGGTCAGCTGCGAGCTGCACCTGCGCCTCGTTGTGTCGAGCGAGTCCTCACTGCCTGTTCCCGCGGGACTGCGGTATGACACGGCCGATCCCTACGCCGTGCACGCCACCTTCCACACCGGAGCCGAGGAAACGGTCGAATGGGTGTTCGCCCGCGACCTCCTCGCCGAGGGGCTCCACCGGCCCACCGGCACCGGCGACGTCCGTGTCTGGCCGTCGCGCAGTCACGGTCAGGGAGTGGTCTGCATCGCCCTGAGCTCTCCGGAGGGCGAGGCACTGCTCGAAGCCCCGGCGCGGGCTCTGGAGTCCTTCCTGAAGCGCACAGACGCCGCCGTGCCGCCCGGCACGGAACATCGGCACTTCGACCTCGATCAGGAGCTCTCGCACATCCTGGCGGAGAGCTAGACCGAGACCCCACAGAGCCGCCCGGCGCCGTCCACTCGGGGAGACGGCTCGGGCCCAGACAACCGCATACGGCTCAGGCCGACCGATCGACGCCGTCGCAGCGGGGCTCCGCGCGACGGCGTCCGCATGTGTCGGTGACGGAGCGCATCCGGACGGGCCGCCGAACGGACCACATCCAGCCGTCCGGCATCGGCACCCCCTCTGATCACGTCACCGACGGATCCCGGGCTCTGGCCCGGTCCGTCCGGTCCGGGGAGCCGTTACCATCGGCCAGCATCGGCGGGCGGCTGCCCGACCCTCGCAGGCCAGGGAGCGAAACGTGTTGATCACCCACGACACCCGGTGTGCCCTCGACACCGTGGTGGATCTGGTGAACACCGCACCGGAGAACGACACGGCGACGGACGGGCTCACGGATGTCGCGTCGCTCGACGACTTCGTACAGAAGCACGAGATCAGCGATGTGGGCACGCTGTCGGAGTTCGATCTCGCCGCCGTGCGGAAGGTGCGCGGCAGGTTCGCCGAGGTCTTCTCGGCGTCGGACGCCGGCTCCGCCGCCTCGGTCATCAACGACCTCGTCGCCGCGGCAGGCACCACGCCCCGGCTCACGAACCACGACGGCTACGACTGGCATGTGCACTACTTCGCGCCGGGCGCGTCGGTCGCCGATCACCTCGCGGCCGACTGCGGGATGGCTCTCGCCTTCTTCGTCGTCGCGGGGGAACAGGAACGGCTGCGCCGCTGCGAGGCACCTGACTGCCGGCGCGCCTTCGTCGACCTCTCCCGCAACCGCTCGCGCCGCTACTGCGACAGCCGCACCTGCGGTAACCGTCTGCACGTGGCCGCCTACCGGGCGCGCCGCAAGGAAGCGGCGGGCTGAAGGGACGGCCCCTCCGGGCCCGGCCGGCGGCGGGGCTGAGGGTGTGCTGGGTCTGACGGAGCCCTCGACGGGTGACGCCAGGGGCTCCGTTTACGGCTCAGAGCATCAGCAGGTCGTGCAGTGACGCAATGAGCAGCAGGCAGCCGATCACCGCAAGGAAGATCATCAGCGGTGGCTGGGAAAGCGCGAAGAGACAACCTCGCCGCTCCTCGGGCGGGGCGGTGGTGTCGCTCTGTTCTGTATCCAGCATCTCGCCGCGATGATGACGCAGCGAGGACCCTCCGCGCGATCAACCAACCCCGAATGACGGAGAGTTCGCCAATATCCACAACGTCCGGAGCGATCGTGATCACTTCGGCGCCGCCGGCCGACCTAGTGTGTCGTTTCAGTCTGGTCGGTGCGCTGCCGGTGAAGGCGCGCGCTCAGATGCCGTGCTTCTTCAGGATCGCCTCGATGTCGCTGAAGTCGTCCGCGGCGGACGCGCCGGGGCTCGTCGGCCGGGAACCGGTGGTGGGGCGGCTCGCCGGGCGCGCGCTGCCTCCCAGTGAGGGCGCCGAGGCTGCCAGGGCTATCGCCTCCGCCCGGGACGCCTTGCGGTCCTTGCCGGTGTCACCCCGACGCCGCTCCACGGCACGTGTGGTCATGAAGAGGAACCATGCGGCGCCCAGCACCCCGAAGCCGGCCCACGCGGTCGGACTGAACGCGGTGTCCGCCGCCCACTCGACGACTCCGGTCATCACCAGGCCGATGGGCACGAGCGCGTAGGCGGCGATGCGCGTCGCTCTGAGGAACCGCTTCCGGTACGCCGTGACCGCGGCGAGGCCCAGGCCGGCCGCTGAGACGGCGGCGCAAACTGTCTCGGCAATCATCCGGTCCTCCAAGGCGCAGCGCGGTCGGGCGGGGTCGGTCCGTCCCTTCCATCCTGCACCGCCACGCGCCCGATATGCCATGGTCCGGGGAGACCTCAGGGACATCTCCGGGTCGTCTCGGGGTCACCCACCGCCGCAGCCGGGCCGGAGGTGCGCGGTCGGGCCGGCCGGAGAAGGATGCCCATCGGGACGGTGCGACGGGGCCGCTGCGAGGCCGGCCGATTGGGCCGGTGCGGTCACGGGCTGGAAGACTGGCCCCATGAGCGACTCCTCCCCCGTGCCGCCCGCCGTCGTCCTGGACGTCTGGTGCGAACTCCAGTGTCCGGACTGCCGTAAGGCCCTCGACGACCTCCGGACGCTGCGGGCCCGCTACGGCGACCGGCTCGAGGTCCGGCTGCGGCACTTCCCGCTGGAGAAGCACAAGCACGCCTTCGCCGCCGCGCAGGCCGCCGAGGAAGCCGCGGAGCAGGGGCAGGCGTGGCCGTACGTCGAGGCGGTGCTGGGCAGGGTGGAGGAGCTGGACCGCGCCGGGGAGCCGTTCCTGGTGGAGGTGGCCCGGGAACTGGGGCTGGACGCCGAGGAGTTCGACACCGCCCTGATCGACGGCAGGCACATTCTGATCGTGGACGCCGACCAGGCCGAGGGCAAGGCGATCGGCGTGACCGGCACCCCCACGTACGTCATCGGCGGCGAGCGCCTCGACGGTGGCAAGAGCCAGGAAGGGCTGCGCGAGCGCGTCGAGGAGATCGCCGACCGGCTGCTGGCCGAGGGCGCCTGACACACGGCCCCGCCGGCCGCCGGCCGTCAGAGCAGTGGCTTGGACAGGTGGTAGGCGGTCGTCTCGTAACCGAGCGACTCGTAGAGGCATTCGGCCCGGACGTTCCCCGCGAAGACGTTGAGCATGATGACGGTCCTCCCGGCCGCCAGCGCCTGGGCCTCGGCCAGCAGCATGAGCGTACGGCCGTGCCCCCTGCCCCGGTGGGCGGCGTCCGCCTCCACGTCGTACACCCAGGCGGCCTCGTCGGTCAGCCACAGCCACAGGGTGCCGACCCTGGTGCCCTCGTCCTCCAGGACGCTGCACACGTTGTTCGGGGAGGCCGGTCCGTGCGGCAGGCACCGTTCGTAGTCGTCGGCGGCCCTCGCGTAAGCCTCCGCCTCGGGCACGCCGCGGGTGACCAGATCCTGGGCGTAGCCGTCGAGCCCGGCCTCCTTCCAGGGGCCGAACTCGGCCTCGGTCATGGGCCGGCCCCGGCTGCCCTCCGGCAGTGCGGGCTGGGTGCCGTCGAGGGGCTTGCGCATGCTGCGGTTGCGCAGGACGTAGCCGAGCGTCTCGGCCAGCCGCAGGGCGGGCTCCGCGCCGGCCGGGACGGATGCCTCGATCCGTCGGCACCCCCAGCCTCGGGCCACCTCCTCGGCGGCCAGCGCGGCCACGGTGGCCCGGCCGCGCCGACGGTCCGGTTCCTCGATCCGCAGGTCCAGGATCCGGGCGGCCGAGGACCCGGGGTCGGGACGGGTGCCGAGGTGTATCCCGCCGACGGGACGGCTGTTCACGCACACCTGGTAGCGGCGCGAACGGGACCCGTCGGCTGCGTACTGGAGCGGCTCGATGGGCCGCAGGGTGGTCGTCATCACGGGTGTTCTACCCGCCTCACCGCCGCATGTCTGCTGAATATTCTCAGCGATTACGGATCGAGGTCGTTCCCGGACCGCTCGTCGAAGATCCGCATGGCCTTGGCCGCGACCGGTCCGGACGCGCCGGGCAGTTCGCGGGTGTCGACGCGGTGCACGGCCTGCACGTCCCGCAGGCTCGACGTCAGGAAGACCTCGTCGGCGCTCTCCAGGACGTCCAGTGGCAGGTCGGTCTCGCGGGCGCCGGTCCATTCGACGACGAGCGCGCGGGTGATGCCCGCGAGACAGCCGGAGGCGACCGGCGGGGTGTGTATCTCGCCGTCGAGGACGACGAAGACGTTGGAGCCCGTGCCCTCGCAGAGCCGGCCGACGGTGTTGGCGAACAGGGCCTCGCTCGCGCCCTGTTCGCGGGCACGGGCGAGGGCGATGACGTTCTCCGCGTACGAGGTGGTCTTCAGGCCGGTGAGGGCGCCGCGCTCGTTGCGGGTCCACGGGACGGTGATCACGGCGGTGGAGTCGGCGCGCCGGGCGGTCTCGCCGAGGGCGACGACGAGGGTGGGGCCGAGGTCTCCGCGGTCGGAGCCGAGCGGGGAGACACCGCCGGTGTACGTGATGCGCAGCCGGCCGAGCGGCATCGGGTTGGCGTCGAGGACGGCGGAGCAGGCGCGGCGCACCTCGTCGAGGTCGGGCTCGGGCAACCCGAGGCCGCGCGCGGAGCGGGTGAGCCGGTCGAGATGGCGGGTGAGGGCGAACGGCCGCCCGTCGACCGTCTTGACGGTCTCGAAGATGCCGTCGCCCACGGTCAGCCCGTGGTCGAGGACGGAGACACGGGCGGAGTCGATGTCCTGCAGTCCGCCGCCGAGCCAGATCTTCACGTAAGGGTCCTCCCACTCGCCTCGTACGTTCCCGACGCTACCGCGAGCAGTCGGGCGGCCTTCAGCTCGGTCTCCTGCCACTCCGCCTCGGGGTCCGACCCCCAGGTGATGCCCGCGCCGGTGCCGAACCGCAGCTCGCCCGCCGCCCGGTCGATCCAGAAGGTACGGATGCCGACGGCCAGCTCTCCGGTGCCCCGGTCGGCGTCGACCCAGCCGATGCCCCCGCAGTACGGGCCGCGTGGTGCCGTCTCCAGGGCGTCGATGATGCGCAGCGCGCTGGACTTCGGGGCGCCGGTGACGGAACCCGGCGGGAAGGCCGCGGCGAGGAGCTCCGGCCAGCCGGCGCCCTCACGGAGTTCGCCCCGCACCGTCGAGACGAGGTGGACGAGCCCCGGGTGCTTCTCCACGACGCACAGGTCCGGCACGGTCACGGAGCCGGTGGCGCAGACCCGACCGATGTCGTTGCGCACGAGGTCGACGATCATCACGTTCTCGGCGTAGTCCTTCTCCAGGAGGTCCGCCTCGGTCCGTCCGGTCCCCTTGATCGGGCCGGACTCGACGATCCGGCCGTCGACCCGCAGGAAGAGCTCGGGGGACGCGGTGGCTATCTCCACGCCGTGAGCCGGCAGGCGAATCGTTCCGGCAAACGGTGCCGGGTTGCCACGTGCCAGTAGCGCGGTCAGCGCGTCCACGTCGGCGTCGGGCGCGACGGGCGCGGACAGCACCCGGCAGAGGTTCGCCTGGTAGACCTCGCCGGCCGCGATGTGTTCCCGGATGCGGCGTACACCCGCCGTGTACGCGGTGCGGTCGAGCGACGACGTCCAGTCGTCGACCGCCGGACCGTGCCACTGCCCCGGCACGGGGAGGGGGACCGGCTCGTGCCGTACGTCACTGAAGCGGGCGCACACCACATCGCCCTCGAAATCGGCGCGGACGGCCCAGAAGCCGGACGAGTCCAGGGCGGCGGGATCGCTGGTCACATCGGTGAGACCGGTGGCGACAAGGTTGCCGAAGCGGGCGAGGGGAGGCAGGTCGGACACGCAGTCGAGTCTAGGACGGGCGCCCCGTGGGCGGCCCCGGCCGGGTGGCGGAGTGGACGCACCGCAGCACGCTGCACAAACGCGTTTTTGTACTGGCCCCGGAATCCGCTAGAGTTCAACTCGTCGCCGGGACGCGAGAGCGGTCCGAAACGACAAGCGGACGTAGCTCAGTTGGTAGAGCGCAACCTTGCCAAGGTTGAGGTCGCGAGTTCGAGCCTCGTCGTCCGCTCGAAGGAACAAGGGGATCTTCCCGAACCCCTCACTCCTGGTGGAGTGGCCGAGAGGCGAGGCAACGGCCTGCAAAGCCGTCTACACGGGTTCAAATCCCGTCTCCACCTCCAAGGACGATTAGCTCAGCGGGAGAGCGCTTCCCTGACACGGAAGAGGTCACTGGTTCAATCCCAGTATCGTCCACTGGATCTTCGACAGATCATCGAAGGTCTGGCCCGCGCGATTAGCTCAGCGGGAGAGCGCTTCCCTGACACGGAAGAGGTCACTGGTTCAATCCCAGTATCGCGCACGCAGTATGTCTGTGATCTTCGGATCACACCCCGAGGACGATTAGCTCAGCGGGAGAGCGCTTCCCTGACACGGAAGAGGTCACTGGTTCAATCCCAGTATCGTCCACACATCTCGAAGCCCCCGGCCGTCTCGTACGGTCGGGGGCTTCGGCGTGCTGGGCTTCAGCTGGAGAACAGCATGTGACCGAAGCCGCGGTTGTGGTGGCCGCCATGGTGACCCCCGTGGTGGCCGCCGTGCGGGGCACCCCAGGCGGGAGCGGAGTGGTGACCACCGGCCGGGTACTGCGGGGCGGCCGGGGGCGGTGGGACGGCCGGACCGCCCCACTGGGACTCCAGACGGGTCAGCGCCTCCAGCTCGCCGTAGTCGAGAAAGATCCCGCGGCAGCCGCTGCACTGCTCGATCTGGACGCCATTGCGGTTGTACGTGTGCATCGGCGCATGGCACTTCGGACACTGCATGTGCATGGTTCGGCTCAACTCCTCGCCGTTGGTGCTGCTTCGCGTTACGCCAGGACAGACACTGCCCGGCGGTGGTCGGTTGCACCCTACTTCGGGAAAACGTTCGCCAACTCCGGCGGGATGGTACCCATTCGGTCACATGCGTCGATAACGGCCCCCTGGACGTCGTCCAGGGGCCGGCCGGCCGCCGTGGACTTGGCGATGGCCAGCGCGGCCGTCTGCACGGTGAGTGCGCGGGCCGGTACGTCCAGTACGGGCCAGGGGTCGGCGTCGGCAGGGACCGTGGGGCCGTCCGCCCGCTGGTAGGCGGACAGGAATCGGGTCCAGACGTCGGGCGGGAGGAGACCGCAGGCGTACCAGGCTGCCGGGCGGGCGAGATCCCAGGCGGGTACGCCGACCCCGAGGTCGTCGACGTCTATCAGGCGCCAGGCGCCGACGGTCGCCGGGTGGCGGACGAGTTGCCCGAGATGCAGGTCGCCGTGGCAGAGCGTGGTCGTGTCGGGCATGGGGGCCTCGCCCCTGGCCCAGGCGGGGAGGGTGCGCCAGGCACGGAGGACGGAGGGTGCGGCCGGGTGGTCCGGCGCGGTCCCGGTGAGGCGCGCCACTGCTCGGGCCGCCTTCGCGGGGCCGCGCATGGGCGGGAGGCCCGGGGGTGCCGGGCGCCGGTGGAGGTGGGCGAGGAGGGTGGCCGCCTCCTCCCATGGGGCGTTCTCGGGGTTCTCGGGGTCGACCGGGGTGCCGTACGGCCAGAACGTGATCAGTCGGCCGTGGAGGGAGGACGGGGCGGGGCGGAGGGGGGCCAGGAGGACGTCGGGGTGGGCGGTGGCGACGGCGAGGCGGAGGGCGAGACGGGCGGGGGCGGTGTCCGGGGCGTGTGCCTTGGCGACCGTGTCCGCGTGGCGGACGACCGTGCCGTCCTCACGTTCAGCGAGGACGGTGTCGGGGTGGGAGCAGGCGGCCGCCTGGGGGTGTGCCGTGCTGCGCACCTTGGCCCTGAGGGCGGGCAGTACGTCGACGATGGTCATGGGCTCCCCCTGCGGAAGGTACGGCGCGCTGGCGGTGAGCCTACGCAGTCGGGTGCCGGCGGCACGACCGTCCGCTGCCACAGGACGGAGGCGGCCACGGCCGTCGCCGCGAGGCCCGCGGGGCAAAGGACAACGCCCGCGCAGCTCCCCAGCTGCGCGGGCGTCTTTTGCCGTCCGCCGCACCCCCGTCCCCACGGGGTTTCATGGATGGATGTCCCCACCCGGACCGCTCTTCCGGGCCTGGGGTCGCCGCTCAGCGCCCCAGCATCACACCCACGGACGACGCCTGTGTGACCACTGCCTCCCAGCCGCCGAAGGCGTACACGAGCAGGGCCGCCAGGGGGAGGACCATCGCGGTCGCCACCAAGGGGTGGCGACGGCCCGCCCGGCGTTCGGCGGTGAACACCCTGCGCTCTCGCGTGCGGAACTCCGTCCGCGATGCCGTGTGGGCCATGATCCCTCCTCCTGACCGATCTCGTCTGTGATGCTTGTCGTTGGCAGCGGCGGGTGCCTGACCTCGGGGGACGAGTGCTGCACCCGCCGCTTGACCTCAAATCTAGGCGCAGGGCGGGCGCGGGTCGTCATGCCCTCGTACCGATTGGCGGGCCTCCCGGAGGATGAGCGATGACCTGCGATGTACTCCCCAGGGTGGAGACGAGGTCCTAGGTCTCGGGGTCTTCCCGGAGGGGGCGACCGGCAGATGCGTGGAGTGTCCCTTCTGTCCGGGGTCACGCCGTGCGACCGGGAGCAGGCGCGGAGGGGTGACTTCGCTCACTTCCGTGACAGCCCGGCGTACCGTCGACGCCGTCCGGCGGTCCTCTCCCCCGACGACCAACCCGGCTCCGCATGTCATGCTCGCGACACTCAAACCCCTCTCCCCTGAACCTGTCTTCGGTTTGCCAATACCCCTTGCCTGGCCGGGGGTTGGGATCACCGGGGGCTCAACCCCTGCCCGAACTCCTGTTCCCTGACCGCCTTTCACGTCTCGTGGGCGGCCCCGACAATCGATCGGGTCGCGAGGGCGCGGCCTCTGCGCACGCCCGGCCGTGGAAACGTAAGCTGTGGCTCGTCAGACGGAACGGGCAGCGGGGATGAACATGGCGATGATGCGCCTGAGGCGCGAGGACCCGCGCGTCGTCGGCTCGTTCAGGATCCACAGACGGCTCGGCGCGGGCGGGATGGGCGTTGTCTATCTGGGCTCCGACCGGCGTGGACAGCGAGTCGCGTTGAAGGTGATCCGGCCGGACCTGGCGGAGGATCAGGAGTTCCGGTCGCGTTTCGCCCGCGAGGTGTCGGCCGCGCGGCGGATCAGGGGCGGGTGCACGGCCCGGCTGGTCGCCGCCGATCTGGAGGCGGAGCGACCGTGGTTCGCCACCCAGTACGTCCCGGGGCCCTCGCTGCACGACAAGGTCAATGAGGAGGGGCCGCTCTCGGCCGCCGAGGTGGCCGCGGTCGGTGCCGCCCTCTCCGAGGGACTGGTCGCGGTGCACGAGGCCGGTGTCGTCCACCGCGACCTGAAGCCGTCCAACATCCTGCTGTCCCCGAAGGGGCCGCGGATCATCGACTTCGGCATCGCGTGGGCGACCGGTGCCTCGACGCTGACGCACGTCGGTACTGCCGTGGGGTCGCCCGGGTTCCTCGCCCCCGAGCAGGTTCGAGGGGCAGCCGTCACCCCGGCCACCGACGTCTTCTCCCTCGGGGCCACACTCGCCTACGCGGCGACCTCCGACTCCCCCTTCGGGCACGGCAGTTCGGAGGTCATGCTCTACCGGGTGGTGCACGAGGAGCCGCAGCTGCGCGGGGTGCCGGACGCGCTGGCTCCACTCGTGCGGGCGTGCCTCGCGAAGGACCCGGAGGAAAGGCCCAGCACGCTGCAACTGTCGTTGCGGCTCAAGGAGATCGCGGCCCGTGAGGCGCAGGGACTGGCCGACGTCCGGCCACCCGCGCCGCGCACCGACCCGGACCGGCCCTCGGGGCGGCTCGCCGAGCAGTACGTCGAGCAGCGCACTCTGCGGCAACCACCGGAGAGCCGTGCGACACAGCCGGGGAAGTCGAGTGCGCCGGGGACGCCGCTGCCCCGCACCGGGAGTGGCTCCCGGACCGGCGGGGGTTCACGGACCGGCGGGCGGTCCACGTCGGGCCGCGGCGCCACCGGGTCCGGGAAGCGGCCCGCGCCCCGCAGTGGCGCCGGGCGTCCGGGGCCCCGTACGACCGGAACCGGGCGGAGGCCCGCCAATCCGCGGCTGCTGCGTCAGCGGCTCGTGGTGTTCGTGGTGGTGACATTGCTGGCGGCGCTCGGCATCGCGGCTGCTCAGGGATGTCAGGGTCCGGCGCGCGGACTCGGCGTGGACGGTGTGCGGCACGAGCGGGCGGTGCTGGACCCGGACCGCGACTGACGGTCCCGGGGCCGAGTGCCGCAGCCCCCCTCTCGGGGCGGGGCCCCGGTCCTCACGTCTGCGGTCGTCCAGTGGCCACCGCGTAGAACGCCACCGCCGCCGCCGCGCCCACGTTGAGGGAGTCGACGCCGTGCGCCATGGGGATGCGGACCCATTCGTCGGCGGCCATCAACGCCTTGATGGAGAGGCCGTCGCCCTCGGCACCGAGCATCAGGGCGACCCGGTCCATCCGGTGCGGTGCGGCCTCGTCGAGGGACTTCGCCTTCTCGTCCGGGGTGAGGGCGAGGAGGGTGAAGCCGGCGTCGCGTACCGCTTCGAGCCCCTTGGGCCAGGTGTCCAGGCGGGCGTACGGCACGGAGAAGACGGCGCCCATGGAGACCTTGACGCTGCGGCGGTAGAGCGGGTCGGCGCAGTCCGGGGAGAGCAGGACCGCGTCCATGCCGAGGGCGGCGGCCGAGCGGAAGATCGCGCCGATGTTGGTGTGGTCGTTGACCGACTCCATGATCACGACCCGGCGGGCGGTGTGCAGCAGGTCGACGGCCGTCGGCAGCGGTTTGCGCTGCATGGAGGCGAGGGCACCACGGTGCACGTGGTAACCGGTGACCTGTTCGGCGAGCTCCGGGCTGACCGCGTAGACGGGGGCCGGGAGCTCGTCGATGACATCGCGCATGACGTCGACCCACTTGGCGGAGAGCAGCATCGAGCGCATCTCGTACCCGGCGTCCTTGGCCCGGCGGATGACCTTCTCGCCCTCGGCGATGAACAGGCCCTCGGCGGGTTCGCGTCTGCGGCGCAGTTCGACGTCGGTCAGGCCCGTGTAGTCACGCAGGCGCGGGTCGGCTGGGTCCTCGACGGTGATGAGTTCGGCCACAGGGTGATACTGCCTTGTCCTGGGTGTGGTGCCAACGGCTCGGTACGGGTTGGGTTACCCGCGGTTACGCGGAGGGGTGCGGGCCCACGTTCACGACCTCGCCGATGACGATGACCGCCGGGGGCCTGATCTCCTGGGCGACGACCGTCTCGGCGGCCGTCGCGAGCGTGGCGTCGACCCGGCGCTGCGCCGCCGTGGTGCCTTCCTGGACCAGGGCGACGGGCGTGTCCGGGGACTTGCCGTGGGCGATGAGCGTCTCGGCGACCTTGCCGATCGTGCCGACCCCCATGAGGATCACCAGGGTGCCGGTGAGCCGGGCCAGGGCCGGCCAGTCGACCAGGGAGCGCTCGTCGTCGGGGGCGATGTGACCGCTGACCACGGTGAACTCGTGGGCCACACCCCGGTGGGTGACCGGGATACCGGCGGCACCCGGGACGGAGATCGTGCTGGAGATGCCGGGCACGACCGTGCAGGGGATGCCCGCTTCGGCCAGTGCCTGGACCTCCTCCATGCCGCGGCCGTAGACGAACGGGTCGCCGCCCTTGAGCCGGACGACCGACTTGCCCTGCCGGGCGTGCTCGATCAGCGCGTTGTTGATGGCCTCCTGGGCCATGAACCGGCCGTACGGCAATTTCGCCGCGTCGATCACCTCGACGCTGTGCGGCAGTTCGGCGAGCAGGTCGCGCGGGCCGAGGTGGTCGGTGATGACCACGTCGGCCTCGGCGAGGAGGCGGCGTCCACGCACCGTGATCAGATCCGGGTCGCCGGGGCCGCCTCCGACCAGCGCGACTCCGGGGGTGCGGGTGCGGTGGTGCGGGGCGACCAGGGTGCCGTCGCGGAGCCCTTCGACCACGGCGTCGCGGATGGCGGCGGTGTGGCGGGGGTCGCGGCCCTTGGCGTCGCTGGTGAGGACCGCGATGGTGACGCCCGCGCTGGTCCCGGTGGCCGGGGTCCAGGCGGTGGCCGCGTCCGCGTCGTCGGAGCGAACGCACCACACGCGGTGCCGCTCCGCCTCGGCCGAGGCCCGGGTGTTCGCCTCGGTGTCACTGGTCGCGATCAAGGCGTACCAGGCGTCGGCGAGGTCGCCCTCGGTGTACGTCCGCTTCTCCCAGGTCAGTTCGCCGGCGTCGGCCATGGCCTCCACCGAGGGGGTGGCCGTCGGGGAGACGAGGAGGATGTCGGCGCCTGCCGCGATCAGGGCGGGCAGGCGGCGCTGGGCGACCTGGCCGCCGCCGAGGACGACGACCTTGCGGCCGGTGAGGCGGAGGCCCACAGGGTAGGCGGGGTGTTCGGCCATGAGGGTGCGGCTCCTCTTGCGGCGGAGGTGCGAGACGGAGCCCCTGCGGCGTTGGAGCGGCCCCTGACGTGCGGATTTTAAGGTGCGTGAGAGGAGGCGGCGGGGGTGGGGTGGGATTTGTCTCCCCCGCGCGCGCCCCTTCCCGGGGCCGCGGGGCCCCGGGTGCGCTGCCCGGTGGGAGGTGTGCCCACACCCGCTCCGCCGTGCGGAACGACCGTCCGCAACCCCGGCGGCGGGTATCGGGATGCCCGTCACCCGCTCCCCTTCTACTTCTCGGTGACCCCCGCCGAGTCGAAGGTCGCCACCTCGTGCATCGCCCGCGCCGCGCTCTGGACGACCGGCAGGGCCAGGAGGGCGCCGGTGCCCTCGCCGAGACGGAGGTCGAGGTCGACCAGAGGGCGGAGGCCGAGCTTCTTCAGGGCCGCCACATGGCCGGGTTCGGCGCTGCGGTGGCCCGCGATGCACGCGGCGAGCACCTCGGGGGCGATGGCTCGGGCGACCAGGGCGGCGGCGCCGGCGCTGACGCCGTCGAGGATCACCGGCGTACGGAGGGAGGCGCCGCCGAGGAGCAGACCGACGATCGCGGCGTGTTCGAAACCGCCGATCGCGGCCAGGACGCCGATGGGGTCGGCGGGGTCCGGCTGGTGGAGCTCGATGGCCCGGCGGACCACCTCGGTCTTGCGGGCGAGGGTCTCGTCGTTGATGCCGGTGCCCCGGCCCGTGACCTCGGCGGGGTCGGCGCCGGTGAAGACCGAGATGAGGGCGGCGGACGCCGTGGTGTTGGCGATGCCCATCTCGCCCGTCAGCAGGGCCTTGTTCCCGGCGGCGACCAGGTCGCGGGCCGTCTCGATCCCGACCTCGATGGCCTTCTTGGCCTCCTCGCGGGTCATCGCGGGACCGGTGGTCATGTCGGACGTACCGGCGCGCACCTTGCGCGGCAGCAGGCCGGGGGTCGCCGGGAGGTCGCTCGCCACGCCCACGTCCACGACGCAGACCTCGGCGCCCACCTGGTTGGCGAACGCGTTGCAGACCGCTCCCCCGCCGAGGAAGTTCGCGACCATCTGGCCCGTCACCTCCTGCGGCCAGGGGGTGACGCCCTGTGCGTGGACGCCGTGGTCCCCGGCGAAGATCGCGACGGCGGCGGGCTCCGGGATGGGCGGCGGGCACTGGCGGGACAGGCCCGCCAGCTGGGCGGAGATGATCTCCAGCATGCCGAGCGCGCCGGCCGGCTTAGTCATGCGCTTCTGCCGCTCCCACGCCTCGCCGAGCGCCTTGGCGTCCAGCGGGCGGATCCCGGCGACGGTCTCGGCGAGCAGATCGTGCGGCTCGGCCCCGGGCAGGGCGCGGCGGCCGTACGTCTCCTCGTGGACGACCCAGGACAGCGGGCGGCGCTTGGCCCAGCCCGCCTGCATCAGCTCGGGCTCCGCCGGGAACTCGTCGACGTACCCGACGCACAGGTACGCCACGACCTCCAGGTGCTCGGGCAGGCCGAGGGCGCGGACCATCTCGCGCTCGTCGAAGAAGCTGACCCAGCCGACGCCGAGGCCCTCGGCGCGGGCCGCGAGCCACAGGTTCTCGACGGCGAGGGCCGAGGAGTAGGGGGCCATCTGCGGCTGGGTGTGGCGGCCCAGTGTGTGCCGGCCGCCGCGGGTCGGGTCGGCGGTGACCACGATGTTGACCGGGGTGTCGAGGATGGCCTCGATCTTCAGTTCCTTGAACTGCTTCGCCCGGCCCTTGGGCAGCGACTTGGCGTACGCCTCACGCTGGCGCTGGGCCAGTTCGTGCATGGTCCGGCGGGTCTCGGCGGAGCGGATGACGACGAAGTCCCAGGGCTGGGAGTGGCCGACGGAGGGCGCCGTGTGGGCGGCCTCCAGGACGCGGAGGAGGACGTCGTGCGGGATGGGGTCGCTGCGGAAGCCGTTGCGGATGTCACGGCGCTCGCGCATGACCTTGAGGACGGCCTCGCGCTCGGCGTCGTCGTAGGGCGGAGCTGCCGGGCCGGTGGGCTGCCGTACCTCTTCCTGCCCGTCTTCGGATGCCTCGTCCACCGGGGCCACGCTCTCGTCGGCTGCTTCCACTGCCTCGGCCTCCTCGCCGTCCTCCTGGTCGGCGGCCCGGGTGTCCAGGTCCTCCGCGTTCTGGACGACGTCGGGCTGCGCCCCGGCCGCGGCGGCGACCGGCTGCGGTACGACGATCGTCTCGGCCTCGGAGTCGCGGGGGGCGGGCACCATGGCGACGGGTTCCGCCGCGGGCTCCCGCTCCGGTGCCTCGTCAGCGGTCTCTCCGGGCGCCTGCGCGGTGGCGGGCGTCGACCGGTCGTCGGTGGGCACCGGCGGTACGGCCATGCCCTGGGGCGGGGTCGGGGCCGGGTGCGGAGTGGTGGGCAACGAGCCCTCCTCCGGCACGGACTCGCCCGTCGGCTGCTCGGCGTCGGCCTCATGGGCCTCGTCCCCGTGCGGGGTGTCGCCGGTGGACCCAGGCATGGGCTGGAGGACGGCGCCCTGGGGCGCGTCCACCTGGGAGCCCACCACGGCCTGGGGGGCCTCGGCGGCCCCGGCCTCGGGGGCGACGGCCTCGGGGGCGACGGCCTCGGGGGCGACGGGCTCGGCAGACTGCGCGGCAGACTCCTCGGTGACCGGCTCGGCGGACTGCGCGGGAGCCTCCTCGGCGGGCGGCTCCTCGGCGGCGACGGGCGCGGCGGGAGCGGTCTCGCCGGGCTGGTCCGCCTCCTGTGCTTCCACGGTCGCGTCCGCGACCTCCGTCCCGGTCTCCGACGGCTGGACGGCGGCCTCGGAGACCTGGGGTGCCTGCTCGGCGGCGTCTTCGGCGAGGGCGACCGGTTCGGTGGCCTGGGGGCCCTGCACGGGGGGCTGCGGCTGCGCGGGCTCCGGCGTCCGCGCCGCCTCGGCAGCGGGCTGCTCAGCAGCGACCTGTTCGGCCGCGGTCTCCTGCGGCTCCGGCTGAGCGGGCTGCGCCGCCGAGGGCTCGGCCGGCTGAGCGTCGGCTGCCGGAGCGTCGGCCGGCTGCGGCTCCTGCGGCTCCGCCGCCTTCTGGGCGTCCGGGGCGTTCGGCGCGTCCGGCTGCTGCTGCGCGTCCCCGGCGAGCGCGGCCTCCTCGGCGGCCGGCTCCGCAGGCACGTCAGCCGCGGGCTGCTCACCAGCGGGGGCGGCCGTCTCGTCCACCGGAGCCGCGGGGGCTGCCTGCTCCTCCCGGGCGGCGGGCGCCGCCTGCGGGTCAGGGGTCTCGGTGGGCGGCTCGGCCGCGTCGACCGACACGGCCTCCGGTGCCGGGGTCCCGGCCTCCGCCTGCGGCGCGGCGGACGCGTCCACGGGCGCGGCGGCGTCGGGCTGCTGCGCGACCGGGGAGACGTCCCGAGCGTCGGCGGGTACCTGGGCCTGGATCGGCTCCGGGCCCTGGGCGGCGGGCGGGAAGGGCGTGGCGGGCGGAACCTGGGCGTCCCGGGCCACGAGTGCGTCGAGGGCCGACTCCGTGGGGGTGCCGACGACGGACGGCTCGGAAGCACCCGGGACGACGGGCGCGGCCTCCTGCGGTGCCTGCGCCTCGGGTGCCGTCTCCACCGGCTCGGGGTTCTGCGGGGCCTCGGCGACGGGGGCGGGCTCCACGACCGGCTGGTCCTCGACGGCGGGGCCAGCCGACTGCGTCTCGGCGGCGGGCGCCTCCTCGGCGACGAGCTGAGCCTCGGGGGCGGGCTGGGCCTCGGCGGCCGGCTGAGTCTCGGGGGCCTCAGCGGGAGGCTGGGGCTCGAAGGACTCGCCGACGGGCTGGATCACGGCCGCCTCAGGAACGGGCGGCGCCTCGGCCGGCTGCGGGGCGGCGGCCTGGGCGACGGCTTCCGCGACCTGCACCTGACCGGTGGAGAACTGGGCGACCGCCGCTTCCTGAGCCTGGGCGTAGGCGGCGTCCTGGGCGTCATGCAGGGCTTCGGCGTCCTGCGCCACGTCCGTGACCTGCGCAGGCTCCCGCACCTGCGGCGTCTCGGCGACGACGGCCGGCACTTCCTGCGGAACGACCGTTTCTGCGGCCTGGCCCTGGGCGGCGGGCGCGGTCTGTGCCGTCACGGCCGCGGCCACAGGGGTGCCCCACGGGGCCACGCCCTGCGGGGGCACATCGAGGTACTCGGGTCCGGTGGTGGGCGGGCCGGGCTGACGCACTGCACCGGGCGGGACGGGGGCTCCGGCGGGGCCGCGGTCGGCGAGCGAGCGGACCGGGCTGGCGGAGGCGTCCGGAGTGGGCGGGCCGAGGTGCAGCGGTCGGCGGGCCACCGGCGGCTGCGGGACCGGAGTGGCGACGGTGTGGCGCACGGCTCCGAGGTCGATCGAGCCGCTGTCCCGGCCGGACGTCTCGTGCGGACCGGGCTCATGGACGACCTGCACGACGGGTTCGGGGGCGGGTGGGGGCACTTCGTTGCCCCATGCGCCCTGGGCACCCGGCAGCAGCAGCTCGTCGTCCTCGACGGGGGGCTCGGAGAGGTAGGTGTACGCATCCGGGGCGGCGACGCCCGGCTGTTCCACCATGCCTGCGCTCTCCGGCTGCCCCTCGCCCGGGACCTGGCCGGTGTCGGTCATGCGTACCCCTCGCCCATCGGTTAGTGCCTCTATGCCAGCTGGCCCGGAACGGCGCACCGACCGTTCCACATGTGGAGAACGAGCGTGCGTGCCCAGCGGCACGTGACGACCCGCCTTCAAGTCGACAAAGCCATTCGATGGCCATTGTCGCGGTCGCCCCGCCGTCGCGACAGCTTGATCGGCGACGGTCCGCTGTGGACTGCGCCACGTTGCGCGTCCTCCGGTTCCGCCGTACCACACACGCCCTCAAAACGGGCGCGTTTTCCGGACATTGACCGACGAAGTGCCGGATGCCGGAGCGCGGTACGACAGTCGGCCAGCCTACCGCGCCGGTACGACAACCGGATCACTGGGAACGATCGGGCAAAGTCCCGCTGAGCAGGAACGCGACGCTCCGTTCCCGCTCCGTCCAGACCCTCGTGTCGAGTTCGACGGACTGCACGAACTCACACTCAACGTCGTACCCGTGTTCGGTCAGGTCGCGCCCGACGCGCTCGGCGGCGGGGCGGGTGAGCGCGTGGGTGACGATGCGCTGGGGGCGCCGGTCGGCGACGGCGGAGACCACCGCCGCTCCCCCGCCGCCGATGCGCACGACGTCGGGTTCGGGCAGGTTCTCCAGGATGTGCGGGGCGACGCCGTGGACCACCTGGAGCTGCACGCCGAAGCGGCGGGCGGCGAGGGCCGTACGGCCGCAGGCCTCGGGGTCGCGGTCGACGGCGATGACAGCGGCGCCGCAGCGGGCCGCCTCCGTGGCGAAGGCGCCGCTCCCGGAGCCGATGTCCCAGACGAGGTCACCCACCCGTGGTCCGAGGCCGGCCAGTTGGGCCGAGCGCAGCAGCCGGCCCTCCCCCTCGCCCAGTGCACCGCCGTGGACGTCGGCGGGCAGGGACCAGCCGCGGGGACCGGCGCCGGGGTCGCGGCCGGCGACCCAGCCACCACCCTCGGTCGTGCCCGCCGGGCCGATGACGATGACGAGGTTGGGGTCGCGCCAGGTGTGGTCGACCGCCTTGTCGGAGGTGACGACGGTGACGCGTTCGCGTTCGGTGCCGAGTTCCTCACAGATCACGAAGGTGCGGTGAACTCCTTCGAGGAGCAGGCCGAGTTCGGCGGGTCCGGCGCCGGGTGACGTGAGCACGGCGACCTTGGTGTGGGCGCGGCACACGTTCACGGCGCGCCGGAGCGTACGACGGTGCGCGACGACCACCTGGGCGTCGTCCCAGGGCATTCCGGCGCGGGCGAAGGCGGCGGCCACGGAGGAGACACCGGGGACGACCTCGACCTCCAGGCCGAACTCGGGGGCCCGGAGCGTGCGGACGACTCCGAAGAAGCCGGGATCGCCGTCGGCGAGGACCACCGCCGTGCCACGATGGGCGGCGATACGGCGGGCGGCGAGGGCGACGCTGCCGAGCCGGATGCGCTCGGCGGCCGGGGGTACTTCGGGCAGGGCCAGATGGTGGGCGGCGCCGGCGACAAGCGTGGCGGCGCCGAGGGCGGAGCGCGCCGCGGCGGTCAGGGGGGAGCCGTCCCAGCCGATCACCGTGACCCGGTCGGCCATCGTCGTCAGTCTCCAGAAGGTTTTCGCAGCTCGTCAGGGAAGCCCGCACGGGGTCCCGTGAGCGTACCTGGTGAAGAGGCGGGGCCCGGCGGCCGGGCGGCGGCCGTGTGCACCCGCGGGTGGTCAGTTCCAGTCCGAGTACGCGCCGAAACCGCCGCTGTCGGCCAGTTCCTCGCTGACGCCCTCGATGTCCTCCGGGAGGAGGCTCCACACGATGTAGTCGGTGCGCACCTCGGTCCAGCCGTCCTCGGGGGTGCGGGCGCGGGCTATGCAGGCGTTGCGCAGGACGCCCTCGCTGATACAGCCGATCTTCTGCGCGACCTGCTGGGAGGCGGTGTTGTCGGCGGCGGTGCGCAGTTCGATCCGTTCGAACTTCTGCTCGCGGAACAGCCATTGGGCGGTGGCCAGGGCCGCTTCGGAAGCGTAGCCCTCGCCACGTGCCCAGGGGGCGACGACGTACGACAGTTCGGTGGACCGGACGTGCCAGTTGGTCTTGGTCAGCTGGATGACGCCGACCAGGCGCTGGGTGAGGAACTCGGTGACGGCGAGGTCGAGGCCGCGGCCGGAGGTGCGTTCGGTGGGCGCGTACTCGGTGATCCAGTTGCGGGCGCCGGCCTCGGTGAAAGGCTGCGGGACGTCGGTCCAGGCCATCACCTGCTCGTCGTTCATCATCTCCGTGAGCGCCTGGATGTCGTCCTCGTCGAACGGGCGCAGGACCAACCGCTCCGTGCTGATGGAGATGTCGGGAAAGGTGCTCGTCATGCGCCGCTCCGTAACCTTCGAAACCTTTGGGGGCTGCTGAACTGCCCAGCATGCAGCATGAAAGCACTGGATCGCACCACGGGGCCCACTCCCTGTGAGGGAGCGGACCCCATGCGTGGCGATACGCCGTATACGTGCCGCCGATTCAGCGGGACGGTCAGAAGGACGGGAGGACCGAGCCGTTGCTCCACTTGTCCTCGATGAACTTCTTCACCTCGGGAGAGGTGAGGAGCTTCGCCAGCTTCTTCACGCGCGGGTCGTCCTCGCCGCCTTCCTTCACGGCGAGGAAGTTGCCGTTCGGGTTGTCCTTGGCGGGCTCCACCGCGAGGGCGTCGTCGGCGGGCGACAGGTCGGCCTCGATGGCGTAGTTGCCGTTGATGACGGCCGCGTCGACGTCCTCCAGGGAGCGCGGGGTCTGGGCCGCCTCCAGTTCCTTGAACGCGATCTTCTTCGGGTTCTCGGCGATGTCGGCGGGGGTCGCCGCGTTGTCCGCGCCGTCCCTGAGCTTGATGATCCCGGCGGCGTCGAGGAGCTTGAGGGCCCGCGCCTCGTTGACCGTGTCGTTCGGGACGGCGATGGTGGCGCCCGTCTTCAGGTCGTTCTTGCTCTTGACCTTGTCGGAGTAGAGGCCGAGCGGCTCCAGGTGCACGGTGACGACGGGCACGATGTGGGTGCCCCGCTTCTTGTTGAAGTCGTCGAGGTAGGGCTGGTTCTGGAAGTAGTTGGCGTCCACGGAGCCGTCCTCGGTGGCCGTGTTCGGCAGGACGTAGTCGGTGAACTCCTTGACCTCCAGCTCCAGGCCGGCCTTCTTCGCCAGGTTGTCCTTGACGAAGGTGAGGATCTCGGCGTGCGGGGTGGGGCTGGCGGCGACGACCAGCGGTCCGCTGCTGTCGGACGCGGTGTCGGCCTCGCCGGAGCCGCAGGCGGTGAGCCCGAAGGCGAGCGCTCCGGCGGCGAGTACGGCGGTGGTGAACTTGGCGGTGTTACGCACGAAAAGTGCCTTTCCTTTTGGGTGGAGCTGTCCCGTCGTGGGTGGGACGGGAGGTCTGCGGGTGCCGGGAGAGGTATGCGGGGTCAGACCTTGGTGACCTCGGGGGCAGCAGCCCTGGCCTTCAGCAGCCGGAGCCTCGGGGCGGCTCCCGAGCGGCCGCCGCGGCGGTGGAGGGCGCGGGCCGCGCAGTCGCCGGCGAACTGGATGACGGAGATGACGACCGCGAGGACCGCCACGGTGATCCACATCAGGTCGGTCTCGAAGCGCTGGTAGCCGTACCGGATGGCGATGTCGCCGAGGCCTCCCGCGCCGACGGTGCCGGCCATGGCGGAGTAGCCGATGAGGGCGACGACCGTGGTGGTGGCGGAGGAGATCAGCGAGGGCAGGGCCTCCGGGACGAGGACCTTGCGAACAACGGTCCAGGTGTTGCCGCCCATGGCCTGCACGGCTTCGACGAGCCCGCGGTCCACTTCGCGGACGGCCGTCTCGACGAGGCGCGCGAAGAACGGGATGGCGCCGATGGCGAGTGGCACGATCGCGGCCTCACGGCCGATGGTCGAGCCGGTGATCCAGCGGGTGAAGCCCATCAGCGCGACCATGAGGATGATGAAGGGCAGCGAGCGGGCGATGTTCACGATCTGCCCGACGACCTTGTTGGCGAGGACGTTCTGCAGGAGTCCGCCGCGCTCGGTGAGGACGAGCAGCAGGCCGAGCGGGAGTCCGCCGGCGACCGCGATCAGCGTGGACCAGCCGACCATGTACAAGGTGTCGGCACACGCCTGCTCCAGCAGGGGCCGCATCTCGGTCCAGTTCACCTGACACCTTCCTTCGCGAGAACGGACTCCTGGCCGGCGCGCCCGAGGACGTCGATCTGCAGGCCCCGCTCGCGCAGGAAACCGATCGGGACGACGTTGTCCTCGTAACGGCCGGGCAGTTCGATGCGCATGCGGCCGATCTGGAGCCCGCCGACGGTGTCGATGGCGGCGCCGAGGATCGAGATGTCGATGTTGTAGGTGCGGGAGAGCTGCGAGATGACCGGCTGGGTGGCCGTCTCGCCCTGGAAGGTGACGTCGAGGACGGTGCGGTCGTCGCCGGACGCCTCGCCGGTGACCGGGAAGAGCGCGGAGGCCAGTTCGGAGCCGGGGGTCGCGAGCAGTTCGCCGACGGTGCCGGACTCGACGACGCGGCCCTTCTCCATGAGGGCCGCCGAGTCGCAGATCGACTTGACGACGTCCATCTCGTGCGTGATGAGCAGGACGGTCAGGCCCAGCTGCCGGTTCAGGTCGCGCAGCAGCGTCAGGATCGAGCGTGTCGTCTCCGGGTCGAGGGCGCTGGTGGCCTCGTCGGAGAGGAGCACCTTCGGGTCGCCGGCCAGCGCGCGGGCGATGCCGACGCGCTGCTTCTGACCGCCGGAGAGCTGGGCCGGGTAGGCCTGGGCCTTGTCGGCGAGGCCGACGAGGTCGAGCAGTTCCAGGCCCTTGCGGGAACGCTCCTTGCCGGACGTGCCGAGGATCTCCAGCGGCAGTTCGACATTGTCCTGGACGGTGCGGGTGGACAGCAGGTTGAAGTGCTGGAAGACCATGCCGATACGGCTGCGCGCCCTGCGCAGTTCCCGGCCGGCGCGGGGGCCCCGCCCCGCCAGGGCGGTGAGGTCCTGGCCCGCGACCGTGACGGTGCCGGAGGTGGGTCGTTCGAGGAGGTTGACGCAGCGGATCAGCGAGGACTTGCCGGCGCCGGACTGGCCGATCACGCCGTACACCTCGCCCTCGCGTACGTGCAGATCGACGCCGTCGAGGGCGGTGATCTCGCGGCCGCGGCTGCGGTAGACCTTGGTCAGGCCCGATGTGGTGATCACTGGGTTTCCATCACTGTCGAGTACGCGGGCGTGGATGTGCCCGGGTACGAGAGACAAAGGTGTGCGCGGGGCATGAAGGTCACGTACGGCGTGAGGCGTACGGACGTGCCACAGGTGCTCGCTTCGGGGCTCCCCACTCTCGGCTTGGCTCGAGCGGGGGTACCCCCATGGCTCAGGGGGTGGTGCGGGGGCCCTCTAGAAGGCGCACATTCGACACATACAACGAGCACCGGGCGTCCTGGTCGCCTCGGTCGCGCAGATGCGGCAGCTCGTCGTGGTCATGAGATCAGTAAAGCAGACGCATGTCGGGGGCGAGGGCCGGCTGTCCGCATACTGGACAGACCAGAAAGGCAGAGCTGCAGGTCACGTCGGCGTTGTCCATTCTCTGGGCAACGGCCACTGTGTCGAATGCCACCGCGCCCGGCGCGGGCGCGCCATCGCCCGGGGTCGGCGACGGCGGGCGTTTTTCGCCGTACTAGGGTCGCGGCATGCTTGTTGCCCTGACGGTGGCGACCGCCGTCGCCGCACTTCTGCTCGCCGCGTGGTGCGGCTGGGCCGCGTACCGGGACCAGCCGACCAAGGACTGGCACTTCATCGGGATGGCCGTGGTGACGGTGCTGACCCTGGTGCAGCTGGCGGTCGGGATCGTGCTGCTGGCCCGCGGCGAGAAGCCGGAGCAGGGCACCACGATCTTCGTCTCCTATCTGCTCGGGTCCTTCGCCTGTATCCCGGTGGCGGGGTTCATGTCCCTGGCGGAGCGCACCCGGTGGGGCAGCGTGACCGTCGCGGCGGGCGGCGTGGTGCTCGCGGTGCTGCAGGTACGGCTCTACGACATCTGGGGAGGCTGAGGTGGCGGCCACGGACGACAAGCAGCGGGAGAAGAACGACGAGCCGCGGGAGACGAAGCGGACCCGTCTCATCGGCGGGCCCGGCATGCTGCTCGTCTGGCTCTACGGCGTGATGGTCGTCGGCGCGGTGTCGCGGTCCGTCGTCCAGATCTCCACCGAGTTCGAGCACGCGCCGCTCGCCTACTCGCTCTCCGCGGTCGCGGGCGTCGTGTACGGGTTCATCACCTACTCGCTGGTGCGGGGCGGGGAGTTCGCCCGGAAGGCGGCACGGGTGTGCTGCGCGGTCGAGCTGGCGGGGGTGCTGATCGTGGGGACCTGGACGCTGGTCGAGCCTTCGGCGTTCCCGGACAAGACGGTGTGGTCGGACTACGGGATCGGCTATCTGTTCATCCCGGTGATCCTGCCGATCACCGCGATGTACTGGTTGCGGAAGAGCGCGCGTGACGGGAACGCCGCCTGAGGTCCGTCAGGCGGCCGCGTGCCGTCCATGGCCGCTCACAGCCGGTCCCCGCACCTCCACGGGTGGCCGTCAGGCCGTCGCCACGTACGCCTGGGCCGGCTTCTCCAGGATCACCATCGGTACGCCGTCGCGCCCCTGGCTCGTGCCGACCGCCTGGTAGCCCACGCGGCGGTACAACCGGAGGTTGCTCTCGCTGCGGTGGCCGGCGCTGAGGCGGAACTTGGTGGCCCCGTGCTCCTCCACGAGAGCCGACTCGGCCGCACGGAGCAGGCGCGCGCCGATGCCGTGGCCCTGGAGGCGCGGATGGACGCAGAGCTTGCCGATGGAGGCGGCGCCGTCCTCGCCGAGGGCGCCGCGTACGGAGCCGACCACCTCTTCGCCGAGGCGGGCCACGAACACGCAGTCCGAGGCGACCTCCTCGCGGACCGAGTCGAGGGTCTGGACGAGCGGATCGATGCGGTAGTTGCCGTACAGCGCGGCCTCACTCTGGAAGCACAGGTACTGCAGCCTGAAGATCTGCTCGGCGTCCTGCTCGGTCGCCACCGAGATGGTCACGCTCATGCCCATGTGTGCATGCCTCCCGCTCACCTGCTCACCTGTTGTCCCTCACTCCTATCCCCGCGGTTCGCGTGCCGCAACCTCCGCCGCCAGCAATCGCCTCAGACATCCCAGACATCGGGAACGTTCCGGACCGAGACTGCCCTGTGAGATACCCAACTCGCCCGCGATCTCGCGATATGTGAGGTCCCGTGGTGAGAGCAGGGCCGCGAGCAGCCGGGGGCAGCGGCCGGGAAGCCGGCGGACGGCGGCGTACAGGGCCCGGCGGCGGGCCGCGGTGAGCGCCAGCTGTTCCGGACCGGGCGCGTGGACGTCGACGGGCTCCGCACCATACGGCTGTTCGATCCTGGCCGCGCGGCGGCTGAGGCGGGCCTCGAAGCGGACGGCGCTGCGCAGCCAGCTCTCGGGATCGCTGGGCGGGCCGTCGGTGTCGAGACGTTCCAGCAGACGCAGCCAGACCGCCTGCTCCAGGTCTCCCTCCTCGGTGCCGGCCGCGTACGCCTCGGCCGACACCTCGGCGACGAGCTGGGGGCGGAGGGTGGCGAGCATCTCGGGTGTCATATGCCCCGGGACGCCGCCGCCCCGGCAGGGGGTTGCCGGGGCGGCGGGGTGTCACCCCAATCGGTGCATGCGGTGCATCGGTTGACGTGGAGGCACCGGGGGGGGCTCCCCGAGGAGGCTCCCCGAGGAGGCTCCGGGGCCGCGGGTCAGTCGCCGACGAAGTCCGCGTGGGCCAGCAGGCCCGTGTCCGGGTTGTCGGTGAAGATGCCGTCGATGCCCGTCTCGAAGTACACCTTGAACGCGCCGAAGGCGTCGCCGTAGGCGTTGGCGTCGGTGCCCCTGCGGAAGTCGGCGGGCAGGAAGCTGTTCTCGTTGCGCATGGTGTAGGGGTGCAGGATCAGGCCCTTGGCGTGCGCGTCCGCGACAAGGGTGGTGGGCGTGGTGAGCCGGCCGCCCGAGTCGCGCGGGATGATCAGGTCGAGGGTGGGGCCTATGCCGTTGGCGTAGGAGGCGATCCACGCCAGACCCTCGGGCTTGACCAGGTCGGCGACGGTGCGTGGGTCACCGGCCTCGACGAAGTCCCAGGGGCGGGTGGCGGCGCCGGACAGCAGGACGACGAGGGGGCTGTCCACCAGGCGGTTGAGGCGCTGGATGCTGCTCGGCTCGAACGACTGCAGGAAGACCGGCGAGTTCTTCCGGTGGCGGTCGTACTTGCGCAGCAGGTTGGCGAGCGGCTCCTCCAGACCGAGACCCAGCTTGCGGAAGTAGGTGGGGTGCTTGGTCTCGACGTGCAGCCAGATCCGCCGACCACGCCGCTTGCCCTCCTTGTCGGCCCAGCGCAGGACCTCTTCGAAGGTGGGGATCGCCCAGCGGCCGTCGTAGAGCGTGTTCTCCTGCCGGGTGCCGGGGATGCGTTCCTTGGCGCGCAGGGTCTTCAGCTCGGCGAGGGTGAAGTCCTCGGTGAACCAGCCGGTGTAGGAGACGCCGTCGACGACCTTCGTGGTCCTGCGGTCGGCGAATTCCGGGTGGGCCGCCACGTCGGTCGTGCCGGTGATGTCGTTCTCGTGACGGCACACCAGGTGGCCGTCCTTGGTGGGCACGAGGTCCTGTTCGATGACGTGCGCGCCCATGTCGAGGGCCAGCTGGTACGAGCCGATGGTGTGCTCCGGGCGGTAGCCGCTGGCCCCTCGGTGCGCGATGACCGTCGGCACCGGCAGGCTCCGGTAGCCGCCGTGCGACGACGCGCCGGCCGCCTTCGCCTCGTCCGCTCTCGCCGTGGCCGGCAGCCCGAGGACGGCTCCGCCCGCGCCGAGCACCGCCGCCCCGAGCAGCGCCCGCCTGCCCGTTCCGCGCCCCTGCTCGTTCGGGTCCTGCGACTGACGCGACTCCTGCGTCCCCATGTCGGCTCCTCCCACCGCTGTGCCCTGCACCTGTCAAACCGGGTTGATCGTAGGTGCCGCGAGGTGACCGTAGGGAGACCTGGTACCGAACACACGGGTGACGCCTTGTGTCATGAGAGTGGCGGAGTTTGACGGAGTGTCGGATGTCTGGCGCGATGTCCGTCACATGGTCCGGGGCGGCGGGCGTCCGCCATCCAGGCGATACCGCAGGTAAAGGTATGTCAACAGTGCGTATCCACTCGGTGAACCGATGTGCGCCGGCCTCGGGGGCGGGAGTATCGTCCTCACCTGCACAGACTTGTTCCGGAACCTTGACATGGGAGGGCCTGTTGTCCCGCTTCGCGCTCATCAAGGCAGTGCTCGGACCGATCATGCGCCTGATGTTCCGCCCCCGGGTGGAGGGTGCGGAGCACATTCCGGGTGACGGCCCGGTGATCCTCGCCGGCAACCATCTGACCTTCATCGACTCGATGATCCTGCCGCTGGTCTGCGACCGCCAGGTCTGCTTCATCGGCAAGGACGAGTACGTCACCGGCAAGGGCCTCAAGGGGCGGCTGATGGCGTGGTTCTTCACCGGCGTCGGCATGATCCCCGTCGACCGCGACGGCGGACGCGGCGGTGTCGCCGCCCTGATGACCGGGCGGCGCATCCTCGACGAGGGCAAGGTGTTCGGCATCTACCCCGAGGGCACGAGGTCGCCCGACGGCCGGTTGTACCGGGGACGTACGGGTATCGCCCGGCTGACGCTGATGACCGGCGCTCCGGTCGTTCCGTTCGCCATGATCGGCACGGACAAGATCCAGCCGGGGGGTGCGGGGCTGCCCCGGCCGCACCGGGTGACGGTGCGGTTCGGCGAGGCGATGGAGTTCTCCCGGTACGAGGGGATGGACCGGGACCGGTATGTGCTGCGGGCGGTCACCGACTCGGTGATGGCCGAGGTCATGCGGCTTTCCGGGCAGGAGTACGTGGACATGTACGCGTCCAAGGCGAAGGAAGCGGCGTAACTCCCCGAGCTTCGTGACGAGGACGCCGGGAGTCCTCCGGCGTCTTCCGGGCCTTGGGGGTCCTTTCACTGTGCCCGCCCGGGTCGCGCGGTCTGGCACCGCACCTCGCCGCGTTGCCCAGAGGTCCTGTTAGCTCCGCTACGAGGACCTTCCGGTGCCTTGCTATGCACGGCACCGGACCACGCGACCTGATCGGACGCTCATAGTGAAAGGACCCCTTACCCGGCGCCCGGAGGGGCGGTAGGGTCCCGGTGTGCGTTGATCTTCCGGGCGGCAGCCGTGTGCTGCCGCAGACGGTGCGGGGCGGCTCCCTGACGGGGGCCGTCCCGCAGGCATACCCGTCGTCACACCACCGGAGATCCGCACCATGACCGTGCAGCAGACGCTCACCTACGACGCGTTCGTCCGGCTCGCCGGCGCCGATCCAGCCGTCGTCGGCCTCGTCCTCAAGGGCTCGCGGGCTCATGACGGCATGAGCACCGAGCACTCCGACCACGACCTGTACGTGGTCCTCGCCGATGAGGCGACAAGCGATCTCACCCGGTTCACGGGCCATCGCACCCCCGAGCTGGACCTCGTCGTCCTCTCCCTCGAAGCCTTCCGGGCGGCCGGCATGCCCGGTTTCGAGCGCTACGCCCTCGCCCGCGCCCGGATCGTGCTCGACCGCCTCGACGGAGGCATCGCCCGGATCCTCGCCGACAAGGCCCGACTGGACGCCGACGAGGCGTTCCGGGCCGTCGGCGGTCGGCTCGACGCCTACGCCAACTCTCTCTACCGCTCCGTCAAGAACCACCGGGACGGCCAGGCACTCGCCGCGCGTCTCGACGCCGCCGACAGCGTGCGGTTTCTGCTCGAACTGCTCTTCGCTCTCGACCGTCGCCCCCGCCCGTACAACAAGTACCTGGAGTGGGAGCTCGGCCGGCACCCGCTGCCGGGCTGGGACACCACCGTGTTGCTTCGTGCCGTGGAGCACGTCTCGACCACCGGCGACGTCTCCCTGCAACGGCAGCTCTTCGCCCGTGTCGAGGCGGCGGCGCGAGCAGCCGGGCACGGCGGCGTGCTGGACGCGTGGGGCGAGGACCTCGCTCTGATGCGACCGCGCTAGGGCTGTCGGAGGGGGCTCGTGGGCCGTGCGCCAAGGCACGATCGTGCGCCAGGGCGCCGCAGTGGTTCACGGCCGCGACGGCGCCCTGGCTTTCCCCGACGGGATCTGCACCCGATCTAGGCCTTGCTGTCGAGCCGTTGCCCCCGCAGCATGAACCAGGCCGCGGCCGCCGTTGCCAGCAGGATGGCCGCTCCCACTCCGGCCGCGAGCGTGAGGCCGTCGACGAAGGACTCCCGGGCCGATGCGAGCAGGGCCTCGGCCCGCTCCGACGGGAGGCCGGCGGCCACCTCCACCGCCCCGCCGAGCGACTCGTGGGCCCCGGCCGGGGTGCCCGCCGGTGCGGCGAAGCCCCGGTAGACGCCGGTCACGATCGAGCCGAGCAGGGCGATGCCGAGGGCCGCGCCGAGTTCGTATGCCGTCTCGGAGACCGCTGAGGCCGCTCCGGCCTGCTCCTTGGGTACCGAGGAGAGGATGACGTCGGCGGTCACCGTGAAGGAGAAGCCCGCGCCGACGCCGACGACCAGGAGGGCGGCTCCCAGCAGCGGATAGCCGGTGGACTCGTCGATCACCGTCAGGACGCCCAGCGCCAGGCCGGTCGACGCCAGGCCGCCGGCGACGACGGCCCGTACCGAGAAGCGCCGGGCCGTGCGGCCCGCGATCAGACCGGCCACCACCGCGCCCACGGCGGCGGGGAGTTCCGCGAGGCCCGCTTCGAAGGGCCGCCTTCCCTGGACGAGTTGCAGGTACTGGGAGAGGAAGAAGACGAGGCCGGACAGGCCGAACACGGTCAGCAGGTCGGCGAGGACGGCGCCCGAGAACCCACGGTCCCGGAACAGACGCATGTCCAGCAGCGGCTGCGGCAGGGCCAGTTGACGGCGCACGAAGAAGAACAGGGCGGCGACGCCGAACAGGCCCGCGGCGAGCGCGTTGCCGTCGATGCCGTGGCTGGCGATCTCCTTCACGGCGTACACCACACCGATCATGCCGACGAGGGACAGGCCGACGCTGAGCAGGTCCCACGGGCCGGGGTTCGGGTGGCGGGACTCGGGAAGCAGCTTGCTACCGACGAGGACCAGCACGATCATCACGGGCAGGTTGATCAGGAAGACCGAGCCCCACCAGAAGTGCTCCAGCAGGAATCCGCCGACGACGGGACCGACCGCGGTTCCGGCGGAGGCGGTGGCACCCCAGATGCCGATGGCGAGGCTGCGTTCCCGCGGGTCGTGGAAGAGGTTGCGGATCAGGGCGAGGGTGGCGGGCATCAGGGTCGCGCCCGCGACGCCGAGCAGCGCCCGCGCGACGATCATCATCTCGGGCGTCGTCGCATAGGCGTTGAGCACGGATATGGCGCCGAACGCCGTGGCGCCGATCAGCAGCAGCTTCTTGCGGCCGATACGGTCGCCGAGGCTGCCGGCCGAGACCAGCAGGCCCGCGATGACGAACGAGTAGACGTCACCGATCCAGAGCAGCTGCGTGCCCGAGGGCTTGAGGTCCTCGCTTATGTAGGGGGTCGCGAGACCGAGGACGGTCGCGTCGACGGCCACCAGCAGCACGGCGAGCACGAGGACGCACAGCGCGAGCCAACGGCCCGGCCGCTTCACCGCCTCGGTCGTGGACGCCGGCTGCAGGGTGCTGGTCATGATTCCTCTCTCCGTAGTGCGCCGCCGAGCAACAGCTCGACGATCATGTGGGTGAAGTCCTTGCCGGCGACCCGGCCCTCCGACACCGCCCAGGCGCCGGAGGCCAGCAGGCCGTACAGCGCCTCGGTGAGCCAGGCCGGCGTCAGGTCGATGCGGAACTCTCCGGCTGCCTGACCTCGTCTGAACAGGGCCGCGACGCGGTCGTCGATCCTGGCCCAGCCCTCGTTCTGCCCCTCCCCCTCGAACAGCTGGTTCTCGGTGTAGAGGAAGGCGAGCAGGCCCGCGGCCGGTTCGATCTCGCGCACGAGGCGTCGTACGGCGTCGCGCGCCGGGCCGTCGTCGAGGCGGGCCGCGTCCAGCGCGGTCTCGCACTCCGCGATGCCGAGCGCCTCCAGCGCCAGGACGAGTGCGTCCCGCCCCGCGAAGTGACGGTGCAGCGTGGCCCGGCTGATCCCGGCGGCCTTGGCAACCTCGTCCATGGTCGCGGTGGATTTACGGGTCAGCAGGGCCGCGGCACTGCGCAGCACGTGGTCACGGTCGACAGCCATGAGACAACCATAGACCACGTGAGACATTCTTGTCTCAGCACGGGCATGTATGTCTCACGTCTCAGGTGTGCGTGGCTTGAGGTCGGCGCACCGCTCGACCGGCGTACTGCCAGCCTGCGACGGCGCGCCGCTCAGCCCGTGCCGCTCAGCCCCTGGCCGCTCAGCCCGTGCCGCTCAGCCCGTGCCGCTCAGTGCCAGGGCAGTTGGCCGCGCTTCTCCCAGTAGGTGCGCGGCTCCTCGACGAGCGTCTCGAGCCGGGTCAGCTGGTCGTCGTCCAGGTCCACGACCGCCGCGTGCAGGTTGGAGGCGAGCTGGTGGACGGTGGCGGCACCGGACAGCACGACGCCCGCCCATGGTTGGCGGAGGATCAGCGCGAGGGCGACCGCGTCGCAGCCGAGGGACGTCTCCGCGGCCACGGCTCGCAGCGCGTCCGGCGCGTGCGGCTCGGCGAGCCTGCCGTTGGCCATGCCCTCCTTGACGATCACGGTGAGCCCGGCGTCGTGCGCCTCGGCGAGGGCGGGGGCGGCGGAGGTCTCCAGCGCGTTGTACGTCGACTGGACGGTGCGGAAGAGGGGCTCGCCGTCGACCGTCACGGCGAGGGCGGCCCGGATGGCGTCGGCCTGCGCCGGGCCGCTCGTGGAGAAACCGATCGTGATGCCCTGGGCGGCCGCTTCGGCCAGCTTGGCGTGGAGTTCCTTGTCGGTGAGGGCCGGGCTGTCCGGGGTCACCGAGTGGATCTGGTAGAGGTCGAGCCGGTCGCCGAGCAGCTCGGCGGTCTCGGCGCGCTGCCGCTCGTACGTGGCGACGCCGTGGTCCTTGACCTCGTGGTGCTCGGCGTCGGTGGTCCAGTCGGCGGTGTAGGTGTAACCCCATTTGCTGCCCACGACGATGTCGTCGATGTCGGGGCGGGCCTTCAGCCAGTCGGCGAGGAACTCCTCGGAGCGGCCGTAGGAGCGGGCCGCGTCGACGTAGCGGACGCCCTGCGCGTAGGCGGCGTCGAGGAGTTCGTGGGTGCGGGTGCGCAGCGCCTCGACGCCGCGGTCGGGTCCGAGGTCCTCGTCCCGGCCGAGGTTGATGTAGCCGGGGCGGCCGACGGCTGCGAGGCCGAGTCCGATGTGGCAGGTGGGGGTGGTCGCTGAGGCCAGTCGCGCGAAGGGCATCGCGGGCTCCGTTCGGTCGGCTCCTTACGGCTTGCGACCAACGTAACCCGCGATGACCTTGGTTGTGCGGTGCCGGGGCGACCGGCGTCGGCGTCAGCCCTGCTTCGCCGTCGCCCAGGCGTGCTGGACGGCCAGGTTCTCCTTGACCTCCGCCAGCTGGGTGGCGACCGCGGAGGGGGCCGTGCCGCCGCGGCCGTTGCGGGAGGCGAGGGCGCCGGGGACGTTGAGGACCGTGCGGACCTCGGGGGTGAGGTGGGCGGAGATCTTGGCGAACTGTTCGTCCGTCAGCTCGTCGAGCTCCTTGTTCTCGGACTCGGCGACCTTGACGCACTCGCCGGCGACCTCGTGCGCCACCCGGAACGGCACGCCCTGCTTGACCAGCCACTCGGCGATGTCGGTGGCGAGGGAGAAGCCTGCGGGGGCCAGTTCCTCCATGCGCTCGCGGTGGACGGTGAGGGTGGCCATCATCCCGGTGAAGGCGGGCAGGAGGACCTCCAGCTGGTCGATGGAGTCGAAGACCGGCTCCTTGTCCTCCTGGAGGTCGCGGTTGTAGGCGAGCGGGAGGGCCTTCAGGGTCGCCATGAGGCCGGTCAGGTTGCCGATGAGGCGGCCGGACTTGCCCCGGGCCAGCTCGGCGATGTCCGGGTTCTTCTTCTGCGGCATGATCGACGAGCCGGTGGAGAACGCGTCGTGGAGCGTGACGAAGGAGAACTCCTTCGTGTTCCAGATGATGACCTCCTCGGCGATCCGGGAGAGGTTCACCCCGATCATCGCGGTGATGAAGGCGAACTCGGCGACGAAGTCGCGGGAGGCCGTGCCGTCGATGGAGTTGCCCGAGCTGCCGTGCTCGAAGCCGAGGTCCTTCGCGACCGCCTCCGGGTCGAGGCCGAGGGAGGAGCCGGCGAGGGCGCCGGAGCCGTACGGGGAGACCGCCGTGCGCTCGTCCCACTGACGCAGCCGCTCGGCGTCGCGCGACAGCGACTGCACATGCGCGAGGACGTGGTGGGCGAACAGCACCGGCTGGGCGTGCTGGAGGTGGGTGCGGCCGGGCATCGCCACGTCCGGGTGGGCCTCGGCCAGGCTGACCAGCGCGTCCTGGAGTTCGGCGATGAGGCCGCCGATGACACGGGCGTGGTCACGCAGGTACATGCGGAAGAGGGTCGCGACCTGGTCGTTGCGGGAGCGGCCGGCGCGCAGCTTGCCGCCGAGGTCGGGGCCGAGGCGCTCCAGCAGTCCCCGCTCCAGGGCGGTGTGCACGTCCTCGTCGGCGATGGTGCCGACGAAGGAGCCGTCGGCGACGTCCGCCTCCAGCCGGTCGAGCCCGGCCAGCATGTCGGTCAGCTCGTCGTCCGTGAGCAGCCCCGCCTTGTGCAGCACGCGCGCGTGGGCGCGGGAGCCCGCGATGTCGTAGGGCGCCAGTCGCCAGTCGAAGTGGACGGACGCGGACAGCTTCGCCAGGGCCTCGGCGGGACCGTCGGCGAAACGGCCGCCCCAGAGCCGAACGTCACCGCTGTTGCTGCTCACTTGCGCTGCTCCTAGAGAGGTGTGGATCTTCCACGGGCGTCCGCCGCGACCGTCGGCGGCCGACGCTTGCCATGCATGATTATGCAGAACTCTGCATGAATCGTCAATGTGAGAGAAGTTCAAGAGAAAAGCAAGAACCCTTGAACACGCGAAACCGCTTACCCGTACCTCTCCCCGAACGCAGGCGCCGCGTTAGATCACACCGACCACACCTGACCCGAGTGAGGCATCCGCATGTCCAGGGCTCTTCCGAAGTACAACAAGCGTCGCGTAGGGATCATCGGCGGCGCCGCCGCGGTCGTGCTCTCCGGAGCGGTCATCGCGGGTTCCGCTCTCGCCGGTGAGGGTGGCAAGAAGAACGGGCAGGACGCCGCGTCCCCCGGCACCATCGCGTGCCCGGCGGTCGAGGGCAGCCTGCCCGCGATCCCCGCGTCCGCCAAGGCCGAGGTCGACCGCAACCTCGCCCTGCTGCAGACCCAGATCCAGGAGGCCAACAAGCGCCTCGTCGACACGGTCGGCCAGGGCGGCCCCAACTTCGTCAACAACGCCATCCTCGGCCCGCTGGAGGACAAGCGCGTCGCGACGCTGAACCGCATCGAGACCGCCATCGGCCGCGCCGCCGCCAAGCCCGAGGGCCTGGAGAAGCTCGCCCCCTGCCAGCTCAACCAGGGCGGCGCCGCGGGCGCCGGTGACCAGGCGGGCGCCGGTGCCGGTGCGGACGCCGGGGCCGAAGCGGGCAACGCCGGTGCGGGGAACAACGCGGGCGCCCCGGGCACCATCTCCTGCCCGGCCGTCGAGGGCAGCCTGCCCGCCATCCCCGCCTCCGCCAAGGCCGAGGTCGACCGCAACCTCGCCCTCCTCGACACCCAGATCCAGGAGGCCAACAAGCGCCTCGTCGACACCGCCGGCCAGGGCGGCCCCAACTTCGTCAACAACGCCATCCTCGGCCCGCTGGAGGACAAGCGCGTCGCGACGCTGAACCGCATCGAGACCGCGATCGGCCGCGCCGCCGCCAAGCCCGAGGGCCTGGAGAAGCTCGCCCCCTGCCAGCTCAACCAGGGTGGCGCCGCGGGCGCCGGTGACCAGGCGGGCGCGGGCGAGGAGGCCGGAGCCGGCGCCGAGGCCGGTGCGGGCGAGGACGCGGGCAACGCGGGCAACGCCGGTGCCGAGAACAACGCGGGCGCCCCGGGCACCATCTCCTGCCCGGCCGTCGAGGGCAGCCTGCCCGCCATCCCGGCGTCCGCGCAGGCCGAGGTCACGCGCAACCTGGAGCTGCTCGACACCCAGATCCAGGAGGCCAACAAGCGCCTCGTCGACACCGCCGGCCAGGGCGGCCCCAACTTCGTCAACAACGCCATCCTCGGCCCGCTGGAGGACAAGCGCGTCGCCGCGCTGAACCGCATCGAGACCGCGATCGGCCGCGCCGCCGCCAAGCCCGAGGGCCTGGAGAAGCTCGCCCCCTGCCAGCTCAACCAGTGAGCCGTGCCGGGGACTCGCCCGGCGAGTGCCGCTCGGGTCGGCCGCTCGTGCCGACCCGCTCATCCGGCGAGTGACCTCCTGCGCCCCCGTGGGCGACAGGGGCCGTGGCCGCCCCGCGCGCCGGCCGGGGCGGCCATGCAAGACCGGCTCCGATTCCGGGTGGATCCCAGCGATGGCGATCCACCCGGAATTCGTTTTTCCTTAGACAGGCGAACGATATACGCCGAGAATCATGAGTCATGGGAAAGACTTACGAGCGCATCGACGGCCGCCTGCGTACGTTCATAGAGGCCCAGCCCCTCTTCTTCACCGCGACGGCGCCCCTGTCCGCCGACGGCACGGTCAACCTCTCCCCCAAGGGCCTGCGCGGCTCGTTCGCCGTCCTCGACGAACTCACCGTGGCCTACCTGGACTTCGCGGGGTCCAACGCGGAGACCATCGCGCATCTGCGGGAGAACGGCCGGATCACCCTCATGTGGTGCGCCTTCCAGGGGCCGCCCACCATCGTGCGCGTCCACGGCAAGGGCGAGGCCGTCTTCCGTGACGACCCGCGCTTCCCGGAGCTCCTGGCGCGCTTCCCGGACATCGACCCCGCCCAACACGGTCTGCGCGCCGTCGTCGTCGTGCGGGCCGAACTCGTCCGCGACAGCTGCGGCTACGCGGTGCCCTTCATGGCGTACGAGGAGGACCGGGATCTGCACGGGCGCCGCTTCGCGCGCGAGGACGACGACTCGCTCACCGCGTACTTCCGCTCCAAGGAGCACATCGAGACCAGCCTGGACGGACTGCCCGGGCTGCCGTTGCCGCTGCCGCCCTCGGCCGGCTGAAACGGAACATCCCGTTCGCCGAGCGGTTTCCCCACCACGTTGAACACACGGCACTCCCTGCACGTACGTGTGGGCCAAGGGTCCAGCCCACCACGGAGGAACCGTGTCCACGATCGCCGGAGGTCGCGCCGCGCGACGCCAGACGATGCGCCGCATCCGACCTCGCCGCTCCCCCGCCGTCCCGCTCCTGATCGTCTTCTGGGCGGGCGCGGCGGCGGTGGTGTGGCTGTGGTGGGACAACACGCCGTCCATCGCGGACCAGGGCAGCCAGATGGTCAACGCCGGCCGGATCACGGGCCTGCTCGGCGGGTACCTGATGGCGCTGGTCGTGCTCCAGATGGCGCGGGTGCCCGCTCTGGAACGCCGGGTCGGCTCCGACCGGGTGGCACGCTGGCACGCGATGACCGGCCGCTACACGCTCTGCCTGGTCGTGGCGCACGTCGTTCTCACGATGTACGGGTACGCCCTGCAGGCCGGTCTGACCCACACCGCGATCCTCCAGCAGACCATCGACTCCATCAATCAACTGCCGGACATGGGCAAGGCCGCCATCGGCACCGGTCTGCTGGTGTTCATCGGCCTGATCTCGATCGGCCCGGTGCGCAAGCGGATCCCGTACGACCTCTGGTACCACACCCACCTGCTGACGTACGCGGCGACGTTCCTGACGTTCTGGCACCAGATCACCACCGGCAACGAGTTCGCCGCCACCCCCGAGGCGAAGACCGCCTGGTACGCGCTCTACGGGTCGGTGACCGCGCTGGTGATCTGGTACCGGATCCTCACCCCGATCCGGCTGAACATGAGGCACCGGCTGCGGGTCGAGGCGGTCATCGAGGAGTCGCCCGGCATCGTCTCGGTGCTGATGAGCGGGCGCAAGCTGCACCGGATGGGCGCGGAGGCCGGGCAGTTCTTCCGCTGGCGGTTCCTGGCGCCGGGTATGCGGTTCAGCTCGCACCCGTACTCGCTGTCGGCGGCGCCCCGCCCCAACATGCTGCGCATCACCGTCAAGGCGATCGGCGACCACAGCTCCGCCCTGCGCGACCTGGAGCCCGGCACCCGGGTGTGGGCCGAGGGCCCGTACGGGGCGCTCACCGCCGCGAAGCGCAGCCGGGGCAAGGTGCTGCTGGTGGCCGGCGGGGTGGGCATCACCCCGATGCGGGCGCTGTTCGAGACGCTGCCCGGCGCGGCCGGTGACCTGACCCTGCTCTACCGGGCCAACAGCACCCAGGACCTGGCCCTGTGGGACGAACTCGCGCAGATCGCGGAGGAGCGCGGGGCGCGGCTGATGTACGCGGTGAACAGCCCGGAGGGCGAGCGCCCGGACATCTCGGCGGAGTCCCTGCGCCGGAAGATCCCGGACATCGATCGCCACGACGTCTTCCTGTGCGGTCCGCCCGGCTTCGCCCAGGGCGTGTACGAGGCACTGCGCGGGGCGGGCGTTCCCACCCGCCGTATCCACCACGAGTCGTTCGAGATGTGAGCGACGGGCCTTCGGGCCGTCGAGCGCTCACCACGGGGCCGTCCCCCGCCGACCCCTGCCCATGGGGGCTTCCCCACGGGGCTTCCCCTTACGAGACTTCACACTTCAGGAGCTGAAGGAGCGATGAAGAAGAGCCACCCCATCCGGCGGACCCTGCTCGCCACCGCCGCCACCGTGTCGGGCATCGTGCTGCTGCTGTCGCTGAAACCGGCCTCGGACCCGGCCGGATCGGTACAGGCCGGAGCCGCCGGGGGCGCGCCGTCGGCCCAGGGCGGGGTGGTGGCGGGCGCGCAGACCCTCACGGGTACCGCCGTGCAGACCGACTACGGCCCGGTCCAGGTCCGCATCACCGTCGACGGCGGCAAGATCACCCAGGCCGAAGCCGTCCAGAAGCCCAGCGGCGGCCGTTCAACGCAGATCAGCAACGACGCCATACCCAAGCTCAACCAGGCGGCCGTGGCAGCGGGCAACGCCGACATCGACGCGGTGTCCGGCGCCACGTACACGAGCACCGGGTACAAGCAGTCCCTCCAGTCGGCCCTCGACCAGGCCGGCAGCGCACAGGGCTCCGGCGCCCAGGCCTCGGGCGCGCAGACCCTCACGGGTACCGCCGTGCAGACCGACTACGGCCCGGTCCAGGTCCGCATCACCGTCGACGGCGGCAAGATCACCCAGGCCGAAGCCGTCCAGAAGCCCAGCGGCGGCCGTTCAACGCAGATCAGCGGCACCGCGATTCCGAAGCTCAACCAGGCGGCCGTGGCCGCCGGTTCCGCCGACATCGACGCCGTCTCCGGCGCCACCTACACCAGCGACGGCTACAAGCAGTCCCTCCAGTCCGCCCTCGACCAGGCCGGCAGCGCACAGGGCTCGGGTACCGAGGCGGGCGGATCGCAGAACGCGGGCGAAGGCGCGGGCGAAGGCGCCGCGGACTCAGGGGCCGGGAAGGCGACGGGCACCCAGGTGCTCACGGGCTCGGCCGTCAAGACGGACTACGGACCGGTGCAGGTCCGCATCACCGTCACCGACGGCAAAATCACCGACGCCGAGGCGCTGCAGCAGCCCAGCGGCGGCCGCTCCACCCAGATCAGCGGCACCGCCATCCCCAAGCTCAACCAGAACGCCGTCGCGGCGGGGAGCGCCGACATCGATGCTGTCTCAGGTGCCACGTACACCAGCGAGGGGTACAAGAAGTCCGTGCAGTCCGCCCTCGACCAGGCGGGCTGATCCTGTGGCCGAACCCGCCGGGGCCGCCGCGCCCGCCCAGCTGCGGCACGCCGAGGAGGTCATGGGCACCGTCTTCTCCTTCGACATCCGGGGAGGCGAGCCGACGGCGATCAGGGCCGCGCTCGACGAGGCGGTGGCCGGGCTCCACACCGTGAACGAGGTGTTCAGCACCTACCGCGAGCAGAGCCAGATCTCCCGGCTCGCCCGGGCCGAGACGACGATCGAGGAGTGCGTCCCGGAGGTCGCCGAGGTGCTCGGACTGTGCTCCGAGGCCGAGCGGGTGAGCAACGGCTGGTTCAGCGCGACCTACGAGGGCCGCTTCGATCCGACCGGCCTGGTGAAGGGGTGGGCGACCGAACGGGCGGCCCT
Source organism: Streptomyces sp. NPDC030814 (assembly GCF_055572155.1). Taxonomy (NCBI): domain Bacteria; kingdom Bacillati; phylum Actinomycetota; class Actinomycetes; order Kitasatosporales; family Streptomycetaceae; genus Streptomyces; species Streptomyces sp. NPDC030814. The sequence goes on from NZ_JBVIDX010000010.1 coordinate 55,110, forward strand.
GCGTCTGGTCGAGGCGGGCGCGGAAGGGGTGAGCGTCAACGGCGGCGGCGACGTCCAGCTGTGCGGTGTACCGGGCCCCGACCGGCCCTGGCGGGTGGGCGTGGCCGATCCGCTGCGGCCGGGTGGGCTGGCCGCGGTCGTCACCGCGGCCGGCGCCGACCGGCTGGCCGTCGCCACTTCGGGCACCGCCGAGCGGGGCGCCCATATCGTCGACCCCCGCACCGGCAAGTCCGCGGTCACGGACCTGGTGTCGGTGACGGTGGTCGCTCCCCGGCTGACCTGGGCGGACTGCTGGGCGACGGCGGCCTTCGCGATGGGGTCGCGGGAGGGCCTGGCCTGGCTGGAGTCCCTGCCGGACGTGGAGGCCCTGCTGATCACGGCGGGCGACGAGGTGCGCTGCACGGGAGGGCTGGCCTCCCGCCTGGGCTGACCGGGCCGACCGGCCCGCGCCGGGACCGCGCGGGACCGCGCGGGCGACCGACCGCATCCCACTCGCGGCCGGTGTCCCCGCGCGTCTCCCCCTCAGTGGCCGTTCTGGGCCAGCCGCAGCAGGTGGTCCGCCAGCGCCTGCCCGCCCACCGGATCACGGCTGATCAGCAGCAGCGTGTCGTCTCCGGCGATCGTGCCCAGCACGTCGTGCAGTTCCGCCTGGTCGATGGCCGAGGCCAGGAACTGGGCCGCGCCCGGCGGCGTACGGAGCACCACCAGGTTCGCGGACGCCTCCGCGGAGATCAGCAGCTCCGCGGAGAGCCGCCGCATCCGCTCCTCCTTCGCCGACTCGCCCAGCGGCGCCCGGGGCGTACGGAAACCGCCCTCGCTCGGCACCGCGTAGATGAGGTCGCCGTCGGTGTTGCGGATCTTCACCGCGTTCAGCTCGTCCAGGTCCCGGGAGAGCGTCGCCTGGGTGACGCTCAGCCCGTCGTCGGACAGCAGCTTCGCCAACTGGCTCTGCGAGCGCACCGGTTGCCGGTTGAGGATGTCCACGATCCGCCGGTGGCGTGCGGTACGGGTCTGCGGCACCGCGGGCCCCGCCTGGTCGTGCTCCTGCTCCTGGCTCATCGTCGTCCCATTCCCCGGATCATCCGTCCCCCTTGGCCACGTCCAGGACACCGGGCAGCACCCGGAGGAAGGCGTCCACCTCGGCGTCGCCGATGTTGAGCGCCGGCATGAGCCGTACGACATCGGGGGCGGGCGCGTTCACCAGGAGACCGGCGTCCTGAGCCGCCTGTTGCGCCTGGGGCGCGAGCGGCTCGGTGAGCACGATACCCAGCAGGAGACCCGCACCACGGACATGGGCGATCAACGGGTGGCCGAGGGACTCGATTCCCTCCCGCAGCCGCTCGCTCTGCCGCTTGACGTTCTCCAGCAGGCCCTCGGCGCGGATGGTCTCCAGGACGGCGAGTCCGGCGGCGCACGCGACGGGGTTCCCGCCGAAGGTGGTTCCGTGGTGACCGGGCTGCCAGAACTCCGCGGCCCGGCCGAAGGCGACGGTCGCGCCCAGCGGGAGTCCGCCGCCGAGGCCCTTGGCGAGGGTGACGACGTCCGGCAGGACGCCTTCGTGGGCCTGGTACTCGAACCAGTGCCCGGTCCGGCCGATGCCGGTCTGCACCTCGTCGAGGACCAGCAGGGACCCGGTGGCCGCGGTGATCGCCCTGGCGGCCTTCAGGTAGCCGGGGGGCGGGACGACCACGCCGTTCTCCCCCTGGATCGGCTCGATGATGACGAGTGCCGTCTCCTCGGTGACCGCGGCGGCCAGGGCCTTGGCGTCGCCGTAGGGGACGTGGGTGACGTCGCCGGGCAGCGGGTGGAAGCCGGTCTGCTTGCCGGGCTGGCCGGTGAGGGCGAGGGCGCCCATGGTCCGGCCGTGGAAGCCGCCCGTGGTGGCGACCATGTGGGTGCGCCCCGTCAGCCGGCCGATCTTGAAGGCGCCCTCGTTGGCCTCGGCGCCGGAGTTGCAGAAGAAGACCTTGCCGTCCCGGCCGAAGTGCTCCAGGAGCCGCTCGGCGAGCGCGACGGGCGGCTCGGCGACGAACAGGTTGGAGACATGGCCGAGGGAGGCGATCTGCCTGCTGACGGCGTCGACGATCGCGGGGTGGGCGTGGCCGAGGGCGTTGACCGCGATGCCGCCGACGAAGTCCAGGTACTCCTTGCCGTCGGCGTCCCACAGCCTGCTGCCCTCACCGCGGACGAGGGGCAGCCTCGGGGTGCCGTAGTTGTTCATGAGCGAGCCCTGCCACCGCCGGGTCAGCTCTTCGTTGCTCGCGGTCCCGGTCATTCGGCGTCCCCCTCGGTCACGGCGTCGGGCACGACCATCGTGCCGATGCCCTCGTCGGTGAAGATCTCCAGCAGGATCGAGTGCTGGACCCGGCCGTCGATGACGCGGGCGGTGTTGACGCCGCCCCGTACGGCGTGCAGACAGCCCTCCATCTTCGGCACCATGCCGGAGGACAACTCCGGCAGGAGCTTCTCCAGCTGGGAAGCGGTGAGGCGGCTGATCACCTCGTCGCTGTTCGGCCAGTCCTCGTAGAGACCCTCGACGTCGGTGAGGACCATGAGGGTCTCGGCGCCCAGAGCAGCAGCGAGTGCCGCAGCCGCCGTATCAGCATTGACGTTGTAGACATGTCCGTCGTCCTCGCTCCGGGCGATCGACGAGACGACCGGGATGCGGCCGTCGGCGAGCAGGGCCTCGATCGCGCCCGTGTCGATGTCGGTGATCTCGCCCACCCGACCGATGTCGACGAGTTCGCCGTCGATCTCCGGCTGGTGCTTGGTGGCGGTGATGGTGTGCGCGTCCTCGCCGGTCAGTCCGACGGCGAGCGGTCCGTGCTGGTTGAGCAGGCCGACCAGTTCGCGCTGCACCTGTCCGGCGAGCACCATGCGGACGACGTCCATGGCGTCCTCGGTGGTGACGCGCAGACCGGCCTTGAACTCGCTGACGATGCCGTGCCTGTCGAGGGCTGCGCTGATCTGCGGGCCGCCGCCGTGCACGACGACGACGTTGAGGCCGGCGTGCCGCAGGAAGACGACGTCCTGGGCGAAGGCGGCCTTCAGCTCCTCGTCGATCATGGCGTTGCCGCCGAACTTGATGACGATCGTCTTGCCGTTGTGGCGGGTCAGCCAGGGCAGCGCCTCGATGAGGATCTGGGCCTTGGGGAGGGCGGTGTGCTTCCGCGTGGTGCTCATGAGGAGTAGGCGCTGTTCTCGTGGACGTAGTCGGCGGTGAGGTCGTTGGTCCAGACGGTGGCGGTCTCGGACCCGGCGGCGAGGTCGGCGACGATGTGCACCTCGCGGTAGCGCATGTCGACGTTGTCGCGGTCCTCGCCGACGCCGCCGTTCTTGCAGACCCAGACGCCGTTGATGGCGACGTTCAGCCGGTCCGGCTCGAACGCGGCCTTAGTGGTGCCGATCGCGGACAGCACACGGCCCCAGTTGGGGTCCTCGCCGTGGATGGCGCACTTGAGGAGGTTGTTGCGGGCGATGGAGCGGCCCACCTCGACGGCGTCGTCCTCGGTCGCGGCGTTGATCACCTCGACCTTGATGTCCTTGCTGGCGCCCTCGGCGTCCCGGATGAGCTGCTGTCCGAGGTCGTCGCAGACGGTGCGCACGGCTTCGGCGAACTCGGCGTACTCCGGGGTGATCCCGGAGGCGCCGGAGGCGAGCAGCAGGACGGTGTCGTTGGTGGACATGCAGCCGTCGGAGTCGACCCGGTCGAAGGTGACCCTGGTGGCCGCCCGGAGGGCCTTGTCGAGGGTCCCGGCGTCGACGTCGGCGTCGGTGGTGAGGACGACGAGCATCGTGGCGAGGCCGGGGGCGAGCATGCCCGCGCCCTTGGCCATGCCGCCGACGGTCCAGCCCTCGCCCCGGGCGACGGCCGTCTTGTGCACGGTGTCGGTGGTCTTGATGGCGATGGCGGCCTTCTCGCCGCCGTGCTCGGACAGCTGGGCGGCTGCCGTGTCGACACCGGGGAGCAGCTTGTCCATGGGGAGCAGTACGCCGATGAGGCCGGTGGAGGCGACGGCCACCTCGGCGGCGTTCAGACCGAGGACGTCGGCCACCTTCTCGGCGGTCGCGTGCGTGTCCTGGAAGCCCTTGGGCCCCGTACAGGCGTTGGCACCGCCGGAGTTGAGGACGACGGCCGAGACCTGGCCGCCCTTGAGGACCTGCTCGGACCAGAGCACCGGCGCGGCCTTGACCCGGTTGGAGGTGAAGACGCCCGCGGCGGCGAGGCGGGGCCCGTTGTTGACCACGAGGGCCAGGTCCGGGTTGCCGTTCTCCTTGATCCCGGCGGCAATGCCCGCCGCCGTGAATCCCTGTGCTGCCGTCACGCTCACGGCGCCACTCCGATCGTCGTCAGCCCGGTGGACTCGGGGAGCCCGAGGGCGATGTTCATGCTCTGGACGGCACCGCCCGCGGTGCCCTTGGTGAGGTTGTCGATGGCGCTGATCGCGATGACGCGGCCCGCCGCCTCGTCGTACGCGACCTGCACCGCCACGGCGTTGGAGCCGTGGACCGACGCCGTGGCGGGCCACTGTCCCTCGGGGAGGAGGTGGACGAAGGGCTCGTCGGCGAAGGCCTTCTCGTACGCGGCGCGCACGGCCTCGGCGGTGACGCCCGGCCTGGCCTTGGCGCTGCACGTGGCGAGGATGCCGCGGGGCATGGGTGCGAGGGTCGGGGTGAAGGACACGGAGACCGGCTCGCCGGCGACCCCGCCGAGGTTCTGGATCATCTCGGGGGTGTGCCGGTGGCCGCCGCCGACGCCGTAGGGGCTCATCGACCCCATGACCTCGCTGCCGAGCAGGTGCGGCTTGGGGGCCTTGCCCGCGCCGGACGTGCCGGACGCGGCCACGATCACGGCCTCGTTCTCGACCAGGCCCGCCGCATACGCGGGGAAGAGGGCCAGGGTCGCGGCCGTGGGGTAGCAACCGGGCACCGCGATGCGCTTGGACCCCTCCAGCGCGGCGCGGGCGCCCGGCAGTTCGGGGAGGCCGTAGGGCCAGGTCCCGGCGTGCGGGGAGCCGTAGAACTTCTCCCAGTCGGCCGCGTCCTGCAGCCGGAAGTCGGCGCCCATGTCGATGACGAGCACGTCCGGGCCGAGCTGCTCGGCCACTGCGGCGGACTGCCCGTGCGGCAGCGCAAGGAACACGACGTCGTGCCCGGTGAGGACCTCGGCCGTGGTCTCCGTCAGGACCCGGTCGGCCAGCGGGAGCAGGTGCGGCTGGAGGGCGCCGAGGCGCTGGCCCGCGTTCGAGTTGCCGGTCAGGGCGCCGATCTCGACCTCGGGGTGCGCGAGCAGCAGGCGCAGCACTTCGCCGCCCGCATAACCGCTCGCTCCCGCCACCGCTGCACGTACCGCCATGGAAACCCTCCTCCTGGATGGCATGACTATACGTTTCGCTGCACGTTTATGCAATGACGGTCCAGTTCGGCGCCGCCCCGTTGAGACTGAGCGCTTCACCTGGCGACTGAGTCGTTGACTTGGCGGGCCTGTGCGCTTGAGCTGGCGGGCAGGGTAGCGGGCTGGTCTCTCACATGGGGAGTCTTCGCGGAAACCGGTGCCCGAGGCCGGTGCGGCGGGCTGTGCTGCGGGCATGGAGGTATCGGTCCGGACACCGCCGGCCGGGTCCCGGCCGGTGTGACACACACGTGCACTCTGGACGATCTCGTCGCGCCCTACAGCACCGCCCCGGGGGCCTTCGGGCGGTTGGAGACGGGGCCGGATGGGCCCGGCGGTGGACGACAGCGCGGAAGAGGTCCGGGGCGGAGGTGATCTGCCGCATTCAGGTGCTCAGGAGCACCTCTGACCCCCGCCGCAGTCGTCCCCCGACCTGCCGCCCCCAGGGAGTGCCCACATCAGCCACCCGATGGATCACTCCTACAATGACGAGCTCGACACCTGGTCCTGCTTCGAACTCGACAACGAGAACCGGGCACTGCGTCACGTCGACCTGCAGGGCCCCACCCTGCAGCCCGTCACCGCAGCCACCCTGAGCGGGGTCCTGGACCTCCGCGACCAGCATGACCAGACAGCGATGGCCGTCTACGAGCACAAGCACGGCATCCTTGCCAAAGGCAGCCTGGACGGCTGGCAGGACACCCAGTCCGCAACTGAAATCAAAGCGGTCGAGTTCGAACGCATCTGGGCCTCAGCCCATGAGGCCCTCGCACGCGATGGCGGATAACCCAGCACCCCACCGCCCCATCCAGACCACATCACGCTGAGCGCTGCAGTTGGCACCTGCGCGTCTGGTGAGGCGGGTCGGAGGAAAAGCAGGTGCCGACTCACGGGCCGTGCGGGCAGCATGCCTGCATGTCTACCGAAGTCAGCGGGTTGATCGAGTGTCGGCCAGGTGCCCGCCTCTGGGGCCCCGACGACGAGGACTCGGTGTGGCACGCCACCATCGACCTCTTTTTACTCAACAACGGCAACGCCTACGACGCCCTCGCCTGCCTCTTCGGCATCCGGAACCACTTCGGCTTCCGCCCTCTGGCCGAAAGCCGCGGCTTTCCGAGCGACGCGTCCGAGGGGCTCCGGACCGAGTACGCCGCGTATGGCGGATCTCCTGACACCCACGGCACGACATGGATCACGTGGGCCGAACTCGCCTCGATCGACTGGCAGGAAACAGACATCTCCGGCACGCGAAGCCGAGAATCGGTCGCCGGAGACGGAAGCGACTGGGGGCCGGTCTGGAACGTGATGCGGACACTCGGCGAACTCCATGGAGCGGACCATGTGCGACTCGTCGCATGGTTCCACTGACCTCGACTTCGCGGCGAAGCGCCGCTTTCCCGACGGGAGACAGGCGTGACCGGACGCGACGTCATACTCAACGAACCTTCCCAGGGGCACCGCCCGATGTCCCAGGGCATCGAAGTGGTTCGACGCACTCGACCCCGAGGAGCAGTCCGAGGCCCTGCTGTTTCTGCGCCACCACTGAGCCCAGGCACGCACCGTCGCCGAGGACGGACGTGAGGGCATCCGCCGTGCCGGTCTGCGCCCGACGCACACGCCAGCGGTGCTGATCACACGTGGCCGGATCAACCATCAACTGTAGAAGTCCGCCGCTCTCGCCCCCCGCAACGAACGCCGAACGGCCTTCCGACTGCTGGTCGCGGTGCTCGCGATCGCCGACGGACGACGCCGCGAACGCAACTGCTCGAACGGGTGCAGTCACTGGTGGCACAAACCGTCCGCCGCTGACTGTCCCTCCGTCGGCATCAGCGCCCGGCTGGGCTCCCGTATCAGGCGTACGTAGCCCGACGGACCGGCAGCAGCATTGAGTCACTTTCGCGGCAGCTCGGCCAACTCACGTGAAGGTCACGTGCATCCCGCCTTCGGTCCCGACTTGCCTCGCCGGCGGTGTTCTCGGGGCAGCGGGCGGTACGTGCCGTGGGCCGCGACGGGGAGACGCCGTGGGAGTACGGACACGGCTGCTGGGGGCCTGTGATCGGGCATCCGCACACCTCGCCTACGGCGACGGGAGCGGCACACCGGCTCGCTGGGGCGAGGCGGCGTCCTGACCGCGCTGCCGGGTCGCCCCGTCGTCACGGCAGGGCGAGGACGGCGTCGATCAGCGATCGCATCTCCTCGTCGAACAGGATCGTCCGGTAGTCCCCGTGCGGTGCGAGCCGCCGGTCGGAATCCCGCGACCGGCACAGGACCGCCCGGGTCTCCGAAGTGACCGCGCCGATACGGACGAGGGCCCGCAGCGCGTCGACGAAGTAGCCGTAGGAGTCGTCGCCGTCGGCCAGCGGCCGGAGATACTCCCCGAGGACGGACACACTCGGCTCCGGCTCGCCCGTGATCGACGCGAGCGCGACCGCGGAGTTCAGCCGCAGCCAGCCGTCGCCGCGCTCCATGAGCTGTCGTACCCGGTCGGCGTAGGGCGCGGCAGCCGGGCCGAAGTGACCGATGAGGTGGACGGGACCGTGGAAGGGCTGCTTGTCGGTCACCATGCTCTCGCCGACGAGCCGCAGCGCCGACGCGCCGTCACCGTCGAGGACCGAGGCGGCCCACGCCACCTTCCGGTGGCTGCCGGGGTGATCGGGGACGGTGGCCCGGCGCACAGCGGATGCGGCGGACGCCGCGGCCGGTCCCATCGCCACCAGCGCGTCGATCGCGTCCAGCGAGTACCGGGCGTCGTCCAGCAGCGCCACCACCTCCGGCAGGGCGGGCGCAGACGCCTCACCCCACGCGGTGAGGACGCCGAGCAGACAGCGGGTCAGCCCGCCGCCCTTGCCATCCTTCCGGAGCCGTGCGCGGATGTCCGGCACCAGGGTCTGCGCGTGCGGCGCCAGCGGGGTCAGGACGTCCTCGACCTCCGGCAGACGTGGATCGCCCGAACAGTAGGAGCGCCCATTCCGGCCTTCGTAAGGGGCGAACAGGCGCTCGATCAGGCCCGGCAGGGCGCGCGGGTCGCCGATGCGGGTCAGCGCCCAGCGGGCGTGGTCGCCGACGGTGCCCTCCAGGAAGTCGTCCTCGTCCTCGCCCCGGTTGTCGAGGAGGGCGGCGAGGTCGTCGGCGTAGGGGGCCGCGCGGGGGCCGAGCACCGCGAGGAGGTGGGCAGCCCGGTAGCGGACGCCGTCGTCCCGGTCGGCGAGCAGCGCGCCGGCGTACGGCAGCAGTCGCTCGGCCACGGACGGCCGGAGGACCAGCAGCCGCCACGCCTCGTTGAGCGCGACGCGGCACAGCGGGGCGTCCCCGTTCCGGCGGGCCGCCTCGATGAGCCCGAGGACGAAGTCGAGCATCGTCGGCGGTACGGGGGCGAAGAGGCCGACCGTCCAGGAGACGACGTCCTCGCGGGTGAAGGCCGTCTCGATGTCGGGGACGTACCAGGCCGCCTCGAACTGCGGTCGCACCGCCGGGTCGGTGAGGATCTCCGTCAGCAGGTCCCGTTCCCGGACCGGCGCCTCGGGATCGAACGCGGCCCAGGCGTGCACGGCCGCGACCCGCAGGACGGGGTCGTCGGTCCGCAGCACCTCGGCCACCACCGCCCGTACCCGGTCCGCGGCCTCCGGGCCGGCGGCACCGGCGGCGGTCCCCAGTTCCAGCAGGACGGCCGGCCGCACCGTCGGGTCGGTCTCGGTCCGCCAGCGGTCGAGCAGCGGGCCGACGTCCTGTGCGAGGGGCAGGGCCTCCCGACGTATCTCGGGGTCGGGGTCCGTCAGCAGCGCCAGGAACGCGGGACGCTGCCGCCGCCATGCCTCGTCCACCTGGCCCGGCGCGGCTTCGGCGACCGTCCGCGCGAGGCTCCCCAGAAGCTCGACGAGCGTGCGCCGGGCTCCGCAGGCCGGATCGCCGGCGAGGGCGGCGACGAACGGGAGTGCGGCGGTACCGAGGGGGGAGAGGCGTCCGGTCTCGAGCGCGAGGCAGTCGTACAGCGGGTAGCAGTCCTCCTCGGTCGCTGCCTCGCCCTTCATCGCGAGCGCCCGCAGGGCCCCACGCGTCCCCGCCGCCGGACGCCGTTCGAGCACCGGCTCCAGCCGCTCCCACGGCACGTCGTCCAACGCCTCCACCGCGAAGCCCGCCACTCGCGCCCCCATGACCCCGTGACCCGTGTCCGTCCGTATCCCGGCGGTCATCCTGTCACCGAGGGTGGCCGCCGCCGAGAGATTTTCCGATCGGCGATCGCGGTCGCCGTCACACGCCGGGGCGTTGTCAGACCCCCGTGTCACACTGCGTCGCATGTCTCTCGCCGGTCTCACTCTCGACGTATGGCGCTCCTTCGCGCCGGCCACCGCGCAGCAGGTCGCCCAGGACGCCGCCGCCCAGGTGGGAGGTCGGGTGGTCCGCGTCGACACTGTCGAGCATCTCGGTGCTCCGCTGCACCGTGTGCTGATCGAGCGGGGCGGGCAGGAGTTCGCCCTGATACCGGGCGGCCGGGTCACGCTCGGCTTCGACGCCGCCGCTTGGCGGCCGACGCCCGAGCAGTCCGCGGACTACGCCCGGAGCGCGGCCCAGGGGTACGGGTACGACACCGACCTGCGGAAGCATCTCGCTCAGGTGCTCAGCCCACGCCGTGACGTCGTGCTGGCCACCGTGCTCATGGCGGTGGAGGGCGAACACCTGACGGAGCCGCCCGCCGAGACGCCGGCCGTCCTCGCGGCCCGCGGTCTGCGCATGCCGACCTCGGACGAGTGGGAGCACGCCTGCGGGGCGGGCGCCGGGACCCTCTTCCGCTGGGGCGACGACTGCCCTCTCGACCGTGTCCCGTACGACGACCCCACCGGCCCCCAGCAGCAACCGAACGCCTTCGGCCTGCGCATCGCGTACGACACGTACACGACGGAGCTGACGAGCGACCCCTCGGTGGTGCGCGGCGGCGACGGCGGCGAGTCCGTGTGCGGTGGCTACGGCGCCCTGCTCGGCTGGCTGCCCCTGGCCACGGCGAGCATCAACCCGTCAATGGCCGAGTTCGTGTACGGGGAGGACGGCGAGGATCTCTTCGAGGACTTCACCGTACGGCCGGTGCTCACGCTCTGAGGGCGACCCTTCCGCAGCGCCCGAGGGCGCCCGCTTCCTGCCGTGGGGGCCGCCCGGTCAGGCCTGGTGTCCCCCGGGCCGTTCCGCAGCCCGCTCCGCGTTCCGCTTCTTGATGCGGGCGCCTTCCTTGCGGACCTCGGCCTGCGTGGCGCGCTCCCGCTGGAGCCACTCGGGGTTCTCGTCCTTCAGCGCCTCGATCTGCTCGGTGGTGAGGGCCTCGGTGACACCACCACGGGCCAGCCCCGCGATCGAGACGCCCAGCTTGGCGGCGACGACCGGGCGGGGGTGCGGGCCGCTGCGGCGCAGCTCCTGCAGCCAGGCCGGCGGGTCTGCCTGGAGCGCGTTCAGTTCGGCGCGCGAGACGACGCCCTCCCGGAACTCCGCGGGGGTGGCTTCGAGGTACACACCCAGCTTCTTCGCCGCGGTAGCGGGCTTCATGGTCTGGGGTGCGGTCTGGTGCGACGTCATGGTGTCCAGGGTATCGAGCATGTGCGCCACCGCTGACCACGCCCGGAGAGCGGAGGCGACGGCGGCGCCCGATAGCCTGGTCGTGTGACAGGCTCGGAAGCATCGCCCTCGTTCCGGCTCGCGTACGTCCCGGGAGTGACGCCCACGAAGTGGGTGCGGATCTGGAACGAGCGGTTGCCCGACATCCCCCTCACCCTCGTCCAGGTGTCCGCCGCCGAGGCGCTCGGTGCGCTGCGCGGCGGCGCCGCGGACGCCGGTTTCGTCCGGCTGCCGGTGGACGGGACCGATCTCAGCGCGATCCCTCTCTACACCGAGACCACGGTGGTCGTGGTCCCGAAGGACCATGTGGTCGCGGCCGTCGACCAGGTGTCCACCGGAGACCTGGTGGACGAGGTGGTGCTGCACCCCCTCGACGACACCCTCGGCTGGGAGCGCCCGCCGGGGCAGCCGGCGTTCGAGCGCCCCGCCACCACGGCGGACGCGATCGAGCTGGTGGCGGCCGGCATCGGACTCCTCGTCGTCCCCCAGTCGCTGGCCCGCCTCCACCACCGCAAGGACCTCACGTACCGCCCGTTGACCGACGCCCCCGAGTCCAGGGTCGCCCTGTCCTGGCCGCAGGACGCGACCACCGACATGGTCGAGGACTTCATCGGCATCGTCCGTGGCCGCACGGTCAACAGTTCCCGGGGCCGCCCCAAGCCGCCCGAGGAGAAGCAGCAGCCGAAGCCCAAGCGTCAGCCCACCGCCGGCACCCGCCGCCAGTCCTCCAGCGGAAAGCCGGCCGCCCGCACCCCCCGAACCGGCTCCGGCGGCACCAGGAACGCGAAGAGCGGCGGCAGAACGGGAAAGCCCCGCCGCCGCTCGTGAGCCCTCAGCCCTCGAAGGGACCGCGGTCTCCGAGAAGAGACCGCGCCCCTCGAAGTGGGCCGCAGGCCCATGAAGGGGCGTGGGGAACCGCGCGACCAGCTCCCCACACCGGCAGCCGAAGCGCAACGCCCGGCTGCCCTTGCCCCTGCCTCACCTCACCGCTTCTTGATCCGCAGGAACGTCACCGAGTTCGCCGGAAACGTGTAGCCGAACTTCCTCGCCACCCCACGGAACGTCGACGTCACCGGCGCGACCGGCGTGGCCGTCTCCGTGTTCACGGCATCCGGCGCCGCCGCGAGCGTGGTCACCCGCGCCGTGCCCCGTACCTTCGCGCCCCCGAGGTCGACGGCCGTACGCGCCGCGACCGGCTGCGCGTTGACGACCTTGACGATCAGGTCACCGGTCCTGGCGTCCCGCGTCACCACCTGCCGGAACGGCTCCGCCGGCTTGTCGTCGGTGAAGCTGCCCCACTCCTGGCCGTCGAGCAGCAGGGTCACCTTGCGGCCCCGCACCTTGACCTCGATGTCGTACGTGCGGCCCGTCTCGATCGTCCCCGGCTTGGAGATCAGCGACGACTTGCCGCCGTCCACGGCCTGCTCGACCGCGCTGGTCGTGTTGTTCCAGCCGCCGAGGTTCCACCAGTAGTAGTTGCCGGTGTCCTTGACGCCGAAGGCGACGAGGAAGCCCTCCTTGCCGGACTTCTTCGTGGCTCTCACCTTCAGGTCGTAGTCGTGCCAGGAGGGGTCACCGGCCGAGACCATGGTGTTCTCGGCGGCCTCGTCGGTCTGCACATACTGCCCGTCCTGCACGGACCAGCTGCCGCGACCGGTGTGGGTCCACTGCGAGGCGTCCCCGCTGAAGTCGTCGCTGAGGAGGGTCGCCCCGTCGGCGCCCGTGACCAGCACATCGTCGTACGCGGCGGTCGTGGCCCAGGTGGACAGGCCCACGGCTCCCGAGATGGGGCCGCTCACCGCCGGGGTGCCGGTGGCCGTCGAGGGGACGACACGGTCCCCGACGTTGTTCATGAACAGCTTCTGCATCTCGTAGTTGGCCGAGCCCCAGGACGCGTGGTTGTTGAACCAGATCATGTCGGGGCTCCACTGCACATAGTCCTCGTTGGCGAGGAGCGGCGCGTAGGAGGCCAGCTTGACGACGTCGGCGTTGCGCTCCAGGCCGGTCATGAACGCGGCCTCCGCGAGGGCGTTCTTGAAGGCGTTGCCCCAGGAGGCGTACTCACCGAGGAAGACCCTCGGGCCCTTCCGGTCGTAGGAGTCGTAGCGGTCGTTGTTCTGGAGGAACCACTGGGGGCTGTTGTAGTAGTGCTCGTCGACCATGTCGACGTTCGCCTCGCGGTTCAGTTTCCATGCGGTGTCGAAGGTGCTGCCCGCGTCGTCGGGGCCGGAGTTGGACACGACCTTGATCTCGGGGTACTTCGCCTCGATGGCGGCCCGGAACTTCTGGAACCGGGCGAAGAACTCGTTCGGCAGGTTCTCCTCGTTGCCGACGCCGAGGTGGGTGAGGTGGAAGGGCTTCGGGTGGCCCATCCGTGCCCGCACCCGGCCCCATTCGCTGGTCGCGGGCCCGTTGGCGAACTCGATCAGGTCGAGCGTGTCCTGGATGTGCCGCTGGAGCAGGGCCTCGTCGTCGGTGGCCTTGTTCTGGCCGCAGCCGGTGACGAGGGCGGGCACGACGGGCAGCGGCATCGCGCCGATGTCCTCGGCGAACTGGAAGTACTCGTAGTAGCCGAGGCCGTAGGACTGGTTGTAGCCCCAGAAGTTGGCGTTGGTGGCACGCCGCTCGACCGGGCCGATGGTGTCCTTCCACTGGTACGCGCGTGTGCGCTCCCAGTTCGAGGCCTCGCTGTAGTCCTTCATGGAGCCGGTGTTGACGAGGCAGCCGCCGGGGAAGCGGAGGAAGCCCGGCTTCAGGGCGGCGATCTTCTCGGCGAGGTCCTTGCGCAGACCGTTCCTGCGGCCCCTGTACGTGTCGCGGGGGAAGAGGGACACCTCGTCGAGGGCGGCAGCCCTGGAGGTGGCGACGGCGAGGCGGCCGTCGGAGCTGGTGCGGGTCGCCTTGAGGACGCCCCGGTACTTGGCCCAGCCGCCGGTCGCGACGGCCACCCGGCGGGCCTTCGCCAGTGTGCCGTCTGCGTCCTTCAGGGTGACGGTCAGGGTCGTACCGCTCTCGGCTCGTGCCCACACCGAGAAGTCGTACTTCTTGCCCTTCTCGACGCGGATGCCGGTGTTGTAGCCGGAGTTCGTGACGGCCGAACCGGCGCCCAGGGAGAGGTAGGTGCGGTTGCGGTCGTCGAGCCGGCCGCTGTCGTTCAGTGTCTGCGCCGCGCCGTCGGCGGTCCAGGAGGTGAGAGAGGTGTACGCGCGGTTGTCGGCGGTGGAGTACTCGAAGGACCGGTTCTGGACGAGTTCGGCGTAGAGACCGCCGTCGGCGGCCCGGTTGATGTCCTCGAAGAAGACGCCGTACATCGTGTCGTCGATCCTGGCGCCCTTGGCACCGGGGTCGACGGTGATCGTGTAGTCGGTGACGTCCTCGGCGTGGGCGGGGGCCGGAAGCGAGGCGGCCGCCACCAGGAAGGCGGTGGCGGTGAGACCGAGTCTCCAACGGGTGCGGGTGCTGCGTGACATGGATACTCCGCGGCTCTTGGTGGGGGTCATGGAGTTGTTCGAAATATCAGACAATGATCAGCACATCGAACGGCAAGATAGGGAGGGGGTCTGGAGGCGTCAATGGGGCGTGCGGCCACCTATGTGACTCAAGGGAGGCCCGGCATGGGCGAGTTCCGGCCAGTGCCCGATGTGCTGGGCTATCTGTCCGGGAGCTGGCGGGTCACGCGTTCGGTGCGGGATCTGGCGAGCGGTGCGACGGGAGAGTTCTCCGGGACGACGGTTTTCGGCCCGCTGCGCGACGGCGGCCTGCTCCACCGCGAGGCCGGGATCTTCGTCTGGCAGGGCGTCGCGCGCCCCGCCGAACGCACGCTGTGCTTCCTGCCGGGCCCCACCCCCGGCACGGCGGACGTCCGCTTCGCCGACGGCCGCCCCTTCCACGACCTGGACCTGACGTCGGGCCGCTGGCGGACGGACCACCCCTGCGCCGCCGATCTCTACCGGGGCGAGTTCGAGGTGTACGACGAGGACCACTGGCGGACGACCTGGCGCGTCGGCGGCCCCACGAAGGAGCAGCTCCTGGTCACCGACTACACACGCACCCGGGACGCCGAGCCGGACGGCGGCGCCGGCCACCGGCCTGACGGCCGGGCGTGACCCGCCCCGCGGGGCGGTCCGCCTAGGCGGCGCCCAGCCGCAGGTTCCAGCGGCCCGGCTGCCCCGCGACGGTGAGCGTCGACAGGGGACGGACGTCCATGTGCCAGTACGTCGACGGCGGCGCCTTGAGCGCGTAGACCAGGGCGGCACGGAGCACGGAGGGCTCGGCCACGGCGACGATTCGGCCGCCGTCGTCCTTCGGCCGGGTGTCGAGCCAGCCCCCTATGCGGGAGATGAAGGCCATGAGGGACTCGCCGCCGTGCGGGGTGGAGCGGGGGTCGGCGAGCCAGGCATCCACCGCCGAGGGCTCCCGCGCCATGGCCTCACCGAGCGTGAAGCCACGCCAGCGGCCCATGTCACAGTCGCGCAGCGCGGGCTGGACCAGCGGCGCGTACCCGAGGGCGTCGCCGGTGGCCCGGCTGCGGGGCGTCGGTGAGCAGTAGCGCAGCTCGGCCGCCGCCAACGGCACCAGCTCGTGGGCGGCGCGCTGCACCTCGTCCCAGCCGGCCTGGTCCAGCGGCCGGTCGTCCTCGAAACGCTCAGCGAGCAGCGAGGAGCAGCGCGCGGCGGCGACGAACGTGACCCGAAGATGCATGCGGCGATCGTGGTGGCCGGAACTGGGCAGGTCAAGAGGTGTTACCCATAGGTTACGAGAGGCCCCCGAGCAGTCGCAGGGCACGCGCCGCGGCCTGCCTGGTGACCGTCCGGCCCCCCGCGAGGGCGACCCGCCGCCCGTCTGCCCGACCGTCCGCACCTTGACCGGCGGCCCGCCCGCACACCTCCCCGGCGACCACCCGCACCCCTCCCCCGGCGACCGCCCGCCGCCTCACTCGAACACGAGCGCCATCCACCGGTCCGGGTCCGCGAGTGGCTGGAAGCCGAGCTGCTCGTAGACACCGTGCGCGTCCTGGGTGGCGAGCAGGACGCGGCGCAGCCCGAGCGGTTCGAGGTGGGCGCGCACGGCACCCACCAGTGCCGTGCCGATTCCCTTGCCGCGCAGGGCCGGATCGACATACACGTCGCAGAGCCAGGCGAACGTCGTCCTGTCGGTCACCACCCGCGCGTACGCCATCTGCTCGCCGGAAGTCGTCTCGTAGACACCGAAGTTGAGTGATCCGGCGATCGCGCGTTCCTGCTTCTCACGGGGCCGGCCGAGGGCCCAGTACGCGTCGCCGGACAACCAGCGGTGGACGCGCTGGACGTCCAGACGGGTCGCGTCGGTGGAGATCTCGTAGCCCTCGGGCAAAGTGAACTCGTCGGTCATGGCCGGACGTTCGCAGGTCAGAGCCTCGCTGTCGAACCGTTTACCGCCGCCCGCAGCCGCCGTACACCCTCGACGATCTCCCCAGTGCCGCTGACACCGGCGAAGCTCAACCTCAGGTGTGCGGCCGGGGGTTCGGCACTGAAGTAGGGACGGCCGGGGGTGACGGCGACACCCGCGCGGAGGGCGGCGGCGACCAGGGCGGACTCTCCACCGGAGCCGAACGCCTGGGCGGTGACCGCACTGCCTCCGGTGCCCCCGGTGCCGTCGGGCAGGCGGAGCCACAGATGGTAGCCGCCGGAGGGGATGTGGGGCAGGGCCAGTTCGGGGAGGTGCAGTCGAAGGGCGGAGGTCATCGCGTCCCGACGGTTCTTCAATTCCCTTGACACCGAACGCAGATGCCGGGGCCAGGCAGGTGAGCCGACGAGTTCGAGGGCGGCCTCCTGGAGGGGGCGCGGCACGAAGAAGGTATCGACGACCTGAATGGCCCGCAGCCGTTCCAGGACCGGTCCGCGGGCGGCCAGCGCGCCCACCCGGAAGCTGGGCGAGGTCGCCTTGGTCAGTGAGGACACGTGCACGACGACGCCGTCCGGGTCGTCGGCGACCAGCGGGGGCGGCAACGGCCCCGCGTCCTCGTGGACGAGTCGGCGGACGAAGTCGTCCTCGATGACGAAGGCCCCCGCCTCGCGCGCGATCCGCAGCACCTCGCCTCGCCGCTCGACGGACAGCGCGGCCCCGGTGGGGTTCTGGAAGAGCGGCTGGCAGACGAAGACCCGGGCGCCGGACGCCTTGAACGCGTCGGCGAGGAGGGCCGGCCGCACCCCGTCCGGGTCCACCGGCACCGGGACGGGCCGCAGACCGGCGGCCCGGGCGATGGCCAGCATGCCGGGATACGTGGGCGACTCGACCAGCACCGGAGCGCCGGGCGACGCCAGCGCGCGCAGGGCCGTGGTCAGCGCGGACTGGCCGCCCGCCGCCACGATCACCTCGGCCGCCGTGATGGCGCCGCCGATGCTCCGCGCGAACCACTCGCGTAGTTCCGGGACGCCCTCGACCGGGGGCCGCGCCCAGACACCGGGGCGCCGCCCGGCCCTCGACAGGGCGGCACCCATGGCCTGTTCCGGTTGCAGCGCCGGGTGCAGATAACCACCGTTGAACTCGATCACTCCGGGCGGCGGGGAGGCGAGCGAGACCAGAACGCCCGAGGCGTCGACCGTGCGTGGTGTCGGCTCGGCGGTGCCGTCCGCGCTCAGCGCGACCTCCTGCCAGGAGGTGTCCCCCGCGGCCGCCGCGGTCTCGCGCGGCCGCGCCCGGAACGCGCCCGCGCCGGGCCTGGTCACCACGAGGCCCTCTGCGGCCAGCTGGGCCAGGGCCCGTGAGACGGTCACCGGGCTCACCCGGAAGCGGTCGACGAGCGCCCGACTCGACGGCAGCTTTCCACCAGGCGAGTAGCGGTCGAGCTCCTTTCGGAGCTGTTCCGCCAGTTCTGCGACACTGCTACGCTCTTGCATGAGAGTACAGAGTAGCGCTATCGGCCGACGTACAGTAGCGGTCGGCACCGGCCCGGCCGAGGCCCACCGTCCCCGGAGCAGCGGCGGCACCCTTCAGGCGGCCCTCGGGGTGGTCGCCTTCTCCCTCACCTTCCCGGCCACCGCCTGGGGTCTGGAGGGCTTCGGCCCCTGGTCCCTCGTCGCCGTGCGCAGTGTCCTCGCCGCCGTCATCGCGGGCGGCTGTCTGCTGGCCCTGAGGGTGCCGCTGCCCGGCCGTCGGCACCGGGCGGGTCTGGCGGTGGTCGCCGCGGGAGTGGTCGTCGGCTTCCCGCTCCTCACCACGCTCGCCCTGGAGACCTCGACCACCGCGCACGCCGCCGTGGTCGTCGGGCTGCTCCCGCTGACCACGGCGCTGCTCTCGGCGCTGCGGACGGGCTCCCGGCCCTCGCGCACCTTCTGGTGCGCCGCGCTCGCCGGAGCCGCCGCCGTCCTCGCGTTCACGGTGGCGCAGAGCGGCGGCGCCCTCGGCACCGCCGACCTCTACCTCTTCGCCGCCCTCCTGGTGTGTGCGGCCGGCTACACCGAGGGCGGCAGGCTGGCCCGGGTCATGCCCGGCTGGCAGGTCATCGGCTGGGCGCTGGTGTTCTGCCTGCCGCTCAGTGTGCCGGGGGCGCTGCTGGCCCTGTCGTACGAGCCCGTCCAGCTGACCGCGCACAGCGTGACGGGGCTGCTGTGGGTGGCCGCCGGGTCCCAGTTCCTCGGTCTGGTCGTCTGGTACCGGGGCATGGCGGCCATCGGCATACCCAGGGCCAGCCAGTTGCAGCTGGCCCAGCCGCTGCTCACACTGGTGTGGTCGGTGCTGCTGCTGGGCGAGCACCTGACAGTGGCCGCCCCGCTGACGGCCGCGGCGGTGCTGGTGTGCATCGCCGTCACCCAACGGGCCCGTGGCTGAGTGGGGTCCGGGCAGGATCCGAGCGGGCCCGCCCGCCGTAGACTCAGGCCACGGACCGATGCTCCCGCGCCTGGTGAGGAGGCCCAGAGATGCGTGCAACCGTGGGCGACCAGCTTGTCCAGCACGGCAGGGTGGTCGGGCAACACGACAAGGTCGGCGAGATCGTCGAAGTCATGGGCCAGGAGGGGAACCCCCCGTACCGCGTCCGGTTCGAGGACGGCCACGAGGGCGTGTGCTCGCCCGGCCCGGACACGGAGATCCGGCACAGGGAAGCGCAGCAGTAGACCCGGCAGCGGGTCTCAGCGCGGTGGCTCCGCCGGCTGCTGGTAGTGGTCGGCGACCACGCGCGCCATCGCCCCGATCCTGTCGACGGTCACCTCCTTGGCCGAGAAGAACACATGTCCCCGCACCTCCGGGACGTCACGGGCCAGTGACAGATGCCTGGACAGCTCGGCGGGGTCCTGCCAGGCCGCCGGCTGTGCCGGGTCACCGGCCTTGTAGAGCGCCTCGCCGATGTAGAGGCGCGTCCCGGTGTCGCGCGCGGTCTGCGCCCACCAGGGCAGCAGCTTGGCGTAGTCGGCGGCGGCGAAGCCGATGTTCCAGTACAGCTGAGGGACGATGTAGTCGATCCAGTTCTTCCGCACCCACTTCCGGGTGTCGGCGTACAGGTCGTCGTACGTCTGCACACCGGCGCGGGTGTCCGAGCCGCGCTCGTCGGTGGCGGCGTTGCGCCACACCCCGAAGGGGCTGACGCCGAACTGCGTTCCCGGCCTGACCGACCTGATCTGCGCCGCCATCTCCCGCACCAGCTTGTCGATGTTGTCGCGCCGCCAGTCGCCCCGGTTCGAAAAGCTCCCGCCGTAGGTGTCGTACGCCTCGTCGTCGTCGAAGACCTGACCGGCGACCGGGTACGGATAGAAGTAGTCGTCGAAGTGCACCGCGTCGATCGGGTACTTCCGTACGGCGTCGAGCATGGCCTTCTGGACGAAGGCGCGCACGGCGGGGATGCCCGGGTTGTAGTAGAGCTTGCCGCCGTAGGGGACGACCCAGTCGGGGTGCTGGCGGGCCGGATGGCCGGCCGACAGACGGCTCGGGTCCGTGTGGTTGGCGACCCGGTACGGGTTGAACCAGGCGTGCAGCTCCAGCCCACGGGCGTGGGCCTCCTCGACCGCCGTGCCCAGCGGGTCCCAGCCGGGGTCCCGGCCCTGGGTGCCGGTGAGGTACTGCGACCAGGGCTCGTACGGGGAGGGCCAGAACGCGTCGGCCGTGGGGCGGACCTGGAAGATCACCGCGTTGAGGCGGCGCTCCACGGCGGTGTCGAGGTGGGCGAGCAGCTCGGCGCGCTGCTCGTCGGCGGTGAGGCCCGCCTTGGACGGCCAGTCCCGGTTGGCGACGGTGGCCAGCCACATGCCACGCAGCTCACCGGAGGTCCACCTGCGGCGGGCAGGGTCCTGACCGGCGATGGCGGTGCCCGCCGCCACCCCGCCCGCCGCCACGAGCGTGGCCACCGCGGTTGTCCAGAACGCCCGACGTGACATCCGGGGCTTCCGATGCATCCTCGTACCTCCGCGTACCGCTTCGTGTCCGCCTCGTTGCGGACCGTTCATGGTGCCAGCCTTCCATGGGGCACCCGCGATACTGATCGGTAGCGGCCGAAGGTAACGTGCAGGTTTGGCGCAGGCCCGCACCCGGGGTATCTGCCAGGCACGTAGACCAGCGAAAGGGACGATGTGACCGACATCGAGCGAGTCGGAGTCGTGGGCTGCGGCCAGATGGGAGCGGGCATCGCCGAGGTGTGCGCCCGCGCCGGTCTGGACGTCAAGGTCGCCGAGACCACCGGCGAAGCCCTGGAGATCGGCCGTACCCGGCTGTTCAACTCCCTGTCCAAGGCGGCCGAGCGCGGCAAGATCAGCGAGGAGGAGCGGGACGCCACCCAGGCGCGTCTGAGCTTCACCACCGACCTCGGGGAGTTCGCCGACCGCGACCTCGTCATCGAGGCGGTCGTGGAGAACGAGCAGGTGAAGACCGAGATCTTCCAGGTGCTCGACCAGGTGCTGACCCGCCCCGACGCCATCCTCGCCTCCAACACCTCCTCCATCCCCCTGGTGAAGCTCGCGGTCGCCACCTCGCGTCCGGACCAGGTCATCGGCATCCACTTCTTCAACCCGGCCCCCGTGCAGAAGCTGGTCGAGCTGATCCCGGCCCTCACCACCTCCGAGGGCACTCTCAGCCGGGCACAGCTGTTCGCCGAGAAGATCCTGGGCAAGCACACGGTCCGCGCGCAGGACCGCTCGGGTTTCGTGGTCAACGCGCTGCTGGTGCCGTATCTGCTCTCCGCCATCCGCATGTTCGAGTCGGGCATCGCCGGCCGCGAGGACATCGACAACGGCATGGAGCTGGGCTGCGCCCACCCGATGGGCCCGCTGAAGCTGTCCGACCTGATCGGCCTGGACACGATCGTCTCGATCGCCAACTCGATGTACGAGGAGTACAAGGAGCCGCTGTACGCCGCTCCCCCGCTGCTCCAGCGCATGGTCGACGCGGGCCGGCTCGGCCGGAAGACGGGTTCGGGCTTCTACACGTACGGCTGATCACCACTCCAGGACTACGGACCGTGAGAAGTGGTCCGCCCCGTGGGCCCGGCACCGATAAGGGTGCCGGGCCCGTCGTATTCACACACCGTGTGCGCGGCGGACCCGCATATGCCCCTCGCACACGCTCCCCACGCACCCACCAGCCGAGTTGACTTGCCGTGCGCATGTAAGGGATGTGACGCCTACCGAGACGACTACAGAGAGGAGCGGACTCGTGGCCATCGACCCCGAGCATCCCGTGGTCCACGGTGAACTCGCAGAGTTACGCCGCCGCCTGGACGTGGCGCACGCACGCGTCGAGGGAGGGCTCACCCTGCTGAGCCACCGTGCCGAACAGACCGCCAAGGAGCTGGACGACCTGAGCACACGGGTCGTCACCCTGGAGCACTCCCGCTGGCCGCTGCCCGCGGTCGCGGCCCTCACAGCCGTGGGAGCCCTGGTGGTGGCCATCTGGCAGGCCGTCGGCCGCTGACCGGCACGGGTGGGACGTACGGGGATCAGTGTCCCGCGTCCTGTCCGAGCCTCAGGTGGTGCAGGAGAAGCAGTGCGGCCGCCATGTTGGCGGCCGGGACCTCACCGCGGGCGACCATGTCGGGCACGAGCTTGAGGGGGACCCATTCCCTGCGGTCCGACTCGAAGTCGTCCACCGGGTGACCGACGTACTCGCCCTCGTCGGCCCAGTAGATGTGGTGCCGGGCGTCGGTGAGCCCGTTGGAGGGCTCGACGCTCATCAGATGGTGCAGCGGTCCCGGCCGCCATCCGGTCTCCTCCTCCAGTTCCCGGGCGGCCGCGTCGACGATGCCCTCGCCGTCCTCGACGACGCCGGCCGCCAGCTCCCACCCCCAGCTGTCGGTGATGAAGCGGTGCCGCCACAGCAGCAGCACCTCGTTGGCCTCGTTGACCACGGTGGCCACGGCGACGGGCCGCAGCCGTATGAGGAAGTGGTCCAGGTGCCGCCCGTCCGGCAACGCGACATCTGCGAGATTGACCCTGAACCAGCGGTTCGAATACACAGTTTGTTCGCTCTGTTTCGTCCACTGCACGGTTCTGCCACCTTCCGCCGAGTAAGTGGCAATATCGCAGCAGGAGCGTGGTGGCAGCAGGCGCACGGACGGTGCATGACCCGGCCGGGAGCGCGGTGTCAGAGCGGTACGCGCAGCGCCCCGTCGATGAGTTCGGCGGCCTCCGCGGTCCCCGCGCAGCTGTTTCGCACGAGATGTTCGCGTACCGCCCGCAGTCTGTCGCGCAGGCGCATGGACTCCATTCCGCGCGCCCGTTCGGCCATTTCCACGGCGGTCTCCGCCGCCTTGTCGGCGTTGCCCTGCCGTAGTTCGATCTGGCTGAGCATGGCGAGCCGGTGCACCCGGCCCCGGTCGTGCGCCGGGGTGTCGACAGCCGCCGCGGCGTGCTCCGCCGCCGCCGTCAGGTCGCCGAGGCTGAGCAGCGCCTCCGCCACCTGCACATTGACCAGGCCGGGTTGGACATAGCCGGTCTCGTCGGGTTCATGGCCGCGCCGGATGCGCTCGGCGGCCTGTTCCGCCCGCCGGATGCAGGACAGCGCGCTCGTACCGTCGCCGAGGTGCGCGTACGCCTTCGCCTGCATCGCGTAGAGATCCGCGGCGAGCGCCGGGGTGATGTGCTTGCCCGCGGCGCGCAGCGCGGCCTCGGCGAAGGCGACGGCCTGCCGGTACTCCCGCATGAACAGCGACTGGTTGACGAGCAGGGCGATCACATACGCCCCGAGCCCCCGGTCACCGCTGGCCTTGGCGAGCCGCAGCGCCTGGTGGAAGTAGCGCTGCGCGAGCCCGTGCGCGTCGGAGTCGTACGCGCAGATGCCGGCGACGGCCACCAGCCCGCCGGTGGCCCGGTGCAGTTGGCGGCCGGTGGCGTCGGTGTAGCTGCCGCGCAGCAGGGGCGCCGCTTCGGCGTTGAGGAATCCGACGATGCGGGTGCGCGTCGCTATGCCGCCCGCCTTGCGGTACATCTGCTCGTAGTGCGAACGGGCCGCGCGCAGCATCTCGATGTCGGCCATGCTGACGCGATGCCGTCCGCCGCGGGACACGTCGACGTCCTCCGGCGGGTTCTCCCACTCCCACACCGGCATCACGGCGGGGGTTCCGGTGACGGCGGGCGCGCCGAGGACATGGGGGCGCTGCTGTTCGTCGGAGCGCCACAGGGCGGTGGCGCGCTCCACGAACCCGGAGAGCCCGGCGCCGTGCTGGGAGGTCGGCTCGCCCGGCACGCCGAGACCGATGTCGTCGAGGGTGACCGTCCGGTGCAGCCGCCCGGCGAGCACCTCGCAGATCAGGTCGGGCACCTGGCCGCGCGGTCGCTGTCCCTTCAACCACCGGGCCACGGCGGTGTGTTCGTATCTCAGCGACAGGCCTCGCGCCCGCCCTGCCTGGTTGACGTGCGCGGCGAGTCCGGCGTGCGAGATACCGGCCTCGTCGAGGATCGCGTCGAGCAGGGTGTTGGGCTGCATGGGTGCCCTCCGGTGGCTCGGTGCCGGCGACTGGCAGCGTAGCGCCTCCCTCTTCACACGGGGTGTGAACGGTGTGCCCGAATTCAGCCTGTACGCGCGCTGTTGCGGAGAGTTTCGGGCCGCTTGACTGGAATGCCTCGCAAGAGGCCGACTGGGCCACCGGCTCCCCCTCGTACAGCGCGGTGGCCCTGTCGCGAGGACGGGACAGCCCTCAGGGCCCGGGGGCGACGGGCGGTGTGTCGGCTGCCGGCCCGTGGGGGCCGATCGTGCAGTTCCCCGCGCTTCGGACTGCGGCGGCGGCCCTGATGAGCCGGTCGTTGCGGATGATCAGTATTGCGATGTCGTCCTTGGGCCTTCCCCCGGTGTGGCGCAGGAGTCGGGCGAAGACGGCACGCAGCACGGAGTGGGGCGAGAGGGGGCGGCCCCGGACGGCCCCCGCCAGGGCGGCGGGCAGCGGGAAGAAGCGGCCGTGGCCGTCCCTGGCGTCCTCGACCCCGTCCGTGTACAGGAAGAGGGCCTCTCCGGGGAGGAGCCTGCCGCACGGGGTGGGTGGCAGTTCCGCGGGCAGCGGGAACACACCCAGCGGGGGCAACGGGTCGGCGCGGTCCATGAGTTCCACCCGGCCGGCGCTCAGCAGATACGGCCAGGGGTGGCCGCAGTTGAGGGCGCGGACCTCACCGTCGGAGGCGATCTCCAGCAGGAGGACGGTCACGAACTCCTCGGTGTCCTCGATCCGGGCCCGGTCCCGCAGATGCCGGGCGAGGGCGCGGTCGAGACGGGCGAGGACACCGGCGAGTTCTGCCTCGTCGTGGACGGCCTCGCGGAAGCTGCCCAGCACGGCGGCGACGGTGCCGATGGCGGAGACGCCGTGGCCGCGCACATCGCCGATCACGACCCGTACGCCGTGCTCGGTGGCGATCACTTCGTAGAGGTCTCCGCCGACGCTCGCGCCCCGGTCGGCGGAGAGCTGTACGGCGGCGGTGGCCAGTCCGTCGATACGGGCGGGCAGCGGTCGCAGCAGCGCACTCTGCGCGGCACCGGCGACCCGGCGCGCCTGCCGCATCTCCCGCAGCACCGCCTGTCTGACCTGCAGTACCAGCCCGGCGCCCACCGCGAGGAACGCGGCGCCGCCGGCGAGCCTGGCCCCGAGCCCGTTGTTCCGCGCCACCGGGCAGGCCCATCTGTAGGTGATCGCTGTCGCGCCCCACACCGCCGGCAACCCCAATGCCAGGGCCCGTCGGACAGACCGCCGGTCGGACGGGCGGCGCCTTTGGACCCATGCCCGCGGAGGCGCCCCTGTCCTGATTCGAATCATGCCGTTGGCCCCCCATCAGGCCCTGACAGCGGTACGGCCCAGAGAGGCCGGTCCGATTCTGTCGACCGGATGCCCTGTTCGGGCCCAATCGCCCGAAGTTCTCACTCGAATGAGTGAGGCGGAGGCCATGGGGAGGGTGAGGGCCGAGTCTGCACGAGGGACGAGGCCGTAAAAGGTGTGCGGGGAGCTGCGGGACGCGCCACGGACATCCCGCAGCCGTCGGAAAACCGCAGCTCCCCGCCCCCTTCAGGCGCTCTAACTCCGCAGGACCGCCCCCGTGCGCTCGCCCGCGAGGGCGACCGCCGCGTCCCGCGCCGCGGACGCCTCGTCCACGGTCAGCGTCCGGTCCCCGGCCCGGAAGCGGAGCGCGTACGCCAGCGACTTGCGCCCCTCGCCGAGCTGCTCCGCGTTCTCGTAGACGTCGAACAGTCGGATGCCCTCCAGCAGTTCACCGGCACCCTCACGCAGCGCGGCCTCGACCTCGGTGTGCGGCACGAACTCGTCGACGACGAGCGCGACGTCCTGCGTGGCGACCGGGAACGAGGAGATGCTCGGCGCCTGCGGGGTGTCGTCCCCGACCCGCTCCAGCACATCCAGGTCCAGCTCGGCCGCGCAGGTGCGCGCGGGCAGCCCCAGGGCCTTCACCACACGCGGGTGCAGCTCACCGGCGTGGCCCACGACGCGCTCGGCGCCGTCGACGACGACCACGAACTCGGCGCAGCGGCCCGGGTGCCAGGGCCCGTACTGGCCCTTGCGGACGATCAGCTCCGCGCCGGCCTCACGGGCGACCGTGCGCCCCGCCTCGACCGCGTCGGCCCAGTCGGCCGGACGGCCCTTGCCCCACCAGCCGGCCTGCTCGCGGGCCCCGGCCAGGACGACGGCGACATGGCGCGGCTGCTCGGGCAGCGCGGCGTCCAGCGTCGCGATCTCCTCGTCGGTGGGCCGGCGGTCGACCGGCAGCGCGACGGCGACGCCCCGCTCGGCGCGCGGCTGGAAGACCAGCCCGGTCTCGAAGAGAGCCAGGTCGTGCGAGCCCCGGCCGTCGTTGCGCCGCAGCGCGCCGAGCAGGCCCGGGAGCAGCGACGTGCGGAGCGCGGGCTCCTCGTCGCTCAGCGGGTTGGTGAGCCGGACGACACGGCGGGCCGGGTCGTCGGCGTCCAGCCCGAGCTGGTCGAAGACCTGCTCGCTGATGAACGGGTAGGTGGGCGCCTCGACGTACCCGGCGCCGGCGAGCGCCCGGCCGACCCGGCGGTGCAGCCGCTGCCGGTGGGTGAGGCCGCGGCCGGACGGGGGCTTGGGCAGCGTGGAGGGCAGGTTCTCGTAGCCCTCCAGGCGGATGACCTCCTCCGCCAGGTCGTTGATGTCGGCGAGGTCGGGCCGCCACGACGGCACGGTGACGATCAGCTCGTCCTGGCCGTAGACGTCGCAGCCGACCTCCTGGAGGCGGCGTACGACGGTCTCGCGGCCGTAGACGACACCCGCGACCTTGTCGGGGTGGTCCGCCGGGACCGCGATGGTGTGCGGCGCGGACGGGGCGATGACCTCGGTGACGCCCGCGTCGGCCGTGCCGCCGGCGAGGAGCACCAGCAGGTCGACGGTGCGCTGGGCGGCGGCGGACGCGGCAAGCGGGTCGACGCCGCGCTCGAAGCGGCGGGACGCCTCCGACGACAGCTTGTGCCGGCGGGCCGTGCGGGCGATGGTGACCTGGTCGAAGTGGGCGGCCTCGATGACGACCTCGGTGGAGGCGTTCTCCAGATCGTCGTGGTCGGCGATCTCGGTGTCGGCGCCGCCCATGACGCCCGCGAGGCCGATGGGGCCGCGGTCGTCGGTGATGACGAGGTCCTCGGCGTGCAGCTTCCGGGTGACGCCGTCGAGGGTGACGATCTTCTCGCCCTCGGCGGCCCGGCGGACGCCGATGGTGCCCTGGACCAGGTTGCGGTCGTAGGCGTGCAGCGGCTGGCCCAGCTCCATCATCACGTAGTTGGTGATGTCGACGGCGAGGGAGATCGGGCGCATGCCGACCTTCTGGAGCCGGCGCTTGAGCCAGATCGGGGAGCGCGCCTCGGGGTCGAGACCGGTGACGGTGCGGGCCGTGAAGCGGTCGCAGCCGAGCGGGTCGGAGACCTGGACGGGGTGACCGAAGGCGTTCGGGCCGGGCACGTCGAGGAGCGCCGGGTCGCGCAGCGGCAGACCGTAGGCGATGGCGGTCTCGCGGGCGACGCCGCGGATCGACAGGCAGTCGCCGCGGTTGGCGGTGACGGCGATGTCGAGGACCTCGTCGACCAGCTCCAGCAGCTCGATCGCGTCCTTGCCGACCTCGGTCTCCGGCGGCAGCACGATGATGCCCTTGGTGCCGTCGTCGCCCATGCCCAGCTCGTCGCTGGAGCAGATCATGCCGTGGGACGTCTTGCCGTACGTCTTGCGGGCGGAGATCGCGAAGCCGCCGGGCAGCACGGCACCCGGGAGGACCACGACGACCTTGTCGCCGACGGCGAAGTTGCGGGCGCCGCAGACGATCTCCTGGGGCTCGCCGGTGCCGTTGGCGGTGCCGACGTCGACGGTGCAGAAGCGGATCGGCTTCTTGAAGCCCTCCAGCTCCTCGATGGTCAGCACCTGGCCCACGACGAGGGGGCCCTTGAGGTCGGCTCCGAGCTGCTCGACGGTCTCGACCTCGAGACCGGCCGACACGAGCCTGGCCTGGACGTCACGGCCGGTTTCGGTCGCCGGCAGGTCGACGTACTCCCGCAGCCAGGAAAGCGGGACCCGCATCAGATCTCCATCCCGAACGGCCGGGTGAACCGGACGTCACCCTCGACCATGTCTCGCATGTCTTCGACGTTGTGGCGGAACATCAGCATCCGCTCGATGCCGAACCCGAAGGCGAAGCCGCTGTACTTCTCCGGGTCGACACCGCAGGCGGTGAGCACCTTGGGGTTGACCATGCCGCAGCCGCCGAGCTCGATCCAGCCCTCGCTGGAGCAGGTGCGGCAGGGCCGGTCGGGGTTGCCGACGGACTCGCCGCGGCAGACGTAGCACACCATGTCCATCTCGGCGGACGGCTCGGTGAACGGGAAGAAGTTGGGCCGCAGCCGGGTCTTCATGCCCTCGCCGAACAGCGACTGGACCATGTGGTCGAGCGTGCCCTTGAGGTCGGCCATGGTCAGGCCCTCGTCCACGGCGAGCAGCTCCACCTGGTGGAAGACCGGGGTGTGCGTGGCGTCCAGCTCGTCGGTGCGGTACACGCGGCCGGGGCAGATCACGTACACCGGCAGCTCGCGCTCGAGCAGGGAGCGGATCTGGACGGGCGAGGTGTGGGTGCGCAGCACGACACCGGATTCGGTGCCGCCGTCGGGCCCCTGCACGAAGAAGGTGTCGGCCTCGCCGCGGGCCGGGTGGTCCGGGCCGATGTTGAGGGCGTCGAAGTTGAACCACTCGGCCTCGACCTGGGGGCCCTCGGCGACCTCGTAGCCCATGGCGACGAACACGTCCTCGATGCGCTCCGAGAGCGTGGTGAGCGGGTGACGTGCGCCGGCCGGTACGCGGTCGTAGGGCAGCGTGACGTCCACGGCCTCCTCGACCAGGACGCGCGCGTCGCGCTCGGCCTCGAGTTCGGCCTGGCGGGCGGCGAGGCCCTTGTTCACGGCGCCGCGGGCCTGGCCGACGAGCTTTCCGGCGGCGGCCTTGGCGTGCGGGGGCAGGGCGCCGATCTCGCGGTTGGCGAGCGCCAGCGGGGAGGTGCCGCCGGTGTGGGCGACCTTGGCCTCCTGGAGCGCGTCGAGGGAGTCCGCGGCGGCGAAGGCGGCGAGCGCCTCGTCCCGCATGCGCTCGATCTCTTCCGGTTTCAACGCCTCGACCTCTACAGGGTCGTACGACTTATTCGGTGCCGACATCTCTTCCCGTGCTTCCGATTGGCTGGCTGAAGGTCCCCGTCACACCGACTCGTGGACGAATCGTCTCCGCTAGTGGGACGCAAAGGTGCCAAAGGCCGAGTCTAACGGGGTTGAGGTGTGCGAACGTGCCCGTGGGCGGCCAGGGCCCTTCTGACGACCCTAGGCCAGATAGGCCGGGGCCCCCACGGGCAAGGTAAATCGGAACTCGGCGCCGCCGCTCTGGGCGCGTCCGACCGTGATGGTGCCGCCGTGAGCTTCGACGATGCCCTTGACGATGTAGAGCCCGAGGCCGGTGCCACCGCGCTTGCTGCCCCTCCAGAAGCGGGTGAAGACGCGGTTCATGGACTCCTCCGGGATACCGGTGCCCTCGTCGCTCACCGTGACCGACGTACCGGTGTCCTCCCCTTCGCGGGGGGACGCCGTGGGCGTGACGTCAATCGTGACGGTTCCCTCGCCGTGCCGCACGGCATTTTCCAGCAGGTTGCTGAGCACCTGGTCGATCTTGTCGGGGTCGGCCCACAGGCCGGGCAGCGGCTGCTCGATCCTGAGCAGGAACCGGTCGGCGGGCTGTCCCGCCGCGACGTATGCCTGGATGTGCCGTCCGACGGCCGCACCCATGTCGACGGGCTGCCTGCGCACCTCCAGCCGCCCGGAGTCGATCCGGGAGATGTCGAGCAGCTCGGCGATCAGCCGGGTGACCCGGTTGGCGTCGGCGTCGACGGTCTCCAGCATCAGCTTCTTCTGGTCGTCCGTGAACCGCTCCCATTTGGCGAGCAGGGTCGCCGTGAATCCCTTGACCGAGGTGAGCGGCGAGCGGAGTTCGTGGGCGACGGTGGCGATCAGCTCGGCGTGGCTGCGCTCGGTGCGGCGGCGGGCCTCGGTGTCGCGAAGGGAGACGACGACGCGACGGACGGGCCCGGTGGGTTCCGTACGGATGTAACGGGCCGATACGAGGACCTCGCGGGCGCCGGGCAGCAGCAGGTTCCGCTCGGGCTGGCCGACGCGGATCGCGAGGCCCCCGTACGGGTCGGTCAGCTGCCACCAGCGGCGGCCTTCGAGATCCTCCAGGGGCAGCGCCCGCTCGAGGGGCAGACCGAGGGCGTCGTCGGCGGGGATGGCGGTGATCCGGGCGGCGGCGGCGTTGAAGCAGATCACGCGGCCCTGGTCGTCCGCGACGACGAGCCCGTCGGGGAGGTCGTCGGGGTCGATGCCGAGTCCGGCGATCTCGGCGTGCGGCGCCGCGGGTGTGGCGCGCACACCGGGTCCCCCCAGTGTGCTGCTCGTGCCGACCCTCATCCCCGTACCCCACCTCTCCGTTGTGCAGTGGGCCCCCGAGCCCGTCACCCTACTAGCTGGGAGTGACGGTGCGGCACCCTCCGAAGGCGCGCTGCGCACGGGCGGACGCGTAGAGACATACGGCGGCGGCGGTCGCGAGGTTCAGGCTCTCCGCCTTTCCGTGGATGGGGACCCGCACGACGGCGTCGGCG
The DNA here is from genome assembly GCF_055572155.1 of Streptomyces sp. NPDC030814. Lineage (NCBI taxonomy): Bacteria > Bacillati > Actinomycetota > Actinomycetes > Kitasatosporales > Streptomycetaceae > Streptomyces > Streptomyces sp. NPDC030814. The sequence goes on from NZ_JBVIDX010000010.1 coordinate 85,677, forward strand.
AGCGCCCGGGTCTCCTCGGGAAGGCCCCATGCCTCGTTGCCGAACACCCACGCCGTGGGCCCGCCCATGGTGCCCTTGTCCAGTTCGTCGTCGAGGTCGTCCTGCCCGGCGCCGTCCGCGGCGAGGATGCGTACGCCGGCGTTCCTGAGCCCCGCGACGGCCTGCTCGACGGGCACGCCGACGGCGACGGGCAGATGGAACAGCGATCCGACGGAGGCCCGGACGGCCTTGGGGTTGTAGAGGTCGACGGAGGCGTCGGTGAGGACGACCGCCTCGGCGCCGGCGGCGTCCGCGCACCGCAGGACGGTGCCGGCGTTGCCGGGGTCGCGGACGTGGGCGAGTACGGCGACGAGCCTGGGCCGGGCGGCGAGGATCTCCTCGAACGGCGTGTCCAGGAAGCGGCAGATGCCCACGAGTCCCTGTGGGGTGACGGTCGTGGAGATGTCGGCGATGACGGTCTCGTCGGCGAGGTGCACGCGGGCGCCCGCGGCGCGGGCCTCGCCCACGATGTCGGCGTACCGCTCCGCGGCGTCGACCGTCGCGAACAGTTCGACGAGGGTGGGCGTGCCGTCCGCCGGTGCCCGGTGTGCCGCGGCCTCCCGTACCGCCTGCGGGCCCTCCGCGAGGAACAGGCGGTCCTTGCCCCGGAAGTTCCGCCTGGTGAGCCGTCGAGCGGCGGAGACCCGGGCGGAACGGGGGGAGATCAACTCGGGGGCGGGGGGCATGGATCACCTTCGGGTCGGGCGGGGGTGTGGGTTTGGGGGCGGCGCCTGAGAGCTCGGGGGTACGCATCTGGTCGGCGTGTGCGGGTGGGTGGGGTTGTTCGCGCAGTTCCCCGCGCCCCTGAAGGGTTGGGCCTGCGGCCCGCCCTTCACATGAAAAGCACGGGGCGCAGCCCCGGGCGCATTTCAGGGGCGCGGGGAACTGCGCGAACAACCCCCACCCACCCGCAGTCGCCCGAGAGCAGCGGCCCCCGAGTTGTTGGGCGAAACAAACACCGGACCCGCAGGCCTCGAAGGGCCCACGGGTCCGGGGTTCACGTCGACGTCCGGCTCAAGGCCAGCGCAGCGTCACGCGGCCTTCGGCGCGTTGACGTCCGCCGGCAGCGCCTTCTGCGCGACCTCGACCAGCGCGGCGAACGCGGTGGCGTCGTTGACGGCGAGCTCGGCGAGGATCTTGCGGTCGACCTCGACGTTCGCGGCCTTCAGACCCTGGATGAAGCGGTTGTACGTGATGCCGTTGGCGCGGGCAGCGGCGTTGATGCGCTGGATCCACAGCTGACGGAAGTCGCCCTTGCGCTTCTTGCGGTCGTTGTAGTTGTAGACCAGCGAGTGGGTGACCTGCTCCTTGGCCTTGCGGTAGAGGCGCGAACGCTGACCGCGGTAGCCGGAGGCCTGCTCGAGGATCGCCCGGCGCTTCTTGTGGGCGTTGACTGCCCGCTTGACGCGTGCCACTTTTTAACTCCTTGTAGCGGGGCCGTGGTTGTCCTCACACGACCCGAAATCGATTGGGTCCCGGTCCTGACGTACGGCGCGAAGTGATCGACGGACGATCAGCGCCGCTTCGTCACTTGCCGAGAAGCTTCTTGATCTTCGCGGCGTCGCCCGGGGCCATCTCGGCGTTGCCGGTGAGGCGACGCGTCACGCGGGACGACTTGTGCTCGAGCAGGTGGCGCTTGCCGGCGCGCTCACGGAGCACCTTGCCGGAGCCGGTGACCTTGAAGCGCTTGCTGGCACCGCTGTGCGACTTGTTCTTCGGCATAGCGCCGTTCTCTCCTCGTCAGTGGCGCTCCGGTGCCCGGTCGCTAAACCGGGCACAACGGAACGTCATTTCTATCGGTTGACACCCCGGACTCGTGTCCAGGGCTTCCCCCGGACTCTCGTCCCGGGGACTTACGCCTCGGCAGGCTCCTCGGCCGGCGCCTCGACCTCGACGTGCTCGGCGTCGGCGGCGTTCTGCGACTTGCCAGGGTTGGCCTTCGCTTCCGCCTTCCGCGCTTCCTGAGCCTGACGGGCCTCGGCCATCGCCTCGGTCTTCTTCTTGTGCGGACCGAGAACCATGATCATGTTTCGGCCGTCCTGCTTCGGGTTCGACTCGACGAACCCGAGGTCCTGGACGTCCTCCGCGAGACGCTGCAGCAGTCGGTAGCCCAGCTCGGGCCGGGACTGCTCGCGACCACGGAACATGATCGTGATCTTGACCTTGTCGCCCTGCTTGAGGAACCGGACGACGTGACCCTTCTTGGTGTCATAGTCGTGCGGGTCGATCTTCGGCCGGAGCTTCATCTCCTTGATGACCGTGTGCGCCTGGTTCTTGCGCGCCTCACGGGCCTTCATGGCCGACTCGTACTTGAACTTCCCGTAGTCCATGAGCTTGCAGACCGGCGGACGTGCGTTCGCGGCCACCTCGACCAGGTCGAGGTCGTACTCCTGCGCAAGCTCCAGGGCCTTGGCAAGCGGAACAATCCCGACCTGCTCGCCGCTGGGACCGACAAGTCGCACCTCGGGAACGCGAATCCGGTCGTTGATGCGGGGCTCGGCGCTGATGGATCCTCCTCGGTAGCACCCCACGACGGTCTGGCGGACCGCCGCGTCATGTCTGGTTGACATAAGGACCAACCATCACGGCGCATGAAAAATGCCCCGGACGGGACACAGGCGGGGCTCCAATGACTGCCGGAGCACCGCCGCGGTGACCGCGGGGCGCGATTCGGACGACTCCACCGTCCGTACGGAACGGTGGTGGCCGTCTGACCGGTGACCTGCCGTCCCGGAGGATGGCCAGGTGGGAGTTCGGAGCCTCCACTTGCGGGCCGGGCACACAGATGTCCAGCCGGTCGTAGACCCCACCATAGCGGGTTCAAACCTGGGGTGCCAATCGGGGCGCAGCGGACTCCCCCAGGTGGGAGCGTATGCGCCGGGGCCTATCGTGTGAGGCATGAGTGACACCCCTCCTGAGTCCCCCGAGTCCCCCGACTTCGACTCGATGACCCGTGACATCGCCGAGGTCCCCGCGGTCGAGGTGATCGTGACGGTCGCCGTCAATCTGATGAGCGCCGCCGCGGTGAAGCTCGGTCTGACCGAGGAGGGCGACAAGTACAAGGACCTGGACGAGGCCCGCAAGCTGGTGCACGCCCTCGCGGGCCTGCTCGACGCGTCCACCACGGAGATCAGCTCGTTCCACGCGGCGCCGCTGCGCGACGGGTTGAAGTCGCTGCAGCTGGCGTTCCGCGAGGCATCGGTCGTCCCCGACGACCCGGGCCAGGGTCCGGGCGAGAAGTACACCGGCCCGGTCTACGGCTGAGCTAACCCTTCACGTACAGGGGCTCGCCCGGAGGCGTCGTCCCGGCCGGCAGAAGTGCCAGGTCGAGGCCGCGCACCAGGCGGGCCCTCAGTGTTTCGTCGGCCGCGAGCCGCGAGGCGACCGCTCGGGCGGCCTCGGCCGGGACGGCGGCGGGGTCGAGGACCAGGGCGAGGGTGCCGTCGGCCTGTCCGGGCCCGAGGTGGGCGCGGAGCACGGAGGACTCGGCGGCCACCGCCGCGCGCACCGCGTCGATCACCGCGGGGTCGGCGAGCGGGTCGGCCGTCGTACGCCCCTCGGCGAGCGCGAGGAGCGCGGACCCCGTCAGCTCGAACGGCACGGGCCCCGCCAGGTCCAGGACGAGCGTGTCGGCCTTCTCGTGGGCGACGGCCTGGAGGGCCTGGTGCGTCGGTACGGCGACGGGGCGGGCGGCGGGGTCCCAGCGGACGAGGGAGTCGGTGGAGGTGAAGGCGGGCAGGGCGGTGCGGCCGCCGGCCTTCAGGGTGGGCACGGCCATGTCGCTGGTCTTCTCGCGGCGCAGCCCGTTCTCGTCCTCCTCGACCTCACCGAGCACGGCCACCACGGGGACGAGCAGCCGGGCGCCCTTCAGCGCTTCGAGGACCGGCCCCACGGCGGTGCGGTCCTCCGCCCAGGCGGCGAGCGCGGCGCTCAGCCGGGGGTCGGCCGAGCCGTCGTCGTCGGAGTAGCCGGGGTCGGGAATGTTCTTGTTCGCCACGGTCACCGACCCTATCGGGGGCGGTCTCCCGGGCGTTCGCCGGGCCGGAAACGTGACGGTCACACCCCTCACGGTTTTCTCAGCTCGTCCTGACATGCATCTAACACGGGCCTAACCCACCGCACAGCACGGGCCACAACCATCGCGGCATGCCTCCTCGCAGAGCCCGTCGCCGTGCCCGTCCGGCCGTTCGTCTCCCGCTCCTCCGCGCGGCGGCGCCTGCCGTCGCCGTCCTCGTGTGCGGCACGGCCGCCGCCGGGGCGCTGTACGTGACGGCCCGGGCACAGGACGGCGGGGGCGGGGCCGTATCGTCGGCGGCGTCATCCTCGGTGTCGCCCTCGGCCTCATCGTCGGCGGCGTCATCCTCGGTGTCGCCCTCGGCCTCCGCTTCCGCAGCGCCGGGTGCGGACCGGGTCACGGAGGAGGCTTCGGTGGATCGTGTGGCGGCGCCCGAGGCGGAGCACGACGCGCTGCTCGCGACGGCCCTCGCACAAGTGCCGGTCGAGGACGGGGCGGCGTTCTCGGTGGCGGTGCTGGACGTGGAGTCCGGGCAGAGCGCGCTGTACGGGGAGGCGCGGTTCGAGACCGCGAGCATCGTGAAGGTGGACATCCTGGCCGCGCTGCTGCTCCGGGCGCAGGACGCGGACCGGCGGCTCACGGCGCAGGAGAAGGCGTACGCCTCCACGATGATCCGCGACAGCGACAACACCGCCGCGACGGAGCTGTGGAGGACCATCGGCCGGGCGGCCGGTCTGGACGCGGCGAACAAGCGGTTCGGTATGACGCGGACCGAGGGGGGCGACGGACTGTACTGGGGACTGACGCGGACGACGGCGGCCGATCAGCTCGCCCTGCTCCGTCAGGTGTTCGGGGACGACGACGAGTCCGAGCTGAGCGACGCCTCGCGGGCGTATGTGCGGGGGCTGATGGAGCAGATCGCGGTGGGCCAGGACTGGGGTGTGTCGGCGGCCGTACCGGACGGCTCCGGCGGTTCGGGGTTCGCGTTGAAGAACGGGTGGCTGCCGCGTACCGCAACCGGGCTGTGGGTCATCAACAGCATCGGCCGGGTCACGGTGGACGGGCGGGACTGTCTGGTCGCGGTGGTGTCGAACGGCAACACGACGAAGGCGAAGGGCATCGCGCTGGTCGAGGCGGCGGCCCGGGCGGGGGTGTCGGTGTTCGCGGGCGAGGCGGACGAAGGGGGCAGGGTGGACACGGAAGGCGCTTCGCCGACGGTGGGCGCGGCCTCGTCGTCATAGGGGCGATCGGCCACCTCGCGGCGGACGGGAGCGGTCATCGCGGTGATCGGTGCCTCTGTCCCGGGCGGTCAGATGAGGAACTCGTCCGGTCGCCGGCGGTCACCGCGCCAGATGACGACCGCGGTGATGAGCAGGATCACGCCGATGCCGCCGGCGGCGGGGGCTGCCCACCCGAAGCCGGTGTCCTCGTCCTTCACGGGGTCGGGGCCGGGGCCGAAGTACTTACGGCCGTACGACGCGGACGCGAGGTCGTCGGTCCTGAGGTTGCCGCCCTCCCGGATGGCGGCGGCCGGGTCGACGAAGCCGAAGCCGCGGGAGTCGTCGCGGCCGCCGACGGGGGCGTCGCGGGCGGTGTCCTCCAGGAGCCGTTTCACCTGGGCCGGCGTCAGACCGGGGTGGGCCGCCTTGACGAGGGCGGCGGCTCCGGAGACGAAGGCCGCGGCGGCACTGGTGCCCCAGCCCTCGTAGTACTTGCGGTCGGGGTCGGCGATGACGACGTCGACGCCGGGCGCGCTGACGGTGGCGTACCAGCGGCGGGTGGAGAACGGGGCGCGGTTGCCGTCCTCGTCCACGGCGGTCACCGCGATGACACCCGGGTAGGCCGCCGGGTACGAGATGTGGTCGCCCTTCTTGCCTCCGTTGCCCGCTGAGGCGACGACCACGGAGCCCTTCTTCAGGGCGTACTGGACGGCGGCGTCCTCGGAGGGCTCGGGGTGGGCGGACTCGGAGTCGTCGCCGAGGGAGAGGTTGATGACGTCGGCGCCCTGGTCGGCGGCCCAGCGGATGCCCTCGGCGAGGGCGTTGCCGCGGGTGCTGCGGGCCTTGGAGCGGGCGGAGTCGCCGTCTTCGAGGATGACGCGGACGGGCAGGATCCTCGCCTCGGGGGCGATGCCGAGGACGCCGTCGCCGTTGTTCGCGCCGTGTCCGTGGCCGGCGATGATGCCGGCCATGGCGGTGCCGTGCCGGGCCCAGGACCGGTCGCCCCGCCTGGCCCCGAAGCCGACCAGGTCCCTCGTGGGAAGGACGTTCCCGACGAGGTCGGGATGCTCGTCGTCCACGCCCGTGTCGAGGACCGCGACGGTGATCCCCTCCCCCTTGGTCGTGCGCCATGCCTCCTCGGTGTGCATGGCGTCGAGCGCCCACTGCTGGTCCCGGATGCCGTCGGCGTGGGCGGCGGTGGAGGGAAGGAGGGCCAGCGAGAAGGCCAGGGGGAGGGCCAGGAGTGCGGTGCGCCGGGGGCGGCCGGCCCGGACGCCCCCGGCCTCGGCGGTGCCCCCGGTTTCGCCGGCGCTCCCGGATCCGTCGATGTTCCCTGTCTCCTCGGCTGTCATGAGGGCTGCTCCGTGGCGGACGCGGCGGTTCTGCGGAGGCCGCGTTCGATGCGGTCGGCGAGGCCTTGGGCCTCGTGGCCGAGGCCCGCCTGGGCGGGGGCGGTGGTGGCGTCGGAGCGCATCGCGTCCTCGGCGGGCTGCGGTTCGGTGACGGTGCGGCCGTCGGCGAAGCCGGAGACCGCGTAGACGACGACGGGGACGTCGGTCAGGACGGAGATGGTCCAGGAGGCCCGCTGGTCGTCGCCGAAGCCGGCGGCGACGGTGCCCCGGGCGGCGTAGGTGCGGGGCATCAGGTCGGTCCGCCGGTCGAGGCCGTCCCGCGCGAAGTGGGCCTTCAGGGTGGCCATGTCGGTGGCGTCGCCCTTGGTGAACATCAGGCCGACGGTGGTGACGTTGCTGCGGGTCGCGTCGGTGTAGGTGGCACGCAGCAGCCGCAGGCAGCCGACGGGGGCGAGAGCCTTGCGCAGCAGGGGGTCGAAGGCGTCGGCGCAGCCGCTGTCGGGGGCGACGGCGACCCGGGTCCAGGTGCGGTCGGTGCCGCCGGGGCCGGCGCCCTCTCCCTGCACGGTGGGCGGGAACAGTTCGTCGACGGGTACGCCGTGCCAGAGGGCACCGGCCGCGGCGAAGCCGACGCGGGTGCCGTCCGGGCCCGTGTCGCCGGTGAGCCAGCTGCCCGCCGCCGCGCCGCCGACGAGCCCGACGCCCAGCACCACGCACGCGGCCACGGCCGCGGCACGGGCGCCGGTGGGGCGCGGTCTGCGCCGTACGTCGTCCGGCTCGGACGGGGTCCAGGACGAGGTGTCGGGCTCGGCGAACGACACGAACGGCCGCCCGGAGGCGACGCCGAGTGCCTCGTCGATGGCGTCGGCGGACCGCCGGGAAGATCCCGACGGCGGCTGCCACGCCCCCGGATGACCGGGGTCCCCGGGCCGCGACCGTCTCCCGGTCTCGGCCCCGCCTCCCTCGGACCGAGGGCCACGCCGCTCCTCTCCCGCAAGGGCCCCCGAGCCACCGGCCCCGGCCGGTACGGACCCACGAACCGTCGAGGCGGAGGGCGCCCCGTCGGGCCGGGGCGGAACACCGCCGGAGAACTGCCCGGGGACACGGGACGGGGTGCTGCGGGGGGGCTGTGCGGCTGGGCGGGGAGACGGGCCGACGGGCGGCCGGCCCTCGGGGCGGGGAGGGGAACCGTCGGCAGGTTGTCCGGCGGGACGGGACGGGGCACCCGCGGCCGGCTGACCTGCGGGGCGGGACGAGGCGCCACCGGGATGCTCTCCCGTGGCACGGGACGAGACGCCGCCGACCGACATCCCGGCAGGGCGGGACGAGGTGCCGCCAGGGTGCTGTCCCGTGTGGCGGGGCGAGGTGCCGCCGGCGGGCTGCCCGGCAGGGCGGGGCGGAGTACCGCCGAGATCCCCTGCCGTGGTACGCGAGGAGGTGCCTGCGGTGGGGCGGCCGACCGGGCGGGGCGGGGTGGTGTCGGCGGGCGGTTCGGGGGTGGTCGGCTCCGAGTTGGTGGAGCGTACGACGCGACGGGGCGTCGAGGTCGTGGGCCCCGCGGGCGGCCCGGTGGGGCGGGGCGCCGAGGAGGGCGGGGCGTCGGGGAAGCGGGCCGAGGCCGCGGGGGGCGGTGGGGTGGCACCGCTCTTCGCGGCGGTCCTTCGGAAGTCGGAGAAGCGGGGGCGGTCGGCGCGGCGCGGCGCGGGACCGTCGTCCGTTGCCGTGCCCTGCGAGGGCTGACGGCCGGACACCGGGCCGGAGCCCTGGGGACGTGAGGACATCGAGGTGCCCCGCTCGCCGGAACTCCTGTGCTGTCGTGTCGTGTTGGCGGCGTCGGTGCCGTACGCAGGGCGCTGCCCGTCCCCCGTGCCCCGTCGCTGGTCGCTCCGAGGCGCGCCCTGCGTCGCGGTCGGCGCCGAGGACGGGCGAGGTGGAGCGGTCGGCGCCGAGGACGGGCGAGGTGGAGCGGTCGGTGCGGAGGACGGGCGAGGTGGAGCGGTGGGCCGGGCGGGCACGCCTGTCAGGGGCGGTCGCTGGGGACGCCGTGGCACGGTCGGCGTTTCCCCGGTCGAGGGCGCCCGATCCGGCCGGGGCGGCGGAGCCGCCGAGGAACCGGGCGAGGGAAGCGACCCCGTGCCCGGCTCACCCCCACGCGGAGCAGGAGGCACCGAGCCGCCCGGCCACGCGGAGGGCGGCCTCCCGGAAGCGCCCCCGGGAGCCGGACGCGCCCCGGCCGCACCCCCCACAACCCGGCGCGCTCCGAACAGTCTCTTGTCCGTCCCAGGTGTCGAGGACGAGCCCTCTGCGCCGTCCGCACGCGTGTCAGAGGCGCTTGCGCCTGTGGGCCGTGGGCCGGAGCCACCTCCACGGAAGGGGCGTGCGCCCGGCGCCCCACCGGTGGTCGGGCGTGCGCCGGTGGCGCCGTCGCCGGGCGGACGTCCGCCTCGCGGGCCGTCGTCGGTGGGGCCGGAGTCGCGGCGGGGCGGCGGAGTGTCGATGGGGGGCACGGTGTTCTGGGGTGGGGTGCTCGGCGGTGTGGGGACGGGGGGCGTCGAGGGCCGCCTCGGTGGACGTGGGGGGATGGAGGCGCGACGCGCTTCCGTGCTCATGCACCCCCCGTTTCCTCGTGCCCGGGCCGACCCGGAGCGGTCCGGGTCCCGGTCACCCGTGGGGAGCGACCGGCACGCATGCGACGGGACCGTCCCTTGGGCAAGCGCCGCACCACAGGCCGACCGCACCCGTGGTCACACCACACGCAAGCCATACCCGTGGCAGCGGATCGGCATCCCCGTCGAGGTCGTCCCCTGCGTTCGCGTCACTCTACGGGTTGCCCGGGGTCGAGCGGGAACCAGTCGGCGGCACCGGGGCTTTAGCCCGGAACGTCCCCCTACCCTGCGGTAATCATGTCTGGCAGGCTTCGTTCATGACTGCGCGCGCCGCCGACCGGGCCCGCTACGACCGGGCCACCGCTCATCTCGACGCACCACTGGCGATCGTCGACCTCGACGCCTTCGACGCGAACGCCGACGACCTCGTCCGCAGGGCCGGCGGCAAGCCGATCCGCGTCGCGAGCAAGTCCGTTCGCTGCCGGGCGCTACTGGAGAGGGTCCTGGCCCGTGAGGGCTTCCGGGGCATCATGTCGTTCACCCTCGCCGAGTCCCTGTGGCTGGCCCGTTCCGGGTTCGACGACATCCTCCTCGCCTACCCCTCGGCCGACCAGGACGCCTTCGCGGAGCTGGCGGGCGACCCCAAGCTCGCCGCCGCCGTCACCGTGATGGTCGACGACCCCGCCCACCTCCAGCTGATCGAGAAGTCCCGGCGCGGCGGCACCGAAGTGGTGCGCGTCTGCCTGGAGTTGGACACGTCGCTGAAGCTCCTCGGGGGCCGGGTGCGCATCGGGGCGCGGCGTTCGCCGCTGCACTCCCCCGAGCAGGTCGCCGAGGTGGCGCGGGCCGTCGCCGAGCGGCCGGGGTTCAAGCTGGTCGGGATCATGGCGTACGAGGGTCATATCGCCGGTGTGGGCGACTCGGTGGCCGGGCGGCCCTTCCGTTCGCGTGCGGTGCGGCTGATGCAGGCCACCGCGAAGAAGGAGCTGGCCGCCCGCCGGGCCGAGGTGGTCCGTGCCGTACGGCGGGTCGCGCCGGACCTGGAGTTCGTCAACGGCGGCGGCACGGGCAGCGTGCAGCACACGGCGGCGGAGGACGCGGTGACCGAGATCGGCGCCGGCTCCGGGCTCTACGTGCCCCGGCTCTTCGACAACTACACGTCGTTCAGCGGGCGTCCGGCCGCGCTGTTCGCGATGCCCGTCGTCCGGCGGCCCGGGGTCGGCGTGGTCACCGTGCTCGGCGGCGGGTACCCGGCGTCCGGTGCCGCGGGACCGGACCGGCTGCCGGTGCCGTATCTGCCGGAAGGGTTGAAGTACGACCCGCAGGAGGGGCCGGGCGAGGTGCAGACGCCGCTGCTGGGCGCCCCCGCGGACGATCTGCTGCTCGGCGACAAGGTGTGGTTCCGGCACGCCAAGGCCGGGGAGCTGTGCGAACGCTTCGACGTGCTGCACCTGGTGGAGGGCGACGAGGTGACGGCGACGGTCCCGACGTACCGGGGCGAGGGCCACACCTTCCTGTAGAGCCCGCTTCGGGCGCCTGGGCCCAGGACGTCACGGGCCCAGGCTGCTGCCCACTCCTCCGCCCGTCCCCTCGTCGCCCACGGCTCGGATGCCCTTGACGATCCTGTCGATGTCGCCGACCGGCGGGCCGTCGCCCCCCGCGTCGAGGGCGAACCGGACGAGTACCGGCGCCTCGGAGCCGACGCTGGAGGGGAAGACGAGGGACTGGACGTACCCGCCGGGTCCGGCGTCGGTGGTGACGCGCCACCGCACGAAGTATCCGGCGCGACCCGCGACGGCGACCGAGCCGGAGGCGACGACCTCGTGGCCGGTGATGCCGTTGTACGGGCGCCGGTCCAGGTCGTCGCGCTCGTACGCGTCGTTCGCGGCGTCCTCGATGTCCTTCTCGGCGAGGACCTTGGGGGACGTCTCCTCGCTCTGGGTGACGGTGCGCGAGTAGACCCAGCCGCTGCGGCAGAGGCCGTCGTCACCGGGGCAGTCGTAGGTGCCGTCGGTGACGAGGACGGCGTCCTCGTCGGCGTCAGCGCCGTCGGTCCAGCCGTCGAGGACCGGGAAGGTGATGCCGTTCAGGTCGTCCACGACGACGGACACGTCACCGCCGGCCCCGGAGGGGGACGAGGAGGGGGCGGTGGGGGACGGGCTCTCGCCGCCGGACGACGGGGCGGTGGGGGCCGTCCGCGGCTCCCGGCCCCCGTCGCCGTCGCCGCCCAGGACGAGGATGCCGCCGGTGACCGCGCCGGCGACCAGCACGGCCCCGGTCACGGCCAGCGCCGTCACTTTGGTGCGCCCGAGGCCCTTGGGCGGCCGGGGCTGGACCGGCGGCGGGACGGGAGGCTGCTCCGGTTGACGCCGGTGGTCGGTCCACGCGGACCCGTCCCACCAGCGTTCGGTGAGCGGGTAGGACGGGTCGCGGTACCAGCCGGGCGGCGGCGAACTGCTCATCCCGGCACTTTAATCACACCTAGGAGGCGGGTGTTCCCGGCGCGGTGTTCCGGATGCCCTAGAGCGGGGTGACGTAGGCGCCCGAAATGCCGCCGTCGACCAGGAAGTCGGTGGCGTTCACGAAGGACGAGTCGTCGCTCGCGAGGAAGGCCACGGCGGCGGCGATCTCCTCGGCCTCCGCGAACCGCCCGAGCGGGATGTGCACGAGGCGGCGCGCGGCCCGCTCCGGGTCCTTGGCGAACAGCTCCTGCAGCAGCGGGGTGTTGACCGGGCCGGGGCACAGGGCGTTGACGCGGATGCCCTCCCGCGCGAACTGCACGCCCAGTTCGCGGGACATGGCGAGCACACCGCCCTTGGAGGCCGTGTACGAGATCTGTGAGGTCGCCGCGCCCATCCGGGCCACGAAGGAGGCGGTGTTGATGATGGAGCCCCTGCCCTGGCGCCGCATGTACGGGATGGCCGCCTTGCAGCACAGGTAGACGGAGGTGAGGTTGACCTCCTGGACCCGCTTCCAGGCCTCCAGGCCGGTCTCCAGGATGGAGTCGTCGTCGGGCGGGGAGATGCCCGCGTTGTTGAAGGCGATGTCGACGCTGCCGTAGGTGTCGTACGCGGTCTTGAACAGCGCCTCCACCTGCTCGGCGTCGGTGACGTCGACCTTCACGAAGGTCCCGCCGACCTCCTCGGCGGCGGCCTTCCCGCGTGCCTCGTCGACGTCGCCGCAGACGACGTGGGCGCCCTCGGAGGCGAGGCGGCGGGCGGCGGCGAGGCCGATGCCGCTGCCCGCGCCGGTGATGACGGCGGTGCGGCCGACGAGTCGGCGGCAGATGGTGTCCTGGGGCTGGGTCACTGTGCGGGGCCCTCCGTGCTGATGAAGACGTTCTTGGTTTCGGTGAAGGCGGTCAGGGCGTCCGGGCCGAGCTCCCGGCCGATGCCGGACTGCTTGAAGCCGCCGAAGGGGGTCCAGTAGCGGACGCTGGAGTGGGAGTTGACCGACAGGTTGCCCGCGCGGACGGCCTGCGAGACGCGCAGGGCGCGGCCGACGTCCCGGGTCCAGATGGAGCCGGACAGGCCGTACGGGGTGTCGTTGGCGAGGCGGATCGCGTCGGCCTCGTCGTCGAAGGGGAGGACCACGGCGACCGGGCCGAAGACCTCTTCGGCGGCCACGCGCGCGTGCGGCTCCACGCCGGTGAGGACGGTCGGCGGGAACCAGAAGCCGGGGCCCTCGGGGGCCTTGCCGCGGATGCCGGGCGCGTCCGGGTCGACGTAGGAGCGGACGCGGTCGAGCTGGACGGCGGAGATCAGCGGGCCCATCTGGGTGGCCTCGTCGGCCGGGTCGCCGACGCGGACCGACTCGATGCCGGGGGCGATGAGGTCGAGGAAGCGGTCGTGGACGGAGCGCTCGACGAGGATGCGGGTGCGGGCGCAGCAGTCCTGGCCGGAGTTGTCGAGGAACGACATGGGGGCGGCGGCCGCCGCGGCTTCGAGGTCGGAGTCGGCGAAGACGATGTTGGGGCTCTTGCCGCCGAGTTCGAGGGTGACGCGCTTGAGGAGCGCCGAGCCCCTGGCGAGCACCTGCTTGCCCACGGTCGTCGACCCGGTGAAGACGATCTTCGCGACGCCGGGGTGTTCGACGAGGGCGTCGCCCGCGACGGGGCCGTGTCCGGGCAGTACCTGGAAAAGCCCCTCGGGCAGCCCCGCCTCGCGTCCCAGCTCCGCGAGGCGCAGGGCGGTGAGCGGGGTGGTCTCGGCCGGCTTGAGGAGCACCGCGTTGCCCGCCGCGAGCGCGGGGGCGACGCCCCAGGCCGCGATGGGCATCGGGAAGTTCCAGGGGGCGATCACGCCGACCACGCCGAGGGGTTCGAGGATGGTGACGTCGAGGCCGCCGGAGACGGGGATCTGGCGTCCGGTGAGCCGTTCGACGCCGCCGGCCGCGTAGTCGAGCAGGTCCCGGACGTTGCCGGCCTCCCAGCGGGCGTTGCCGATGGTGTGCCCGGCCTCGCGGACCTCCAGGAGGGCCAGCTCCTCCAGGTGCTCGTCCACGGTGACGGCGAAGCGGCGCAGCAGCCGGGCCCGGTCGGCGGGGGCCAGCGCGGCCCACGCCCGCTGGGCCTTCGTCGCCCGGGAGACGGCCGCGTCGACGTCCGCCGGGGTGGCGGCGGGGACGGTGGCGACGACCTCCTCGGTGGCGGGGTTCAGCACCTGGAGCTGCTGCTCGTACTGCGGGGACTGTCCGGACAAGTAAGGGCCTTTCAGCGCGGGGCGGTTCACAGGCGTTCGAAGGAGCGGCGCAGCTCCCAGTCGGTGACGGCGGCGTCGAAGGCGGCCAGTTCGACGCGCGCCATGTTGAGGTAGTGGGCGACGACCTCGTCGCCGAAGGCGGCCTTGGCGATGGGGCTGTTCCCCCACAGCTCGGCGGCCTCGCGCAGCGTGGTCGGCACATGGGCGTACTCGGCGGTGTACGCGTTGCCCTCGCACACCTCCGGCAGCTCCAGCTTCTGCTCGATGCCGTACAGCCCGGCCGCGACGAGCCCGGCGACGGCGAGGTGCGGGTTGACGTCGCCGCCGGGGAGCCGGTTCTCGAACCGCATCGAGCGGCCGTGGCCGACGACCCGCAGCGCGCACGTCCGGTTGTCGTAGCCCCAGGCGACGGCGGTGGGGGCGAAGGAGCCCGGCTGGAACCGCTTGTAGGAGTTGATGTTGGGCGCGTAGAGCAGGGAGAAGTCGCGGAGCGCGGCGAGCTGCCCGGCCAGGAAGTACCGCATGACCTGGGACATCCCGTGACCGTCGGCCATCACATTGGTGCCGTCGGCGTCCGCGAGGGACAGGTGGATGTGGCAGGAGTTGCCCTCGCGCTCGTTGTACTTGGCCATGAAGGTGAGGGAGACACCCTCCTGGGAGGCGATCTCCTTGGCGCCGGTCTTGTAGATGGCGTGCTGGTCGCAGGTGACCAGGGCGTCGTCGTACTTGAAGGCGATCTCGTGCTGGCCGGGGTTGCACTCGCCCTTGGCGGACTCGACGGTCAGTCCGGCGCCCGCCATCTCGTTGCGGATCCTCCTGAGGAGGGGCTCGATACGGCCGGTGCCGAGGACCGAGTAGTCGATGTTGTACTGGTTGGCCGGGGTGAGGCCCTTGTAGCCGGCGTCCCAGGCCTGTTCGTAGGTGTCCTTGAAGACGATGAACTCCAGCTCGGTGCCGACGTTGGCGGTGTAGCCCAGTTCGGCGAGGCGTTCCAGCTGGCGGCGGAGGATCTGGCGGGGGGCGGCGACGACGGGTGAGCCGTCGTTCCAGGCGAGGTCGGCGATCAGCATGGCCGTGCCCTCGTTCCAGGGCACCCGGCGCAGGGTGGACAGGTCCGGGTGCATGGCGAAGTCGCCGTAGCCCCGGTCCCAGGAGGACATCGCGTAGCCGTCGACGGTGTTCATCTCGGTGTCGACGGCGAGCAGGTAGTTGCAGCCCTCGGTGCCGTGGGAGAGGACCTCGTCGAGGAAGAACCGGGCGGCGAACCTCTTGCCCTGGAGTCGCCCTTGCATGTCGGGGAAGGCCAGGACGACAGTGTCGATCTCACCGCCGGCGACGAGGGCGTGCAGTTCCTCGACGGAGAGCGGGGGTGTGCGGTCTGCCACGGGGTGGCCTCCTTGGGCTTTCTTCGGTCGCTGCGCACTTCTGCTCGTACTGCGTCGTACCGCGCGCTTCATCCGCCGGGCCGGAAGTCATAAGGTATTGCCGAGAACCATTGCTTGGGAAGGGGGCACGGCCATATGTCGGTGGAACCCGACGGCGGACCGGAGGACCGGCTGACACCGGTGCTGCGGCCGGTGCGGGCCGGCAACGGCTTCGAGGAGGCACTGGAGCAGATCCTCCAGATCGTCCGGCTGGGCCTGGTGCCCGGCGGGGAGCGGCTGCCCGCGGAGCGCGAGCTGGCGGAACGGCTCGGGATCAGCCGGGTGACGCTGCGCGAGGTGCTGAAGGTACTCCAGGACCAGGGCCTGGTGGAGGCGCGGCGCGGGCGGTACGGCGGCACGTTCGTGCTGCCGCGCACCGACGCGGGCGGCGAGGACGAACTACGCCGCCGCATCGCCGAGGTCGACATCGAGGATGTGCTGCGGTTCCGGGAGGTGCTGGAGGTGGGCGCCGCCGGTCTGTGCGCGGCGCACGGCCTGGACGACGCTCAGGCGGCGCGGCTGCGGCAGGCGCTGTCACGCACCCATGAGGCGCCACTCGCCGAGTACCGGCGCCAGGACACCCTGCTCCACCTCACCCTCGCGGAGCTGTGCGGTTCCCCTTCGCTCACCGCCCAGTACGCGGCCGTACGGGCCTCCGTCAACGACCTCCTCGACTGCATTCCGCTTCTCGTGCGGAATCTGGAGCACTCGCAGCGACAGCATGTCGCGCTCGTCGACGCGGTACTCGACGGGGACGCGGACGGGGCGCGCGAGATCATGCGGGAGCACTGCTCGGGGACGGCGGCACTGCTGCGGGGGTTCCTGACGTGAGGACGGCGGAGCGGTCGGCGGCAGGCCTTGCCACCACCGGCCCCGCAAAGGTATGAACGTGCTCCATTGAGCACGAGGGAGTACGAGGGAGCACGCGTGGCCAGGCCGCTGATCGGTGTGAGTACGTATCTGGAGTCCGGGGCGCGCTGGGGCGTGTGGGAGATGGAGGCCGCACTGCTGCCGGTCGGGTACCCCCGGCTCGTGCAGGCGGCGGGCGGTCTCGCCGCGATGCTCCCGCCGGACGATCCGGCGTACGCGGCGGCGACGGTGGCGCGCCTCGACGGTCTGGTGATCGCGGGCGGACCGGACGTCGACCCCGCCCACTACGGTGCCGAGAGGTCGCCGCGCACGGGGCCGCCCGCGCCGGCGCGGGACGCCTGGGAGCTGGCGCTGATCCGTGCGGCACTGGAGGCCGGGACGCCGCTGCTCGGCGTCTGCCGGGGGATGCAGCTGCTGAACGTCGCCCTCGGCGGCACGCTCGTCCAGCACCTCGACGGGCACGTGGTCGAGGTGGGGGTCTTCGGCCGGCACTCCGTGAAGCCGGTGCCGGGGACCCGTTACGCGGAGATCGCGCCCGAGGAGACCGATGTGCCCACGTACCACCACCAGGCGGTCGACCGGCTCGGCGAGGGGCTGATCGCGTCGGCGTACGCCACGGCCGACGGGACGGTGGAGGCGATCGAACCACCCGGCGGCTCATGGGTCCTGGGCGTGCAGTGGCACCCGGAGATGGGCGAGGACCTGGGAGTGATGCGGGCCCTCACGCTGGCGTCGGGGTCGCCGACGGTCTGAGATGCCCGAGGCGCGGCCCGGCCTCTCGGGGCGCGGGGAACTGCGCGACAAGCCACGACGAACCCGCGGCCGACGACAGGGCTGACCTACGGGGTCGAAGGGGCAGCGCCCCTGGGACGGGACGGTGGGGCGGCGGAGGCGGGAACCGTCGGTCAGTCGGCGGTCGGCGTGCCGCCCCGGGTCAACCCCAGGAGGTCACGGGCCGGGCCCGCCGGCCGGTGCCCCGTGGGCCAGACCGCCCGCAGGGCACGCCGGAGGCGCACCCCGTCGACGGGGACACGGACGAGCCGACGGGCGGACAGCTCCTCGCCCAGCGCCAGCTCGCTGAGGACGGCCGGCCCGGCCCCGCTGAGCGCGGACGACTTGACCGCCGTGGTGGACGACAGCTCGATCAGGGGCCGGGCGAGCCCACCCAGCGCCGACTCCAGCACCTGCCGCGTCCCGGACCCCTTCTCCCGCAGGATCAGCGGCGTGGAGGCCAGCTCCGCCGCGTCCAGAGGCCTGCGCCGACGCGCCCACGGATGCCCGGGGGCCGTCACCACGATCAGATGGTCGTGCGCTATCACCACCGCGTCGAGCCCGGCCGGCACCGTCGGCCCCTCCACGAACCCCAGGTCCGCCTCGTCCGCCAGCAACCGCTCCGCGACGATCGTGGAGTTGCCCGCGAGCAGCGACACCGCGGTGTCCGGGCGCTCGGCCCGCAGGGCGATCAGCCACCCCGGCAGCAGATACTCGGCGATGGTCATGCTCGCGGCGACCCGGAGCCGCGAGTCCCGGCGGTCCCGCAGCGCCTGCGCGCCCACGTCGAAGGCCTCGGCCGCCTCCACGATCCGCCGGGCCCAGTCGGTGACCAGCGCCCCCGCGTCGGTGAGCCGGGAGCCGCGCGGCGACCGGTCGACCAGGGCCACGCCGAGCTGCCGCTCCATCGAGCGGATCCGGCTGCTGGCGGCCGGCTGGGTGATCCCCAGCTCCCGCGCCGCCCGCCCGAGCGAGCCCAGCCGGGCGACGGCCAGCAGCAGTTCGAGGGCACCCAGGTCCGGCACCCGATGCCCCAGCCCGCCGCCCCGCGGCTCCCCGAGCTCACTCATAACGCCAGCTTATGTCCTCATACACACGAACTCCCTGGTGGGGCCCGCACACCGACGGGACGCTCGTAGCATGGTCACCGCAGTCCGCACCGTCCCCGCTGCTCCCCTCATCAACGGCCCGCGGGCCGTGTCCCTCCGTCACTTCGGCCCCCAGTGGTACGCCCCGGTCATGGGCACCGCGATCGTGGCCACCGCCGGTGCCGGGCTCCCCGGTGACCTGCCCGGCGTACGGACGGTCTGCGCGGCGGTCTGGGCCCTCGCTCTGCTCGCCCTGGTCACCGTGGTCGGCGCCCGCGTCCTGCACTGGTGCCGCCACCCCGACCAGGCCCGCGCCCATCTCCTCGACCCCGCCGTGGCCCCCTTCTACGGCTGCCTCTCCATGGCCCTGCTCGCCGTGGGCGGCGGAGCGCTGGTCGTCGGGCGGGACTGGACCGGTGTGCGGGGCGCCGTCCTGCTGGACGCCGTGCTCTTCGGGGCCGGCACACTCGTCGGGGTCGTCGCGGCGGTCGTCGTGCCGTACCTCTTGATCGTCCGGCACCGTGTGGAGCCCGGCCGGGTCACCCCCGTCCTGCTGCTCCCCCTCGTCGCGCCGATGGTGTCCGCCGCTCTCGGCCCGCTGCTCGTCCCGCACCTGCCGCCCGGTCAGGCCCGGCAGACCCTCCTGTTCGGCTGTCTCGCACTGTTCGGGCTCAGTCTGCTGGCCACGCTGCTCGTACTGCCGCTGGTCGTCGCGCGGCTGGTGACGACGGGTCCGCTGTCGCTCGCTCTGACCCCCAGCCTGTTCCTGGTCCTCGGGCCGCTCGGCCAGTCGACCACCGCGGCGGGCAACCTCGCCGACGCCGCGCCCACCGCCCTGACGGCGTCGACACCGTACGGGGCCGTCCTCGCCGTCCTGTACGGCGTGCCGGTCATGGGCTTCGCGCTGCTCTGGCTCGCCCTGGCCGGGGCGTTGGCCGGGCGGGCACGGCGGCGGGGCATGGGGTTCTCGATGGCGTGGTGGGCGTTCACCTTCCCGGTGGGCACCTGCGCGACCGGCGCGGAGGGGCTGGCCCGGCACACGGGGCTCGTCGCCTTCGACGTCCTCGCCGTCGCGCTCTGCGCTCTGCTGCTGGCGGCCTGGGCGGCGGCCGCCGTCCGCACCGTGCGCGGGCTGGTCAGCGGAGAGCTGCTCGCAGGGCCGCGCCGACCACCCGCGGAGCCTCGGCCAGCGACGGCCCGTACCAGGTGAGATGGCGGCCGCTCAGCAACGCGCAGGGCAGTCCGGGGAACGCCTCGGGGCCGTCGTCGGCGGTGAACCTGTACGGCTCGTCGGGGAGGACCACGACGTCGGGGGCGGCGGCACGCAGTTTTTCGACGGGCACCCTGGGGTAGCGCTCGGCGTGCCCGTCGTACAGGTTGTCCACGCCGAGCCGGGCGAGGACGTCACCGGCGAAGGTGTCCCGGCCGAGCACCATCCAGGGGCGTCGCCAGATGGGCACCACTGCGGTCCTGCGGCGGTCGGGGGCCGGCAGCCGGGCCCATGCCGACTCGGCCTCGTCGAGCCACCCGGGCCGCGACCGGGCGCCGCAGGCACGAAGGACCCGGTCCAGTTCGGTGAAGGCCTCGGGGACGCTGCGCACCTCGGTGACGAGGACCTCGACGCCCGCCTCCCGCAGGACGGTCAGGTCGGGGGCGCGGTTCTCCTCCTCGTTGGCGACGACCAGGTCGGGGGCGAGCCGCAGGATCGCATCGGTCCTGGGGTTCTTGGTGCCGCCGATCCGTACGACATCGAGATCGTGCGGATGGGCGCACCAGTCGGTGGCACCGACCAGGGCTCCGGGCAGTGTGACCGCGACGGCCTCGGTCAGGGAGGGGACGAGGGAGACGACGCGCCGCATCGCGTCACGCCCCCCGGCGGTGCCGGTCCTCCAGCGCCTCGATGTGGTCGGCGACGGCCACCACGACGACCCGGGTGTCGGGGACAGTGGCCCGCCAGCGGTGCCGTACGCCACCGGACATGTACAGCGTGTCACCGCGCCCCAGTCGGTGGGCGCGGCCCTCGGCCTCGACCTCGACGGCGCCTTCCACGACGTACATCAGCTCGTCGTTGCGGTGCTGGACCTCGCGGCCCTCGTCGTGGTCGCCCGTGAACTCCATGGCGTGCAACTGGTGGTGACCACGAACCAGGGAGCGCGCGCTGGAGACGGGGGGCGGGACCGAGTCGTCCTCGGCGCGTACGACGTCGACGCTGCAGGCCGGGTCGGCCGCGGCGAGCAGTTCGACGGCCGTGGTGCCGAGGGCGTCCGCGATGCGTTCCAGGGAGGGTTTGCTGGGGCGGGCGCGCTCGTTCTCGACCTGGCTCAGGAAGGGAACCGACAGGCCGCTGCGCTCGGCCACGGCCGAGAGCGTGAGCTCCAGTGCCCGGCGCCGCCGCCGGACGGCCGCGCCCACCCGAAGGGGCTGCTCTTTGTGGTCGCCCATAGCTCCGGCTCCCTCCTTCACTCGTAGCTCTTCGCCCGGGGACTTCGTTCGCAGGTCGGTTCGAGGACGCCTACGGCTCCGAGTACGGATGGTCGACGGCCCGGCACTCATCCGGTGCGGTTCTCCTGATGAGTTCTCTGCACCCTACGCATGTTCGGCAAACCGTTTCACGCGCCCATCACATCCCCGTAAACCCGGCGAGGGGCCATGCTCACAGTTCACGCCAGGAAGGAAGGCGCTCCGGCCGCCAGGCCGGATGCCGAGTGTGATCATTCCAACACGGCCTGTCACCGGTCCGGGTATTCAGTCGGACCGTGGTTGACGCCGGGTCGCGCATGCGTGCCGGTACCGGTCGATGCGTTCGAGCCCGGCATGGCCGCACACCTCGCAGCGGTTGTCCGGATCTTTCCCGTACGTCAGTACGTGGCCGCTGCGCTCGTTCGGAACGGGCGGCGGTGCGGCCGCGTCCGGTCGCCGCATGGGCGCCGTCAAGCGTCGCGGCGGTGCGGCGCGTTGACCGGTAGGCGATGGCTCCGGGCCTGGCCGTCGACCAGGGCACCGACCTCCCCGCACCCCGCACGCACGGTGCGCGGACGGTTGCGTCAGGGGCCCGCTGTCGGCGCCGTACGGCATGATGCGGGACGTGACTGGACGCCTGATGCTTCTCGACACCGCCTCGCTCTACTTCCGCGCCTATTTCGGGGTGCCGGAGTCCGTGAAGGCCCCGGACGGTACCCCGGTGAACGCGGTGCGCGGGCTGCTGGACTTCATCGACCGCCTGGTGAAGGACCACCGCCCGACGGACCTGGTGGCGTGCATGGATGCGGACTGGCGGCCGCAGTGGCGGGTCGATCTGATCCCCTCCTACAAGGCGCACCGCGTGGCCGAGGAGCACGAGGCCGGGCCCGACGAGGAGGAGGTGCCGGACACCCTGTCGCCGCAGGTGCCGGTGATCGAGGAGGTGCTGGACGCGCTCGGCATCGCGCGCGTCGGCGTCGCCGGGTACGAGGCGGACGACGTGATCGGCACGTTCACGGCCCTCGCGAAGGACCCGGTGGACATCGTCACCGGCGACCGCGACCTGTACCAGCTCGTCGACGACGAGCGCGGCATCCGCGTGCTGTACCCGCTCAAGGGCGTGGGTACCCTCCAGCTCACCGACGAGGCGGTGCTGCGCGAGAAGTATGGAGTGGTCGGCCAGGGGTACGCGGATCTGGCACTGCTGCGCGGCGACCCGAGCGACGGTCTGCCGGGCGTGCCCGGCATCGGCGAGAAGACGGCCGCGAAGCTGCTCGCGCAGTTCGGCGACCTGGCCGGGATCATGGCCGCGGTCGACGATCCGGCGGCGGCGCTCACGCCGTCGCAGCGCAAGCGGCTGGACGGGGCCCGCGCGTATGTGGCCGTCGCGCCCAAGGTGGTGCGGGTGGCCTCGGACGTACCGCTGCCGGACGTGGAGACCGTGCTGCCGAGGACACCTCGGGATCCGGCCGCGCTGGAGACCCTTGCCACTCGCTGGGGCCTGGGAGGATCGTTGCAGCGACTGCTCACCACGCTCCAGGGGTGACAGCCGTGCGGCCGGTCCTGCGGCAGCGCGACGGCCGGCCGGAATGCCGCGAACCGGTCCCGGTGGGGCGTACGCCGGGGTTGGGATGACCCTTCGGCGGTGAGGCTCTGAGGCACGAGTCACATCACGAAGTTGTCGTCCGGTGGTTGAGCATGGGGCGAATGCCAGGGGGAGATGATAACTTAGGTAAGCCTTACTAGGTATTCGGGAGGCCGTCATGGCAGAGCGTCCGGAACGCAGGAGCCCCAAGCCCCACTCCGCACGAGTCGTCCGCACCGAGCGACTCACCCCGCACATGCAGCGAGTCGTCCTGGGCGGCGACGGTCTCGCCGGGTTCGCCACGCGCGGCAGCACCGATCACTACGTGAAGCTCCTCTTCGGCCCTGAAGGCGTGACCTACCCGGAACCGTTCGATCTGGAGCGGATCCGCTCGGAGATGCCGCGAGACCAGTGGCCGGTGACCCGGACGTACACCGTGCGCGCCTGGGATGCCGAACTGCGCGAGCTCACTCTCGACTTCGTCCTCCATGGCGACGAGGGCCTCGCCGGCCCCTGGTCCACCCGCGTCCAGCCGGGCGAAGCGGTCCGGCTCCTGGGTCCGGGCGGCGCGTACGCGCCCAACCCCGAGGCCGACTGGCATCTGCTCGTCGGGGACGAGAGTGCCCTGCCCGCGATCGGCGCCTCATTGGAGGCTCTTCCCGACGGTGCCCGCGCCTACGCGTTCATCGAGGTCGCCGGGCCCGAGGAGGAGCAGAAGATCGACTCCGACGTGGAGGTGGTCTGGCTGCACCGCGGTGACCGCCCCGTCGGCTCGCTGCTCGTCGAGGCCGTAGGCGCACTGGAGTTTCCCGAGGGCCGGCTGCACGCCTTCGTCCACGGCGAGGCGGGCTTCGTGAAGGAGCTGCGTCGACTGCTCCGCGTGGAACGCCAGATCCCGCGTGAGGACCTGTCCGTCTCCGGTTACTGGCGCCTCGGCCACAACGAGGACGGCTGGCAGGCCACGAAGAAGGAGTGGAACGCCCGTGTGGAGGCCGAGCAGGACGGCGCCGCCGCCTCCGCCTGAACCGGCCGCCGGACACGAGGGCCTGACGTCCGAAACGACCGCCGGGACCCGCGACCTCCGCCAGGTGGGGTTCAGGCGTTCGTCACCGCGTCGACGAAGTCGGCCAGCGTGTCGGCGAGTTCCTCCAGGCCGGGGCCGGCCGGGCCGCCCGGTTCGGCCATGTAGAGGTCCCGGCGGATCTCGATCATCAGGGCGGCGACCCGTGGGTCCTTCCCGTAGTACTCCAGCGGCACGTACGCACCCCCGAAGGGGCTGTTGACGCCCGTCCCGCCGAAGCCGGCGAAGGCCTCCTCCGCGAGGGCGAGAAGCGCGGGCGGGGTGTGGAAGGGATCGCTCCCCAGGCAGACCGGCGGGCGGTGGCCGTCGCCGTGGAGTTCGTAGGGGAGTCGCTCGGTCGGGTACGAGTGGACGTCGACGACCACGGCCCGCCCGGCGGACTCGAGGCGCCTCGTCACGGCGTCGGTCATGGCAGCGGCGTACGGCACGAAGTAGGTGTCGATCAGGGGCCGGCCGTCGTGGCCGTCCGCGCGGAGTGTCTCCCGGTGCGTGGTCCTCGTGTAGACGGCTCCCATGCCCACGGCCAGCATCTCCTCCCGCTCGTCCGGGAACCGCTCGGGGTCGACGACCAGCCGCGACAGCTGGTTGACGAACCGCCAGGGCGTCATCCCCGCGCGGGCGGCGGCCCGCGCCGCGATCCGGTCCGTGTACGCGTCGGTGATGTGGTCCAGCTCCCGCTCCAGCGCGGCGTCGTCGAGGACGATCCCCTCCCGCACGGCCGCCGGTATCACCCGTGAACCGTGCGGCACATGCAGGAGCACGGGTGACTCCGGCGCACCCGGCAGGAGCCGGTGGGCGGGCGACGCGTCATTCATCCGCGGCTCCTCGTCGTGGAGTTGGTTCACCGAGGCCGCTCAGCATAGAGCCGCCGGCAGACCGCGCTTCCCCTCGGCCGTCGAGGCATCCCCGTCACCCGCGCCGCGGACCGGGCAACGGCTGAACGGGGCGCTCCGGTCCACTTTTCACACAGCCGCCCCGCGTTCAGTCACGATCAGCCCTGCGCATCGCCAGGCACCTCGAACACCACCCGTGACAGTTTTCCAGTCAAATGCGCCCCTTGTTGCCGCTGTACGCTCGCCGTACGCTCTTCAACGGAAAACAGCGTCGCGCGCACGCTGCGATCGCAGCCAGAAGTGGGAACTTCTTGCGGAGGCTCGGCTATGGCATCAAGTGGCGTTCAGAGCGCGACGGTAACCCCGGACATGCTCGCCTGGAAGGGTACGGCGCACGAGGCACTGGAACAGCTGTCAGGCACCCGCGGAATTCAGGAAATGCTGAACCTCGCCCATGACTTATGGTGCGGTTCGGACTGCGCACGCAACACGACATGCACCTTCCTCCATTACCCGCGAAACAGGCTGCATACCACCGCCCCGCAGACCACACGCTCGCGCTACAACAAGCAGACCGCACACCTGTACGGCGTCATGGGAGAAGGCGGGTACGCGGGCCCCGTACCCCAATACCACGAGGTGAACGTGTGGCCACTGCTGGACAAGGTGGTGGAGCGGTGGGACGCGGCCGGAGAGCGACGGGGCAGGATCCCGTCGCACTACTCCGACTGGACGAAGAAGCATGACGCCCAGGCAGCCGACACGGTGTCCCGCGCGTGCCGTGACACGGTCCAGTGGATGGCCTGCTGGTGCGGCGAGGACTATGACGCGGACCCGCTGGGCCTGCACTACATAGCCTTCGCCACCATCATCGACGACATCTGCATCCCCCCGCTCGACCTGGTCAGGGGCCGCTTCCGCATGTACGGCAGGTCCGTGGGCGACCTGATGCGGCGGATGGACGCGGCCGGCTGGGGACGCGACGGCGTGCACGCACTGCTGTCGCTGGTGAGGCAGGCCGTCGTCCAGTACGCGGAGAAGATGGACTTCCGCCCGGGGGACGAACACGTCGGACTCCATGAGGCGCTCAACAGCTCTCCGAACATGTGGGACGGTGTCATATTCCGGGGGAATACCGGAAATGCATACGGCACCGCCATCATGGTGGTCCGGAACAGCGGGACTGGTCCGGTATCCTTCCCGTGGCTCATGGACAGCTCCATCTGTGACTGCCTCTCCATGGATCTGAGCAAGTCCGCACTCGGCGTCTACTCGGTGGACAATCACCAGCCGACTTCGCATGACCGCCGGTCGGAGTCGAGGAAGGCGAGCTACCGGTCGATCTACCTGGATCTCATCGACGACCTGGTCTTCTCAGGCGCACCGGAATCGCTGGTTCACTTCGGTCGCAGCGGATTCCTCTTCGTACAACTGCAGGACCGTTACCAGGAGCGGCGACGGGGAATACGATTTCCGCTCGCGCCGCCCATGCTGCGGGAACTCACCCGGCTCTTCGGTGAGAAACCGACGGACGAATGGCTCGACGAGGCGTTCACCGCCGCCAACCGCGTGCGCCTCACGGAGTCGCCCGGCGCCGGCGAAGCGCAGGACGTGGAGCGTCTCCACCGTCTCCACGCGGGCGTCAGGCAGGAGTCGACGCGGGCCACGAGGCTGCCCGCCTGAGCGCCGGACGGCCAGCGCCAGGTGACGGTGGTCGAGGGGGGCCGGGACTCAGGCCGTCCCGGCCGGGCCCGTCGCGCCGCTCGTATGCTTGACCTGATGAGACGCCGTGCCCCTGCCCCGCCCTCTCCCCTGCCGCAGCGCGACGGGGTGGATCCGGTGCGGGTGCGGTTGCCCGCCGGGGACGCGTGGGCGACGGTACGTGACCACCTCGTGGCACGGCTCTCCGCCGGGGCCGGGGTGATCGACGGCATGCTCGACGCGGGGCTGATCGTCGATGCCGCCGGGCGTCCGGTGTCCCGCGACAGGGCGTACGTGCCGGGCATGTTCGTGTGGTTCCACCGGGACCTGCCCGCCGAGGAACGGGTGCCGTTCGACGTGGACGTCCTGTACCGCGACGAACACGTGGTCGTGGCCGACAAGCCGCACTTCCTCGCCACCACCCCACGCGGCAGCCATGTCGCCGAGACCGCCCTGGCCCGGCTGCGGCGGCGGCTCGGTGTCCCGACGCTCACCGCGGCCCACCGGCTGGACCGGCTGACCGCCGGCGTGGTGCTCTTCACCGTGCGTCCCGAGGAGCGCGGCGCCTACCAGTCGCTGTTCCGGGACAGACGGGTGGCGAAGGAGTACGAGGCGGTGGCACCGTACGACCCCCGGCTGACGCTGCCCCGGACCGTGCGCAGCCGGATCGTGAAGGAGCGGGGGGTCCTCACCGCCCGTGAGGTCGAGGGCGAGCCCAACGCCGTCAGCCGGATCGAACTGCTGGAGCACCGTGAGGGCCGCGCCCGGTACCGGCTGACGCCGCACACCGGGCAGACTCACCAACTGCGGGTACACATGAGCGCGTCGGGGGTGCCCATCCTCGGGGATCCCCTCTATCCGGTGGTGACCGGCCCCGTGGCGGCCGGTGACTTCCGACGTCCGCTCCAACTGCTGGCGCGGAGTCTGGAGTTCACCGATCCGGTCACGGGGCGCGCGCACCGGTTCGTCAGCCCTCGGGCGCTGCGGGCCTGGTCGTCGTACGACGCGTGGGCGGAGTAGGCGCGTACGACGACGGCGTCAGCCGGTCCGCCACCAGTGCAGGATGCGCCGGAACAGGCCAGGCCGGCGGGCCGGTTCGGGTGCGGTCATCGGCTCGGCCGCCGGGACGGCGGGTTCCGCGGCGGCGGGCCGGGGTTGTGGTGCGGCGGCCCCCAGGGTGCCCCGGCGCTGCGGCGGCACCGGCCTGGTGCCGGGCCGCAGGATGACGTCCTGCGGGGGCTTGGGCGCGAACCGTACCGGCAGCTCCACCAGATGCCGGTTGGAGATGGACTCGTGCCAGCGCAGCTCGTGCTCCCCGCAGGCGAGCTGGATGTCCGGGACCCGGGTCAGCAGCGCGTCGACGCCGACGTCGGCGATGGCACGGCCGATGTCCTGGCCCGGGCATTCGTGGGGTCCGCCGCTGAAGGCCAGATGAGCGCGGTTGCCCTGCATGTTGGCGTTGAGGTCGGGCCGCACCCGCGGGTCGACGTTGCCTGGCGCGATACCGAGGAGGAGTCCGTCGCCCTTGCGGATGCGCTGACCGCCCAGCTCGGTGTCCTGCTTGGCGAAGTAGGCGAAGACGGTGCTGAACGGCGGCTCGTCCCACAGGGACTGCTCGACCGCCTCGGGCACGGTCATCTGACCGCCCTTGAGCTGGGCGCGGAAGCCCGGGTCGGTGAGGACCAGGCGCAGCACGTTGGCGAGGAGGTTGGTGGTGGCCTCGTAGGCGGCGAGGAGCACCACGCGCAGGTGCTCCCTCACCTCGTCGTCGGTGAGCGCCGCCGGGTGGGTGATGAGGTGACTGGTGAAGTCCTCCTCGGGCTGGGCGCGGCGGCGGACGGCGAGCCGGCTGAGGACGTCCATGACGTAGGCGTGGCTGACGAGCGCGGTCTCGCTGCCCTTGAGGCAGTCGCGGGCGGCCTGCACCAGCTTCTCGCCGTACTCCTCGGGCATCCCGAGGATCTCGCACAGCACCGCCATCGGCAGGTACTCGGCGAACTGGCCGACGAGATCGGCCCTGCCGTCCTCGCAGAACTTGTTGACGAGGTGCTGGGTGGCTCGGTTGATGTAGCGGCGGATACCCCGGGGGTCGATGGTCGACATGGCGCCGGTGACCGCGCCACGCAGCCGCAGGTGCTCGTCGCCCTCGGCGTGGGCGCAGATGGGCTGCCAGGCGAAGTGCGGCATGAGCGGGTGGTCGGGCCTGATCTCTCCCTCCAGCATGGGCCGCCACAGCCGGGTGTCCTTGCAGTAGTGCGAGGGGGTGCTCACCATGTGCATGTTCTCGCTGTGGCCGAGCACCACCCAGATCGGCACGTCGTCGTGGAGCAGCGCGGGGGCCACCGTGCCGTGCTCGGCGCGGAGTTTCTCGTACACGGCTCCCAGGTCCTCCGCCTCGGGGCCGTAGAGCCGGCGGAGTCCGCCAGGGCCCAGACCGTGGGCGGGGCAGCCGGGCGGCGGCCCGAGTTCGGTGTCGTCCGTACCGGTCGGGGAGGGTGTTTCAGGCGTCACGGTGATCGCTTTCGAAGTGAAGTGGATCCGAGTCCGGGGAGTTGCTGGGGCGACCGGGAGGGGACACCGTGCGGGACGACACGGCTCCCGGTCCGGGGACGCGTACGGGAGGGCTACGCCGACGCCCCCGTCATCGTCAGGGAGTGCAGGAACCGCATGAGGGTCATCAGGACGTCCCTGCTGGAGGCCCGGCGTCGTGCGTCGCAGCGGATGATGGGGATCTCCTCGGCCAGGTCGAGTGCCTGGCGCAGCTCCTCGATGGGGTAGCGGGGAGCATCCGGGAAGTCGTTGAGGGCGACGACGAAGGGGACACCGCGTTCCTCCAGGCGGCCCATGACGTCGAAGCTGACCTCCAGGCGGCGGGTGTCGACCAGGACGACCGCGCCGAGGGCGCCCTCGAACAGGCCGTTCCACAGGAACCAGAAGCGCTCCTGGCCGGGGGTGCCGAACAGGTAGAGCACCAGCTGGTCCGTGATGCTGATGCGGCCGAAGTCCATGGCCACGGTGGTGGCGGTCTTGGACTTGGAGCCGTAGTTGTCGTCGACCCCGATGCCGGCCTGGGTCATGGTCTCCTCGGTCGTCAGCGGCCTGATCTCGCTGACGGAGCCCACCATGGTGGTCTTGCCGACTCCGAAACCGCCCACGATCACGATCTTCGCCGCTGCCTGCGCGGTGTGCGGCAGGTGGTCCTCGGTCCTTGGACCCGTGATGGCGTCAGAGCTTTTGAAGTCCATGCATCACCGCTTCGAGGAGGGAACGGTCGGCCCGCGCCTGCCGTACGACAGGGGCGCGTGCCTGGACCAGTTCGGCCGTCAGCAGCTCGGTGAGCAGGACGGTCACCACGCTGATCGGCAGTCTGAGGTAGGCCGAGATCTCGGCCACGGACAGGGGGGCCTGGCAGATCCGGAGCAGTGCCGACTGCTCCGGTGCCGCGGACGGTGGTGGATCGGCGCGCGCCACGATCAATGTGACGAGGTCGATCGGGGCTCGTTCGCCGTCGTCTCCGGTGAGGACGTAGAGCCGCTCGGGCGGGCGGTCACCCTCGCTTTCCGTGGGCGCTTCCACGGAGGGCGGCGGACTGGGCTGGGGTGTGGGGTGACGGCGTCGGCGTTGGGGAGGCGTCATACGGTCTGCCCGTTCCGCCGGGGCGGACTGGTGAGGTGGGCGCCGATCCGGTCGACCAGGTCGCGCATGCGGTTGCTCATCAGCCCGGGTTCGGCGATCTCGTTGGCGAGCACGGCGAGATAGGCGTTGGAGCCGGCGGCCATGAGGTAGAAGTAGCCGCCGTTGATCTCGATGATGACCATGCGCATCTCGCCGTCGCTCTGCGGGATCTCCCCGGCCACGGCGCCGGCCAGGCTCTGCAGTCCGGCGCAGGCGGCGGCGACGCGGTCGGCGGCGTCGGGGTCGCCGCCGTAGCGGGCGATCCGCAGACCGTCGGCGGAGAGCACGACGATCTGCTGGATGCCCGGTACGCCGTCGGCCAGATCCTTGAGCATCCAGTCGAAATTGGCTCGCTGCTGGATCACTTGGGGTCCCCCTCGTCGTCGGCCTCGTTGCGGGCCGGCTCGTTGTTCACGGTGGAAGCGGTGGACCCGGGGTCAGCCGGGCCGTCCGGGTTCCTGGAGAAGGCACCGGGGTCGGGGTCGCGCTTGAGTCCGGCCATGAACGCCTCCACCCACATCCCGGGCGGCGGCAGCTCCTTCTTCGGTGCGGGCTCGGCCTCCCAGACGGGGGCGGCGGCCATGGCGGCCTCGGCGGCGGCCTCCGCCGCGGCGGCCTCGGCGTAGCGCTGGCTCAGCGGGATCTTCATCCGGCTGCGGCGCTGCGGGAGGCCGCCCGCCGTCCACTCGGTGACGACGGGTACGTCGTCGTCCATGCCCTGGCCCATCTCCTCCGCGGAACTCGGGATTCGCGGTCCGGTCGTCGGGCGGCGACGCTTGGGCTTGCGGTTGGGGCCCTCGACACCGCCGGTGTCCATGGTCGGTACGGCCGCCGCGCCGATGCCGTGGGCGAGTCCGGGGGCGGGCTCGTCGGTGAGCATGTCACGGGGTACGACGACGACGGCGCGAACACCGCCGTACGCGGACTGCCGCAGCGAGATCTGCATGTTGTACATCGTGGAAAGACGGCCGACGACGGCGAGGCCCAGACGGGGGCTGCTGCCGAGTTCCTGCAGGTCGATGCCCTGCTGGGCCTTCGCCAGCAAGTCCTCCACCTTGGCCCGCGCCTCCTCGCTGAGGCTGATGCCGCCGTCCTCGATCTCGATGGCGACGCCGGTCTGCACCTCGACCGCGGTGACGTGCACCTTGGTGTGCGGCGGGGAGTAGCGGGTCGCGTTGTCGAGGAGTTCGGCGCAGGCGTGGATGACGGGTTCGACGGAGACGCCGTTGACGTTGACCTTGGCAATGGAGTGCAGCTCGATACGGCGGTACTCCAGGATGCGGGACATCGCGCCGCGCAGGCAGCTGTACAGCGGGACGGGCTTGGGCCAGACACGGCCCGGGCGGCTGCCGCCGAGGACGGCGATGGAGTCGGCGAGCCGGCCGATCAGCGCGGTGCCGTGGTCGATGCGCAGCAGGTCGTCGAAGACCTCGGGGTTGCGCCCGTGGTCCTCCTCCATCTCCCGGAGTTCCTTGTTCTGCTGGTGGACGATGGCCTGGACGCGTCGGGCGATGTTGACGAAGGAGCGCTGCGAGGAGTCGCGCATCGCTTCCTCGCGGTCCACGATGTCGAGGATCGCGCGCAGCAAGTCACGCTGTGACTTCGGAAGTTCGCGCCACTCGGCGTCACCGTCGATGACGTGACGAATCACCTCCGAGGGGGATTCTCCACCGCGCAGCCGGTACAGGACGGCGGGCAGGATCTCCTTGCCCAGCCGGGTGAACTCCTGGTCGTGGGAGGCGATCCGCTGCTCCAGGGAGAGGGTTCGCCGTTCGTGTTCGGCGCGCAGTTCGCGGAGCGAGCGCCGGGTGCCCCGCATGGCCGCGACCGCGACCGCGAAGAGCAGCAGTGTCGCGACGGCTCCGGACAAGCCGACGGCGAGCCGGACCGGCCCCGTGACCAGGGAGACCGTGGTCCCGGTCGCCGCGGCCATCAGTATCGCCGGCAGCAGTAGTGCGCGCCCGTGGGGGAGGTCACGGCCACCGGGAGGCGATTGAACACTCACCATGTATGCCCTCTAACGACAAATCGGCTGGAGGTCGGGGGACTTGCTGGGACTTCTGGGACTTGCTGGGGGTTCGTCCGGGAGTCAAACTGGATCTTCGGTATTTTTTTGAACAAGCGCACGAATACACCCCAACTCGGTGCGCTGCGGGCGAGCTTAGTCCGACCGGATCATCGCTGGGTCATATTCAGCAACCACCTGAAATCGCTCTCGCGAGAGGAGTACGCTCTGGTCGTTTACACGCTGGGGCGTCATTCGAACGCACAGCGTGACGAGGTACGGGCGTACGAAGGCGCGGGCGAGGGGCCCTGGGATGGATTCGGCGAAGTCCGCGCCGCCGGGATCAGGCGCCGACGATGCACGGGGCGGCGTCCACCATCGCTTCGGCGGACGCGGACACCCGGCGGTTCTCAACTGGCCGCGGGCACGGCGGTGTTCGGGCGCGGCTCGATATCCGCTCGGCACAGACCCGACAGCCGTTTCTCGGCCGGGCCGGCGTCGAGGGCGAGCGGTTCATGGGCGTACGCAGGGACATGTGACCATGACTCCGGCGTGCGACTGGCCCGACGTCTCCAGGACCCCGTCCCGCCTGGTCGGCTGAAGCCCTCCAGCGCCTCGCGGCTCGGGGTCCGCCGTGGGCTCCTGGGGGCACGGGGAACTGCGCGGCCAGCCCCACGGCACCGGCACCCCGCACCCGCCGCTGACCAGCCGCGCCCCCTTGGGCGAAACTCACCCCACCGAGGAGTAAGCCACCACTCCCCTCAACAGCCCGTCGACCGCCTTACGCGCGCTCTTCCCCACGGTCGACCCCGAGGGCGAGGCAGCCGAGATCTGCCCCAGCACATCGATCACCTGCTTGCACCACCGCACGAAGTCACCGGCCGGCATGTCCGCCTCCCGCAGCACCTCGTCGAGCCCCTTCCCGGAGGCCCACATGTACGCGGCCCAGGCGAAGCCGAGGTCCGGTTCGCGCTGACCGACCCCTTCGCTCTGGGTGATCCGGAACTCCTCCTCCAGCGCGTCCAGCCGCCCCCAGATCCGCACCATCTCGCCCAGCGCGGCCTTGGCCGCGCCGGACGGCAGCTTCGGCGCCATCGCGTCGTCCCCGACGCGGGCCTCGTAGACCAGCGCGGAGACACAGGCGGCGAGCTCCGCGGGACCGAGCCCCTCCCAGACCCCGGCGCGCAGGCACTCACTCGCCAGCAGATCCAGCTCGCCGTAGAGCCGCGCGAGCCGCTTGCCGTGCTCGGTGACCTGGTCGCCCCGCAGATAGTCCAGCTCGGTCAGGAGCGCGACGATCCGGTCGAAGGTGCGCGCGATCGTGTTGGTCCGGCCCTCGATGCGCCGCTCCAGCTGCGCGGTGTCCCGCTTGAGCCGGTAGTAGCGCTCGGCCCAACGGGCATGGTCCTCACGGTCGCTGCACCCATGGCAGGGGTGGGCCCGCAGGTCGGCACGCAGCCGCGCGATCTCACGGTCGTCGGCGGCGGCGGACCGCCGCTTGCGGTGCCGGTCGGGCACGAGGTGCCCGGCCTTCGTGCGCAGCGCGGACGCCAGATCCCGGCGGGACTGCGGCGAGCGGGGGTTGAAGGACTTCGGGATCCGCATGCGTTCCAGCGCCTCGACCGGCACCGGGAAGTCCATGGACGCCAGCCGCTTGACCTGCCGCTCGGCGGTGAGCACCAGCGGGCGCGGCCCGTCGTGGTACTCGAAGCCCCGGTGGCCGTTGGACCGCCCGGCGGGCAGGCCGGGGTCCAGCACCAGTGCGAGCCCCGCGTACTTGCCGGTGGGGACATGGATGACGTCCCCCGGCTTGAGCTTCTCCAGGGCCACGGCGGCCTCGGCGCGCCGCTGGGCCGCGCCCTGCTTGGCCAGTTCGGTCTCGCGGTCCTTCAGCTCGCGCCGGAGGCGGGCGTACTCCTCGAAGTCCCCGAGGTGGCAGGTCATGGACTCCTTGTAGCCCTCCAGCCCTTCCTCGTTGCGCTGAACCTGCCGGGAGATACCGACGACGGACTTGTCGGCCTGGAACTGCGCGAAGGACGTCTCCAGCAACTCCCGCGAGCGGTGCCGGCCGAACTGCTCGACCAGGTTGACCGCCATGTTGTACGACGGCTTGAAGCTGGAGCGCAGCGGATAGGTGCGGGTGCCCGCGAGTCCGGCCAGGTGGTCGGGGTTCATGCCGCGCTGCCACAGCACGACGGCGTGACCCTCGACGTCGATGCCTCGGCGTCCTGCGCGGCCGGTCAACTGGGTGTACTCGCCGGGAGTGATGTCGGCGTGCTGCTCGCCGTTCCACTTGACGAGCTTCTCCAGCACCACCGAGCGGGCGGGCATGTTGATGCCGAGGGCGAGGGTCTCGGTGGCGAACACCGCCTTGACCAGGCCGCGTACGAACAGCTCTTCGACGACCTCCTTGAACGTCGGCAGCATGCCCGCGTGGTGGGCGGCGATACCGCGCTCCAGGCCCTCCAGCCACTCGTAGTAGCCGAGGACATGGAGGTCCTCGTGAGGGATCGACGCCGTGCGCTCCTCGACCAGGGCGCGCACCCTGAGGCGTGCGTCGTCGTCGTTGAGGCGCAGGCCCGCGTGGAGGCACTGCTGGACGGCGGCCTCGCAGGCGGCGCGGCTGAAGATGAAGGTGATGGCGGGCAACAGGCCCTCGGAGTCGAGCCGTTCGATGACTTCGGGCCGGCTCGGGATCCAGATCCGGGAGCGCTGGCGGCGCTCTCGCTCACGGTCGGCCTCGCGCATGGCGCGGCCTCGTCTGCGGTCCTGGAAGGAGGGACGGCTGGCCTCCATCCGGGCCATGCGCGTGAGGTCGGGGTTGACGGCCTTCTTGTGGCCCTCGCCCTCCTCGAAGAGGTCGTACATCCGGCGGCCGGCGAGCACGTGCTGGAACAGCGGTACGGGCCGGTGCTCGGAGACGATCACTTCGGTGTCGCCGCGCACGGTGTCCAGCCAGTCGCCGAACTCCTCGGCGTTCGACACGGTCGCCGAGAGGGAGACGAGGGTGACCGACTCCGGGAGATGGATGATCACCTCTTCCCACACGGCGCCGCGGAAGCGGTCGGAGAGGTAGTGCACCTCGTCCATGACCACGTGGCCGAGGCCGCGGAGGGTCTGGGAGCCCGCGTACAGCATGTTCCGCAGCACCTCGGTGGTCATCACGACCACGGGGGCGTCGGAGTTGACGCTGTTGTCGCCGGTGAGGAGACCGACCTTGTCGGCGCCGTAACGGCGGCACAGGTCGGCGTACTTCTGGTTCGACAGGGCCTTGATGGGTGTCGTGTAGAAGCACTTCTTGCCCTGTTTCAGGGCGAGGTGGACGGCGAACTCGCCGACGATCGTCTTGCCCGAGCCGGTGGGGGCGGCCACCAGGACGCCCTTGCCCGCCTCGAGTGCCTGGCAGGCCTCGATCTGGAAGGGGTCGAGACCGAAGTCGTACATCTCGCGGAAGGACGCGAGCGCGGTGGCCTGCTCGGCAGCGCGCCTACGTGCTGCCGCATACCGCTCTGCCGGTGAGAGATCCTCTGTCATCGTGCTTTCGAGCGTACCGGGCCCCACTGACAACAGGACGATCATTATCGGGATGACCGCCCCGGGCACGGGAGCGGCCGGGTGCGCCATGTGGGCGCCCCGGCCGCTCCAGGTCGTGCGATGCCTTATATGTGTCGATCCGCATACGCCGGGTCACGGACGCACGCGGCGCCTCAGGTGACGTCGTCGTAGCCGTTGATCCGGTCGCGTTCCGTTTCCGGGGACGGGGACGGGGACGGCAGCGCCTTGCTGACCGACACGGGCTCGACCTCGCCGATGTCCTCGGGCGTGAGATCCAGCTCGGAGGCCTCGTCGTCGTCCGGCTTCAGGGCCTCGATGCGGGCCCGGCGCTTGTCGTTGACCAGCGCGATGGCCGACGCCGCGAAGTACAGGACCCAGATGGGGCCGGCCAGGGCCAGCATGGAGATCGGGTCGGTACTGGGGGTGGCGATGGCCGCGAACAGCGTGATGCTGAGAATCATGCCCCGCCACCAGCCGGCCATCTTCTTGCCGGAGAGCACACCGCCGAAGTTCAGCATCACCAGCAGCAGCGGCAGCTCGAAGGAGAGGCCGAAGACGACGATCATCCGCATGATCAGGTTCAGCAGATCGTCGAGGGGGAGCTGGTTGTCGCTTCCGATGATGGAGAACTGCAGCATCACCGACGCCATCTTGGGCAGCGACCAGTACGCGAAGTAGGCCCCCATGACGAACAGTGGGAAGCCCGCCGCGACGAACCCCAGGCTGTACTTCTTCTCGTTCCGGTGCAGCCCCGGGGCGACGAACGCCCAGAGCTGGTACAGCCACACCGGGGCCGCCAGCACCACGCCCGACGACAGGGAGACCGTCAAGGCGAGGGTGAACGGGCTCAGGAGACCGTTCTGCACGATGCGCGCGCACTTCGTCTCATTGGTGTTCTTCGCCAGCTCGGCGAAGGAGTATTCGCATCCCACCGCGCGGAGGATGGGATCCGTGAAGAACTGGATGATGTCCTTGTAGAAGAGGACTGCGAAGACCGTCGCGATGACGATCGCCAGCAGACTCTTCACCAGACGGTTTCGCAGTTCGCGCAGGTGCTCCGCGAGGGGCATGCGCCCCTCCGGATCCTTCTCCGTCTTGCGGGCAGACTTGAGCAACCCACGTCCTCATCTCGTGCGGCAAGCCGGACATCCCGCCCGGCCCTGCGTCAGCGCTTGGTCGTGTCCGTCGGCTCGGCCACCGGGCGGGAGCTGGTCACGTCACCGGGGGCTGCCTGGATGGTGCGCTGAGCCGGGGCCTCGCTCGTGTGCGCGGGCGCGGCCGAGGTGGTGTCGTCCTGGCCGTCGTTCTTCATGGCCTTGGCCTCGCTCTTGAGGATGCGGGCCGACTTGCCGAGCGAACGCGCCATGTCCGGGAGCTTCTTCGCACCGAACAGCAGAATGACGACGACGAGGATCAGAATGATCTCGGTGGGGCCGAGGTTACCCATGACTGTCTACCTTCTTCACCGAGGCGGGCGGGTGGGGGCTGTCCGACCGGTCGGACAATTGTCCGAACGATCGCACTGGCAGCGATCGTAACGCTCAGAGGTGAATCAGTGGCAATCCCTGCGCGTACTCCCGATTCGCGCGACCAAGGCCTCGTTCACCAGGCCGCGACAGGCAGCGTACCTGCCCAAGGTATGAAGGTGACAGGGCGAAGTGGCGCAAACCGCACAGGCCCACCGACTCACAGCAGGCACGCCGGTACCTCACAGCGGCCATGCTCTTACCTCACAGCACGTCCACGGAGCGGGCCGACCACTTACAGCGCGTCCACGGAGCGGGCCGCGCTCGCCGCCGCCCGCTCCAGGTCCTCCGCCGCCCTGTTGATCCGCCGCGCCGACTCGGTGACCTGCCTGCCCAGCCGTTGAGCCTCGACGAAGACCCGGACGGCGAGCACCCCCAGCACGGCGAGCCCCAGAAAACCCATAGCGACAGCGAACATCGGCCAGAACATAGCGACGACCCTAGCCCGGCGAATGCAGCCGCAGCGTCCGCACGCCGCCCCCGGTCAGCAGCTCGACGATGCGCTCCCCGGCCGGTTTGCGGACGGCGACACCGCACTCCGGGCAGGTGAAGGAGTAGAACGTGGTCTTGCTGGTGGCGCCGATGGCCAGGCGCAGCGCGCTCGCACCGAGTTCGACATGGGCACGGCAGTCAGGGCATCCAGCCCTGAACACCACATCGACCACCCGCTTCATACCCGCGAAGGCGACCGCCGCGGACATCTCCTGCACACCAGGCACACCCTGCACACCAGACACAGCCGACCCGCCGTTCACAGCCCTCGCTCCTGCCCGTAGTACTGCCGCTCCCGAACCACCGTGGGCGCACCGGGCCGGGCGTCGAGCCCGTCGTACGCCGATATGACCTCGTCGTAGCCCGCCAGGGCCTCGCGGGCCGCGCGGCGGGCACTGTCGGCCAGGTCCTGAGGCGTGACGATCCGGCCGTCCGGCCCGAGCCGCAGCGCGAGACGCCGCAGCGAAGCCGGGTCCGGGGTCCGCAGGGTGATGCGCAGCCCGCCGTCAGGGAGCTCCTCGGCGCTGTCGTGCGGGTAGTACTCGGCGACCCACCGCCCGCCGGGTCCGACCTCCACGACGACCTCCGGATCCTCCGCGGCGGGCTGCACCAGCGCCTCCGACAGATCCCGCAGCTCGATCTCGGGCGGCGCGGACGGCTCGTCGAGGATCTTGATCTCGGCGACCCGGTCGAGCCGGAACGTACGGCGCGCCTCCGAGCGGCGGCACCACGCCTCGACATAGGTGTGACCCACGCTGACCAGGCGAATCGGGTCGATCTCCCGTTCGGTGACCTCGTCACGGGCCGGCGAGTAGTACCGGATCCACAGCCGGCGGCGCTCCGAGATGGCCCGGTCGACGTCCGCGAACACACCGCCCTCCGACTCGAAGGTCACCGACAGCCGGGAGCTGGCCCCGGCGGCCTCGCCCGCGGCCGTCTCCACCTTGGCGGTGGCCCGCAGCAGCGCCTGCCGGTCGCTCTCGCGCAGGCCGGGCAGCGTCGCCACCGCACGGGCGGCCACGAGCAGGGCGGTGGCCTCGTCGGCGGCCAGCCTCAGCGGCTCGGCGGCCTCCGCGCCGAGCGCGGCCGGGTTGTGCCACCAGATCCGCTCACCGTCGGTGTCGATGTCGAGCAGGTCACCGCCGCGGAAGCTGGTCCCGCACATGGGCAGCACATCGAGGTCCGACACCAGTTCGTCCTCGGTGATCCCGAAGGCACGGGCCACGTCCTCGATCCGGGCGCCGGGGCGCTCCCGCAGATACGTCACCAGGGAGAGCATGCGCCGGGTCTGGTCGATGGCGTTCGCCGGCCGGGCCGGTTTTCCCACCACTCTCTTACGTCCCCTCAACCTTTGGCCACGGCACGCAGCCGGTCCACCACGTCGGCCCGTAGCTCGGCGGGCTCCAGGACCACCACATCGGGTCCGAACTCGACCAGCCAGGCATCCAGACCGTGCCCGTACGGAATCTCCAACTCATCCCAGCCGTCGCCGAGTTCCCGCACAGCGGTGGCCTTCGCCCGCAAGGGGTAACCGGCGCCCGAGCGGAGCCGGATCAGTGCGGAGCGGTCGGCGGTCTCCCCCGCCCAGCTCGCGACGGTCTCCCGTACCGTGACGACGTCCGGGACCTCGGCGGTGAAGGCGCCGCCCCGGCTGCGCACCTTGCCGGTGATCCGCGAGAGCCGGAAGACCCGCTCGGCGCCCCGGTCCCGGTCGTAACCGGCGAGGTACCAGTGCCCGCGCCAGCACTCCAGCGCCCACGGCTCCACATGACGGGGCTCGGGCCGGGCGGCGGTGGCCTTGCGGTACTCGAACACGACCGGACGGCGGTCCCGGCAGGCCAGCATCAGCGGCTCGAAGGCGGCCTCGTGCACGGGGATGCGCGGCTCCAGCGCCCCATGGGCCTCGTACGGGTCGACGTCCTCCGGGAGACCGGCCGCGCGCAGCTTCTGCAGGGCGCCGCTCGCGGCTCCCGCGAGCCGGGCCTGCTGCCACACCTTGGCCGCGAGCCCGAGCGCTGCGGCCTCTTCGGCGTCGAGGGTGATGGGCGGGAGACTGTTGCTGTCACGGCGGGCCTGGTAGCCGACCTCGCCGTCCAGGTTCTCCACCGTCTCGATGACCAGGCCGAGTTCGCGCAGATCGTCCTTGTCGCGCTCGAACATGCGGTTGAAGGAGTCGTCGGACCCGGCTTCCAGATAGGCCTCGATGGACTCCCGCAGCTCACGCTTGCTGAGCGGCCGGCGCGTCCCCAGCAGACACAGCGCCAGGTTCATCAACCGCTCGGCCTTGGCAATGGCCATCGACGCCCTTCCCTAGGGGTGCTTCTGCGGCACGACCGTACCGCTACCGAGCGTCGCGGCAAAAGCCGAGGGCCCATGCCCGGACAGGCATGGACCCCAGGTGGTCGGCTCCGATCGCAGGAACGGGCCGCTCCGGTCGTACGGCGATCAGACCCCGAGCAGGTCGACCACGAAGATCAGCGTCTCGCCGGGCTTGATCGCCGGGGTCGGGCTCTGGTTGCCGTAGGCGAGGTGCGCCGGGATGGTCAGCTGGCGGCGGCCTCCGACCTTCATGCCCTGCACGCCCTGGTCCCAGCCCTTGATGACACGGCCGCCACCGAGCGGGAAACGGAACGGCGTGCCACGGTTCCAGCTGGCGTCGAACTCCTCGCCGGTGCTGAAGGCCACGCCCACGTAATGCACGGTGACGGTCTGGCCCGCCTGCGCGACCTCGCCCTCGCCCTCCCAGATGTCCTTGATCTCAAGGTCCTTCGGGGGCTCGCCACCGGGGAAGTCGATCTCGGGCTTGTCAATGCTCACTTCATCACTCCTTGTTGCGTGACGTGCGTCGGGACCAGTCTCACAGACGAACGCGGTCAGACGACGCCAAGGATGTCCACTACGAAGACCAGCGTGTTCTTGGCCAGCTCACTGTCGGGGCTCGCGCCGTAGCCGAGCGAGGGCGGGATCACCAGCAGCACCCGGTCGCCCACCTTCTTGCCGACGAGGCCCTGGTCCCAGCCCGCCACCACCGAACCGGTGCCGATCTGGAAGGCGGTGGCGCCACCGTGGTCCCAGGAGGAGTCGAACTTCTTCCCGTCCTCCCACTTGACCCCGGTGTACTGGGCGACGAGACCCTGACCGGCCTCGACCTTCTCGCCGCTGCCCTTGATCAGCACCTGCTGCTCGAGGTCCTTGGGAGCCTTGACCCCCTTGGGGATCGTGATGGTCGCCGCCTTCTGCGACGGGGCGTCGACCTCGGGCATGCCCGCCTCGGGGGCCTCCTGCTCGCCCTTGACCTCGGCCTTGGCGTCGACGGTGGTGGCACCGACCGGGTCCAGGACCCAGACCAGTACGTCCGTCGCGGCGATCCCGGAGGAGGTGTTCAGACTCTGGCCGATCAGGTCACCCGCGGTGCCCTGCACCATGACCCGACTGCCGGGCTTCTTCCCCTTCACTGCGTCGAGAACCTTCGGGGGCAGTTGCTGGCTCGGTTTGCCGATCTGCTCGACGGACTGCCGTCGGGCCTTGGTGTCGCCGGTCGAGGCCGCGGCCCAGGTGCCGCCGAGCGCCTTGCCGTCGCCCCATTTCTCGACGGTCCAGTCCAGCCGGACGAAGTCCGAAGCCTTGATCGGAGTTCCACTGCCCTTCGAGACCGTCTTCACCACGGTCTTCTCGGACGGCTCGCCGCCCTTGGGCACAGAGATCTCGGGCTCGGCCCCGACCTTCCCCTTGACCTCGGCGACGCCTCCCGCCGCGTCGGCGCTGCTGTCGTCGTCCGATCCGCACGCGGCGGTGAACAACAGGGCGGGAACGGCCAGCAGTGCGGCCACGCGTCGTTTCGTGTTGTAGTTCATCAGTCCAACTGGGGTCGGGGGTGGGGACAATGGCCGCCACTCTACGACCTACGCGCTCCAGGAACGCTTCACCGCACGACACGCCGTCGCCCCGGGCCGGGAAACCGGCCCGGGGCGACGTCATGCGCGTGTACGGCTCACCGGCCGCCGGTCAGGAGTCCCCGTCCAGCCGGCGGAGCTCTCCGAGGAACTTCGCCCGGTCCATCCGTTCGGCGGGGCCCCCGTCGTGCGCACCGCGCGCGTAGGTGGCGTCGACGACGGTGTCGCCGGTCTCCCGGTAGAGGAAGTTGGGCGTCAGGGCCGGGTCGGTCTCCGAGTCGACGGCCTCGTACTCACTGCCGAAGACGACGAGGGACGCGCCCTTGTCGAAGGTCTCCTTAGACACGACGGCTGGCCAGGACCTAACAGCACGTCACGCCTACGTGCACGTGAATTCACGCGGCGGCGGGCCGGAGGGCGTACCGGCGCCCATCCGGCCGGGTCACACATGATTGTCCGATCCGGCGCGAGCGAGATCATTCACAGCAGCGGCGAGAAAACGCCGATGCCCGGAGGCACAAGCGCCTCCGGGCATCGGGATCCCACACGGTCACGCGCACCGGCCGACCGGCACGTGGTCACATTCCGGCGATCAACTTCTCCACCCGGTCGTCCACCGAACGGAACGGGTCCTTGCACAACACCGTGCGCTGCGCCTGGTCGTTGAGCTTCAGATGCACCCAGTCGACCGTGAAATCCCGGCGCTGTTCCTGCGCCCGCCGGATGAAGTCACCACGCAGCCGCGCCCGAGTCGTCTGCGGCGGAACCGACTTGCCCTCGAAGATCTTCAAGTCATTGCAGATCCGGGCGGCTTGACCTTTCCTCTCCAGGAGGTAGTACAAACCACGACGACGGTGGATGTCGTGATACGCGAGGTCTATCTGCGCGACCCGCGGATGCGACATGGTCATGTTGTGCTTGGCCCGGTACCGCTCGATGAGCTTGTACTTCATCACCCAGTCGATCTCGGTACCGATCCGGTCCAGATCCTCGGCCTCGATCGCGTCCAGCGTGCGGCCCCACAGCTCCAGGACCTGCTCCACGGTGCCCGTACGGATACCGCGCCGCTCGCAGAAGTCCACGGCCTTCTCGAAGTACTCGCGCTGCACCTCCAGGGCGGACGCCTCCCGGCCACTGGCCAGCCGCACCTTGCGCCGGCCCGTGATGTCATGACTGACCTCCCGGATCGCCCGGATCGGGTTCTCCAGCGTCAGATCACGCATGACCGTGCCCGCCTCGATCATGCGCAGCACCAGGTCGGTGGCGCCGACCTTCAGCAGCATGGTCGTCTCGGACATGTTCGAGTCGCCCACGATCACATGGAGCCGGCGATACCGCTCCGCGTCCGCGTGCGGCTCGTCCCGCGTGTTGATGATCGGCCGGGAACGCGTCGTCGCCGAGCTGACGCCCTCCCAGATGTGCTCCGCGCGCTGACTCACGCAGTACACGGCACCGCGCGGAGTCTGCAGCACCTTGCCCGCGCCACACAGCAACTGCCGCGTGACCAGGAACGGGATGAGGATGTCCGCGAGCCGGGAGAACTCCCCGTGCCGCGCCACCAAATAGTTCTCATGGCAACCATATGAGTTGCCCGCCGAGTCCGTGTTGTTCTTGAAGAGGTAGACGTCGCCCGCGATTCCCTCCTCGTGCAGGCGGCGTTCGGCGTCGACCAGCAGTCCTTCCAGAATGCGCTCGCCGGCCTTGTCGTGAGTGACCAGCTCGGTCACGTTGTCACATTCGGGTGTCGCGTATTCCGGATGTGAGCCCACGTCGAGATAGAGGCGGGCCCCGTTCCGCAGAAACACATTGCTGCTGCGGCCCCATGACACGACACGGCGGAAGAGGTACCGCGCCACCTCGTCAGGAGACAGACGGCGCTGTCCCCTGAACGTGCACGTGACGCCGTACTCGTTCTCCAGCCCGAAAATGCGGCGGTCCATGACTGAACATTACGCCCGATCCACCGACCTGAAACGGGGTTCGGCAGCACGGTTTGGATCATTTTCCGATGAGACCGCAACGACCGCACCCCCCGAAGGAACAGCCAGAACCCGTCCCGTCACCAGCAGAACCAGCAGCGACACGGCCCCCGCGGCACCCGGCACCACGAAGCCCCACAGCGTCCCGCCCCACTCCACGACCGGCCCCGCCACCGCCGTACCCACCGACTGGCCCACGGTGAACGTCGTCACGATCCACGAGAACGCCTCCGTCACCGTGCCCCGCGGCGCATGCCGGTCCACCAGCACGAACCCACACGCGATCGCCGGCGCCAGGAACACCCCCGCGAGCGTCGTCAGCCCCGTCATCCCGACCGGACCCGGCATCAGCGTCAGCGGCACGTAGCAGACCGCCAGCAGCCCCACCAGCACCTGCAGCCGCCGCTCCGGCGCCCCACTCCACCGCCGCGCCCCGTACGC
Organism: Streptomyces sp. NPDC030814; assembly: GCF_055572155.1. Lineage (NCBI taxonomy): Bacteria > Bacillati > Actinomycetota > Actinomycetes > Kitasatosporales > Streptomycetaceae > Streptomyces > Streptomyces sp. NPDC030814. The sequence continues at coordinate 128,988 of NZ_JBVIDX010000010.1, forward strand.
CGTACCACCGACCAGCGCACCCAGCCCCACACCCGCCATCAGCCAGCCGTACACCGCGTCACCGCCACGACCGTCCGCGTACGACATCGCCGCGACGGTGATCGAACCCAGCGCGATACCCACGAACAGGAACGCGCCCAGCAGCACCAACATCCCCGGCGAACGCAGCGCACCCAGCCAGTGCGCCTCCCGCGGCGCCGACCGCCACGCCCGCGACGGCGGCGAGACCACCACCCACAGCGCCCCCAGCACCCCGATGACGCTGAGCACGACCAGCGCGGCCGCCGCGGACCACAGCGACACGCACAGCGTCACCAGCAGCGGCCCCACGGTGAACATGACCTCCTGGGCCACCGCGTCCATCGCGTACGCCGTGTGCACCTGATCCTCCCGGCGCAGGACCGACGACCACAGCGCCCTCAGCCCGCCCTCCAGCGGAGGCGTGAACCCTCCCGCGACCGCCATGGCGAGATACGCGACCGGCAAGGGCTCCAGGCCCGACAGGGCGAAGACGGTCATCCCGAGGGCCGACACCAGGGCCGCGGGCAGCTGCACACGCGGCTGCCCGCGCACGTCCACCAGCCGGCCCAGCAACGGCTGACCCACCGCGTTCGCCACGCCGTACACGGCGGCCAGAGCCCCCGCCAGGCTGTACGACCCGCCCTCAGCACGCACGAACAGCACCACGGCGATCGCGGCCGTCGCGTTCGGCAACCGCCCCACCAACGTGCCCGCCAACAGACGCGCGGCGTGCCGCGCCCTGAGGATCTCCAGGTATCCGGCTGCCATGTTCCGCCCCTCGGACGACTCTCGTCGACTCATCGACTCCCGCCGGTCCGGACGGATCCGACGGGGAAGTGTTACGTATAACGTCCTCTGCCATACGTACCATGAGCCTGACCACGAGTCCATAGGCACGAGTCCCACGAAGGAGCACGCCCACGGTGGCACGAGGTACCACACGGCCCACGAGCCGTGACGTCGCCCAGGCCGCCGGAGTCTCCCAGGCCGCCGTCTCCCTCGTCCTCGGCGACAAATGGCGCGGACGCGTCTCCGAGACCACCGCCGAACGCGTACGCGAAGCCGCCCGCGAACTCGGCTACCGGCCCAACCTCGCCGCCCGCAACCTCCGCCTCGGCCGCACCCGCACCGTCCTCCTCGTCGTCCCCGCCCTCACCACCGAGTTCTTCGGCGGCGTCTACACCGGAGCCGCCAGAATCGCCGCCCAACACGGCTTCGGCGTCGTCCTCTACCCCTCCCCCGAAGGCGTCGGCCCCGCCCGCAACCCCTTCGCCTCCGCACAGGCCGCCCTCGACGGCGTCATCGCCTCCTCCATGGCCGCCGACGCACTCAGCGCCATCCGCGGCGACCAGTTGCCCCTGGTGATGCTCGACAGCGACCCCCGGGGCAGCCACCCAGCCGCCACCGTCAACCTCGACATCCGGGACGGGGCACGACAGGTGGCCGACCACCTGCTCGCACTGGGCCACCGCCACTTCCTGCACCTCGCCGCCGACGTCCCCTCCTGGACGTTCGAGGTACGCGCAGAGGAACTCGCCACGCGCGTCGCAACGGTCACCGGCACCACCCTGCGAACGGCCGCCGCACCCATCTCCATCGAGGGCGCCCTGGCCGCCACCGAAACCGCGCTCGCCGGGCCGGGACCCCGCCCCACCGCACTGGTCTGCGACGACGACAAACTCGCCGCCGGCGCGTACAAGGCCCTACGGCGCCTCGGCCTCAGGATCCCCGAGGACATCTCCGTCACCGGCGTCGACGACCTCGGACTCGCCACCGCACTCGACCCCGAACTCACGACCGTACGCCTCGACGCCGAAACCTTCGGAGAACGCGGCATGACGGCCCTCCTCGCCGTCCTGGAGGGCCGCACACCGAAGGAGGGAGACATTCCCGTGGAACTCGTCGTTCGGGGCTCCACGGCGCAAGCAGCGACTTGACGACCCCCTCCAACGCCGCGCGCCCCGGCCATGGTCGACCGGGGCGCACTACGGGCGGGCTACTGCCGGCCTCCCGCCCTACTCCTCCTCGGAGCTCTCGGCCTCCGTGGACGCGCCGTCCGTCTCCAGAAGACGGGCCAGCTGACGGCCGACGATCCGCTTGAACTTGCGCTGCTGGGGACGCGTACGGTCGAGGACCGCCACCTCCAGACGCTCCGCGGGGATCTCCCGCTGCGTACCGTTGGTGTCACGGGACAGCGCCTGGACCGCCAGCTTCAGCGCCTCCGCCAGGGACATACCGTCCTGGTGACGCTGATCCAGATAGCTGCTGATCTGCTCCGCGTTACCACCCACCGCCACCGAACCGTGCTCGTCGACGATCGAACCGTCATGCGGCAGGCGATAGATCTGATCACCCTCGGGCGTCTCCCCCACCTCGGCCACGACCAACTCCACCTCGTACGGCTTCTCGGCCGCCGAGGAGAAGATCGTGCCCAGCGTCTGGGCGTAGACGTTCGCGAGACCGCGAGCGGTCACATCGTCACGGTCGTAGGTGTACCCCCGCAGGTCCGCATAGCGCACACCACCGATCCGCAGGTTCTCGTACTCGTTGTACTTACCGGCGGCCGCGAAACCGATCCGGTCATAGATCTCGCTGAACTTGTGCAGCGCACGGGACGGGTTCTCGCCGACGAACACAATGCCGTCGGCATACTGCAGCACGACCAGGCTGCGGCCACGGGCGATGCCCTTGCGGGCGTACTCCGCCCGGTCGGCCATCGCCTGCTGGGGTGAGACATAGAACGGCGTCGACACCGGTTATCCGTCCCTTTCTGTCGAAGTCACTGGATCACCTTGATAAGAGGGCCGTCTGCGCCGGACCGGCTAGAGCAGCGCGGCCCGCGGACCGTCCGGCTGCTCCAGACGCCGCTCCAGGATCGAGCGGGCGATCCCGGAGGACTCCTCGTCGGTGAGCCGACGGAAGCCGTCCTCGGTGATCACGGTGACGATCGGGTAGATCCGGCGGGCGACATCGGGACCACCGGTCGCCGAGTCGTCGTCAGCCGCGTCATACAGGGCCTGCACCACGAGCGTCGTGGCCTGCTCCTCGGTCAGATCCTCACGGAAGAGCTTCTTCATGGCACCGCGCGCGAAGATCGAACCGGAACCCGTTGCCGCGTAACCGCTCTCCTCGGAACGGCCACCCGTCACGTCGTACGAGAAGATCCGGCCCTTCTCCCGGTCCACGTCGTACCCCGCGAAGAGCGGGACGACCGCCAGGCCCTGCATGGCCATGCCGAGGTTGGAACGGATCATGGTCGACAGCCGGTTCGCCTTGCCCTCCAGCGAGAGCTGCGCCCCCTCGACCTTCTCGAAGTGCTCCAGCTCCAGCTGGAACAGCTTGACCATCTCCACGGCCAGACCGGCCGTACCGGCGATACCCACCGCCGAGTACTCGTCCGCCGGGAACACCTTCTCGATGTCCCGCTGCGCGATCATGTTCCCCATCGTGGCCCGCCGGTCACCGGCGAGCACCACGCCGCCGGGGAACGTCACGGCCACGATCGTCGTGCCGTGCGGGGCCTCGATCACGCCCTGGGTCGGCGGCAGCTGCCGCTTGCCGGGCAGCAGCTCCGGCTGGTGCTCCGACAGGAAGTCCATGAAGGACGACGACCCAGGCGTCAGGAAGGCAGCTGGTAGACGCCCGGTGCTACGAGTGTTGGCTTCCACGAGGATCCTTCCAAGTAGGCGGCAGCCCGACGAACAGCGTCGGGATCATCTCCCAACTTGCCGATGGCCGAATTGCAGTTGAAGCACAGTACGCCTCGGACCTTACCCGTCTTGTGGCAGTGATCCACATGAACGGCCGGGGCTTTCAAACAGATCACGCAGAGCCCCATCTGGGATGCGATCATCTCGTCACGTTCGGCTTCGGTGAGGCCGTAGTTGCGCTTCAGATGACCTGCGCGCCCCTTGGCAGCCCGGCACGCCTTGCAACTTGTCGAGAGGCCATCGGATGCCGTTGCGTTTCGATGCCACTCACTGTGCGGCTTGACCTGGCCGCAGCACCGACAGAACTTATGCCCCTCAGGCGTCTCAACACGCGGTCGCACATTTTTACCCTTGGCCAGCTGCCGAGCCTGGTGATACTCCGCCCAGCACTCCCTGCAGTAGGCCTGCAGCCCATCACGGGCCGACTTGTTACTGGCGAAGGCTGCCCGCGGCTTGAACTCCTTGCACCGCGAGCAACACTTCACGTTGTCTTCACTTGTCAACCTGAGCGCCCCCCATAGCCTTCGATTTAAAGGCTACTGACCGCCTTTCTGAACGAAACTTCGAACGAAGTCCTCCGCATTCTCCTCGAGGACATCATCAATCTCGTCCAGAACCGAGTCCACGTCGTCGCTCAGCTTCTCGTGCCGTTCCTTGAGGTCCTCGCCGGCCTGCGCCTCGGGCGCCTGCTCCTCGACCTCTTCAGTGGAACGGGTGGCCTTCTGCTGTCCGCCGCCGGTGTCCTTGGTCGCCATAACCCTCACCCCGCTCAGTTCGCCCGACATGGTCGGCAGGTCGGCTTTCCTGCCGATCGGTCATGATCAGACCCTACAAGCCCGGTCTGACATTGGCCCCGTTGTTTCCACAACGTCCGGGGGCCACCTCGATGATTCCCGGACTGCGGTGTTTCCACCCTGCCCGGCTGATCACGATTGATGCCCGATTCAGTTGCCGGAGAGGACCCTGACCAGGTCTTCTGCCGTGCGGCAGCGATCCAGTAGCTCCTTGACGTGATTTCGCGTTCCGCGAAGGGGTTCGAGGGTTGGAACGCGCTGGAGCGAGTCCCGGCCCGGAAGGTCGAAGATCACGGAGTCCCAGGAGGCTGCCGCGACGTCGTCGGCGTACTGCTCCAGGCAGCGGCCTCGGAAGTACGCGCGGGTGTCCTCCGGCGGCTTCGTGCGGGCCCTCTCGACCTCCGTCTCGTCGAGGAGGCGCTTCATCTTGCCGCGGGCCACGAGACGGTTGTAGAGGCCCTTCTCGGGCCGTACGTCGGCGTACTGGAGGTCGACGAGGTGGAGCCGGGCGGCGTCCCAGTCGAGGCCGTCGCGGCGCCGGTAGCCCTCCATGAGCTCCCGCTTGGCGACCCAGTCGAGCTCTCCGGAGAGGCTCATGGGGTCGTTCTCCAGACGGTTGAGGGTGTCCTCCCAACGGCTGAGGACGTCCTTGGTCTGGTCGTCGGCGTCCGCCCCGAACCGCTCCTCCACGTATTTGCGCGCCAGCTCGTAGTACTCCATCTGGAGCTGCACGGCGGTCAGCGTGCGTCCGCTGCGGAGCGTGATGAGGCGCTGCAGGGTCGGGTCGTGGGAGACCTGGTGGAGGGTGCGTACGGGCTGGTCCACGGCGAGGTCGACGGCGATGAAGCCGTCCTCGATCATGGAGAGGACGAGGGCGGTGGTGCCCAGTTTCAGGTAGGTGGAGATCTCCGAGAGGTTCGCGTCACCGATGATCACGTGAAGGCGGCGGTATTTCTCCGCGTCCGCGTGGGGCTCGTCGCGGGTGTTGATGATGGGTCGCTTGAGGGTCGTCTCCAGGCCCACCTCTACTTCGAAGTAGTCGGCGCGCTGGCTGAGCTGGAAGCCGTGTTCGTGGCCGTCCTGGCCGATGCCGACGCGTCCGGCGCCGGCGAAGACCTGGCGGGAGACGAAGAACGGCGTGAGGTGGCGCACGATGTCCGAGAAGGGGGTCTCCCGCTTCATCAGGTAGTTCTCGTGCGTGCCGTAGGAGGCGCCCTTGTTGTCGGTGTTGTTCTTGTAGAGGTGGATCGGCTGGGCGCCGGGGAGCTGCGCTGCCCGTTCGGCGGCTTCGGCCATGATGCGTTCGCCGGCCTTGTCCCAGAGGACGGCGTCCCTGGGGTTGGTGACCTCGGGGGCGCTGTATTCGGGGTGTGCGTGGTCGACGTAGAGGCGTGCGCCGTTGGTGAGGATGACGTTGGCCAGGCCGATGTCCTCGTCGGTGAGCTGGCTGGCGTCGGCGGCCTCACGGGCGAGGTCGAAGCCTCGCGCGTCCCTGAGCGGGTTCTCCTCTTCGAAGTCCCAGCGGGCCCGGCGGGCCCGGTGCATCGCGGCGGCGTAGGCGTTGACGATCTGGGACGAGGTGAGCATGGCATTGGCATTGGGGTGGCCGGGGACGGAGATCCCGTACTCCGTCTCGATACCCATTACTCGCCGTACGGTCATGCGGCCCTCCTTGCCCGGCGGCGCCCTCGGTCGGGGGCGCTGCTCAAGTACCGCTGGCGCTCCGATGCGTGTGCGGTGCCCGTCCCCGCACTGCGCGACTCGGCGGTACGAACGAGCCTAGAACGGCTTCGCGCTGGTGGGGAGATCATTTGCGTCATTGACTGCTCCAACCGTGACCCGAAAAGCAGTCGGCTGCGGGTACCCATTGAGGGCACCCGCAGCCGCCCTGTCTTTTACAGGTACTGTCCGGTGTTCGCCACCGTGTCGATGGAGCGTCCGGTGTCGGCGCCCTGCTTTCCGGTGATCAGGGTACGGATGTAGACGATCCGTTCGCCCTTCTTTCCGGAGATTCGGGCCCAGTCGTCCGGGTTGGTGGTGTTGGGCAGGTCCTCGTTCTCCTTGAACTCGTCCACGCATGCCTGGAGGAGGTGGGAGACGCGGAGGCCCTTCTGGTTCTTTTCGAGGAAGTCCTTGATCGCCATCTTCTTGGCGCGGCCGACGATGTTCTCGATCATGGCGCCGCTGTTGAAGTCCTTGAAGTAGAGGACTTCCTTGTCTCCGTTGGCGTAGGTGACTTCCAGGAAGCGGTTTTCCTCGGATTCTGCGTACATGTGTTCCACTGCCGTCTGGATCATGCTCTGGACGGTGGTGGCCTTGCTGCCGCCGTGCTCGCCGAGGTCGTCGGAGTGCAGCGGGAGGCGTTCGGTGAGGTACTTGCCGAAGATGTCCTTGGCGGCCTCGGCGTCGGGACGTTCGATCTTGATCTTCACGTCGAGTCGTCCGGGGCGCAGGATGGCGGGGTCGATCATGTCCTCGCGGTTGGAGGCGCCGATGACGACCACGTTCTGGAGGCCTTCCACACCGTCGATCTCGGCGAGCAGCTGGGGGACGATGGTGTTCTCCACGTCCGAGCTGACACCGGAGCCGCGGGTGCGGAAGAGGGATTCCATTTCGTCGAAGAAGACGATGACGGGTGTGCCCTCGCTGGCCTTTTCCCTGGCGCGCTGGAAGACGAGGCGGATCTGCCGCTCGGTCTCGCCGACGTACTTGTTGAGGAGCTCGGGTCCCTTGATGTTGAGGAAGAAGCTCTTGCCGGCGGCCTGGCCGGTCACTTCGGCGACCTTCTTGGCCAGTGAGTTGGCCACTGCCTTGGCGATGAGCGTCTTGCCGCATCCGGGCGGCCCGTAGAGGAGGACGCCCTTGGGCGGCCTCAGCTCGTGCTCCTTGAAGAGGTCGGGGTAGAGGTACGGGAGCTCGACCGCGTCGCGGATGGCCTCGATCTGGTTGCCGAGGCCACCGATCTGTTCGTAGCCGATGTCCGGGACCTCTTCGAGGACGAGTTCTTCGACCTCGCTCTTGGGGACGACCTCGTAGACGTAGCCGGAGCGGGGTTCGAGCAGCAGGGCGTCGCCGGGGCGGATGGTGACGTCCAGCAGCGGCTCGGCGAGCCGTACCACCCGTTCCTCGTCGGTGTGCCCGAGCACCAGGGCGCGCTCGCCGTCCTCGAGGATCTCCTTGAGGGTGACGATGTCCCCGACGCGCTCGAACTCCATGGCTTCGACCACGTTGAGCGCTTCGTTGAGCATCACTTCCTGGCCGCGCCGGAGCTCTTCCAGGTCGACGCTCGGGCTGACGTTCACGCGGAGCTTTCGGCCTCCGGTGAAGATGTCGGCCGTGCCGTCCTCGTTCGCCGTGAGGAAGACACCGAAGCCGGCCGGGGGCTGTGCGAGCCGGTCGACTTCTTCCTTGAGGGCCACGATCTGGTCGCGGGCCTCACGGAGTGTGTTGGCGAGTCGCTCGTTCTGCGCGGACACGCCGGCCAGGTTTGTCTGCAGCTCGACGATCCGCTCTTCGAGAATCCTCGTGTGTCGCGGAGAGTCGGCGAGCTTGCGTCGCAGGACGGCGATCTCCTGCTCAAGGTAGGCAATCTGCCCGGCCGGGTCGTCGGACCCTCGTCCCGGGCGGATGCCGCGGTTCATGTCGTCGTCGTGGGCTGCCACGGTCCTCACCTCCTCCAAGGGGAGCTGGACGCTTCCAGACCCTACCTGGGTGGGTGTCGATTGAAACCCCTAGATCACAAAGACGGTCGGGGTGTGTCCGATCTTCACCCTTGCGCTCTCCCTCACGCCAGGGGAATACCCACGGAACATGATTGGGAAGCGGGTCCGGGTAGGGTCGAAGTGTTCAACACCCGTCAGGGCCTGCATGGTTCCCGACCGGCTGGGCGAGAGGAATGGCAGGAGAGATGACCGTGCGGCAGGAGTCCGGGACCGTGGGCGAGGCGCTCGAGGTCTGGATCGACCAGGACCTGTGCACCGGTGACGGTATTTGCGCGCAGTACGCGCCGGAGGTGTTCGAGTTGGACATCGACGGGCTGGCGTATGTGAAGAGCGGGGACGACGAGTTGCTGCAGGCCCCGGGGGCGACGACGCCGGTTCCGCTGCCGCTTCTGGCGGACGTGGTGGACTCGGCGAAGGAGTGTCCGGGAGAGTGCATCCACGTGCGTCGGGTTTCGGACAGGGTCGAGGTGTACGGCCCGGACGCGGAGTGACCGGGTGGCCACTCCGCGCCACGCTGTGTCTGCTTTCTCACACCGGGTTTGCCGGGTGATCGCATCCCGTCGGGCGGGGTGTCACACGCTTTGGGTGCCTGCGGGTGTCGACCGTACGAACGCCCCGTTCCGCCATTGCCATTTGACGTCGTCGGTGACGTCGGGGCAGCAATTGGGCACCTTGTGGGAGGAGTAGCCGTGCAGGGTTGCCGTGACGGCTCCGTCACGGACGGCGAAGTCGGAGACGGTGTTGCGGTCCTTGGGGGCGATGAGGGTGGCGATGACGCGGGGTCGTGCGGCCTCGGTGGAGCGGGTGAGGACGTAGACGGCGTCGGGTGGGGTGCCCATGCTGGCGTCGCAGTGGACGACGGCCACGGTTTCGGGGCGGCCGTCTCCGTCGAGGTCTCCGGATGCCTGCTTCTTGATGACGACGTCGACGGGGCCGCAGTCGAGGGGGAGGGAGACGTCGGCGGGGTCGGGGGCGGCGACCACGGCCGGGGCGGGCTTGGGCTCCGGGCCGGGCTGGGCGGCTCTCGCCGCGTCGGGTTGGAGGGCCGACGACAGGGCCACGACTCCGGCGAGGGCGGTGGCCGTGGCGAGCCAGTGGATCGGGCGGGTGTGCGCGTGTGCCAGTTCCGGGACCGCGGTTTGCTGCACTAGGAGCGTCTCCTGAGAGGGCTGTGGCGGTTGGGGTGACCCGCATGGTGCCACACGTCACAGCGGGGCGGAACGGCGGGGTGTGGGGTTGGCGGTGCCTTCTGGTGGCGCGTCAACGCAGGAGCGCCGTGGCCGAGTTCCCGGGCGCTGCGGGGAACTCGGCCACGGCGGGGGTTGTTTCGGTTCGCCGGGTCAGCGGGCGGTGCCGCCGTCTGCGTTGGGGCCGGCGTAGTCCTCGCCGTAGGCGCCCTTGGCGGGGCGGCGGCGGCGCATGGGGGGCTCGACGCCGTCGGCGAGGCGGCGGGCGGTGAGCAGGAAGCCGGTGTGGCCGATCATGCGGTGGTCCGGGCGGACGGCTAGGCCCTCGATGTGCCAGTTACGGATCATCGTCTCCCAGGCGGTCGGCTCGTTGAAGCAGCCGATCTCGCGGATGGACTCGACGGTCCGGGCGAGCTGGGTGGTGGTGGCGACGTAGCAGCAGAGGATGCCGCCCGGGACGAGTGCCTTGGAGACGGCCTCCAGGCATTCCCAGGGGGCGAGCATGTCGAGGATGACGCGGTCGACGTCGGTGTCGGACAGGTTGTCCTGGAGGTCGCCGACGGTGAGCTGCCAGGCGGGGTGGGGGCCGCCGAAGTAGCGTTCCACGTTCTGCTGGGCGATCTCGGCGAAGTCCGCGCGGCGCTCGTACGAGTGCAGCATGCCCTGGTCGCCGATGGCGCGCAGCAGGAAACTGCTGAGCGAGCCGGAGCCGACGCCGGCTTCGACGACGCGGGCGCCGGGGAAGATGTCGGCGAAGGCGAGGATCTGCCCCGCGTCCTTGGGGTAGACCACGGCGGCACCGCGGGGCATGGACAGGACGTAGTCGGGGAGCAGGGGGCGCAGCGCAAGGTAGGCGACGTTCCCCGTGGTGCGGACAACACTGCCCTCGGGCGCGCCGATCAGCTCGTCGTGCGGGAAGGAACCCTTGTGGGTGTGGAAGTTCTTTCCCTCTTCGAGCGTGAACGTGTAGTGGCGTCCCTTGGGGTCGGTGAGCTGGACCTGGTCCCCGACCTTGAAGGGCCCGCGACGGCGGGCGGCACCGGTCGGTTCGGACATGTGACCAGCCTACCGGTCCGCGCGGGGGCGGGAGACCACGGTGGTGGTCGGGTGGTGGGGGGCTGTGCGGGTCAGGAGGGCCTGGCCATGGCTTTGACGAAGGCGCGTTCCACGTCGGCTGCGGAGAGGACGCCGTAGATCTCGCCGGTCTCCTCGACGACGAGGTATTCGGTGGCGGGGGTGGCGCGGAGGGCGTCGAGGAGTTCTTCTCCGGCGAGTTCCGCGGAGACGCGCATGCCGTCGGTGAGGTCCTGGGCGAGGCCGCTGACGGTGACCCATGGGCGGCGGTGTTCGGGGACGCCGACGATGGCGGCCTCGCGGACGAGGGAGATGGGTTCGCCGTCGGCGTCGACGACGACGAGGGCGCGGGCGCCGGCGTCGTTGGCGCGGCGGAGGGCTTCGGAGAGGGGGGTGTCGGTCTGGACGGGGACGGCGCGGCGGGTGAGGGCGCGGGCGCGGAGTTCGGGGAGGTGTTCGCGCAGGCGTGCCATGCGGAGGCTGTTGCCGGCGCCGGTCCAGATGATGGCGGCGAGGATGGCGGCGAGCAGGGCGTCGAGGACGGTGTCCATGCCGACGCTGTCCGTGGCGTCGGCGCCGAGGAGTCCGGACTGGGTGAGCCAGGGCAGTCCGATGAGGACGGAGAGGGCGAGGGCGCGGCCGACCCAGGCGGCGGCGACGGTGCCGCTCATGGGTTTGCCGGTGATCTTCCAGACGACGGCGCGGAGCATGCGGCCGCCGTCGAGGGGCAGGCCGGGCAGGAGGTTGAAGGCGGCGACGATGAGGTTGGAGATCATCAGGCCGGCCAGCAGGACGCCGGGGACGGTGCCGGGTTCGACGGCGAGGAGGGCCAGGTAGAAGACGCCGGCGAGGATCAGAGAGAGGAGGGGGCCGACGAAGGCGAGGACGAATTCGCGGCCGGGGGTCTCGGACTCCTTCTCGATCTCGGAGACGCCGCCGAAGAACTGGAGCTGGATGCGTCGCACGGGGAGTTTGAAGCGGAGGGCGGCGACGGTGTGGGCGAGTTCGTGGACGAGGACGGAGGCGTAGAAGGCGACCGCGAAGAAGAGGGAGACGAGGTAGCGGAGGCTGCCGAGTTCGGGCAGGACGCGGTCGAGTTGGCCGCCGAAGACCCAGGTGATGAGGGCTGCGACGAGGAACCAGCTGGGCGCGACGTACACGGGCACGCCGAAGGGGCGGCCCATGAGGATGCCGCCACCGGGCTCCTTGGGCCGCTCGGGGGGCTTGGGTCCGCCGGTGTGGGCGTGGGGGCGGGGGGTGCTGGCGGTGTCCTCGGAGCCGGTCGGCGGTTCCTTGTGCGGGTCCTTGTGCAGGGGGGTGGGGTCGGCCGGGGGGTGGGGGTGGTCGGGCTGCTGCGGCGTTCCCGACGGTTGGGTGTCCGCGGGCCGCTGGGTGTCCGGGGCGGGCCGCGCGTCGCCGGCCGGGTGGGAGCGCTCGAAGGCGTCCGGCTGCTCGGAGTGGCCGGGCTGCTGCGGCGTTCCCGACGGTTGGGTGTCCGCGGGCCGCTGGGTGTCCGGGGCGGGCCGCGCGTCGCCGGCCGGGTGGGAGCGCTCGAAGGCGTCC
>NZ_JBVIDX010000010.1:141151-175882 GCF_055572155.1 Streptomyces sp. NPDC030814
GGCGTCCGGCTGCTCGGAGTGGCCGGCGGCCCTGGGGGCCTTTGGCCGTGCGGGGTTCTCGGGGGTTTCGGGGCGTTCCGGACGGCCGGGGGCGTCCGCGTGCTCGGTGTCCTCGGACGGGCCCGTGTCCCGGCCCGCGTCCTCGGATCGGCCCGTGTCCTCGGGTCGCTCGGAACCGGTCGGCTCACCGGGCTTCCCGGCCTCGCCGGTGATGTTCGGGGCCTCGGTGGGCGTGGGCCTCGGCTGCTCGGTGCCCTCCGGGGCATGCGGCTCGCGATGGGCGCCGCTGTCCCCCGGGGCCGTCGGCTCGGCAGGGTCGGTGGGGGCGGTGACGGCGGTGTGGGTCACGTCGCCGTCCGTGTGTTCGGTCGCCTCGTTGCCGGACCGCGGCTGTCCGCTCCCGCCGCTCGTCTCCACGATGTCCCCTCGTTCGAAGCGTCTTCCGCGCCCGTGTCGGGGGGCGGAAGGGTCTGTGGTCGATGCTATGCGGTCACCGTCATGGGTTCCGCCCCGGCACCCCCTCAGTTTTCCCCGCGTCGCACGAGGCACACGGGCCTCGACGTGGGCCCGGGCGTGCGGGGCGGGCGGCGTCCGTCGTCGACGGACCCGTGGCGGTCACTGTCAGTGGTGGGCCGTATGGTCTGTGGTCATGGAAACCAGCACCGACGGCACCGGCACGGACCCCTCCGGCGGCGAAGGCGGCGGGCGCCCCGTGCGGGAGGCGGCGCCCCCGGCCTCGTTGTCGCCCTCGCGGGCCAGTGACTTCATGCAGTGTCCGCTGCTGTACCGGTTCCGGGTGATCGACCGGTTGCCGGAGAAGCCGAGCGAGGCGGCGACGCGGGGCACCCTGGTGCACGCGGTGCTTGAGCGGTTGTTCGACGCGCCGGCGGCGGAGCGGACGGCGCCGAAGGCCAGGTCGTTGGTGCCGGGGCAGTGGGACCGGCTGCGGGAGACCAGGCCGGAGGTCGGGGAGCTGTTCGCGGACGACCCGGAGGGCGAGCGGCTCGCGGGCTGGCTGGCGGAGGCCGAGCGGCTGGTGGAGCGCTGGTTCACGCTGGAGGACCCGACCAGGTTGGAGCCGGTCGAGCGGGAGTTGTTCGTGGAGGCGGAGCTGGAGTCGGGGCTCAGGCTGCGCGGGATCATCGACCGGGTGGACGTGGCGCCGACGGGTGAGGTGCGGATCGTCGACTACAAGACGGGGAAGGCGCCGCGGCCCGAGTACACCGAGGGCGCGCTGTTCCAGATGAAGTTCTACGCGCTGGTGGTGTGGCGGCTGAAGCGGGTGGTGCCGCGTCGGCTGCAGCTGGTGTATCTGGGCAGTGGTGATGTGCTGACGTACGACCCGGTGATGGCGGATCTGGAGCGGGTGGAGCGCAAGCTGCTCGCGTTGTGGGAGGCGATCCGGGTGGCCACGGAGACCGGTGAGTGGCGGCCGCGGCCGACGAAGCTGTGCGGCTGGTGCGACCACCAGGCGGTGTGTCCGGAATTCGGTGGTACTCCCCCGCCGTATCCCCTGCAGGTGAGGTCGCCGGAGTCTGGCGCGGAGGCGCAGGGCAGAATGGGCCCGGACTAGCGAAGGAGACTTTCGTGGCCATCCGCGTCCTACTGGTCGATGACCAGCCGCTGCTGCGTACCGGCTTCCGGATGATTCTGGAGGCGGAGCAGGACCTGGCGGTCGTCGGGGAGGCCGGAGACGGCCTGCAGGCGCTCGACCAGGTGCGGGCGTTGCAGCCCGATGTGGTTCTGATGGACATCCGTATGCCCCGGATGGACGGAGTGGAGGCGACCCGTCAGATCACCGGCCCCGGGCGGGACGGTCCGGCGAAGGTGCTGGTGCTGACCACGTTCGATCTGGACGAGTATGTGGTGGAGGCGTTGCGGGCGGGGGCCAGCGGGTTCCTGTTGAAGGACGCTCCGGCCACCGAGCTGGTACAGGCGATCCGGGTGGTCGCGGGTGGTGAGGCGATGCTGGCGCCGAGCATCACGCGTCGGCTGCTGGACAAATACGCGGTGCATCTGCCGTCGGGGGACGAGCCGGTGCCGGACACGCTGCACACGCTGACCGACCGTGAGGTCGAGGTGCTGAAGCTGGTGGCGCGGGGTCTGTCGAACGCGGAGATCGCCGCCGACCTGTTCGTCAGCGAGACCACGGTGAAGACGCATGTGGGGCATGTGCTCACCAAGTTGGGGCTGCGTGACCGGGTGCAGGCGGCGGTGTACGCGTATGAGAGCGGGCTGGTGCGCCCGGGGGCCCAGTAGCCGAAGCCGTGTCAACTACGCGCCGAGGGCGCCCCCTTCATGGCGAAGGGGGCGCCCTCGGGTGTTACGGGGCGGGTGTCAGCCCTTGCTGATCTCCCAGAAGCGGAACACGGTGGACGCGTCGAGGCAGTACTCGAGGCCGTAGACGTTGTCGCGGATGACGGCGTACTGCTTGGCCTGCCACACGGGGAGGAGGGGGACCTCTTCGGCGACGATGTTCTGCAGCTCGGCGTATTCCTGCTCGGTGGCGGAGCGGTCGCTCTCGGCGGCGGTGTTCGGCAGGAGCTCACCGGTGATGGTCTTGTTGGAGTAGTTGTTGTCGAGGACATTGCCCTTGCCGAAGAAGGGGCTGGTGAAGTTGTCCGGGTCCGGGTAGTCGGGGACCCAGCCCTTGACGTAGAGGCCGTACTTGCCGGCGGCTATGTCCTTCTCGTACTGGGCGAACTCGACCGACTTGACCTTGGCGTCGAACAGGCCGCTGTCGTTGAGCTGCTTGGCGATGGCCTCCAGCTCCTGGTCGGTGGAGGGGCCGTAGCGGGACGGCGTGGACCAGAGGGTGAGTTCGACCTTGTCGGTGATGCCGTCGGCGCGCAGGGCAGCCTCGGCCTTGGCCTTGGAGGGTCGGGCGCCGTAGGTGTCGAAGAAGGCGGTGTTGTGACCGGTGATGCCGGCCGGGACGATCGAGTACAGCGGGGTGGCGGTGCCCTGGTAGACCTCGCCCACGAGGGCCTCGCGGTCGAGGAGGTGGGCGATGGCGCGGCGGACGCCGATCTTGCCGGTGACCGGGTCGTTCATGTTGAAGACCAGGTGCTGGACCTCGGCCCCGGTGCCGTCGACGAGTTCGACGCCGCTGGCGGTGGAGGTGTCGGTCTCGATGTCGGAGATGGCTCCGGCGCTGAGGCCGCGGAAGGCGACGTCGACCTCGCCCTCCAGGAGTGCTTTCTTCAGGGCGTCCTGCTTGCCGTGGAAGAACTTGAGGGTGATGCCCTCGTTCTCGATGTCCGCGGGGCCCTTGTAGTTCTCGTTGACGGCGAAGACGGCCTGGTCCTCGCCGAAGGACTCCAGCTTGTAGGGGCCGGAGCCGACCGCTTCGCCGTCCTTGCGGAGGCCGTCGGCGTCGTAGGAGCTCTTGTCGACGATGGCGCCGGCGGCGGAGGCGATCTTGCTGGGGAAGGTGGCGTCGGCGTACTTGAGGTTGAAGCGGACGGTGGTGTCGTTCGGCGTCTCGACGTCGTCGAGCATGGGGAACATGATTGCCGGGCCGGCGTCGTCGTTGATCTTCAGCATGCGGTCGAAGGAGAACTTGACGTCCTCGGCGGTGAGGGCCTCACCGTTGCTGAACTTCAGGCCCTTCTTCAGGGTGCACTCGTAGACCGTGGTCTTGGAACCGGCGAAGGAGCACTCCTCGGCGAGGTCCGGCTCGGGTTCGGTGGCGCCGTTGGGGAAGCTCAACAGGGACTGGAAGACGTTGTTGAAGAGGAGCCAGGACCCCGGGTCGTAGCCGGAGGCGGGGTCGGTGGCCAGGACGTCGTCGGACATCCCCAGCACCACGTTGGAGCCGGAGTCCCCGGTCCCCCCGGATTCGGATCCGCAGCCGGTCAGCAGGCCGGCGGCCAGCCCTGTCGCGATGGTCAGGACGGACCACTGGGTGCGCATGTTCACGTGTAAGTGCCTTGTGTCGTCGTCGGGTGTCTTGAACGCGCCGGACTCCCCCAGGATCCGGTGCGCGGGGTGAAAGGTGACGGTCAGTCGCCGATGCCTCTGCCGAGCTGCCACAGCTGCAGGGTGGAGGCGGAGTTGACGGCGTACTCGGCACCGGTGACGTCGTCGCGGGCGGCGACGTACTGCTTGCCCTGCCACAGCGGGAGGATCGGCACGTCGTCGGCAACGATGTCCTGGATGCCGGTGAGGCTGTCGGAGGCGGTCAGCCGGTCGGCCTCGCGGCGGGACTCGGGGATCAGCTTGCTGCGGATCTCGCTGTTGTCGTACGGCGAGTTGAGGAAGTTGTCCTTGTCGAGGAAGGGCGCGAGGTAGTTGTCGGCGTCCGGGAAGTCCGGGAACCAGCCCATGCCGTAGACGGCGTACTCGCCTTCCTGTTCGGCGGGGCGGAACGTGGACCAGGGCGCGCCCTTGATGGTGACGTCGAACAGGCCACTGGCGTCGAGCTGCTTCTTCAGGACCTCGAACTCGGTCTTCGTGGCGGCGCCGTAGTGGTCGGTGGTGTAGTGCAGGGTCAGCTTGACCGGGGTGGTGATGCCGGCCTGCTTCAGGATCGAGGTGGCCTTGGAGACGCTGGGTTCGCCGTACTTGTTGAAGAACGAGTTGGAGTGGCCGGTGATGCCTGCCGGGACGATGGAGAAGAGGGGCTCGGACTTGGAGCCGTAGACCTTGGAGACGAGTGCGCCGCGGTCGACGAGCTGGGCGATGGCCCGGCGGACGGCGGTGTTCCTGACCGGGGAGGCCTCGGTGTTGAAGGCGAGGTAGCGGATCTCCAGGCCGGGGGACTCGACGAGGTCGATGTCGCTGTCCCCGGACGCGGAGTACTTCTCGATCTGAGCCGGTGTCATGGTCCGGGTCATCAGGTCGATGTCGCCGTCCTCGAAGGCGCTGCCCATGGCGTCGGCGTCGGTGAAGGACCGCAGTTCGACCTGGTCGCTCTTCGGGTCCAAGTGCCCCCTGTAGTGGGGGTTCTTGGTGAAGACGGCCTTGACGAGCTCGTTGTTCTCGACCTCGGCGTCCAGGGTGTAGGGGCCGGAGCCGTCGACCGTGAAGCCGTCGCGGAGCTTGTCCTTGGCGTAGTCGGCGGGGTTGACGATGCCGGCGACGGGGGTGGACAGCTTGTACGGGAGAGTGGCGTCGGGGCCGTTGAGGTGGAAGATGACCTGCTTGTCGCCCTTGGTCTCGACGAGGTCGATGGTGGACAACAGGGCGAAGACACCGCTGTCGGCCTTGATGGAGCGGGCGCGGTCGATGGAGAACTTGACGTCCTCGGCGGTGATCGGGCTGCCATCGGCGAACTTGAGGCCGTCGCGCAGGGTGCAGACGTAGCGCTCGCTGCCGGAGTCGGTGAAGCCGCAGCGGGAGGCGGCCTCGGGCTCCGGTTCGCCGTCGCCATCCGGCTGGACGAGAAGGGTCTGGACGGTCTGGCGGAGGATGTTCCAGGTGCCGACGTCGTAGGCGTAGGCCGGGTCGATCGGGGCCGGGGCGCCCTTCGAGGCGGTGAACCGGTCGGTGGTGCCGACGACTATCGCGTCGCCGTCGCTGCTCGCGTCGTCGGTGACGCCGCAGGCGGCGATCACCGGGGCGAGCAGGCCGATGACGGCCGGCAGCACCAGGGTCTTGCGGTTCATGCTCGAACTTCTCCAGAGCTCAATTCCGGGACGGGTGCCGGCGGGGTGGTGCGGGCGCGTCTCGGGCGGTACGGCGATGTTTCCGCGTCGAGATTAGCCCGCCTTGTGTAAGGGGCCCGCGCGCACCGGAGTTGAGTTCCCCTCACGCTGTGGAACCGGGTGTGGACGCACGGATGAGGGCGTCGGCGGAATGTTTGGTGCACCCTTCACCAATCGGGACACATGGGCGTGTCAAACGCCCCTGTAAGCGGGGTTTGGCCGGACCGGATCCGGCCGTCGAGGGCGGGCCCGAGTGGTAAACGTCACAGCGTGAAGGGGCTTCCCAGTGGCGGGAATTCGGTTTTCTCCGGGCTGAATTCCGGCTGCCGGGAGGGCGTGAATGATCTCGGATTTTATTTGCGCTTTCAATTGTTCACGCTGGGTGCACGCGTGAACGTATTTCCGTCGTCAGGCCGTCATCAGATCGTCATCAGACCGTGCAGGAATGGCAGGTCGACCTCTTCCAGCGAGGTCACGACGGTGCGTCGGGCGGCGGGGGTGATGGGTGCCACGGAGGGCACGGCGACGACGTGGCAGCCCGCCGCCTCGGCAGCCGCGACACCGGTCGCGGTGTCCTCGATGACCGCGCACCGGACCGGGTCTGCGCCCAGCCCGTCGGCGGCCAGGAGGTAGGGGTCGGGGAACGGCTTGGTCCGCTCCACCTCGTCGCCGGCGACGGTCAGGGCGAAGTGCTGGGGGCCGAGGGAGGTCAGGACGCGGTCGATGATGCGCCGGTGGGAAGCGGAGACCAGGGCGGTGGGGACACCGTGCGCGGCGAGTTCGGCGAGGAGTCTCGCCGCGCCCGGCATCAGCGGCAGGGCGTGTCCGATCCGGTCCTCGAAGCCGTCGTTGAGCAGCACGCACAGGTCGGCGAGGGTGATGTCGGCGCCGGTGGCCTCGATGAGGAAGCCCGCGCTGCGGCTCATGGGGCCGCCGACCACGACATGGCGCCAGGACTCGTCGAGGGTGTGGCCGAGAGCTCGGAACACCTCGACCTCCACGTCCCACCAGAAACCCTCGGTGTCCACCAGGGTTCCGTCCATGTCGAGGAGCACGGCCTGCAGGGCGGAGCCTTCGGCCGTCCGGGTTCCTAGCGCGGGGATCGTCGTGGTCATCCGGCGCACCTCCTTGTGGGACGAGCAGGCCGGTTCCCGGGTGGGGAACCGGCCTGCGGTGGACCGACCAGTGTACGACGCCGCGCGGGGAAGCGCCTTTCGCCAGGGCCGGCCCGAGGACGGGCGCGGTGCCCGACGACGGGCGCTGTGCTCGCGGCGGGCTATCGCGCGTTGAAGTACTTCGCCTCGGGGTGGTGGATCACGATCGCGTCGGTGGACTGCTCAGGGTGGAGCTGGAACTCCTCCGAGAGCTGGACGCCGATGCGCTCGGGCTCGAGGAGCTCGGCGATCTTGGCGCGGTCCTCCAGGTTCGGGCAGGCTCCGTAACCCAGGGAGAAGCGGGCACCCCGGTACTTGAGATCGAACATGTCCTCGATGGCCGCCGGGTCCTCCGCGCCGAAACCGAGCTCGGCACGGACCCGGGCGTGCCAGTACTCGGCGAGCGCCTCGGCCAACTGCACGGACAATCCGTGGAGTTCGAGGTAGTCGCGGTAGGCGTTGGACTCGAAGAGCTTGGCGGTCTCCTCGCCGATGCGGGAGCCGACGGTGACGACCTGGAGGCCGACGACATCGGTCTCGCCGGACTCCTCCGGGCGGAAGAAGTCGGCGAGGCACAGTCGTCGGCCGCGGCGCTGGCGGGGGAAGGAGAAGCGGGTGCGTTCGTTGCCGGCGTCGTCGAGGATGATGAGGTCGTCGTCCTTGGAGACGCAGGGGAAGTAGCCGTGGACGACGGCCGCTTCGAGGAGGTTCTCGGTCTGGAGGCGGTCCAGCAGGCCGCGCAGCCGGGGCCGGCCCTCGGTCTCGACGAGCTCCTCGTAGCTGGGGCCCTCACCGGTGCGGGCCTGCTTGAGTCCCCACTGACCCTTGAACAGGGCCCCTTCGTCCAGCCAGGTGGCGTACTCCTTGAGCTGGATGCCCTTGCTGACGCGGGTGCCCCAGAACGGCGGGGTGGGCACGGGGTTGTCGGTGGCAACGTCGGAACGGACGTGGCCCTCCTCGGGGCGCTCCTCGACGACCGTGGCGGTGGCGGCCCGGACCCGACGCTGCTTCAGTTCGGGCAGCTTGGCGCCGGGAACGCCGCGCTTGACGCCGATGAGGGCGTCCATCAGGCGCAGGCCCTCGAAGGCATCGCGGGCGTAGCGGACCTCGCCCTCGTAGATCTCGTGCAGGTCCTGCTCGACGTACGCGCGGGTGAGGGCGGCGCCGCCGAGGATGACGGGGTAGTCCGCGGCGAGGCCCCGCTGGTTCAGCTCCTCCAGGTTCTCCTTCATGATCACCGTGGACTTGACCAGGAGCCCGGACATGCCGATGACGTCGGCGCGGTGCTCCTCGGCGGCGTCGAGGATCGCGGAGACCGGCTGCTTGATACCGAGGTTGACGACGTTGTAGCCGTTGTTGGACAGGATGATGTCGACGAGGTTCTTGCCGATGTCGTGGACGTCGCCGCGGACGGTGGCGAGGACGATGGTGCCCTTGCCCTCGGCCTCGGACTTCTCCATGTGGGGTTCGAGGTGGGCGACGGCGGCCTTCATGACCTCGGCGGACTGAAGGACGAACGGCAGCTGCATCTGGCCGGAGCCGAAGAGCTCGCCGACGACCTTCATGCCGTCGAGGAGGGTGTCGTTGACGATGTCGAGGGCCGGGCGGGTCTGGAGCGCCTCGTCGAGGTCGGCCTCCAGGCCGTTGCGTTCGCCGTCGATGATGCGGCGCTTGAGGCGCTCCTCCAGCGGCAGGGCGGCCAGTTCCTCGGCCTTGCCCGCCTTCAGGGACTTCGCCGTGGCGCCCTCGAACAGGGCCATCAGCTTCTGCAGCGGGTCGTAGTCCTCGCCGCGACGGTCGTAGATGAGGTCGAGGGCCGTTCGCACCTGCTCCTCGTCGAAGCGGGCGATCGGCAGGATCTTGCTGGCGTGCACGATCGCCGAGTCGAGGCCGGCCTTGACGCACTCGTCGAGGAAGACGGAGTTGAGGAGGATGCGGGCGGCCGGATTGAGGCCGAAGGAGATGTTGGACAGACCGAGGGTGGTCTGGACGTCCGGGTGGCGGCGCTTGAGTTCGCGGATCGCCTCGATGGTGGCGATGCCGTCCTTGCGGGACTCCTCCTGGCCGGTGCAGATGGTGAAGGTCAGGGTGTCGATGAGGATGTCCGACTCGTGGATGCCCCAGTTGCCGGTCAGGTCCTCGATCAGCCGTTCGGCGATCTCGACCTTCTTCTCCGGGGTGCGGGCCTGGCCCTCCTCGTCGATGGTCAGGGCGATCAGCGCGGCGCCGTGCTCCTGGGCGAGACGGGTGACCTTCGCGAAGCGGGACTCGGGGCCGTCGCCGTCCTCGTAGTTGACGGAGTTGATGACCGCGCGGCCGCCGAGCTTCTCGAGGCCGGCCTGGATGACGTCGACCTCGGTGGAGTCGAGGACGATGGGCAGGGTGGAGGCGGTGGCGAAGCGGCCGGCGAGTTCGGCCATGTCGGCGACGCCGTCGCGGCCCACGTAGTCGACGCACAGGTCGAGCATGTGGGCGCCCTCACGGATCTGGTCGCGGGCCATCTCCACGCAGTCGTCCCAGCGGCCCTCCAGCATGGCCTCGCGGAACTTCTTCGAGCCGTTGGCGTTGGTGCGCTCGCCGATGGCCAGGTACGAGGTGTCCTGGCGGAACGGGACGGTCTGGTAGAGGGAGGCGGCGCCCGGCTCGGGGCGGGGGTCGCGCTCGGGCGGAGTGAGGTCGCGGACGCGTTCGACGACCTGGCGCAGGTGCTCGGGGGTGGTGCCGCAGCAGCCGCCGATGAGGGAGAGGCCGTACTCGCGGACGAAGTTCTCCTGGGCGGCGGCCAGCTCGGGCGCGGTCAGCGGGTAGTGGGCGCCGTCCTTGGTGAGCACGGGCAGGCCGGCGTTCGGCATACAGGAGAGCCGGACGCGGGAGTGCCGCGACAGATAGCGCAGGTGTTCGCTCATCTCGGCGGGGCCGGTGGCGCAGTTCAGGCCGATCATGTCGATGCCCAGCGGCTCCAGCGCGGTCAGCGCGGCGCCGATCTCGGAGCCGAGGAGCATCGTGCCGGTGGTCTCCACGGTGACCGACACGATCAGCGGGACGTCGTAGCCGGCGGTGTCCATGGCCCGGCGGGCGGCGAGGACGGAGGCCTTGGTCTGAAGCAGGTCCTGGGTGGTCTCCACCAGCAGGGCGTCGGCGCCGCCCGCGAGGAGGCCCTCGGCGTTCTGCTGGTAGGCGTCGCGGATGGCGGTGAAGGTGGTGTGGCCGAGGGTGGGCAGCTTGGTGCCGGGGCCGATGGAGCCGAGGACCCAGCGCTGCCGGCCGTCGCGCGCGGCGAACTCGTCGGCGGTCTCGCGGGCGATGCGGGCGCCGGCCTCGGACAGCTCGGCGACGCGCTCGGGGATGTCGTACTCGCCGAGGGCGGTGAGGTTCGCGCCGAAGGTGTTGGTCTCGACGCAGTCGACGCCCGTCTCGAAGTAGGCGGCGTGCACCGAGCGGACGATGTCGGGGCGGGTCACGTTCAGGACTTCGTTGCAGCCCTCCAGCTGCTGGAAGTCGTCCAGGGTGGGTTCCTGTGCCTGGAGCATCGTGCCCATCGCGCCGTCGGCGACCACGACACGGGTGGCGAGGGCTTCACGCAGGGCGTCGGAACGGGCCCGGCCTGCGGCGGCGGACGAAGGGGACGGGTTCGGCGACGAGGCCATGAAGGTGCTCCCTGGAATGCGACGGCTGTCGGCTTTGCGTCTTCCCGCGGAAGGCGCACGCCGTCAGGGTAGCCCGGAGCGCCGGGGAGGGTAGGAGGCGTCCACGGGACGGACCGGCGTGGCGTGAGCGTTCGAGTGCGGTTTACTCCCACGACGAACGAACACCACCACCACTCGGACACCGGGCGTCCACGGGACGCCCACCGGGCGGACACCGGACAGGCACCGGAAAGTCGCCGCTCGGGCCGTTTGGCCGAAAAGGTGTTGCCGGCCATTAGCGAGAGGTCGGCAACGACCGGTAGTGTTCGACATTGCCGAACGTTGGAAGTTCATGTGCGTGCGGCGGTCGAAGGGGACGGAGGCAGGACGGCGATGGCACGGAACATCCAGTCGCTCGAACGGGCGGCCGCGATGCTGCGGTTGCTCGCGGGCGGCGAGCGACGGCTCGGCCTGTCGGACATCGCCTCGTCGCTGGGCCTCGCCAAAGGCACCGCCCACGGCATACTGCGCACCCTCCAGCAGGAGGGCTTCGTCGAGCAGGACGACGCGTCCGGGCGGTATCAGCTGGGCGCCGAGCTGCTGCGCCTGGGGACCACCTATCTCGACGTCCACGAACTGCGGGCGCGGGCCCTGGTCTGGACGGACGACCTGGCCCGTTCCAGTGGCGAGAGCGTCCACCTGGGGGTGCTGCACCAGCGGGGCGTGCTGATCGTGCACCACGTCTTCCGGCCCGACGACAGCCGGCAGGTCCTGGAGATAGGGGCCATGCAGCCACTGCACTCCACGGCTCTCGGCAAGGTCCTCGCGGCCTACGACCCGGTGGCGCACAGCGAGGTCCTGGAGGCCGACCGCAAGGCGTTCACGGAGCGGACCGTGTGCGAGCTGGACGAGTTCGAGGGCGTCCTGGACCTCACCCGCGCCCGTGGGTACGCGGCGGACGTGGAGGAGACCTGGGAGGGTGTCGCCTCGATCGCGGCCCCCATCCACGACCGCCGGCGCATGCCCGTCGGCGCGGTCGGCATCACGGGCGCCGTGGAGCGGCTGCGCCGGGACGGCGAACTGCGTCCCGAGCTGATCGCGGCGGTGCGTGACTGCGCCCGCGCCGTCTCGCGCGACCTGGGCGCCGCCCGCTTCTGACCGCAACGGGGCCGCCGTAGGGCCCCACCGATCCTTCGAGGGCCGGGACACCGTCGGTGTCCCGGCCCTCGCCGTATGCAGCCGTGACGCCCTCCAGGTGCGCGCCTATAGCAGCCCCCGCAAGATCGACAGGGCAGTTCGATCAATAACGATCGGATTTTCGATAACGGGACCCTTGACGAGGCACTCACACCGCAGCAAGACTCCCGTCCATCGGTCGGCATTGTCGAACACCTACCGGCAATACACGCTAGAGTGTGACAACGCCAAGGGCCGGCACAGCTCTCACCCCCGAGGGCGCGGACACCCGGAATGGGACCCGGGGTCCGCCTTCCCCTGGACGAAGGACAAAGGAGTCGCGGGTGTCCAGCTCCGACATCTTCATCGGCGAGACCATCGGTACCGCCATACTCATCCTGCTCGGCGGCGGCGTCTGCGCGGCCGTCACTCTGAAGGCCTCCAAGGCCCGTAACGCCGGTTGGCTCGCCATCACCTTCGGGTGGGGTTTTGCCGTTCTGACGGCCGTCTACACCTCCGCGCCCCTCTCCGGCGCCCATCTGAACCCGGCCGTGACCCTCGCGCTCGCGCTGAAGGAGGACGGCATCGAGTGGAGCCAGGTCCCCACCTACTGGGGCGGGCAGCTGCTCGGCGCGATGATCGGCGCCGCTCTGGTGTGGGTCGCCTACTACGGCCAGTTCCACGCCCACCTCACCGACAAGGAGATCGTCGGGGGGCCGGGCGCGGAGACCAGCAGCGCGAAGGCCGTCGAGGCCCGTGAGACCGGTGCCGGCCCCGTGCTCGGCATCTTCTCCACCGGTCCCGAGATCCGCAACGCGGTACAGAACATCGCCACCGAGGTCATCGGCACCGTCGTGCTGGTCATCGCGGTCCTCACGCAGGGCCTCAACGACAGCGGCAAGGGCCTCGGCACCCTCGGTGCCCTGATCACCTCGCTCGTCGTCGTCTCGATCGGTCTGTCCCTCGGCGGCCCTACCGGTTACGCGATCAACCCGGCACGTGACCTTGGTCCGCGTATCGTGCACGCCCTGCTGCCCCTGCCCAACAAGGGCGGCTCCGACTGGAGCTACGCCTGGGTCCCGGTGGTCGGTCCGCTGATCGGTGCCGCCATCGCCGCAGGTATCTACAACGTCGCGTTCGCCTAAGAAGACTGCCTACGAGCGACGAGCCGCAGGTGTCGCCCGACACCCGGCACGCGCTGTCCGTACCGACCTTCGACCAGTTGACCTTCAGGAGCACACCGTGACCGACGCCCACACCGCCGGCCCCTTCATCGCCGCCATCGACCAGGGCACCACCTCCAGCCGCTGCATCGTCTTCGACCGGGACGGCCGTATCGTCTCCGTCGACCAGAAGGAGCACGAGCAGATCTTCCCGAAGCCGGGCTGGGTCGAGCACAACGCCAACGAGATCTGGACCAACGTCCAGGAAGTCGTCGCCGGAGCCATCCAGAAGGCCGGCATCACCCGTGACGACATCAAGGCCATCGGCATCACCAACCAGCGCGAGACCACGCTGCTCTGGGACAAGAACACCGGTGAGCCCGTCCACAACGCCATCGTCTGGCAGGACACCCGCACCGACGCCCTCTGCAAGGAGCTCGGCCGCAACGTCGGGCAGGACCGTTTCCGCCGTGAGACCGGTCTGCCGCTGGCCTCGTACTTCGCCGGCCCGAAGGCCCGCTGGCTGCTGGACAACGTGGAGGGCCTGCGGGAGCGCGCCGAGGCCGGCGACATCCTCTTCGGCACCATGGACACCTGGGTCATCTGGAACCTGACCGGTGGCGTCAACGGCGGCAAGCACTACACCGACGTCACCAACGCCTCCCGCACCATGCTGATGAACCTCCACACCCTGGAGTGGGACGAGAAGATCGCCGAGTCCATCGGCGTGCCCCTGGCGATGCTCCCGGAGATCCGCTCCTCCGCCGAGGTGTACGGCGAGATCACCGGCGGCAAGCTCGGCGACCTGCTGGGCGGCATCCCGGTCGCCTCGGCGCTCGGCGACCAGCAGGCGGCCCTGTTCGGCCAGACCTGTTTCTCCGAGGGCGAGGCCAAGTCCACGTACGGCACCGGCACGTTCATGCTGATGAACACCGGCGAGAAGATCATCAACTCGTACTCGGGCCTGCTGACCACCGTCGGCTACCGCATCGGTGACGAGACCCCGGTGTACGCGCTGGAGGGCTCGATCGCCGTCACCGGTTCGCTGGTGCAGTGGATGCGCGACCAGATGGGGCTCATCTCCACGGCCGCCGAGATCGAGACCCTCGCGCTCTCGGTCGAGGACAACGGCGGCGCGTACTTCGTACCGGCGTTCTCCGGCCTGTTCGCCCCGTACTGGCGCTCCGACGCCCGCGGTGTGATCGCCGGTCTCACCCGGTACGTCACCAAGGCGCACCTGGCGCGTGCCGTCCTGGAGGCGACCGCCTGGCAGACCCGTGAGATCACGGACGCCATGACCAAGGACTCGGGTGTGGAGCTCACCGCGCTCAAGGTCGACGGCGGCATGACCTCCAACAACCTGCTGATGCAGACCCTCTCGGACTTCCTGGACGCCCCCGTGGTCCGTCCGATGGTCGCCGAGACGACCTGCCTCGGCGCCGCCTACGCCGCCGGTCTCGCCGTCGGCTTCTGGACCAGCACCGACGACCTGCGCGCCAACTGGCGGCGGGCCGCCGAGTGGACCCCCCGTATGGACGCGGACACCCGCGACCGTGAGTACAAGAGCTGGCTCAAGGCCGTCGAGCGGACCATGGGCTGGCTCGAGGACGAGAGCTGAGCCGGGACCCCGAAGGCACCGGTACCGGCTCTGATGAGGAGTAAGAACCCGACATGACCAGTCAGTCCACCCTGCAAGCCCTGCCTGCCCTGGGGACGCGCCCGGCGTCCGGCTCGAACCCGAGCCGCGCCGAGACCCGGGAGCAGCTCTCCAAGGCGTCGTACGACCTCCTCGTGATCGGCGGCGGCATCCTGGGCATCTCCACCGCCTGGCACGCCGCGCAGTCCGGGCTCAGGGTGGCGCTGGTCGACGCCGGCGACTTCGCCGGCGCCACCTCCTCCGCCTCCTCCAAGCTGCTCCACGGCGGTCTGCGCTATTTGCAGACCGGCGCGGTGAAGCTGGTGGCGGAGAACCACTTCGAGCGCCGTGCGGTCTCCCGCCAGGTGGCCCCCCACCTGGCGAACCCGCTCACGTTCTATCTCCCTGTGTACAAGGGCGGGCCGCACGGCGCGGCGAAGCTCGGGGCGGGCGTCTTCGCCTACTCCGCGCTGTCGGCCTTCGGTGACGGTGTCGGTCATCTGCTGTCGCCGGCGAAGGCCGCGCAGGACGTGCCCGAGCTGCGCACCGAGAACCTGAAGGCCGTGGCCGTGTACGGCGACGGTCAGATGAACGACTCCCGGATGGCGCTGATGACGGTCCGCGCGGCCGTCGAGTCCGGCGCGGTGGTGCTGAACCACGCCGAGGTCACCGGGCTGCGCTTCACCAAGGGCCGGGTGACGGGTGCGGAACTGCGCGACCGGCTCTCCGGCGACGAGTTCGGCGTGAGCGCCCGGCTGGTGCTGAACGCGACCGGCCCGTGGGTCGACCACCTGCGCCGTATGGAGGACCCGAACGCGGCTCCGTCGATCCGTCTGTCCAAGGGCGCGCACCTGGTGCTGAAGCGGACCTCCCCGTGGAAGGCCGCGCTCGCCACCCCGATCGACAAGTACCGCATCACGTTCGCCCTGCCCTGGGAGGACATGCTCCTGCTGGGCACCACGGACGAGATGTACGAGGGCGACCCGGCGGACGTCGCCGTCAACGACAAGGACATAGCCCAGATCCTGGACGAGGCCGCGTTCTCCGTCCGGGACCAGCAGCTCGACCGTGATCTGATCACGTACGCCTTCGCCGGGCTGCGGGTGCTGCCGGGTGGCCCCGGCGACACCGCCAAGGCCAAGCGGGAGACCGTCGTCACCGAGGGCCGGGGCGGCATGCTGTCCATCGCGGGCGGCAAGTGGACGACGTTCCGGCACATCGGCCGCACCATCATGAAGAAGCTGGAGACCCTGCCGGGCCACCCGCTGGGCGAGGACTTCGAGCCGGTCTCCACGCTGCCGAGGAAGCTGCCGCTGCCGGGTATCGCCAACCCGCGGGCGGTCGCCCACCGGCTGCTCACCGATCGCCCCGCACCGGGCCCCCGCATGGGTGCCGACACCGCGCGGCACCTGGCCACGCACTACGGTTCGCTGGCCTTCGACATCGCCCGCCTCGCGAACGAGAACCCCGAGCTGGCCGAGCGGGTCCACCCCGACGCGCCGGAGATCTGGGCGCAGGTCGTGTACGCCCGCGACACCGAGTGGGCCGAGACGACCGACGACGTGCTGCGTCGCCGGACGACGCTGACCATCCGGGGTCTGGCGACGGACGAGGTCCGCGCGAAGGTCCAGGACCTGCTCGACAAGAAGTAGGCCCGCCTGCCGGTCCGGCCTCTCCCCTGACCGGGGCCGGACCGGCCGGGAAACGGCCCCTTCCGCTCTGGGGCCGGACCACGAGGGGGCGGCTCCACCACATCGGTGGAGCCGCCCCTTCGGTGTGTGCCGGACTTTCTTCCCCGTCGGATCTTCTTCCCGGTCGACTCCGCCTCTGCCATGATCAATGGTCATGAACGGGGCAAACGAACTCCATCGGTTGTTCGAGGCGCGGGCGCGTGAGACTCCCGACCGGCCCGCGCTGGTCACGGCGGCGGCCCGGCTGACGTACGGGCAGCTGGAGGGCCGGGCCAACCGCCTGGCCCGGCATCTGCTGGACTCCGGGCTCGGCACCGGTGAGACCGTCGCCGTGTGCGCCTCCCGGCCGCCGGACGTACTGGTCGCGGTGCTCGGCGTGCTGAAGGCGGGGGGCTCCTATGCCGTGATCGGCCCGCGGCAGCCGACCGGGGACATCGGGCGGGCGTTGGAACAGGCCGGGGCGCGCACGGTGCTGACGTACGCCCGATACGGGCCGGCCGTGGACGACGGCACCGGCCGTGCCGTGGTGTGTCTGGACACCGACGCGGCCCTGATCGACGCCCACTCCCCCGAGCCCGCCGCCGCACCCTGCGGGGTCACGGCCGCGGTGCTGTTCTCCGCGGGTACCGCGGGCGAGCGGCGTGCGGTCGAAACAGGCCACCAGCGGCTGCACGACGCGTACCGGGCCTGGGCCGAGGTGTTCGGGCTGCGGCCCTCGGACGTCCACCTGGTGACCGCGCCGGCCGACACCGCCGCCTTCACCTACGGCTGGGTCCGGGCCCTGTGCTCCGGCGGCACGCTGGTCCTGCCGGAGGACGAGATCGGCGCCACGCTGTGGGGGCGGCCCTTCGCCGGGGATGTCACGGTGCTGGACACCGACCCGCGCTCGGCCCGGCTGCTGCTCGACTCGGCCGCGCCGCCCGCGGGACTGCGGCTGGTGGCGGTCGGTGGGGAACGGCTCGCCCTCGACGAGCAGGTACGACTCCAGGGGCGGCTGGCGCCGGGGGCGCGGCTGCTCAACGTCTACGGGACCGTGGAGGTCGCGGGCTGCGGCACCTGGTTCGAGACGGACCAGCTCACCGGTCCGGTGGCGGAGCCCGCACGGGTCAGTCTGCTCGGCCGCCCGTTCCCCGGCTGCCGGGCCGAGGTCCGCCAGGGCGAGATCCGGCTGACGCCCCCGGACGGCTCCGACGATGCCGAGGCCCTGCCCACCGGTGACGCGGGGACGCTGCGGGAGGACGGTCTGCTGGAGTTCGGCGGCCGGCTGGCACACCGGGTCCGCGTCCGCGGCCGTACCGTCGACCCCTATCCGGCCGAGGCCGCGCTGACTGCGCATCCCGGGATACGGGAGTCGGTGATCGCCGCCGTGGACGAGGACCGGCTCGTCGCCTACGTCGTCCCCGCCTCACCGACGGCCGCTCCGGGCGCCGACGCGCTGCGCGCCCATCTGCGGGACGTGGTGCCGGACCAGGAGATCCCGGCAGCCGTGGTGACCCTCGGTGCCCTGCCCCGTGACCGGGCCGGGCGGATCGACCGCCGGCTGCTGCCGCTGCCCGCGCGGCACGGGACGTCCGGGCAGGTGAACGGCAAGGGCGGTGGTGCGGCCTCGGGCCGGGCCGGGTTCCTCTACGGGCTGGGCTGCGCGGTGCTCGTCGTGGTCCTCCCGCTGGCCGGAATCCTCACCGATGTGTTCTGGCCGGGCTCCACCGACCTCACATATGTGCCCACACCGTGGTCGTGGCTCTTCAGGGGGTTGTACGCCGCCGAGCTGCTGGCGTTCGGCATGGGCCTCGCCTTCCTGATCGCCGGGCGCCCGCTGATGCGCCGCCAGGGACGCTCCGGCGGGCTGACGACGGCGGCCCATCTGGCCGTGGTGTGGCTGCTGGTCTCCTGGTGGCCGCAGGACAACCTCTACCGGCTCGCCGCGAAGAACGACTGGGAACGGCAGGCGGCGCTGGTGTACGCCTTCAATGTGCCGCTGATGATCGCGGCGGCGGTGGTGGCGGTGTACGTGACCCGACGCCCGGCGCCCCCGGCGGTCACCCCTGGGCCGTGAACATCCGGCCGGTGTCGCGGGCCGCCGCGCGCACCAGGGCTTCGGCGGCGTCGAGGCGTGCACGGGTGTGCGCGGCCAGGACGACGCCCAGGTAGGGGGCCGGCGCGAAGGCGGCGGTCGGGATCGAGGGCAGCAGCACGGCGTCGATCCCGGCGCAGCGCGCCATCGTCTCGCGCAGGAAGGCGGACAGGGCGGGGCCGGGCAGCCGGGCGCCCAGCGGCACGTGGTCGACGCTGCGGACGAGGTGATCGCCCCCTCGGGTCTCGTCCAGCCGCGCCTTGACCATGAAGGCGACGGAGGGGCCGGTCATCCGGAGGTTGATCTCGGTGGGCGCCGGGCGGCCGTCGGAGCCGGTCACGAAGTCGACGTCGAACCAGCCCCGGTGTCCGCTCGCCGCGATCCGCTCCCCCACGGCTTCGCCGAACCGCGTCAGGGTCTCGGCGAGCGGTGCCGGCACGGCGCCGGGGCCCACGGTGGCGCCCTGGTAGGCGGTGCCCTGGACGTCCATGAGGGCGACGCCCACCGGGTGCACCCGGCCGTCCGCGTCGACCAGCCCGTCGAAGGTCAGGTCGCGGGGCTCGGTCCCCCCGGCGACGAATTCCTCCAGCAGGACGGGGCCGCCAGGCAGCGGAAGGCGTCGCAGGCCGTGGTCCCGTATCACCCGGGTGCCGGAACCCCCGGCGCCGTGCTCGGTCTTGACCACCGTGGCCAGGCCCGCGCGGCTCCGTGCCCGGAGCAGGCGTGCCGCCTGCCACCGCGTGGCCGGCTGCCACTGCTCGGGCACCTGGACCTCCGGATGAGCGGGGGCGAGCCGGGTGAACAGCTCGTGCGAGGCCCGCTTGGACTCGTACCGCAGGGCCTCGGGGCCCAGGGGTTCGCCGGTCAGCTCGGCGACGGCGGGGGTGCGGCCCCACGGCAGGAGGGGCAGGCCGAGGGACGTCAGCCGCTGGAGGAGGGCCGGGCGGGAGAGGACGGCCCGGGTCAGGGTGTCGCCCCGACCCGCCCCAGCGGCGCCTGCCGCCGGGCTGTCCGCCGGGTCCGGTTCCGTCAGGCCGTCGTAGACCTCCACGGGGTCCCAGGCCAACGCGCGGCCGACCATGTCGGTCCAGTCGGGCGGGACCGCCGCGGGCAGGATCAGGGCGGCCGGGTGCGGCGAGAGGAAGGCGGCCAGGCAGGAGTAGTGCGCGGCCTGCGGGGAGACCGGGCCGAACTGCGCCTGGAACTCGGCCACGTTGCCGAGGTGGACCGCACGACGACCCGCTGTCCAGACCTGGGTCCAGCCGTCGCTCCGGGGCTCGAGACGCACTTCGAGGAGAGGGAGTTGCCGTCCGGCCCGCGAGCCGGAGGGCGTGCGGCCGACGGGGCGGGCGCCCATCCGGCGGTAGAACGGTTCGGCGTTGGGGTCCGACTCGATGGTGAGCCGGGTGAAGCCGAGCTCGCGGGCGGCACTCGTCACATGAATGTAGAGGGCGCGGCCGACGCCGCGGCCGATGGCGGCGGGCTCGACGAAGCACAGACCGAGGCTGCCCTCGGGGCCCTTTCCCTCCAGCGAAGCCACCCCCACGACTCCGTGTTCGGTGTCCTCGGCGACGACGACGCGGTGGCGGTGGATGTCGTGCGGTCGGATGGTGAGTTCGGCCCGGCATGCTTCCAGGAACTCCGCGTCGTACTCCCAGTGGGCCTTCGAGCGCAGGACCAGCTCGGTCAGCGCCCCCGCCTCGTCGGTGCGTGCCGGCCGGATCCGCATCCCCACCCCCGTGCCTCCTGGCTCCCCATCGTGTGATCAGCGTAGGACCACTGGTGTGCCGAGAGTGCCCGTGCCCGCATTGGAACTGGGAGAATCCCCGGGAATCACAGTCCGAGAAGCCGCTCGGCCGGGGCCCGGCGTCCGGTGCTGCCGCCCATCAGGGACGTTCCCCCTGATGGTGGGCCCATAATGAGTCTGAGACATCCGATGTCTGAGCATGCAGGGCACGACAGGGAGGGCGGGCGCCATGGCAGTCACCGACGAGGCGATCGAGAAGATCAAGGACATGATCGTCTCCGGCGCGCTGCGCCCGGGCGACCGCCTGCCCAAGGAGAGCGAGCTCGCCGCCGACCTGGGACTGTCCCGGAACTCCCTGCGTGAGGCGGTTCGCGCCCTGTCGCTGATCCGCATCCTGGACGTACGGCAGGGCGACGGCACGTATGTGACGAGCCTCGACCCCCAGCTCCTGCTGGAGGCGCTGAGCTTCGTCGTGGACTTCCACCGCGACGACACGGTCCTCGAGTTCCTCGCCGTGCGCCGCATCCTGGAACCGGCGGCCACGGCGATGGCCGCCCTGCGGATCAGTGAGCAGCAACTGGACGCGCTGGGGGCCCGGTTGGACGAACTGGGCGACGCCCCTTCCGTGGAGGAACTGGTCGCCTGCGACCTGGAGTTCCACAAGGGCATCGTGCAGAGCTCCGGGAACTCCGTCCTGTGCTCCCTCCTGGACGGCCTCTCCGGGCCCACCACCCGAGCCCGCGTCTGGCGCGGCCTCACCCAGGAGGACGCCGTCAGCCGCACACTGCACGAGCACCGCGCCATCCTCGCCGCCCTCCGTGACCGCGACGCCGAGGCCGCCCGATCCTGGGCGACGGTCCACATCGCGAGCGTCGAGCAGTGGCTGCGATCGTCGCTGTGAGGCGGTGATCACTCCCGGGCCGGGGTGATGAGTGTTTCCGCCGCGCGAACGGGGCATTGATCCGTTCACTCCCCCGTGCAAGGGGGCTGCGAACGCCCCCTGGGCACGCCGTAAGGTTGGGACGTACGCGAGGGCACGTCGGAAGGAGGCGCTGGGTGATCGAGCTGGAGGGGGTTCCCGAGCTGATCGACCCAGTCATGGTGGCCGCGTTCGAAGGCTGGAACGACGCCGGCGACGCCGCCTCCGCCGCGGTCGCGCACCTGGACCGGGAGTGGAAGGGCGAGGTGTTCGCGGCGCTGGACGCCGAGGACTACTACGACTTCCAGGTGAACCGGCCCACGGTGTGGCTGGACGGCGGCGTACGCAAGATCACTTGGCCGACGACAAGGTTGTCGGTGGTGCGGGTCGGCGGCGAGAAGCCCCGCGATCTCGTGCTGGTCCGAGGTATCGAGCCGTCGATGCGGTGGCGTTCGTTCTGCAACGAGCTGCTGGGCTTCGCCCATGAGCTGGGCGTGGAGCTGGTGGTGATCCTGGGCGCCCTGCTCGGCGACACCCCGCACACGCGTCCGGTCCCGGTCAGCGGGGTCACGTCGGACCCGGATCTCGCGCAGCGGATGGACCTGGAGGAGACCAAGTACGAGGGTCCCACGGGAATCGTGGGCATCCTCCAGGAGGCGTGCACGCACGCCGGTGTCCCGGCGGTCTCGCTGTGGGCCGCGGTGCCGCACTACGTGTCGCAGCCGCCGAACCCGAAGGCGACGCTGGCCCTCCTCAACCGTCTGGAGGACCTGATCGACGTGCGCATTCCGCTGGGCGAGCTGCCCGAGGACGCGCGCGCCTGGCAGGTGGGCGTGGACCAGCTGGCCGCCGAGGACAGCGAGGTCGCGGAGTACGTGCAGACGCTGGAGGAGGCCCGGGACACCGCGGAGCTGCCCGAGGCGTCGGGCGAGGCGATCGCCCGCGAGTTCGAGCGGTATCTGCGGCGCCGCGACGGGGGCCCTACCGGTTCGGCGGGTGGGCACGCCACGGCCGACGGGGGCGACACGGGGCCCGGTGCGTGGAACCCGAAGGACAACCCCGGTGGCCGGACGCGACCGCCGAAGCCCCCGCGGCCGGGCGGCGAGGACGAGGAGTCGTCGGAGGAATAACCCTCCCTGGTCCCGTGAGGAGGCGTCACCGCGCTCCCCGAGCCCGGGAACAGGGCACGGGGAGCGCGGCGGGGGTCGGTGGGCGGCAGTGGTCCGTCGGTCGGCTGTAAGCGCTCCACGGCGACGACGCAATACGTCGTGTCCGGCGTCGGTGTCGTCCTGAAGCGGGCGTTGGGCAGGTACAGGCGGTTGTCGTGGGCGGTGACGGTCGTCGGGACGTCGAAGTCCGGGTCCACGAGGCGCTCCTCGAAGATGCTGGAGCTGCCGTCCGAGGCGAGCTTGAACACATCGATCGGGTTCTGGCGGTTCTGCACGACGTACAGCCGCCGTCCGAGGAGGCGCAGGCCGTCGCCGTTGGTCATTGGTGCCAAGTCCCCCAGATCGACGAGTCGGGTGACGCCGGTCCTTCCACGAAGGGACCGGCAGTCGGCCGGCCCGGCCTCACCTGACGTCTGTCACCCCGTCACATGACGCCCGGCACGCGAGAGAGGCGCCCCCTCCCTCCGGAGAAGGCGCCCCCTTGCGGGGACACCGCGGTGCCCCCGCCCCCGTGACACATGTGACGGTGGATCATGCCCGTGGCGTCCGTGCAGTGTCGTTACTTCACAGGGCCACACCGAGGAGGGCGTCCACGGCGCGTGAGACGACGCCGGGTGCCCCCTCGTCCGTACCGCCCTGGTCCTGCTGCAGCGCGGCCCAGCGGTCGACCGCCGCGAGCGCGGCCGGGGCGTCGAGGTCGTCGGCGAGGGCCTCGCGGATCTCCTCGACGAGCGCCTCGGCGGGCGGCCCGTCGGGCCGGGAGACGGCGGCACGCCACCGGCCCAGCCGGGCGACGGCGTCCTGGAGGACCTGGTCGGTCCACTCCCAGTCGGCCCGGTAGTGGTGGGCGAGGAGCGCGAGCCGTATGGCCGCCGGGTCGACCCCGTCCCCGCGCAGCCGGGAGACGAAGACGAGGTTGCCCTTGGACTTGGACATCTTCTCGCCGTGCAGCGCGACCATTCCGGCGTGGACGTACGCCTTGGCCATGGGGAACTCGCCGGTCAGCACCTGGGCGTGGGAGGCGCCCATCTCGTGGTGCGGGAAGGCGAGGTCGGAGCCGCCGCCCTGCACGTCGAAGCCCATGCCGAGGTGGTCGAGGGCGATGGCGACGCACTCGATGTGCCAGCCGGGCCGGCCGCGTCCGAGGGAGCCGCCGTCCCAGCTGGGCTCGCCCGCACGCGCGGCCATCCACAACATCGGGTCGAGCGGGTTCTTCTTGCCGGGCCGGTCCGGGTCGCCACCGCGCTCGGCCGACAGCAGCCGCATCGCGGCGGCGTCGAGGCCGGAGACCTTCCCGAAATAGGGATCGGACTCGACGGAGAAGTAGATGTCGCCTTCGAGTTCGTACGCGGCGCCGGCGTCCCGGAGCCGCTCGACGAGCGGGACGATGCCGGGGATGGCCTCGACGGCACCCACGTACTCCTGGGGAGGCAGCATCCGCAGCGCGGTCATGTCCTCACGGAAGAGGGCGGTCTCCTTCTCGGCGAGGGCCACCCAGTCGATGCCGTCGCGCTCGGCCCGCTCCAGCAGCGGATCGTCGACGTCGGTGACGTTCTGGACGTAGTGAACCTGCCGCTTGGTGTCGAGCCACACGCGCTGAACGAGGTCGAACGCGTTGTAGGTCGCCGCGTGACCCAGGTGGGTCGCGTCGTACGGCGTGATACCGCAGACGTAGATACGGGCGACGGGACCGGGGGCAAGGGTGACCAGACCGCCGGTCGCGGTGTCGTGGATCCTCAGGTCGCGGCCCTTGCCGGGCAGGACGGGGACCTCAGAAGCGGGCCAGGCATACATGGCACGAGCCTAACCCGATCCCCGCGGGGTTAAGCCGGGCGCCCGTTGGCTCGGCCACGGGCGACGTCGGCATCGAGCCACCCGACCCGCCGCGCCGCCCTCACACCGGCGGCCACGGGATGGCCGGCCACTCCCCGCTCGGTTCCGGGTGCCGGCCTGTCCGCAGGAGCGTGGCGACCCGCTCCCTCGTGGCGTCCACTTCGGCCGTCGTGATCAGCCCGGACAGCTTGGCGGTCAGCGCCCCGCCTTCGCCCAGCTGGTCGCGCAACCCCCGCAGCACGTCGACGGCCTCGTCCGTGAGGGGCTCGCCCGCCCACCCCCACAGCAGGGTCCGCAACTTGTTCTCGACGTTGAAGGTCACACCGTGGTCGATGCCGTAGAGGCGGTCCTCGGCGGCCGGGAGGAGATGGCCGCCCTTGCGGTCGGCGTTGTTGATGACGGCGTCGAGGACGGCGAGCCGGCGCAGCCGCCGGTCGTCGGCGTGCACGAGGAGCGCGGTCTCGCCGTCGCCGACCTCGGCGAACCCGACGGCCTTCCACCCCTCCCCCGCCTCCTCACCGTCCACGAGGGCGAGCAGTTGGGACCCGGGCACGCCCTCGATCCACAACTGGCACATGCCCTGCCCGTACGGCCCGTCACGCAGCACGGTCGGCGGCACGAGCCCCCAGCCGGTCGCCTCGGACACCTCGTACGCGGCGACCTCGCGCTGCGCGAGCGTCCCCTCGGGGAAGTCCCACAGCGGGCGCTCCCCGGCGACGGGCTTGTAGACGCAGGCGGCCTCCTGCCCCTCGTACGAGACGGAGCAGTAGAGGACCGCGTTGGACGCCTCGCGCACCTGCCCGCGTACGGTCAGCTCGCCCTCGCTCAGCAGCTCGGCGGCCGGCATACGCCCCTCGGAGGTCACTCCCCGCGGCGGTATCCGTTCTGGCGCGGACATACGTGTCCCTCCGGGTCGAGCGGAAGACTGCACAGCGGGCACGGCGGCCGTCCCGCGTTGACGACGTCGAGGGCGCGCTTGGCGAAGGCCCTGGCCTGCGCGCCGGTGAGGCGGACGCGGAGCATGGGCGGACCGTTCTCCTCGTCCTGGAGCAGCCGCTCCTCCGCCTCGGCGAGGTCCTCCTCGGAGTCGGCGTCCAGCTCGACCAGGGCCTGCGCCTCGACGATCATGCGCTGTTCGTCGCCGTCCCAGGCCAGGGCCATGGTGCCGACGCGGAACTCCTCCTCGATGGGGGTCTCCAGCGGCGCCGTGTCCGAGACCTCGGTGGGGGCGACGGCCGGAACGGCGGCGCTGCCGCCGCTGCGCCGCACGACCTCGTCGAGCAGCTCGTCCATGCGTTCGGCCAGCGCCGCGACCTGGGTCTTCTCCAGGGACACGCTGGTGACCCGCTGCCCTGAGGAGGCCTGCAGGAAGAAGGTCCGGCGCCCGGGCAGCCCGACCGTACCGGCCACGAAGCGGTCCGGGGGGTCGTAGAGGAACACCTGACGGGACACGTCCTGTCTCCATTGGAATCGACGTCGGGACCGGTCGCTCCGGCTGCTGACGGGTTCAGCGCCGTCGCGACCGCTTCACCCTACTGCGGTTGACGATCACGGTGCTCCCGCGCCGCCCCCGACGGCGGCGTCACCGCTCGCCGGTTCCTCACGCGGCGCGAGGGACGCGAAGTCCCCGGTGTCGCCGAGGCGGACGAGAAACGGCCGCAGTCGTGTGTAACGGATCGCGGTGATGGAACACGGTTCGACAGAAATCCGCTGGAAGAGGTCCAGATGAAGTCCGAGTGCGTCCGCGACGAGCGACTTGATGATGTCGCCGTGCGAGCACATCAGATACACGGCGTCCGGTCCGTGGTCGCGCTCCACGCGCGCGTTCCACTCCCGTACGGCCTCCGCGGCCCGGTGCTGCATCTCCCGCATCGACTCCCCGCCGGGGAACTGGACAGCCGTCGGATGCGCCTGGACGACCTGCATCAGCGGCTCGTCGGCGAGTTCGGCGAGCTTGCGGCCGGACCAGTCGCCGTAGTGGCACTCCCCGATGCGGTCGTCGGTGTGCGGGGGCAGCTCGGGCCGGGCGTCCAGGAGCGGGCGCAGCGTCTCCTGACACCGCTGGAGGGGGCTCGTGACGACCTCGGAGATCGGCAGCCCGGCCAGACGGCCGGGCAGCGCCGCGGCCTGCGCGGTGCCGCGCTCGTCGAGGGCGACGCCGGGCGTCCACCCGGCGAGCACCCCATCGGTGTTGGCGGTGGACCGGCCGTGCCGGACAAGGATCAACGTGGGCATGCGGCCCAGCCTAGGCCCTGCCCTCCTGGCGGCTCCCCCGTCGAGAAAGGAACTCCCCCGTGATCGTCGACTGCGCCGTCTATCGCGACGGCCACCGCACCGAGGGTCCAGACGACCTCTCCGACGCCCTGGCCGCGGCGCGCGCCTCGGGCGGCTTCGTGTGGATCGGTCTGCACGAGCCGACGGAGAAGGAGTTCGCCCTCGTCACCGAGGAGTTCGCGCTGCATCCGCTGGCCGTCGAGGACGCCCTGAAGGCCCACCAGCGGCCCAAGCTGGAGGTGTACGAGGACTCGCTGTTCATGGTGCTCAAACCGGTCGTGTACGAGCCGGCCGGGGACACGGTGAGCACGGACGAGATCATGGTCTTCCTCGGCGACGCCTTCGTGGTGACCGTCCGCCACGGCGAGGGCTCGCCCCTGGATGTCGTACGACGCCGTCTGGAGCAGGAGCCGGAGCTGCTGGGCGAAGGGCCCACGTCGGTGCTGTACGCGATCACGGACGCCACGGTCGACCACTACCTCGAGGTGGCGACCGAACTGCAGACGGACCTGGAGGAACTGGAGGCGGAGGTCTTCTCCCCCGATGTCGGCGGCTCACGGAACACCGCGTCGCGGATCTACGGCTTCAAGCGCCAGGTGCTGGAGTTCCGCCGCGCCACCGGCCCGCTCGCCGCGCCCCTCACCCGGCTCTCCGGCCAGGGCGTCCAAGGCGTCCAGGGCGCCGCGGTGCCCTTCGTGGACGAGGAGGCCCGCCCCTTCTTCCGTGACGTCAGCGACCATCTCACCCGGGTGAACGAGTCCGTGGAGGGCCTGGACCGGCTGGTGTCCGACATCCTCTCGGCGCACCTCGCGCAGATGAGCGTCCGCCAGAACGACGACATGCGGAAGATCTCCGCCTGGGCGGCCATGGCCGCGATCCCCACGATGTTCGCCGGGATCTACGGCATGAACTTCGAGCACATGCCCGAACTGCGCTGGGTGTGGTCGTATCCGGCGCTGATCGCGCTGATGGCCGTGCTGGAGGTGCTGGTGTACCGGCTCTTCAAGCGCCGCGGATGGCTGTGACGAGCAGGCACGGGCCTGCGGCGCACGGTACGCGCGGGGGCGTGCCCGTGTCTCCGCGCGCAGGGGCGTGCCCGCGTCTCCGCGCATGGCGGCGTGCCCGTGTCTCCGCGCATGGCCGGTGAGCGTCTTCCACGCGCGTACGGCTGTTCGTGCTCGGGGGTCTCAGGCGAACTCGGGTGCCGTGGATGCCGGTCCGCCGAGCGCGTCGCGGCGCTCCGGCATCTCCAGGGTGACCATGCGGCGCCAGCCGAGGACCCGCTCGTAGGCGTACACCGCGTGGATGCCCGCGGCGAGGACGGCGGACTTGGCCCTCGACCAGCCGAGGACGCGCCCCATGTGGGCCATCACGGCGAGGCTGACGTCCCGGTACACGGCGATCTCGGCGAGGGCGCACTCGCGCAGCGTCCGCTGGATGAGGCGACCGTGTCCGGCGGCGGCGAAGCGCAGGAGTTCCTCGTGGGTGTAGGCGAGGTGGTTGTCCTCGTCGTCGGAGATCATCCGGACGGCCTTGCCGATCTCCGGATGGTCGGCGAAGTGCTTGCGGAGCATCACCATCTGTTCGGAGGCGCGCTGTTCGGTGACGCGGCTGTGGGACAGGTAGACGATGATGTCCCGCACGGTGAGAGGCTGCTCGGCCTTCAGTTTCTCGTGCGCCAGACCGATGCCGTGGCGCTCCAGGAGCATCGTGTAGTCGGTCTCCGGCGGGACCTCCACGGGTTCGAGGCCGCGCTTCTTCATGAGGGCGTTGAAGATCCGTCCGTGCTTGTCCTCGTCCGCGCCGTGGCGGGTGATCCTGGGGGCGAGCGCACGCTCGCTCTCCGGGACGAGCGCGGCGATGCGCGCGTTCTCCCAGCCGCCCTGCGACTCCCCGCTGGCGGCGATGGAGCAGAACAGCCGGAACGACTCGTCGTCGTCGATGATCTCCTGGAACAGGCTCTTGGCCGAAAGCATCTGAGGCACCTCTCTGCAGGACCCTGAAAATCGAGTCAAATGGGGTACCAGGAGCCAGGCAACAGCTGTGTCGGACAAATCCGCCAAACGAAGGACGACAGGGCGGCGAAGACGCGTAACCGAGGAGACCGGTGCCGCGTTGTCCCCCGTGACGGCCGTGGCGGGGAAGACCCCCGAGCCCCCACCACGGCCGCAGTACTCCTCCCGGTGCGGTGTGACCGCCGGGCGTCAGGCGAGCCCGGCCCGCTCCAGGGCCTCGGTGCCGGCCCGCAGCGAGGCGATCCGCTCGTCCAGCGTGAAGCCCGCGGGCGCCAGCGTGAGGGTGGTGACGCCGGCCTCCGCGTAGGCCTTCATCCGGTCGGCGATGCGCTCCACGGAGCCGAGCA
Source organism: Streptomyces sp. NPDC030814 (assembly GCF_055572155.1). Taxonomy (NCBI): domain Bacteria; kingdom Bacillati; phylum Actinomycetota; class Actinomycetes; order Kitasatosporales; family Streptomycetaceae; genus Streptomyces; species Streptomyces sp. NPDC030814. Next base: position 169,624 of record NZ_JBVIDX010000010.1, read on the forward strand.
GCGTCGTCTGGTCGATCAGCTCGTGCGGGATCGCGGCCGCGGCACCGGCCTTGTCGCCGCCCAGGTACTTGTCCTGGATCTCGGCGGCCTCCTTCTCGTAGCCCATGCGCTGGGCGAGCTGGTTGTAGAAGTTCTGCTTGCGGCTGCCCATGCCGCCGACGTACAGCGCGGTGTAGGGGCGGAAGGTGTCGGCGAGCGTCGTCACGTCCTTGTCGTCGCCGACGGCGATCGGCAGCGTCGGGCACACGTCGAAGCCGTCGACGGTCTTGCCGGCCTTCTCGCGTCCCGCGCGCAGGTACGTGACGGCCGTGTCCTCCAGGTGCGCGGCGGACGGGAAGATCAGCAACGCGCCGTCGGCGATCTCACCGGTCTGCTCCAGGTTCTTCGGACCGATCGCCGCGATGTACAGCGGGATGTGCTCGCGGGTGGGGTGCACGGTGAGCTTGAGCGGCTTGCCGGGGCCGCCGGGCAGGGGAAGGGTCCAGTGCTCGCCCTCGTGGGACAGACGCTCACGGGTCATCGCCTTGCGGATGATCTCGACGTACTCGCGGGTGCGGGCGAGCGGCTTGTCGAACTTCACTCCGTACCAGCCCTCGGAGACCTGCGGCCCGGACACGCCGAGGCCGAGGCGGAACCGGCCGCCGGAGAGCGAGTCCAGCGTCGCGGCGGTCATCGCGGTCATCGCCGGCTGGCGGGCCGGGATCTGGAAGATGGCCGAACCCACGTCGATGCGTTCGGTCTTGGCGGCGACCCAGCTGAGCACGGTGGCGGCGTCCGAGCCGTACGCCTCCGCCGCCCAGCACACCGCGTAACCGAGGCGGTCGGCCTCCTGGGCCACGGCCAGGTTGTCCCCGTCCATTCCGGCGCCCCAGTAGCCGAGGTTGATCCCGAGCTTCATATAGACCAGCCTTTACCGATCAGTAACGTCCCTTGTGCGGCCGACCATACCGTCCGGTTCCTCGCCGGAGTGGTCGGGAGGGGCGGGTTCCCCGCCCCTGGCTCTCGTGCGGGGGTTCGGGAACACGGCCCGTGACGCGACGTGGGAGGAAAACGGTCGTCCACAGGCCCCCACACGGCGAACTCCGGACAGTAATGTCGGCGTCCATGGAGCAGAGGCATCTCGGCCGTACCGGCCTGCGTGTGTCCCGGATCGGGCTCGGCACCCTGACGTGGGGCCGCGACACGGACGAGCATGACGCCGCGGACATGTTGAAGGTGTTCTGGGAGGCGGGCGGCACCCTCGTCGACACCGCGGACGTGTACGGCGACGGCGAGGCCGAATATCTGCTCGGACAGCTGATGGACGGGCTAGTACCCCGCCGTGACCTGGTCATCTCCACGAAGGCCGGCAGTGTCCCCGACCCCGACCGCCGTTTCGACGGCTCCCGCGGCCATCTGCTCGCCGCCCTGGACGCCTCCCTCGCCCGCCTGGGCACCGACTACGTCGACCTCTGGCACATCCACGCCTTCGACCCCGAGACACCGCTGGAGGAGACGCTCCACGCCCTCGACCTGGCCGTCAGCAGCGGCCGCGCCCGCTACGCGGGGGTCTCCAACTTCTGCGGCTGGCAGCTCGCGAAGGCTGCCACCTGGCAGCTCGCCGCGCCGGGGATACGCACCCGGCTGGCCAGTACGCAGATGGAGTACTCGCTGCTCCAGCGCGGTGTCGAGCGCGAGGTGCTGCCGGCCGCACTGGACCTCGGCGTCGGGCTGCTCCCCTCCTCCCCGCTCGGCCGAGGCGTGCTGACCGGGAAGTACCGCCACGCCACACCGCCGGACTCGCGGGGCGGTTCGGAGCACATGGCACGGTTCGTCGCGCCGTACCTGGACGACACGGCGACCAGCATCGTGGACGCGGTGCAGACCGCCGCGGACGGGCTCGCCGTGACGCCGCTGCAGGTCGCCCTCGCCTGGGTGCGGGACCGGCCGGGTGTCACCGCGCCCATCGTCGGCGCCCGCAACGCGCTCCAGCTCACGGCTGCGTTGTCAGTGGAGACCCTTAGTCTTCCTGACGAGATCTGCCGGGCGCTCGACGACGTGTCGGCGCCCGTGCACCGCTATCCCGATCACGACTGGAGCACGCTGTGAGCACGGAGCCCGCGACCACGGAGCCGGACGAGCCGGGGGGCCGGTCCGACGGAACCCCCGGGGCCGGGACCCCGGGGGCCGAGGGCACACCGGACGACCACGCGGCGGCATCCGCCGCGGCGATGGGCGAGGGGGCCGCGGAGGACGAGGCCACCGGCACGGAGACGGCCGACGGCGGCACCGCCGGCGCCTCCTCCGGCCCCGGGGGCGCTGCCGCCGAGTCGGACGGCGCGTCCACCGGCTCCGAGGGCGCGGCGGACTCCGACGGCGGGCCCGATCTTTCCGAGGCGCAGGCCGAGTTGGCGGCGCAGCGGCTGGAGCGGGAGCGGATCGAGCGGCGGAAGGCGGAGAAGAAGGGCCCGATCGCGGCGGGCACCAAGCTCAGCGGCACGGCGGCCGACCTGCTGGCGGCGGTACGGGCCGTGGAGGGCGGGCAGAAGCCCTCGGCCACCGTCTTCGTCGAGCCGGAGCCCGCGCCCCGGCGGCCCGCGCCGGAACCGGTGCGGCGCCCGCAGCCGGTGGACGCCCCGGTCGCCGCGGCTCCGTCCGGCGAGACCGTCGGGGCCGTGCGTGCGGTGCTGGCCGGGGGCGGTGCTCCGGAGGCACTGGCCGCGCAGGTCGCCGAGGTGCTCGGCGAAGGCGCCGGTGACCGGCTGCGCGAGGACCCATGGCAGTTGCTGCGGGTCCCCGGAGTGCGGCCCGAGCAGGCCGACGGGTTCGCGCGGGCGTTGCTGGGCGCGGAGTGCGGCCCGGACGACGAGCGACGCGGCCGGGCGGTCACCGTATGGCTGTTGGAGCAGGCCGCCGTCGCCGGGCACACCGCGCTGGAGGTCACGGCCCTCACGGCCGCGCTGGCCCAGCGTGCGGTGCCGGATCCGGACGGGGCCGTGCAGAGTGCCGTCGCCGAGGGCGAGGCCCTGATCTTCCAGGACGCGCTGGACGACGCCCCGCCCGTCGCGGCGGCCACCGACGACGACGAGGCGGAGCAGGAACGCCCGGTGCGGGTCCTGGTCGGCCTGGAGCGTTACGCCCTCGCCGAGGAGAGCCTCGCGGACGGCCTCGCCCGTGTCGTGAACTCCCTGTCCAAGGACGACACCACGGACTGGGCGGCCGCGGCCGCAGCGGCGCCTCGTTCCGCCGCCGAGCTGATCCGCGCCGTCGCCGCGCACGGGCTCGTCCTGCACACGGGGGGCGAGGCCGCCCGCACGGAACCCGCCGCACTGATCGCCACCGCGCGGGCCCTCGGGCTCCGGGCGTGCGCGGCGACGCACAGCGCGGACGGGAGGCAGCGGTTCGCCGCGCTCGTCGCGGACGCCGACGCGAAGGGTCCGGCCCCGGCGTCCGCCGAGGAGGGCACGGCCCCCGGCGCGGCCGAGCCGAGCGGTTCAGCCGTGGTCACCGTGGGCGGGCTGCTGGCCGGTGCCGAGGGGCCCGGCAGGGACGCCGAGGGGGCGTTGGATCTCGATCTGCTTCTGGTGCTGGACGCGCCGCAGCTCGATGTGGAGACGGCCGCCCTCCTGGTCGAGTCGCTGCCCGACGGGGCGCGGCTGGTGCTCAGCGGCGATCCGGGGGTGCTGTGGTCCGCCGGGCCGGGGCGGGTGTTCGCGGACCTCCTCGCGGCCCGGGCCTGCCCTCAGGTCGCCTCACGGACACCGGACGCCGGTCCCCTCGGTGAGCTGGTCTCCGGGATCGGGATCGGCGAGCTCAACCAGGTGGACGCCCCCGGCAAGGAGGTCGTGATCGTGCCGGTGCGGGATGCCGGGGAGGCGGTGCACCGGACAGTGCAGCTCGTCGTGGACTCCGTGCCGAGGGCCTTCGGCATCCCTGCCGAGCAGGTACAGGTGATCACCCCCGGGCACGGGGGCGCGGCGGGGACGCGTGCGCTGAACGCGGCGCTGAAGCAACGGCTGAACCCCGGGCCGGGCCGCTTCGGCGGTTTCGACCCCGGTGACCGTGTCGTCCACTCCCCCGCGCCGGGCCGTACGACGCCCGGGCGCGTCGTCAGGGCCGACGCGGAGGGGCTGCATCTGGAGTGCGCGGGGGGCGCCGTCGTCGTGGCGAAGGAGCGGGTCGACGCGGCCGTCCGGCACGGATGGGCGGTCACCGCTCACCAGGCGGTGGGGCACCGTTGGCCTGCCGCGGTGGTCGTGCTGCCGGGGGACGCGGCGCAGGCGCTCAGTCGCCCCTGGGTCTACACCGCGTTCGGACGCGCCGAGCGGCACCTGTCCGTCGTCCACGGCGTGGAGCAGGCGCTGCCACGGGCGGTCGCCGAGGTTCCGCCGAAGCCGCGCACGACACGACTGCCGGCCCTGCTGAGGGCCCAGGTGACCCCGGCCGGCTGACAGCGCTGGCAGCTCGGAGCGGTGGGGGCCGGGTGCCGCGGCGCCCACCCCCGCCGCCCCAGCGGCACGACTGCCCGTGGCTATGCCTCGTCCTCGTCCAGGTCCGCTCCCAGGTCCGCTTCCAGGTCGATCTCGTCCTCGAGATCCTCGTCGTCCTCGTCATCGTCGAAGACCGCGCTGACGTCGAAGCGGCAGACGACCCGCTGGGGGTCGACGTTCTCGAACGGGGCCTCCAGCCATTCGCCGGGGTCGGCCGTGTCGTCCCCGGCGGTGACCCAGAGGGTGGAGTCCCCCTCCTCCAGGCCGAACTCCTTGTGCCGGGAGGCGATCTCGTCCGGTTCGAACTCGCCGAACAGAAGCCCCAGGGCGCCGTGCACGGTGGGCGACGCCTCGTCGTCACCCGAGGCGCCGGAGGACGGCTCGTCGGCCGCCTCCACCCGCTGCGCCTGCGCCAGCAGCCGCTGTGGCTCCGCCACCGTGTAGTCCCGGCGGATCAGCACGCTCAGCGCGCTCGGCTCCTCGGGACCGGTGTACGGCGGCATGTCCTCGGTGCCGGGGATCTCGAAGGGAGTGACCTCGTCGTACCGGTCGTAGAGCAGTTCGTCGTACTCCTCGGCGGCCGCGGCCAGCTCGTTGAACGCCTCGTAGACGGCCGGGTCGTCCTCACCCGCCCGGCGTTCGACCGCGGCCAGGTGGCGGTCGAGCGCGGTCTTGACCGCCTCTGCGGCGGCGCGTACCTCGGCAGCGGTGGGCTGCGCAGCATCAGACATAGTGCAGACGCTATCCGTACCGGGCCCCAGCCCGCACAATAGATACCGATGCCGGAATACGAATTTGTCGACGTGTACGTACCTCGCGGTGTCTCCCGCAAGGACGCCACACGCCTGCTGACGGACCATGCCGAGTACGGACACTGGGAGTTGGACCGACTGAGTCTGCTGCGCGATGGCAGCCGCAGGGTGCGGTTGCGCCGACGGATCATCCGCCAGGTGCGCGCCACGTGGTGATGTGAGCAGAACGAGTCGGAGCGGGCCCCGCTAATACGGGGCCCGCTCCGTTTTCCGTGCGCGGAGCCGGTTACTGCGCGGCGGCCCGTGCCTTGCGGTAGATCAGGGCGCCGCCGAGGAGCGTGCCCGCGCCCAGTGACAGAGCCAGGCCGAGCGGTGCCTCGGCACCGGTCTGAGCGAGTTCCCCGACGGCCTCGGGCTGACCGAGGGTCCGGGTGCTCGGCGTGTCGGTGCCACTGCCGGGGACCTCCCCGGCGGGGTTGCGGGGCTCACCCGGCAGCTGCGGTTCACCCGGCAGCTGAGGCTCACCAGGCAGTCCCGGCACTCCCGGCTCACCAGGCTGCCCTGGTTCCCCGGGCACTCCGGGCACTCCGGGCTCACCAGGCTGCCCCGGCTGCCCCGGCTCACCCGGCTGCCCCGGCTGCCCCGGCTGCCCCGGCTGCCCCGGCTCACCAGGCTGCTGCGGGGCCGGCGGAGTCTGCGGGCCGCCAGGGGTCTCCTGCCCACCTTCGCCGCCCGAGTTCCCGCAGTCGGCGCCCGTCATCCCCGTGCCGAGACCGATCACGCTGACACCGTTGCCGCACACGTCGACCGGGGTGTACACGGGAACCTGCACGTTGTTTCCGGAGCCGATGCCCGGCGAGCCAGCGGTTTCACCGCCCGGCTGGGACCCGCCGCCGTTGGACGATCCGCCCTCGCCGCCGCCGTTGGAGCAGTCGTTGTCGGTGCCGCCGTTGCCGATGCCGACGCCGGTGACGCCGTTGCCGCACACGTCCACCGGGGCATGCACCGGAGCCTGCACGTTGTTACCGGACAGCACAC
>NZ_JBVIDX010000010.1:175978-176470 GCF_055572155.1 Streptomyces sp. NPDC030814
TTGTCGGTGCCGCCGTTGCCGATGCCGACGCCGGTGACGCCGTTGCCGCACACGTCCACCGGGGCATGCACCGGAGCCTGCACGTTGTTACCGGACAACACACCGGACGAGCCACCCGTCTGACCCTCGGCGCGCGTCCCGCCACCCTGGGACGAACCGCCGCCGGTGGAGCAGTCGTTGTTCGTGCCGCCGTTGCCGATGCCGACGCCGGTGACGCCGTTGCCGCACACGTCCACCGGGGCATGCACCGGAGCCTGCACGTTGTTACCGGACAGCACGCCCGGCGAACCACCGGCCTGACCCTGCGCCTCGGAACCCCCGACCTGGGCCGAGCCGCCGCCACCGCCGCCGCCGTTGGAGCAGTCGTTGTTCGTGCCGCCGTTGCCGACACCGACCCCGGTGACGCCGTTGCCGCACACGTCCACCGGGGCATGCACCGGAGCCTGCACGTTGTTACCGGACAGCACGCCCGGCGAACCACCGGCCTGACCC
>NZ_JBVIDX010000010.1:176568-334007 GCF_055572155.1 Streptomyces sp. NPDC030814
CCTGCGCCTCGGAACCCCCGACCTGGGCCGAGCCGCCGCCGCTGTTGGAACAATCGTTGCCGGACGCGGAGTTGAGCAGCCCGACAACGCTGACGGTGTTGCCGCAGGCGTCGATCTCTGCCTCGACCGGCGCCTGGACGTTGTTGCCGGAGAGGACGCCGGGTGAGTTGGTCGCGGAGCCCTGGGCGCCGGTGTCGGCGTGCGCGTAACCGCTGGCCGCGGCGAGGACGCCGGACGCGGCCGCAATCGTCATCAGGCGCTTGCGGGTGACCTGTCGCATTTGCTGAATTACCTGCCTTAGCCTTAAGTTCTGATCTTTTCGGCATGTCCAGAGACTTATCGGCCCCGGAGTGCATGGCACGCACTCCGGGGCCGACGGTTATCGGGCCCTCACCGGGTGAGGCACAACGTCACTGGTTGATGCAGGTATTGCCGAAGGCAGGGTTCAGCAGCCCGATCACGTTGATCGTGTTGCCGCACACATTCACCGGAATGTGGACGGGGGCCTGGACGACGTTGCCGGACGCGACACCCGGGGAGTTCAAGGCCTGGCCCTGGGCACCGGCGTCGGCGACAGCCAGACCCGCACCCGCGAGCACCAGACCACCGGTGGCAGCCGCAGCAGCGACGACCTTCTTGATCATTATTCCTCCTTGTTGGCAAAGCGACCCCGACTAGCGAGTCGCATCACCTGTAACGAGGAGGAATGATCGGGGCTACGAGCGTATGGTCCGATTCACCCGACTCGGTCGTCCTTCGTACGCGCTGACGAATAATTCAAGCAGGCTTCAGCGTGCAATTCACGCGAAAAGAACCCGTTCAGCTCCCATCAGATCCATCACGGAGTTCAGGACGCGTCGATAAAACGGTCGAGCACGCGGACGCCGAACTTCAGCCCCTCCACCGGCACCCGTTCGTCGACGCCGTGGAACATTCCCGCGAAGTCCAGCTCCGGCGGCAGCTTCAGCGGCGCGAAGCCGAAGCCGCGGATGCCGAGATCGTCGAAGGACTTGGCGTCGGTGCCGCCGGAGAGCATGTACGGGACCGCCTTCGCGGCCGGGTCCTCGGCGAGCAGCGCGGACTGCATGGCGTCCACGAGCGCCCCGTCGAAGGTGGTCTCCAGCGCCTTGTCGGAGTGGACGTCCTCACGCCTGACCCTGGGCCCGAGGATCTTGTCGAGGTCGGCGAGGAACTCCTCCTCGAAGCCGGGCAGGAACCGTCCGTCGACATGGGCGGTGGCCTCGCCGGGGATGACGTTGACCTTGTAGCCGGCACCGAGCTGGGTGGGGTTGGCGGTGTTGCTGAGGGTGGCGCCGATGAGCTTGGCGATGCCGCCGAGCCTGGCGAGGGTGCCCTCCATGTTCTCCGGGTCGAGCTCGGTGCCCAGCGCGTCGCCGAGTTCGTCGAGGAAGGCGCGGGTGGTCTTGGTGACCCGCACCGGGAACGTGTGGCGGCCGAGGCGGGCGACCGCCTCGGACAGCTCGGTGATGGCGTTGTCGCGGTGGATCATCGAGCCGTGCCCGGCCGTGCCGGCCACGGTCAGCTTCATCCAGTGCATGCCCTTCTCAGCCGTCTGGATCAGGTAGAGCCGCCGCTGCTCGTTGACGGTGAAGGAGAACCCGCCGACCTCACTGATCGCCTCGGTGACACCTTCGAAGAGTTCGGGATGGTTCTTGACCAGGTACTTCGCGCCGTAGGTGCCGCCGGCCTCCTCGTCGGCGAGGAAGGCCAGGACGATGTCGCGCGGGGGCTTGCGGCCGCTGCGCAGCCGGTCCCGGACGACCGCGAGGGTCATTGCGTCCATGTCCTTCATGTCGACCGCGCCCCGGCCCCACACACAGCCGTCCGCGACCTCGCCCGAGAAGGGGTGGTGGGTCCAGTCGGCGGCGTTGGCCGGTACGACGTCGGTGTGGCCGTGGATGAGCAGCGCGGGCCGGGACGGGTCCTCGCCCTCGATGCGGGCCACCGTGGAGGCGCGGCCCGGGTGCGATTCGAAGATCTTCGGTTCGAGACCCACCTCGGCGAGCTTCTCCGCGACGTACTCGGCGGCCTTGCGCTCGCCCGGACCCGAGTGGTCGCCGAAGTTGCTGGTGTCGATCTGGATCAGCTCGCGGCAGAGGTCCACGACCTCGTCCTCGCCGGTCACGCGCCTGGCCGTGTCCGTCTCGCTCACGCTGCTTCCTCCCGCTGTGGCTGCTGGTGGTTGCTCCTCATCCTCCTCCTGCCCGGGCTCCCGCCCCAAGACCGGGACCGGCCCGTCACACGCCGTTCACGCCGGGCGCTCCATGGAACGGGGTGTGATCGAGGGCCTCCGAAAGCCTGGTAATGTTTCCTCTGTCGCCGCGGGGGACACCCCGCACGACAGACACCTTGTCCGGGTGGCGGAATGGCAGACGCGCTAGCTTGAGGTGCTAGTGCCCTTTATCGGGCGTGGGGGTTCAAGTCCCCCCTCGGACACACAGTGGCGAAGGCCGCGACCTGAGGGTCGCGGCCTTCGTGCGTGCGGTGCGGCGATCTGTGGGGCTGTCTCGTCCGCCCTGGAAAACCCCACGGCCGGCTGTAACGAGCCGGCGTTGCCGCCGCTGCCGCAGGCTGGCCGGCGGCGGGCGCGATGCCGGCCCGGCCGCTGTATCCGCCGACGACCGCGGGCTCCGCGCAGGGTCGTGTGCCGGGGCGGGCAGAATGGCGGTCATGTCGTCGCGTCGCAGCTCCAAGGCCCGTTCGAAGAACTCGGCGAAGGCCGCCGTCCGGTCCGGGGCGTCGGGTGGGGTGCCGTCGAACGCCGCCCGCCCGTGCCCGTGCGGTCTTCCGGTGACGTACGAGGGTTGTTGCGGCCGTTTCCACGCCGGGCCCGCGGTGGTCGCGCCGACCGCCGAGGCCCTGATGCGGTCCCGGTACAGCGCGTTCGTCGTGCAGGACGAGGCGTACCTGCTGCGGACCTGGCACCCGCGCACGCGTCCTGCGCGCGTCGACTTCGATCCGGGCCTGCGTTGGACCGGTCTGGAGATCCTCGACAGGAGCGAGGGATCGCCCTTCCACACCGCCGGTACGGTCACCTTCCGCGCCTCGTTCCGCGACGGCTCACTCCACGAGCGCAGCCGCTTCGAGCGGGTGGACGGGGCGTGGGTGTATGTGGACGGGGAGTTCCTGGAGTAGGCCCGGTCCCCGGGTCAACCGGTGGTGGCGGGGCGGCCGTTGGGGGCCAGGATGTCGAGTTCCTTGAGGGCGCCCTCGGTGATCTCCCGTGTGAGGCGTTCGGCGCGGGCGGCGTCGCCCTCGCGGATGGCCTCGGCGACCTGGACGTGCAGAGTGACGGCGGCGGGGTCCGGGTCGTGGAACATGACCTCGTGGTGGGTGCGGCCCGCGAGAACCTCCTCGACGACGTCACCGAGGCGGGCGAACATCTCGTTGCCGGACGCCTTGAGGATCAGCCGGTGGAAGGCGACGTCGTGGAAGAGGTAGCCCTCCAGTTTGTGGCCACGTGAGTTGGCGACCATGCCGATCGCGCACTCGGTGAGCGCGGCGCACTGCTCGGCGGTGGCGTTGGTCGCGGCCAGGCCGGCCGCGACCGGTTCGACCGCCGACCTCAGGACGGTCAGCGAGCGCAGCTGGCGGGGGCGGTCGGCGCCCGCGAGGCGCCAGCGGATCACCTGCGGGTCGTAGACGTTCCACGCGGCGGGCGGGCGCACGATGACACCCACGCGGCGGCGGGACTCGACCAGGTGCATCGACTCCAGCACCCGTACCGCCTCGCGCATCACGGAGCGCGACACCTCGAACCGCTGGGCGAGTTCGTCGGTGCGCAGGACGCTGCCCGGCGGGTACTCGCCCGCCGTGATCGCCGGGCCGAGCGTGTCCAGTACTCGGCCGTGCAGCCCCCGGCCCGGTGTGGTCATGGGGATCAGGGTACGAGGAGCGCGGACCCAAGGAAAAGTCAGGTTTATTTGCGACGAGGGCTTGAATTAGTCGTACCTATTGGGCTTCAGTGTCGTCGACGTCGGATGACGTCCCAGAGGTCGACGAGGACAGCGAGGTGACGATGCGTACCCCTCCCGTCGTCGTGGTGATGGGCGTGGCCGGGACCGGAAAGACGACGATCGGTCCCCTGCTCGCGGCCCGGCTCGGCGTTCCCTACGCCGAGGGCGACGACTTCCACCCCGAGGCCAACATCGTGAAGATGTCGGCCGGGACACCGCTGGACGACGCGGACCGGTGGCCGTGGCTGGACGCCATCGGCGACTGGGCGCGCGGCCGGGCCGGGCTCGGCGGGGTGGTCAGCTGCTCGGCGCTGAAGCGCGCCTACCGGGACCGGCTGCGGTCCGCCGCGCCGGGACTGGTCTTCGTGCACCTCGCGGGTGACCGGGCGCTGATCGAGGACCGCATGGCGCACCGGCGGGGGCACTTCATGCCGACCGCGCTGCTCGACTCGCAGTTCGCCACGCTGCAACCGCTGGGGGCGGACGAAGCGGGTGTCGAGGTCGATGTCTCGGGCGACCCCGAGGAGATCGCCGGGCGGGCGGTCGCCGCGCTGCGGAGGCTCAACCGGTCGTCCTCGTAGGGCTCTGGTCCGGGGCCGCTGCCTCGCGACCCACCGACGTCAGGCCCCGGGGCCTGCGTGCGTCGGCCGGCGCCACCGCGTTCCGCCTCGCTTCTCTCTCCGCCTCTTCCCTCTCCCCCTTTCCCCTTTCCCCTCCATTCAAGGATTCACCGTGACCAGACTCAGCGTCGAGATGCTGGCAGCGGAGCCCGTCGAGCCGATCACCTCGGCCGGCCACGCTCAGCTGGGCATCGCCGTCCTGATAGGCATCGCCGTCATCGTCCTGCTCATCACCAGGTTCAAGGTGCACGCCTTCCTGGCCCTGACCATCGGCTCGCTCACGCTCGGCGCGTGCGCCGGGGCACCGCTGGACAAGGCGATCGCCAGCTTCACCACCGGGCTCGGGACGACCGTGGCCGGGGTGGGTGTGCTCATCGCACTGGGCGCGATCCTCGGCAAGCTGCTGGCCGACTCCGGGGGCGCCGACCGGATCGTCGACACGATCCTGGCGAAGGCCGGTGGGCGGGCCATGCCGTGGGCGATGGTCCTGATCGCCTCGGTGATCGGACTGCCGCTGTTCTTCGAGGTCGGGATCGTGCTGCTCATCCCGGTGGTCCTGATGGTCGCCAAGCGCGGCGGCTACTCGCTGATGCGTATCGGAGTCCCCGCCCTCGCGGGCCTCTCCGTCATGCACGGGCTGATCCCGCCGCACCCCGGGCCGCTGGTGGCGATCGACGCGGTCAAGGCCGACCTGGGGGTCACGCTGGCCCTGGGGCTGCTCGTCGCCGTGCCGACCGTGATCGTCGCCGGGCCGCTGTTCTCGAAGTACGCGGCGCGCTGGGTGGAGGTCCCGGTGCCCGAGCGCATGATCCCCGCGCGGGCGTCGGAGGAGCTGGAGAAGCGGCCCGGGTTCGCGGCGACCATCGCGACCATGCTGCTGCCCGTCGTGCTCATGCTCGCCAAGGCCCTGGTGGACATCGTGGTCGACGACCCCGAGCAGATGGTGCAGCGGGTCTTCGACGTCGTCGGCTCACCGCTGATCGCGCTGCTCGCGGCCGTGCTCGTGGGCATGTTCACGCTGGGGCGGGCGGCCGGGTTCACCAAGGAGCGGCTGGCGTCGACCGTGGAGACGTCCCTGGCACCGATCGCCGGCATCCTGCTGATCGTCGGTGCCGGTGGCGGCTTCAAGCAGACACTGATCGACTCCGGGGTGGGGCGGATGATCCTGGAGATCTCCGAGGACTGGTCCATCCCCGCACTTGTCCTGGCCTGGCTCATCGCGGTGGGCATCCGGCTCGCGACGGGGTCGGCGACCGTCGCCACCATCTCCGCGGCCGGGCTCGTGGCACCGCTGGCCGCCGACATGTCGACGACGCACACGGCGCTGCTCGTCCTCGCCATCGGCGCCGGCTCCCTGTTCTTCAGCCATGTGAACGACGCCGGGTTCTGGATGGTCAAGGAGTACTTCGGTATGACCGTCGGCCAGACCATCAAGAGCTGGTCGGTCATGGAGACAATCATCTCGGTGGTGGCGGGGGCGCTCGTGCTGTTGCTGTCGCTGGTGATCTAGTGCTGTGACCGGAACGGTTTGCCGGACAGCTCGCGGCGCCCGGTGCTGGGGGCACCTCCCACGCCGTTCAGGCAGTGTGGAGCAACGCAAGGCGGAGTATCACCCAGTGCCGTGCCGGGCGCCGCGAGCCGGTGAACCTTCCGGTCACAGCACCAGGCGCCGGTCCGGAGGCAGGCGCCCCGCTGCGGGCGCTGCCTCCCTACGGCCGCCACAAGGGATGCTCCCGGTCCGCCCACTCCTTGGTGACCAGGCCCGTGCGGAGGCCCTTGCGGGCCTCCGGGTCTCCCAGGGCCATGCCGATGTGGCCGGCCAGGACGATGCCGATGGTGAGGGCCAGCCAGTCGTGGACGAAGGTCGCGCCGGTGCGCCATGCCAGGGGGGTGAGGTGGGTGAACCACATGATCAGACCGGTGGCGAGCATGACGAGCGTGGCTCCGGCGATCCAGGCGGCGTAGACCTTCTGACCGGCGTTGAACTTGGCGGCGGGCCGCGGGCCGGGCGTACGACGGCGCACGGCGCGCAGCCAGACCCGGTCGTGCGGCCCCCAGCGGTTCAGCCGGCCCACGTCGGCGCGGAACGCGCGCGAGGCCAGGCCCGCGAGGACCGGGAGCGGCAGGAGCAGGCCCGACCACTGGTGCACGGTCACGACCAGGGCCCGGCGGCCCACCAGTTCGGCGAGGGCGGGGAGGTAGAGACAGGCCGCCGTCACCACGCAGACCCCCATCAGGGCGGCCGTCGCGCGGTGGATCCAGCGTTCGGCGGGGGTGAAGCGCCGGACGCGTGCGGGCGCCTCGGCGTCGGCCTTGGCGGGGGCATCGGCGGACGGTGTCTCAAGTCGTCGGTTCATCGTCCCGCCCGTTCGACCGGCCCACCCAGGCGTCGATGTCGTAGCCCCGCCGCTCCCAGTAGCCCGGCTCGACGTCCTCCGTGACCTCGATGCCGGAGAGCCACTTGGCCGACTTGTAGAAGTACATCGGGGCGACGTACAGGCGTACCGGACCGCCGTGGTTGTGGCTGATGTCCTTGTCCTGCATGCGCAGCGCCACGAGGACGTCCGCGCGGCGGGCCTGCTCCAGGGTGAGGCTCTCGCTGTACGCCCCGTCGAAGCAGGTGAAACGGACCGCGCCGGCCGAGGAGCGCACCCCGGCCGCGTCCAGCAGCACGGAGAGCCGTACGCCCTCGAACGGGGTGTCCGGGACCCGCCAGCCGGTCACGCACTGGACGTCCTTCACCATCCGGGTCTGGGGCAGGGCCCGCAGATCGGCGAGGGTGTAGGAGGCGGGCCGGTCGACCAGGCCGTCCACGGTGAGGCGGTAGTTCTTCGCGTTCCTGCGCGGGACGGACGCCGTCACCGAGTAGTAGCGGAAACCTCCGCCGTTGGGGAGCAGACCGGTCAGGCCCGTGGGGTCCTTCTCGGCCGCCTCACCGAGAAACGCCTCCAGGCCGCGCTGGAGGACGGGCGCGGAGGCCACGCCCAGGGCGCCGAGGCCGAGGGTGCCGAGGAGGATCCGGCGGCCGATGGGCTTGCCCTGCTCGGTGTCCCGGCCGCCGTGGCCCTCACGCTCTTCGGGGTGCTCCGTCGGCGCTTCCCGCGCCTCGGGATGTTCAGGGTTCACACAACGATTCGACCATCCGCCGCCCCCGTCGGGCCAGCGACGGCGGAGGTCCGTCAGAATTCCGTCACATCTGCCAAGGGTTCAGGCCGTCGCATCGGTCACAGGCTCAGGACGTCGCATCCGTCACAGGCTCAGGACGTCGCATCCATCACAGGCTCAGGACGTCGCATCCATCAGGGGCTCAGGCGTCACGGCCGCTTGGGGCTCAGGACGTCGCCTTCGCCGCCGCGCGGCCCGCGGTGCGGCCCGAGAAGAGGCAGCCGCCCAGGAACGTGCCCTCCAGGGAGCGGTAGCCGTGCACCCCGCCGCCGCCGAAGCCGGCGGCCTCCCCCGCCGCGTACACGCCCTCCAGCGGGTCGCCGCCCTCGGTGAGGACGCGGGACGACAGGTCCGTCTCCAGGCCGCCGAGGGTCTTGCGGGTGAGGATGTTCAGGCGGACGGCGATCAGCGGGCCCGCCTTGGGGTCGAGGATGCGGTGCGGGGTCGCGGTGCGGATCAGCTTGTCGCCGAGGTAGTTGCGGGCGCCGCGGATCGCCGTGACCTGGAGATCCTTGGTGAACGGGTTGGCGATCTCGCGGTCGCGGGCCACGATCTCGCGGCGCAGCTCTGCCTCGTCGATGAGGGGGTCCTTGGTGAGCGCGTTCATGCCGCGGACCAGTGAGCCGAGGTCCTTCTCCACCACGAAGTCGACGCCGTGGTCCATGAAGGCCTTGACCGGGCCGGGGACGTCCGCGCGGGCCCGGACGAAGACGTCCTTGATCGACTTGCCGGTGAGGTCGGGGTTCTGCTCGGAGCCGGAGAGCGCGAACTCCTTGCCGATGATCTTCTGGTCGAGCACGAACCACGTGTAGTCGTAGCCGGTCTTCATGATGTGTTCGAGCGTGCCGAGGGTGTCGAAGCCGGGGAACAGCGGCACGGGCAGGCGCTTGCCGCGTGCGTCCAGCCACAGCGACGAAGGCCCGGGCAGGATGCGGATGCCGTGGTTGTCCCAGATGGGGTTCCAGTTCTGGATGCCCTCGGTGTAGTGCCACATGCGGTCGCGGTTGATCAGGCGGGCGCCCGCCTCCTCGGCGATGGCCAGCATCCTGCCGTCGACGTGCGCGGGCACGCCGGAGATCATCTTCTCCGGGGGGTTGCCGAGGCGCTTCGGCCAGTTGGCGCGGACGAGGTCGTGGTTGCCGCCGATGCCGCCGGAGGTGACGATCACGGCCTGGGCCTTGAACTCGAAGGCACCGGTGACGGTCCGGGTGCTGGGCTGCCCGCGCTCGATCGTGGACGGTTCGAGGATCTCGCCGGTGACGGTGTCCACGGCGCCCGCGCTGCGCGCGAGCCCGGTGACCCGGTGCCGGAACTTCAGCTGGACCAGCCCCCGGGCCACGCCCTCCCGGACCCGCCGCTCGAAGGGCGCCACGAGGCCGGGGCCGGTGCCCCAGGTGATGTGGAAGCGGGGGACGGAGTTGCCGTGGCCGTTCGCGTCGTAGCCGCCGCGCTCGGCCCAGCCGACCACGGGGAAGAAGCGGACGCCCTGCCGGTGCAGCCAGGCGCGCTTCTCGCCAGCCGCGAAGTCGACGTACGCCTCCGCCCACCTGCGGGGCCAGTGGTCCTCCTCGCGGTCGAAGGCGGCCGTGCCCATCCAGTCCTGGAGGGCGAGGGCGTGGCTGTCCCTGATCCGCAGGCGGCGCTGCTCGGGCGAGTCGACGAGGAAGAGACCGCCGAAGGACCAGTGCGCCTGCCCGCCGATGGACTGCTCCGGCTCCTGGTCGAGGAGGATCACCTTGCGACCCGCGTCGACGAGCTCCGCGGTCGCCGCGAGCCCGGCGAGGCCCGCCCCGATCACGATCACATCTGCGTCGTACGACATGGAGGAGGTCCTCTCGGGAACGGAGCGGTCGGGCGGGGGCGGGCGTGCCGGGCCGGCTGCCGCCCGACGCCTTGTTACTGGCCGGTCAGCAGCTTTTGGGGACTGATCCTTCGGCAGAGGACGTGACCTAGTCAACTGTCCGGATGTGTCTCCCCTTACGCACGGCCCACAGCGCGGCGGCTACAGTCGTCTCAATACGTATCGGGCCACCCGTTGAGGCATAAATCGCCCTCCCCGGGGAATCCGAGCGGCCAGATCCTGCGGGTCGGCCGCAGCGGCCCGTCCGACGACCCTAGGTACCCCGCGTGTCGGTTCTCGTTCTTCTCCTCTCCGTGTGTGCCGCCTGCTGTCTGGGCTTCGGCTTCGTGCTCCAGCAGCAGGCCGCCGCGCACGCGCCGATCGGCGACTTCCTCTCCCCCCGGCTGCTCCTCGATCTGGTCCGCGTGCCCCGCTGGCTCGGCGGGATCGGGCTGATGGTCTGCGGTATGGCGCTCGGCGCGGTCGCGCTCGGCCAGGGCGAGGTCACACTGGTGGAACCCCTCCTCGCGACCAATCTGCTCTTCGCCCTCGCCCTCTCCCGCCGCCGGAACCGGCAGCCGCTGGGCCGCCAGGGCTGGGCGGGGCTCGCGCTGCTCGCGGGCGGGGTGACGGCGTTCATCGTGGCCGGTCAGCCGCAGGGCGGCGCAGCCGTCGGCGGGGCCCTGCGGCAGTGGCTGATCATCGGCGTCATGGTGGGGGCCGCCCTGCTCCTCACGGCGACCGCCAAGCGGTCCCGGCTCAGTGCCGCACCCATCCTGCTCGGCGTCGCCGCCGGGCTCCTCTACGGCGTCCAGGACGCGCTCACCCGGGTCAGCGGGCAGTTGTTCACCGAGGGCGGCTGGGGCGGGCTGCTCACCACCTGGGAGCCGTACGGGGTGCTGCTGCTCGGGGTGACCGGGCTGCTGCTGGTGCAGAGCGCCTTCGAGGCGGCGCCGCTGCGGATGTCGCTGCCCGCGCTCACCGCCGCGCAGCCCCTCGCGGGGATCGCCTGCGGGGTGGGCTTCCTCGGGGACCGGCTGCGCACCGACGCGGGGGCCCTCGCCTGGGAGGCGGCCGGGCTCGTCGGCATCGTCGTCGGGGTCGTGCTGCTCGGGATGCATCCGGCGATGCCGTGCAACCACTCCGGGAGCGCGCGGGTGCGGGAGCTCCAGCGGAGCTGACCGCGTCGGGACCGCTCGCCTCGGCAGGCGAGGCCTCGCCTGGTTGGATGAGGGCATGAGCGCCGCCGACGAGATCCTCGACATCGTGGACGAGAACGACCAGGTCATCGGACAGGCCCCGCGCGGGGAGGTGTACGCGCGCGGGATGCGGCACCGGGCGGTGTTCGTGCGGGCCCGGGACGCCGAGGGGCGGATCTTCGTCCATCGCCGGACGGCCACGAAGCTGGTCTTCCCCTCCCTGTACGACATGTTCGTGGGCGGGGTGGTCGGCGCGGGCGAGTCCTACGACGAGGCGGCGCTGCGCGAGGCGGAGGAGGAGCTGGGGGTCTCGGGGCTGCCCCGGCCGGTACCGCTGTTCAAGTTCCTGTATGACGACGGGGACGGGCGCAGCTGGTGGTCGGCCGTGTACGAGGTGCGCTGCGTACTGCCTGTCGACCCGCAGGTCGAGGAGGTCGACTGGTACGGCTTCCTGCCGGAGACGGAGGTCGAGCGGCGGCTCGGCGAGTGGGAGTGGGTGCCGGACGGGCTGGCCGCGTGGGAGCGACTGCGGGAGTTCGGGGGCTCGGGGGCGGGGGCCGGGGCCGCCGGGGGCGGCGGGTAGGGTCCCTCAAGTGATCGAATTCGTGCGGAACGTCCGGCTCTGGTTCGCTCCGGAGGAGATCCGGGAGGAGGGCGGGACACCGGACTACCGGTTCTCACTGGCGAACGAGCGGACGTTCCTGGCGTGGCTGCGCACCGCGCTGGCCCTCATCGGCGGTGGCTTCGCGGTGGACCAGTTCCTGCCGGACCTGCGCTGGGGGTGGCGCGTGGGACTCGCGCTCGCCCTGCTCGCTGCCGGGGTGCTGTGTGCTCTGCGGGCGGTGAACCACTGGGTGCGGTGCGAACGGGCGATGCGGCGCGGCGAGGATCTGCCCGTTTCCCGCTTCCCGGCCGCGCTGGGCGTCGTGGTCGCCGTCGTCGCGATCACCATGGTGGTCGTCGTCCTGCTCGGGTGGGAGGGATGACCCCCCTCCGGGAGGCTGCCGAGCGGGATCCCGGGCTCCAGCCGGAGCGCACCCGGCTGGCGTGGCGCCGCACGACCCTGACGGGCGCCGTGATCGCCGTGCTCGCCGTGAAGTCCGCGCTGCACGGCGGCGCCTCGGCGCCCGGGGTGGTGGCGGCCGCCCTGTGCGCGGCGCTGTGGCTGGGTCTCCTGGGGCTCGCCCACCGCCGGATCGGCGCCCTCGTCGGCCCCCGGCCGGCGGCTCTCGCGCCGCGAGTGGCCGTCACCGCCGTGCTGTGCACGGTCGCCCTCGCCGTGTGCGGTGCGGCCCTGGTGCTCTGACCGCGGTTCCGCCCCGGGGGTGGGCGAACCGTGGCCGAGGCTCGGGGAGCGCATGAGGTTTCGCAAAGGAAGAAGTGGGACTTCTGCGCCTGCCTTGGTGAGGTCACCTCCGCACCGCTGAAGGTGAGCAGCACCATGACCACCGTCCACCAGGAACACCCTGTCCATGACCACGAGCACGGCGACGGGGGCGGACACACGGCTGTGCCGCACGGCGGTCACACCGACTACGCCCACGACGGGCATCTGCACCGCGAACACGCCGGACACGGGGACGAGTGCGAGCCGAGCGGGCACACGGAGCACGACGGGCACGCCCATGAGCACGGTGACGGGTGAGGGCACCGGACGGTGACGCACGGGGACCACGCGGACCATGTGCACGGCGGTCACCGCCACGGGGCGCACGAGGCGGTCACCGCCACGCGGCGCACGACGGTCACTGGGACTACCACCAGTGCTGTGACGGCGTCCGGGGTGCCGCTCGTCGGCCGGCACCCCGGACGGTCACCCGCGCGGTCCCGGTACCCCGGATTTCGGTGGTTCGTCGCCGACTGGCAGGCTCTGAGCACCGGTTGGCGACGATTCGGGGGGATGAAGGGGATCACTATGACCGCAGCAGAGCCGTACACCGTCGCGTTGGCGAGCGACGTGTACGCCTATGTGCAGCCGGACGGCGGATGGTGTCTCAACAACTCCGGGTTCGTGAGCGACGGGACGACCACCCTGCTGGTGGACACCGCCGCGACGGAGCGCCGGACCCGGGCGCTGGGCGCCGCGCTCGACGCGACCGGTGTCCCCGCTCCGCGCTTCCTGGTCAACACCCATCACCACGGCGACCACACCTACGGAAACGGCTTCTTCACACCGGCAGCCACGCTCGTCTCGCACTCCGCCTGCCGTCGGGAGGCCCTGGCCAGCGGGCAGCACCTGCATCTCCTGTGGCCCCGGACCGACTTCGGCGACATCAGCATCAAGGGCGCGGACCTGACGTACGACGACCGGATGACCGTGCACGTCGGGGACATCGAGGCCCGGATCATCCACCCCGGCATCTCGCACACGGTCGGCGACTCGCTCGTCTGGCTGCCGCACCGGAAGATCCTGTTCGCGGGTGACCTGGTGTTCGAGGGCGGTACGCCGTTCTTCCTGATGGGCTCGCTGAGCGGCTCGCTGCGGGCTCTCGCGCTGATGCGGGAGCTGGGCGCCGAGACCGTCGTCCCGGGGCACGGGCCGGTCACGGACCCGTCGGCGTTCGACCGGGCCGAGCGGTACATGCGGTTCGTGGCTGAGGTCGCCGAGAAGTCCCACGCGGCGGGACTCACTCCTCTGGAGGCGGCGAGGTCCACGGATCTCGGCGAGTACGCCGCGCTCCCCGAGAGCGAGCGGCTGGTGGCCAATCTGCACCGGGCCTACGCCGAACTGGACGGGCTGGCCGAGGGCGAGGGCGTGGACCCGTTCGCCGGATTCATGGACATGGCGAGCATCAACGGCGGGGAGATGATGACCTGCCACGCCTGACGCCCCGGACGGCCCGGCGACGGTTTCGGCGACCGGACCCTCGGGTGACTCCATCGGTTACGGGATCCGGCCCCGCGCGGCCGGATCCCGTCGAGACTCCGATCACTTTCGCCCTGCCCACTGGACGACATACCGACCGGTCGGCATCATAAGTCTGGTTCCGTTGTCCCCGCGTATAGGAGCAATGATGCGCCCAGACCACCCGCCAGGTCTCGACCCCGACCGGCTCCGCGCCCTGCTCGACGCCGAGCGGCCCGGGCTGGTGGCCGGTCCGCTCACCGGCCGGCTGATCGAGGGCGGGCGGTCGAACCTGACGTACGAGGTCACCGACGGGGTCGCGAAGTGGGTCGTCCGACGTCCGCCGCTCGGCCACGTCCTGGCGACCGCGCACGACATGAAGCGCGAGCACCGCGTGATCAGCGCGCTGCACCCGACGGACGTCCCCGTGCCGCGCCCCGTGCTGCTGTGCGAGGACGAGGAGGTACTCGGCGCGCCCTTCTACGTCATGGACTTCGTCGAGGGCACCCCGTACCGCACCGCCGAGCAGCTCGCGCCCCTCGGCGCCGAGCGCACCCGGGCCGCCGTGCTGAGCCTGGTCGACACCCTCGTGGAGCTGCACGGGGTGGACCCGGCCGAGGTGGGCCTCGCCGACTTCGGGCGCCCGGAGGGCTTCCTGGACCGGCAGCTGCGGCGCTGGGGCAAGCAGCTCGACGCGTCCCGCAACCGCGAGCTGGCCGGCATCGACGAACTGCACGCGGCCCTCGGCCGGCAGCTCCCCCACTCTTCCGCCCCGGCGATCGTGCACGGCGACTACCGGCTGGACAACGTCCTGCTGGGCGAGGACGACCGGATCAGGGCGATCCTCGACTGGGAGATGTCCACGCTCGGCGATCCGCTGACCGACCTGGGTCTGCTGGTGATGTACAGCGTGCCGCTCGGGCTGCCCGACTCACCCGTCTCGACGACCGCGACGGCCGCCGGGCACCCGGACCCGGCCGAGATCGTGGCCCGCTACGCCGAGCGTTCGGGCCGGGACGTGTCGTCCGTGGCCTGGTACACGGCGTTCGCGTGGTTCAAGCTCGCCGTGATCCTGGAGGGCATCCACTACCGGTACACCCTCGGCCAGACGGTCGGCCGTGGTTTCGACCGCATCGGCGATCTGGTTCCCGTCTTCATCGAACACGGCCTGACGACTCTTCGTACCGGCTCCGTCTCCCAGGAGGGCTGATCCACCATGGACTTCGCATTCGACGCCCGTACGGAGGAGCTGCGCGCCAAGCTTCTCGCCTTCATGGACGAGTACGTGTACCCGGCCGAGGCCGTCGCCGAGGAGCAGCGGGCGGCGCTGTCCTCGCCGTGGGACACCCCGGCCGTGGTGGAGGAACTGAAGGCCGAGGCGCGCAGGCAGGGCCTGTGGAACCTCTTCCTGCCCGACTCCGAGTACGGGGCCGGTCTCACCAACCTCCAGTACGCGCCGCTCGCCGAGATCACCGGGCGTTCGCCGCAGCTGGCGCCGACCGCGTTGAACTGCGCGGCGCCGGACACGGGCAACATGGAGGTGCTGACGCAGTTCGGCGACGAGACGCAGAAGAAGCAGTGGCTGGAGCCGCTGCTCGCCGGTGAGATCCGATCGGCCTTCGCGATGACCGAGCCGGAGGTGGCCTCGTCCGACGCCACCAACATCACCACTCTCATCGAACGGGACGGCGACGACTACGTCGTCAGCGGGCGCAAGTGGTACATCTCCGGGGCGATGAACCCCGACTGCAAGATCTTCATCGTGATGGGCAAGACGGACCCGGACGGGGCCGACATCCGCCGCCAGCAGTCGATGGTGCTGGTGCCCCGGGACACCCCGGGTGTCACGGTGAAGCGCGCCATGCAGGTCTTCGGGTACGAGGACCACTACCACGGCGGCCACGCCGAAGTGATCTTCGACCGTGCGCGTGTGCCGGTGTCGAACCTGATCGGCGAGGAGGGCGGCGGCTTCGCCATCGCCCAGGCCCGGCTCGGCCCCGGCCGTATCCACCACTGCATGCGGCTCATCGGGATGGCGGAGCGGGCGATCGAGCTGATGTGCCGGCGGGCGGTGGCCCGCGAGGCGTTCGGCAAGGCGCTGGCCCAGCAGGGCGTCGTGCACAACTGGATCGCGGACGCGCGGGTCGCGGTCGAACAGCTGCGGCTGCTGGTGCTGAAGACCGCGTGGATGATGGACACGGTCGGGAACCGGGGAGCGCACACCGAGATCCAGGCAATCAAGATCGCGACCCCACGGACCGTCGTCGACATCATCGACCGGGCGATCCAGCTGCACGGAGCGGGTGGTGTCAGCCAGGACTTCCCGCTGGCCGAGCTGTACGCGGGGGCGCGGACGCTGATGATCGCGGACGGGCCGGACGAGGTGCATCAGCGGTCGCTGGCGCGGCGGGAGCTGAAGCGGTACGTGTGACGCCGGGCGCCTGGTGGGCTGGGGGTGCGGGTGGTTATGGCGGTCGGGTGCGTTGTTGTTTCTCGCGCCGTTCCCCGCGCCCCTGAAGGGCTGGGCCTGCGGCCCGCCCCTGGTCCTGAGAAGCACGGAGTGCGGCCCCGGTCGCTTTTCAGGTGCTTTTCAGGGGTGCGGGGAACTGCGCGACCAGCCCCACGCGCCCGCACCCTCCAACGCCCCCGGCCCCGAGTCACGAGGCGCCCGGTGTCACGGCCGCAGCGCGCGCAGCAGCAGGTCGGCCAGGTGGTCGGCCACCTCCTGCGGGCCCATCGGGCCGTCGGGCCGGTACCACGTGGACAGGTGGTGGACCGAGCCGAAGTGGTAGTCGACGACCAGGTCCGCGGGGGTGGCCTTGGAGAAGACGCCCGACTCCTGGCCCTCCTCGATCAGCGCGCGGAAGCGCTCGTGGTAGCGGCGGCGCTCGGCACGGACCTGCTTGTTCTTCTCGGGGCTCAGGTGGTGCATCGAGCGGAAGAAGATCATCGCGTCGTCGAGGTTGTCGATGGTGGTGACGACGACATCGGCGGCGGCACCCCTCAGCCGCTCCTCCACCGGCGCGTCGGCCCCCGCGAACGCGTCGAGCCGCTCCTGCTGGATCCGCAGCACGCGGGCGTACACCTCGTGCAGCAGGTCGTCCTTGGAACCGAAGTAGTGGTACAGCGCGCCCTTGGTGACGCCCGCCGCCTCGACGATCTCCTGCACGGACGTGCGGTCGTAGCCCTGCTCGGCGAAGAGCCGGGTGGCGGCGGCCAGCAGCCGCTGCGGGACGGGGGTACCGTCTCCGTCCGTCGTCCTGGGCACTTCCGCCACCTGCCTTTCGAAGTTCTGTCGTCGCCTACTGGTCGTCCCACGGCCGTCGAACGGTTCCCGACCTGCCGGAAGGGGACGATCCCGTCGCAGGATCATCCCACTCCCGGCTCCCGTTCCGCCGGGCAGGTGGGTCAGCCCGTGGTCTCCCACTTCTGCTGGATGTGGTTCATGTTCGTCAGCCAGCGCTCCGGGTCGGTCGCCCGCGCCCGGTAGAAGTCAGCCACCTCGGGATGCGGCAGGATCAGGAAGCGGTCCTTCTCAATGCCGTCGAAGAGCGCGTCGGCGACGTCCTCCGGCTCGATCGCCGTCGGCGCGAGCACGAGGTCGCCCGCACTGCCGGACGCCGTCAGCATGTCGGTGCGCACCCCCTGGGGGCAGATCGCGTGCACCTTGAGCCCCCGGTGCCGGTAGGTGAGGGACAGCCACTCGGCGAAAGCGTACGCGCCGTGCTTGGTGACGCTGTAGGGCGCAGCCCCGATCATCGTGAGCAGCCCGGCCGCCGAGACGGTCGAGACGAAACGCCCGCTGCCGCGCTCCAGCCACTGCGGGAGCAACTCGTGGGCCGCGCGGACGTGCGCCATCACGTTCACGTCCCAGGCGAGCGCCCAGACCTTCTCGTCGGCCGCTTCCGTGCCGCCCGAGGCGAGTCCCGCGTTGGCGCAGTACACGTCGACCGTGCCGCCGAGCGCCTCCCGCGCCGGGCCGACGATCTCCGACGCGTCCCCGGGCACGGCGATCCCGCCGATCTCGTCGGCGACCGCCTTCGCCCGGTCCCCGTCGAGATCGTTCACGACGACCCGGGCGCCCTCCGCCGCGAACCGCCGGGCCAGCGCGGCCCCGATCCCGCCTCCGGCCCCCGTGACCACCACTCCCGCACCCTGCACGACACCCACACCCGTCTCCTTACCCGAGGCCACGACGTACCCAAGAACGGCTCACCTTCAGCCACCAGACTAACCGGTCGGTATGTGCCAGAGAAGAGGCACCGTCAGCCGTCTCCCACCGGAGCCGCCGCCGAGGGACGCGGGGAACCGCGTGAGCGGCAACAACGGGTCCGCGGGCTACGCACCACCCGCGACCCGGGCGGGCATAGTGAAAGGACCCCTTAGCTCGCAGGGACGCCGCTTTCCGCGACCGCGACCCCGGAGGTCACCCCCATGCGCCTCTCCCGCCGCACCTTCCTCGCAGCCTCGACCGCGGCCACCGCCTCGTCGGCCGCCACGGCCGGCCACCTGGCCACCGCCCCGTCGGCCGGGGCCGCCCGCCAGGGGCAACGGCTGCGCACCGGCTTCGAGCGCCTGGCGGCCAACGGCTACAAGGCCCTCGACGGTCAGAAGGCCGGCATCGTCACCAACCCCACGGGCGTCACCCGCGACGCCCGGCACATCGTCGACGTCATGCACGCCGACGACCGCGTGGACCTGAGAGCCGTCTTCGGCCCTGAGCACGGTTTCCGCGGCACCGCCCAGGCCGGCGGCTCCGAGGGCCGCCACGACGACCCGGCGACGGGGCTGCCCGTCCACGACACGTACCAGAAGAGCGGGCGCGCCCTCGCGGACATCTTCACCGCCTCCGGGGTGGACACGGTCGTCTTCGACATCCAGGACGTGGGCGCCCGCTTCTACACCTACATCTGGACGCTGTACGACTGCATGGAGGCGGCCGGGCTCGCGGGAAAACGCTTCGTCGTGCTCGACCGGCCCAACCCGGTGACCGGTCGGTCCGCGCGGGGGCCCGTCCTGCACAGGGAGTTCGCGACGTTCGTCGGGCGTCAGCCGATCTCGCAGGCGCACGGGATGACGGTCGCGGAGCTGGCGCGGCTGTTCAACGGGGAGTTCCTGGACGAGCCCGTCCCGCTGGAGACGGTGCTGATGTCCGGATGGAAGCGGTCGCGGTTCTACGACTCCTCGGGGCTGCCCTGGGTGCCGCCGAGCCCGAACATGCCGACCCCGGACACGGCACTCGTGTACGCGGGGACAGGACTCTTCGAGGGGACGAACCTCTCGGAGGGGCGGGGCACCACCCGACCGTTCGAGCTGCTGGGCGCGGAGGGCATCGACCGGCGGTGGGCCGCCGCCGCGAACGAGCTGGGGCTGCCGGGGGCCCACTTCAGGGAGGCGTACTTCGCGCCCACGTTCTCCAAGTTCCAGGGGAAAACCGTCGGCGGCGTACAGATCCATGTCCACGACCGGGCGGCCTACGACCCCGTGCGCACCGGGATCGGTCTGCTCGTGACCGCGAAGAAGGTGTGGAGCGGTTTCGCCTGGCGTCCGGACAACTGGATCGACAAGCTGACCGGGTCGACGCGGGTGCGCACGATGATCGACGCCGGGGCGGGCACCGACGAGGTCGTGGCGGGCTGGCGGGAGGAGCTCGCGGCGTTCCGGAAGACGCGCGCGGAGTATCTGCTCTACCGGTGACCGGACCGGGGCGCCGGGCGGTGCCCGGTTCACTGACAGCCGCACATGGCCGTACGTGACGTATGGCCTTCTTTCGCCGTTGGCAGGACCATGCGCCTGAGCGCACCAACGGGGCCGAAGGGGGCTCGTCATGGCGGTTGCGGACATGAGCGTCACTCCCTACTGGGAAGTGACCTTCGACGCGGACGGTGACGTGGACACCGGTCAGCGGGACCGGTTGCTCGACGGGGTGGTGCGGAGCGGGGTGGTGGACCTGGTCGTCTTCGCCCACGGCTGGAACAACGACCGTTCCGGCGCCACCGGCATGTACAGCAGGTTCTTCGCCCCGTTCCCGACGCTCGCCCCGCGGGCACGGCTCGGGTACGTCGGGGTGTTGTGGCCCTCGATGCGGTTCTCCGACGAGCCGATCCCTGACTTCAGGCCGGCGCCGGCCCTGACCGCCGCCCGTCCCGCGCTCGACAAGCGCACCCGGCACGCGCTGCTGGAGGTGTTCCCGGGTCGGGCCGCCCTCGTGGAACAGCTCGCGCGGCTGCTGGAGCAGCGGCCGGACGAGGCGGCCTCCTTGGAGGAGTTCGGCCGGATCGTACGGCTGCTGGTGGAGGTGCCGCCGCAGGGGCCGCAGGGCGCGTTCACGGCGGACACGCGGGCGGAGGGGGTGCCGGAGGGCACGCCCGGGATGCTGCGCGGGGACACGGTGCGGGTGTGCGCGGAGTTCGCGGCGGCGCTGGCCGAGGTCGAGGCGGCGGCCGGAGCGCCCGCCACCGGCCCCTCGGCCGTCATGACCGGTGCCGCCGTGCCGGGGCCGCAGGTCTGGGACGGCGCCCATGAACTGCTGCGTCAGGCCACGTACTTCGCGATGAAGCGGCGGGCCGGGACGGTCGGGGAGCGTGGGCTCGGGCGGCTGCTCGGGCAGCTGGCGGGCGAGGCGCAGGACGTACGGATCCATCTCGTGGGGCACAGCTTCGGCGCGCGTCTGGTGTCGTTCGCGCTGCGGGGGCTGCCGCTCGGGGTGCGCGCGGTGAAGTCGGTGACGCTCCTCCAGGCGGCGTTCTCGCACTACGCGTTCGCGGCGCGGCTGCCGCACGACCCGCGGGCGAGCGGGGTGCTGAGCGGCCGGCAGAAGCGGATCGACGGGCCGTTGGTGTGCTGTCACTCCCGGCACGACTCGGCGCTCGGCACGATCTATCCGCTGGCGTCCCGGATGGCGGGCGACGCACGGACGGTGCGGGGCCTCGGCGTGAACACCCTCCTGGGCGCGAAATGGGGCGCGCTCGGGTACGGCGGGATCCAGGCGGTGCGGGGAACCCGCTCGATCTCACTCTCCGACGCGCTCAACGGACGGCTGCCGGTGTCCGGTTGCGTGAACGTCGACGCGTCGGCGGTCGTCCGGCGCGGTGGTGCGCCGTCCGGCGCGCACAGCGACATCTGTCACCAGGAGCTGGCGCGGATCGTGCTGGCGGCGGGCCGTGTCATGTGAACGGCCCGCCGCCGCACGGGAGTCACCCGTCGCGGCCGGTTGTCACCGGTGCGAGGTGAACTCCACGACCTGCTGGAAGGTCGGCCGGTTCTGCCAGCTGATCTTGCCGTGCTTGATGCCTCCCAGGGTCCGGTGGATGATCGCGTCGGCGCACCACTGGTCGCCCGCCGAGCACGAGGCGTCACCGGGGTAGACCTGGGCGGCGGTCTTGCCGGCCGCCTCCTTGAGGGTGTTGATCAGGAGGGTGCGGCAGGCGCTGAGGGTGCCGCCGCCGCAGTACGTCCGGGCGAGCGGACCCTTGACCGACTCAGCGAGCACCGAGCGGATGTCCTTGTCGACGTAGCTCCACCAGCCGTACTGGAAGGAGCTGCCGGCGTGGGAGCCGGTCGGGCCGTGCGCGGCCGACGGGGACTCGTCGAGGGGGAGGTTGGCGGTCATCGCGTTGTACAGCTTCGTACCGAGACCGGGTTCGAACTCGGCCTTCACCAGCAGCGGCCACCAGGCGTCCAGGATGCGGATCGCCTCGGCGTCGGCATAGGTCTTCGAACCGGCGGAGGTCTCCGTGCGCTTCGAGCCCGAGGTGACCCAGGCCTGGAGCTTGCTGACCGCCGCCGCGGCGGCGGAGTCGGTGACCGTGCTGCTGTTGATGACCTTCAGCAGGTCGGGGACGACGTCCTCGGCGCGCAGGTCGACGAGGGCCGCCTCGGCCATGGCCTTGGTCAGGGAGGCCCTGGTGACCCCGCCGGCCGCGACGAGCCGCTTGACCCGGTCGTCCAGCAGATTGCCGCGGTGGACGGAACCGTTGCCCCAGGGGGCGGCGGGATAGTCCTTGGCCTGTTTGTTGTTCCAGGAGATGTAGTAGTCCTGGTCGATGGAGTTGGGGTGCTCGGAGGGCGGGGTGTAGTCGGCGACGTTCGTGGCCGGGTTCCAGTTGCGCCATTCGTAGGGGGCCCGCGCCCAGGCCGGGAACTCCGCGTCGACACCGGCGGCGCGCACCGGGTTGTCGCCGCTGTTGTAGTACGCGGTGTGCTGGGAGTCCGCGTAGAACCAGTTGAAGGTGTAGTTGATGTTCTGGACGGCCTTCTGGAAGGTCTCGGGGCCCTTGACGTAGTCCGGGTCGTTCAGCATCTGGAAGCCGATGATCGACTCGGCCTCGTTCATGTACGAGGAGCGCAGGGTGGTGTAGGCGACCTTCTTGCCGCCAATCGTGGCGCGGTGGGTGACCGGGCCGTACTTGGTGCGCCAGACCTGCATGCGGTACGAGCCGGCCGCGGTGGAGTCGGCGGTGGTGGGCTTCCAGGCGTTGGTCTGCTCGACCTTCTCCATCGGCGTGCAGGTGCCGTGGTACAGGTAGTGGACGTCGTCCTGGCACAGCTCGACGGCGTACGCGTCGATGATGTCCTGGCCGGAGGTGGTGGCGCTCCAGGCGTAGTCCTGGCCGCGGCCGAGTTCGACGTACATGCTCAGGCCGGCGAAGGAGGCGCCGCGGGCGCTGAGACCGGGGCCCTGTATCTCCTGGAGCATCAGCAGCTGCGGGGCGAAGTAGCCGGTCTGCGGACCGAAGACGGCGACGGGGTGGCCGCTCGCGGTGTGCTTGCCGCTGACGACGAGCGCGTTGGACATACCGCGCCGGGCGGAGCTGAGGGCGCTGTCGGTGGCCTTGGAGGAGACGCCCTTGGAGGTGGTGCCGGCCGCGCTGCCGGTGCGGTCGTACACCAGGGGTTCCTCGGTGACGGCGCCGTCGTCGGGCAGGGCCATGCCCTGCGGGTCGGCGGGCTTGGTGGCGTACGGGAAGCTGCCGTCGTGGACGGTCAGGGCCGCCTCGGGGTCGTTGCGCTCGCGGAAGGACTCCCAGACCTTGGTGCCCTCGGCGACGCCGTACTTCTCCTGGGCGGCGAGCAGGGAGAGCGCGTTGTTGACCTCGCCGCCGCCGCCCGAGCCGAAGAGGGCGCCGATGACGGAGGCCAGGGCGACCAGGTCGGTGGGCTTGAACTTCTCGATGGTGCCGGCGTTGGTGATGGAGTCCTTGTGGCCGGTCAGGACGTACTCGCCCGGGAAGTAACGGCCGCTGTCGGAGGCGTCGATGTAGGCGTTGATGCCGTCGATGTAGGCGTTGACGTCGGCGAGGGCCTGCCGGCCGCGGTCGCCGTTGGCGGCGACCGCGTTGTCGATCTGGGCCTGCAGATCGGCCTCGGTGTACGGAGCGTGCCGCCAGAACTCCTGCTCCAGGCCCTGGTTGGAGGGGGCGCCGCCGGCGAACGGGGTGAGCTTGCCGCGACCGACGTGCCGGAAGACGTCCATCAGCCACAGCCGGTCCTGGGCGGCGGCGTAGCCCGCGCCGAACTCGGTGCCGTAGCGGGTGGTGCCCGTGATGTGCGGCACACCGGTCTTCTTGTCGCGGACGATGGTGACGTCGGTGCGTCCGGCGGGCTTGAGGGTGGAGGCCACCTGGTCGGAGGCGACGCCGAAGGACGCGTCGTTGAAGAAGGTGTTGATCGTGGCGTTGGTGAGCCCGGTGTACCCCTTGGCGAGGTTGTTGTAGGGCCCCAACTGGTTGCTCGCGTTCTCCGGCATGCTGCCGAAGGCCTGGTTGAGGAGGATCTGGGCGAGGGTGGCGTTGCCGTTCTGGCCCGGCGGCAGGATGTCCGAGCACTGGCCGCCGCAGTAGTCGTTCGCGGCGGCCGCGACGGCCTTGGCGCCGACGGCCTTGGTGTCGGCGGCCTTGATGTCGACGGCCTTGGTGTCGGCGGCCGCCGCCTGGGCAGCCGGGGAAAGAGGGGACAAAAGACCGGCTACGAGTGCGCATACGGAGGCGGCCTTGAGGAACTCCGGGAATGCACGGGGAGTTCTCACTCTGTCCGGTGCGTTGCGTGAGATGCGTGGGGTACGCCAGGGCATGGCAGCTCCTCCCAGGGGGGTGGGGCCGGATGTTACCGCCGGTATCCCCAGCTTCGAAAGTGAACATGCGTCACGTTTTTTCGGAGCCCCGCCACCGGACAGGTGGCTGACAGCATGAACAGGCACTCAGAAGGAGTCGTAAGCAGGAAGAAGAAGTCAACAACAGTCAGACATAGGCAGGAACGGTCCATGAACGGCTCAGTAGACGGCTTATGGGGGACATCGGAAATCGGATGGAGCCGAATCGCGTGTCGATACGTCTATTCGGCGACGTCGCGCGACGTTCCGAGGACGACGCCGAAGTGACCGAAGTGCAGGTGCAGGTGTGACGGAGGTGCAGGGCGATGGCCGGTTTCCGGAGTCTGGCAAGACAGGTGCGCGATCCACGGTGTGACCTGGCACTGCGGCGTTATTCGCTGCGCAAGTGCCTGGAGAGATTCGCCCCTTACGGGCATCGGGCGACCTGGGACCACTTGTGCTCCCGGGCCGGGTTCGGTCCGGAGGACCGCAACCCCGATCCAGCGCGGCTCGTGGCCGCACTGGACGAGTTGGAGGAGGCCCGCTCCGTCTGGCTCGACTACGAAGTGCAGTTCGCGCAGCGCCGTAAGAAGGAGAAGCACGACGGGCTGCGCAGGCCGGGCAGTGTCGACGACTGGCACCGGCTGACCTGGGGCGGGTTCGGCGTCGCCTGGTGCGACGACCCGAAGGTCCACCCCGCCGAACCCCTCGCGGAGGTGCTGCGCCGGCTCATCGCCGCGCTGGAGCGCGAACCGGGCTCGACCTGCCCGGTGTGCGACGGCGAGCGCCTCGTCTGGAAGTACGACCTGGCCCATGAACCGTCCGCGGGCCCGGTCTGCACGGAGTGCGGAATCGTGGTGCCACGACCGGTACTGACACCCGAGGCCCTGGCCGAGACCAGGCGCGTGAGGATGCTGGTGTCGGCGTAGCACGGCGGGGGTGCGCCGGGGATGCCGCACCCCCGTGCAGGCAGTGCGCGATGCCCACCGTCTTGGGGGTCTCGCCGGGGACTCCGGTCTCCTCGGGCCGGTGCCGTCGGTTACGGCTCCTCCACGTCCGTGTGGATGGCGAGCTTGAACTCGGCGAGGGTGAGCGGCGTGGTCCGTCTGGTGTCCCCCAGCCCACGCGCCGACACCTTCAGGCCGATCGGTGTGCCCTTGCGCACGAACATCTGCCACAGGTAGGTGCGGAACTGCCCGCCCCGGGTGAGCGCACTGTCGGTGGTGGCCGTGGAGTCGTATCTCTTCTCGGTCATGTTCAGCGGGTCGCGCACGAAGCGGGCCCGGTACTCCAGCGTCTGGGGGTCCGCCTCCCAGAACACCATCGCGGAGAGCACGCCCCAGCCGTCGTGGCTGGGCCAGATCAGGCCCGAACGCGGGTCGGGGAACTCCGAGGGGGCGTCACCGCCGTTCGCCGGGTCGTGCATGTTCCAGGGGTCGTACGACTCCTCCGTCACCCCGTACGGGAAGCGCACCAGGTGGTAGCCGTCCGCGTCATAACTGACCCGCTGCGCCCCCGAGCGCGCGCTCTCCCACTTCAGCGAACAAACGACGACGCTCATCGAGGTTCCTCTTCGTGCCGGGCCCGGCGCTCCGGCGCGCGCGACCTTACCAGGCGCAAATCCAGTCGCTCCAGCCCTTTCCCGCCAGGACAGTTGAGGGCGATGAAACCGAGCTGAGCGCCCGAGGAGTGCCCGATGTCGACGCTGCGCGTCACCGCCGAAGTGCTGACGATCCATGAACACCCCAACGCCGACGCGCTGGAGCTGGCCCAGGTGGGCCTGTATCGAGCCGTCGTGGCGAAGGGCGCCTTCCGCACCGGTGACACCGCCGTCTACATCCCGGAACAGTCCGTGCTCCCGGCCGAGCTGGTCGAGGAACTGGGGCTCACCGGACGGCTGGCGGGCTCCAGGTCCGACCGGGTCAAGGCCGTACGGCTGCGGGGCGAGCTGTCGCAGGGCATCGTGTGCCGGCCCAAGGCGCTGGCCGACGTGGATCTGACGGCGGCGGTGGCCGAGGGCACCGACTTCGCGGAGCGGCTCGGCATCGTGAAGTGGGTGCCGCCGATCCCGCCCACGATGAGCGGCGAGGTCGAGTCGGCGCCGGATCTGCTTCCCTGGGTCGACATCGAGAACATCCAGCGCTACCCGGACATCTTCACGACCGGCGAGCCGGTGGTCCTCACCGAGAAGCTGCACGGCTCGGCGTGCCTGGTGACGTATCTCGCCGAGGACGGCCGCGTCCAGGTCTCCTCGAAGGGCTTCGGCGCCAAGTCCCTCGCGCTGAAGGAGGATCCGCGCAACCTGTACTGGCGGGCCGTCCGCGGCCACGGCGTCCCGGAGGTCGCCGCCCGGCTCGCTCAGCGGCTCGGCGCGCGCCGGGTAGGCGTCTTCGGCGAGGTGTACGGCGCCGGGGTGCAGGACCTGACGTACGGCGCCGACGGCCGCCGCGACACCCTCGGCTACGCCGTGTTCGACGTCTCCGCGGAGATCGACGGCCGGGTGCGCTGGCTGGACACCGCGGAGCTGACCGAGCTGCTCGACGGTGAACTGCCCCTCGTACCAAAGCTCTACGAGGGCCCGTACGCCATCGACCGCGTGCTGGAGGTCGCCACGGGCCGGGAGACGGTCTCCGGGCGGGAGATGCACCTGCGTGAGGGCGTGGTGATCCGGCCGGCCGTCGAGCGGTACAGCCCGGTGACGGGCGGACGGGCCATCGCGAAAGCGGTCAGCCCGGCGTATCTCACCCGCAAGGGCGGCACCGAGTACGAATGAGAGGGCCCACGGGATCTTCGGGGGGACCGTGGGCAGAGGCCCGGGAACGGCCGCTCGCCGGTCGTTCCCGGGCTCTCGCCGTTCCGGCACCCGTACGGGTCGCTACCCGGCTGCCGTACGGGTCGCTACCCGGCACCCGTACCGGTCCGCGGCTCGGCCGCCGGGGCGGTCCGGTGCTCGACCATGAGCCGGGAGCCGGTCTGCCGTTCACCGAAGACGTCGTCGGGGTTGGACAGCACACAGGTGGCCAGCGACAGACAGCCGCAGCCGATGCAGTCGGTGAGGTGGTCGCGGAGCCTGTTGAGCTGCTTGATCCGCTCGTCGAGCTCGGAGCGCCAGGCCTCGGACAGCTGCGCCCAGTCCTCCCGGGTGGGCGTGCGCTCCTCGGGCAACTCGGCGAGCGCCTCACGGATCGTGGCGAGCGGGATCCCGACACGCTGCGCGGCCCGTACGAAGGCGACGCGGCGCAGGGTGTCACGGCTGTAGCGGCGTTGGTTTCCCGCGGTGCGGCGGCTGCTGATCAGCCCCTTGGACTCGTAGAAGTGCAGGGCCGAGACGGCGGCACCGCTACGGGCGGACAGCTGGCCGACGGTCAACTCGTGGATCTTCTCAGGAATCTGGGGCACCTCTCCGAGCCTACCCACACCGGGCGTCGCCGCCGTCCGTTGACAGGAGTCGCCCGCCCGACCATGCTAAGCAGTTGCTTAGGCATATGGATCAGGGTTGACGCGGATGCGGTGGCATCCGGGATGCGGGAGGCCGGGACATGGCAGAGCCGAGGATCTTCACGTCCGCCGAGGAGCTGAAGGCGGCGGTGGGCGAGCAGCTGGGGTACAGCGACTGGCTGGAGGTCGACCAGAAGCGGATCGATCTCTTCGCGGAGGCCACCGGCGACCACCAGTGGATCCACGTCGACCCGGAGAAGGCGGCCGCGGGCCCCTTCGGCACGACCATCGCCCACGGATATCTGACCCTGTCCCTGCTCCCGTTGTTCGTGCCCCAGGTACTCAAGGTCGACAACGTGAAGATGGGCGTCAACTACGGCACCAACAAGGTGCGGTTCCCGGCACCCGTGCCCGTGGGCTCACGACTGCGGGCCACGGCGACCCTCCAGGACGTCACGGAGGTCGGCGACGGTGTCCAGGTGACCGCCGCGGTGGTCGTGGAGCGCGAGGGCGGGGACAAGCCGGTGTGCGTGGCCGAGTCCGTGTCGCGTTACTACTTCTGAGCCGGTGATGTGGCGCGGCGGAGGTGATGACCGCCGCGCCACGGGTGCCGCCCTTCGCACCGGTCGGGCGTCGCCCGCCGGGGCGGACCCCCGTCACCGGGCCTCAGGGCGCCACGGCGCGTCCGGTCTGGGGCGAGATGCGCCCGGCGCACAGGCCGCGGGCGGCCAGCGTCTGCGCGATGCGCGGGATCGCCGCGCGCGTGTTCGCGGGCCCGTCGTGCATGAGGATGACCTGGCCGTTGGTGAGCCGGCCGGCGGCCTGCACGATCGCGTCCGCACTGGCGCCGTTCCAGTCCTGCGAGTCGACGTTCCACAGGATCTCGGTCAGTCCGTACCTGGCCGCGACCGATTTCACCGTCGCGTTGGTCTCCCCGTACGGCGGCCGGAACAGCTGGGGTGTGCCGCCGCCCGCGCCCGTGACGGCCTGTTGGGTGCGGGAGATCTCCGAGTCGATCTGCGCCTGGGAGAGCCGGGTCAGGTGCGGGTGCGTGTAGCTGTGGTTGGCCACCCACATGCCGGCGGCGACCTGGGCGCGGACCTGGGCCGGGTTGGCGGCGACGTTCTGGCCCTGGTTGAACATCGTGGCCCGCAGCCCGCTCTGCCGCAACGCGTTGAGCAGGACCGGGGTGTTGCCGGTCGGGCCGTCGTCGAAGGTGAGCCCGACGTACCCGTTGCACGCGGCGGCCCGTGCGGGCGCGACGGAGCCGGCGGTGAGGACACCAACGGCGGCCATCACGACGGCGACCGGGAACGCCACCAGGGAACGTGCCGACAGACGAGCCGGGAACGGGACGTTCATCGTCATCCGCCGACCGTGATGCTGGAGTTCCCGCTGCTCTGGTAACCCTCCGTCGCCATGATCATGTAGTAGCGGAAGCTGCCGAGGGGCATTCCGGCGCGGCCCCAGGCGTCGAAGTGGTTGCCGGTGGTGATGCTGCCGCCGGTCCGCCTCGACTGACGGACGCTCCAGTACTGGTCGAAGGTGCGATTGCCCTCGACGGACGGGGCGTTGTACCGGGTGGTCCGGTAAATGTCGTAGGTGCCGCCGTCGCTGGTGACCGTGCCCCGGTAGTTCCCGGTGGGCCGGTAGGTGCCCCAGTTGTCGACGATGTAGTACTCGACGAGCGGGTTCGACGTCCAGCCGTAGAGGCACAGGTACGCGTTGCCCGACGGGTTGAAGCTGCCCGAGTAGGTCACCGTCCTGCGGGAGCCGTTGCTCCAGCCCTTGCCGCAGACGAAGTTGCCGGTGTTGCGCCAGGAGGTCCGGTAGGCGCCACCATTGGCCAGTGTCATGGAGACGGTTCCCGGCGCATCGGTCCAGAACGAGTAGTAGAAGCCGCCGTTCGTACCGGTCTGGTTGCTGGTGACGACCGTGTCGGCGTGGGCGGTGCCGGGCAGTGTGAGCGTGGTCGCGGCGGCCAGCGCGGTGGCGCCGACGCCGCCGAGGAACAGCCTGCGGCTGGGGTTGCCGGGCGCGGGTGCGGGTGCGTCGTTCATGTGGCTTGCTTCCTCCCTCTCGTGAGGCCCTGTCACGGGGAGTGTTGAACTGCCCCTGTCAACTGTCAATAGTTTCGGCAGTGATCCCGAAACATTCGCCCAGCCATACGGGGTAGTCAGAGGCCGTTTTACCTGCACAGACGGATTGATCAGCGAAGCGCGGAAAACCCGTCGGCACGCGCCGGGAGGATGAAGATCCAAAGACGAGAGCAAGTCACCGAATGTTTCGAAGACCGCCCCGAACCATGCCGGGGACTCCCGATGCGCCGAGCGCGCGAAGCCCGGGCGGGCCGGGCAGGGCCGAGCCGTGCCCGCCGGGTGGAAGGGGCGGGCACGGGGGCCACAGGGCCGTGCAATGGACGCGTTCACGGCCGTGCGGCGACGGGCGGCCCCTTCGGGGGCGCCCTGCTTCGTGGCGGCGCCCCTACTTCGTGGCGCCCACCATGCGCAGGACGAGGTCGGCGTAGAGCGCGCCCACCTCGTCGGGGGTGCGCGGGCCGTTGACCTTGAACCAGCGGGCCACGTCGATGCAGAGGGAGAGGACGGCCACGGTGGTGCCCTTGACGTCGGGGACGTCGAAGTCGCCGGCGGCGACTCCATCCTCGATGATGCCGCGGACGGCCGCGTCGTTCTGGCGGCGCAGGGCGACGATCTCGGCGCGGGCGTCGGGGCCCAGCGCGTCGAGTTCGTACTGGACGACCCGCGCGACGGTGTGCTGCCCGGCGTGCCAGCGGACGAAGGAGCGGACGGCCTCGGCGAGGCGTTCGGCCGGGGTGCCCTCGGAGTCGGCGGCGGTGCGCAGGACGTCCAGGGCCTTCTCGTGGCCGATGCGGCTGATCCGGTGGAGCAGCTCTTCCTTCGTCTTGTAATGGATGTAGAGCGCGGCCGGGCTCATACCCGCGCGGCCCGCGATGTCACGGGTCGTCGTGGCGTGGTAGCCGCGCTCGGCGAAGGCCTCCACGGCCGCCACCAGCAGCCGTCGGGCCGCGTCCGGGCTGACCTCACCCCACGGCTGCGGTTCGCCGCCGGCCGTCTCCTCCGCCGTACTCATCGATCGTTCGCCCCTTCCCGTGGCCGGGCACCACCATACCGCCGAAGGTGAGCGAGCGCTTAGAGTGCCCGCTCAGCGGGGTGAGCGGGCGGACGCGTGGAGTGCGCTGCCGTTCGAGGCCGGTGGGCCGGGCGCGCCCCGCCTCGCACCCCGGAGGGCCGTCAGAGCTTCTCGAAGGGGTCGTGCTCGGCGAGGAGCTTTTCCAGCCTCGCCTGGTCGACCCGGCTGACGATCTGCCCGGCCTCCTGCCGGTCGCGGATCACCTTGGACAGGGTGAAAGCCGAGGTCACGAGGTACAGGACCGCGATGGCCAGGAAGGCGCGCACCCAGACGTCGGCGTCCAGGTTGTAGATGCCGACGCCGGTGGCCGCCATGGCGACGGCGAACGACGCCACGGCCTGCCCGTAGAAGGCGGCCGTGTTCTGCTGCTTGACCGGTGTCTCACTCATGGGGACCAGGGTCGCCGGATGTGGGGCGTGCCACATCCGTGCGGATACTCAGTCGGGGACCGCCCCGGGTACTCAGAAGGCCGACACCCCGGTCAGCGCCCGCCCGATGAGGAGCTTCTGTATCTGGCTGGTGCCCTCGTACAGGGTCATCACGCGGGCGTCGCGCAGGAGTTTGCCGACCGGGTACTCGTCGATGTAGCCGTAGCCGCCGAAGACCTGGAGGGCGTTGTTCGCGGCGCGGACGGCGGCCTCGGAGGCGAAGAGCTTGGCCTTGCTCGCCTCGGTGGCGAAGGGCAGGCCCCGGTCGACGAGGTCGGCGACGCGCCAGGTCAGCAGCCGGGCGGCGTCCACGTCGACCGCGATGTCGCTGAGGAGTTCCTGGACGAGCTGGTGATGGGCGATCGGCCGGCCGAACTGCTCGCGCTCGCCGGCGTACCGGACCGCCGCGTCCAGTGCGGCCTGGGCGATGCCGACGCAGCCCGCCGCGACCGACATCCGCCCCTTGGCGAGCGCCGACATGGCGACGGAGAAGCCCTTGCCCTCGGGGCCGAGCCTCGCGGAGGCAGGGACGCGGACACCCTCCAGGACCAGTTCGGCGGTGGCCTGGCCGCGCAGGCCCAGCTTGCCGTGGATGGTGCGGCGGGTCAGGCCGGGGGCGTCGGCGGGGACGAGGAAGGCGGTGACGCCCTGGTGGCCGGGGGCGTCGGTGGAGCGGGCGAACAGAAGGACGACATCGGCCCAGGTGCCGTTGGTGATGAACATCTTGGTGCCGTCGAGGACATAGTCGTCGCCGTCGCGGACCGCGCGGGTGGTCAGATTGCCGGCGTCGGAGCCGGTGCCCGGCTCGGTGAGGCCGAAACAGCCGACGTACTCCCCCGCCGTCAGCCCGGGCAGCCAGCGCCCCTTCTGCTCCTCGCTCCCCCAGGCCGCGATCGTCTTCGCGACCAGGCCGAGGGAGACGGAGACGATGCCGCGCACGGAGGAGTCACCGCGGCCGAGTTCCTCGGTGACCAGGCAGTACGCGAGGTGGTCGCCGCCGGAGCCGCCGTATTCCTCGTCGACGGTGAGACCCAGGAAGCCGACCTCGCCCAGCTTCTTCACGATCGACCGGTCGACGTTCTCGGCGCGGTCCCACTCCACGACGTGCGGGGCGATCTCGCGCTCCACGAAGTCCCGGGCGAGTCGGCGGACGGCGGTCTGCTCCTCACTGAGCTCCAGGTTCACGGCGGCTCACCCTCCTTTAATTATCACTGCTAGTTTAATGGCGCACCCCTACTATGTGCGCCATGGCCCGACCGCACAAGCCCCTGCTGAGCACCGACCGCATCGTGGAGACGGCACGGCAACTGCTCGACGCGGAGGGGCTGGCGGCCCTCTCCACCCGGCGGCTCGCCGCCGAGCTGGGGGTGAGCGGACCGTCTCTCTACAACCACTTCCGCACCAAGGACCAGATCCTGGAGGCAGTCGCCGACTCGGTGAGCGCCCAGGTCGATCTGTCGATGTTCGAGGACGGACGCGACTGGCGTACCGCGCTGCACGACTGGGCGGTCTCCTACCGGAGTGCCCTGCGCGACCATCCGAACATCGTGCCCGTCCTCGCGCGCGGGCCCGGACGACGGCCCGCCGGGCTGCGGGTCGCGGACGCGGTCTTCGGCGCCATGGTCGACGCGGGGTGGCCCGCGGCGCAGGCCACGTCCATCGGGGCGCTGATGCGGTACTTCATCATGGGGTCCGCCCTCGGGTCGTTCGCCGGGGGTTTCGTGGACGACGAGAGCGCCTACGACCCGGCGGACTATCCACACCTCGGTCAGGCGCATCTACTGGCCGACCAGCAGCAGAAGGTGGACGAGCGGGCGTTCGAAGCGGGCCTGAACGCGTTGCTGGAGGGGCTGGCGGCTCAGTACGAGAGGGTCGTGGGGCGGGAGTCCTAGGCGATCGAACGGCGGTACGAGTCAGAAAAGCTCCCCTGAGGCCCTGCCCTCGGGGAACTGGACGTCGGAAATTCGCGAGCTCCCGCGCGGGCAGCACACCTAACCTCGGGGGCATGGCAGAGAACTCCCCGGTCCGTCCCGCCCGCCGAGCGGAGCTGCTCGCCGGTGGGGCCGCTCTCGTGACCGTTGTGTTGTGGGCGTCGGCCTTCGTGTCCATTCGCAGTGCCGGGCAGGCGTACTCGCCGGGGGCGTTGGCGCTGGGACGGCTGGCGGCCGGGGCGGTGACGCTCGGGCTGATCTGGGCGGCGCGGCGGGAGGGATGGCCGCCGCGGGCCGCGTGGCGGGGAATCGCCGTGTCCGGGGTGCTCTGGTTCGGGTTCTACATGGTCGCCCTGAACTGGGGAGAGCAGCAGGTCGACGCGGGTACGGCGGCGCTGGTCGTCAACATCGGCCCGCTCCTCATCGCCCTGCTCGGCGCCCGTCTGCTCGGCGACCCGATGCCGCCCCGGCTGCTCGCGGGCATGGCGGTGTCGTTCGCGGGTGCGGTCGCGGTGGGGCTTTCGATGTCCGGCGAGGGCGGGGCATCGGTGCTGGGAGTCGTGCTGTGTGTGCTCGCGGCGGTGGCGTACGCGGGCGGCGTGGTCGCGCAGAAGCCCGCGCTGGGCTCGGCGAGCGCCCTCCAGGTGACCACCTTCGGCTGTCTCGCCGGCGCGGTGCTGTGCCTGCCGTTCACCGGACAGCTGGTGCGGGAGGCGGCCGACGCGCCGCTCTCCGCGACCCTCAACATGGTCTACCTGGGCGTGTTCCCGACCGCGCTGGCGTTCACGACCTGGGCGTACGCCCTGGCCAGGACGACCGCGAGCCGGATGGGTGCGACCACGTACGCCGTGCCCGCGCTGGTCGTCCTGATGTCCTGGCTGGCGCTGGACGAGGTTCCGGGGGTGCTCACCCTGGCCGGTGGTGCGCTGTGTCTGGCGGGCGTGGCGGTGTCGCGATCCCGGCCGCGGGCGGGGGCGCGGGGTGCGGCCGACACTGCGGGGGTGACCGGAGCGGCCGAGGTGACGGATGTGGCAGTGGCCGTGGCTCCGGACACGGTTCCGGAGCCACGGCCGCAGCGTGAGCAGACCTCCTAGAGGCCGTGTCCGCGAACTCCCGCCCGCCCCGCGACGCCGGTCACGGCACCAGGCACCAGGAGAGGGCGGGATTTCGCTGACACGTGTCGGCGGTCAGCCGACCTGTTCCGCCGGCTCCGTCCGCGGCACCGCTTCCGTCCGCGCTCCCGCCCGGCGGGCGAGGACCCTGATCGACAGGAGCGCCACCACCGAGAGCACGATGATGTACGCGGACACCGCCATGGACGTGCCCGTGGCCTCCAGGAGCAGCACCATCAGGAACGGGGCGAGTCCACCGCCGAACACCGCCGCGATCTGGTAGCCGAGCGAAGCACCCGTGTAGCGCATCTCGGGCGTGAACAGTTCGGCGAACAGGGCGGCCTGGGGCCCGTACATGATGCTGAGGAAGCAGCTGGCGACGAAGGTGCCGACGGCCAGCCACACCAGGGACCCGGTGTCGATGAGCAGGAAGAGGGGCACGGCCCACAGCGCGATGCCGACCGCACCGAACGCGTAGATCCGGATACGGCCGACCCGGTCGGAGAGGGCCGCGGCGGCGGGGATCAGGACGAGCTGGGTGAGACTGACACAGAGCGAGACGGCGAGGACGGCGCCGCGCTTCATGTCGAGCTCGCGGGTGGTGTAGTCGAGTACACCGGTGATGAGGATGTAGAACGTCGCGGTGTTCACCGCGAAGGAGCCGCCGGCGAGGAAGACGGTGCCGAGGTGGCCGCGGAGGATCGTCCGCAGCGGCGAGCTCTTCTCGCTCTTCTCCTTCTCCGCCAGCGCCCGTTCCGCCGCCCGGAACTCGGGGGTCTCCTCGACCCGCCGGTGGATGTACCAGGCCAGGCCGAGGACGAACAGGCCGATCAGGAAGGGGACGCGCCAGCCCCACGCGGCGAACGCGGTCTCACTGGTGGCCGCGCCCACGACGAGGAACACGGAGTTGGCGCTCACCACACCGATCGGCACGCCGAGCTGGACGAAGCTGCCGTACACCCCGCGCTTGCCCTCGGGGGCGTACTCGGTGGCGAGCAGCATCGCACCGCCCCACTGGGCGCCGACGGCGACGCCCTGGGCGACACGGAGGAGGACGAGCAGGACCGGAGCGGCGATCCCGATCGTCTCGTACGTGGGGAGGAGGCCGATGCCGGTGGTGGCGAGGC
The DNA here is from genome assembly GCF_055572155.1 of Streptomyces sp. NPDC030814. Lineage (NCBI taxonomy): Bacteria > Bacillati > Actinomycetota > Actinomycetes > Kitasatosporales > Streptomycetaceae > Streptomyces > Streptomyces sp. NPDC030814. Next base: position 211,512 of record NZ_JBVIDX010000010.1, read on the forward strand.
CCATCAGGGTGAGCGCCAGGACCAGCATCGGCTTGCGGCCGCGTTTGTCGCCGAGGTGACCGGCGACCACTCCGCCGAGGGGGCGGGCGAGGAAGCCGACGGCGAAGGTGGCGAACGCCGCGAGGACTCCCGCGGAGGAGCTGCCTGCGGGGAAGTACAGGTCGCCCAGGACGAGGGCTGCGGCTATGCCGAAGACGAAGTAGTCGTACCACTCGACGGCTGAGGCGAGTGCCGCGGCCGTGGCGACCTTGCGGCGGTGGCGGGCGTCGGGCTGCTGGGGACGAGGGGAAGGAGCGCTGTCCATGCGTGCACACTCCGGTGGGTGCGGGGACGTTGCGGGGGAACGTACTGACCGGACGGTATGCGGGTCAACGGTTCTGCACGAGTGGATTCGGGATGGTGGGTGGCTGGGGGTGCGCCTGATGGCTCGGGGGCGCGCGGTTCGTCGGCGGCTGCGGGCGTGTGGGGGGGTCTCGCACAGTTCCCTGCGCCCCTGACAGCGGGGGCTGCGCCCCGCGCTTCTCATCGGCCCGCAGGGGCGTTCCAGGGGCGCGCGGAACTGCGTGACCGGCCCCTACGCACCCGCACGTCCGTACACAGCCCGAACCGCCCCCTCACCCACCGGCGGCGTGGGGGCGGGAGCGGCAGGGCGGGACCCCCTGGGTCAGAACGTCACGACCGCCCGGCCCCCCTTGCCCGCGCGCATGTTGTCGAAGGCCGCCGGGATGTCGTCCAGGGCGATGCGGTCCGTCACCAGCGCACCGAGGTCGAGACGGCCGGCCCTGACATGGTCGGCGAGTACCGGCAGATCACGCGCCGGGTCCGAGTTCCCGTAGACGCAGCCGGACAGAGTGCGCCCCCAGTGGAAGATCTCCAGTGCGTTGAACGTGACCTGCTGCTCCTTGCCGCCGATCCCGACGACCGTCGTACGGCCGCCCCGCCGCGTGGACTCCCAGGCCGTGCGGATCGTCACCGCCCGTCCCACGCACTCCACGGCGACATCGACCCCCTGTTTCCCGGTCAGCGCGCGGATCTCGCGGGCGGTGTCCTCGGAGGCGACGACGAACTCCGTGGCCCCGGCCGCCCGCGCCAGTTCCTCCTTCGCCGGGGAGACATCCACCGCCACGACCCGCGACGCCCCCGCGATCCGCGCCGCCTGGAGCGCCGCGAGGCCCACCCCGCCGACCCCGAACACCGCGACGGTCTCGCCCGTCCGCACCCGCGCCGAGTGGTGGACCGCCCCGTACCCGGTCAGGACGGCACAGCCGAGGAGGGCCGCCTCGGTGAGCGGAATGCCGTCCGGGGCGGGGAGTACGCACCCGGCGGCGACCACCGTCTCCTCCGCGAACGCGGCCACGTTCAGGCCGGGGTGGAGGTCCGTGCCGTCGGACGCGCGCCGGGCGTACACGTTCCCCACGCCCGTCAGCGCGTTGGCGCACAGCCACACCTCACCGAGCGAGCAGGCGTGGCAACCGCCGCAGGACGGAGCCCAGTTGAGGACGACGCCGGCACCGGGCGAGACATGGGTGACGCCCTCCCCGACGGCCAGCACCGTCCCCGCCCCCTCGTGCCCCAGCACGGCGGGCACCGGCACCCGCATCGTCCCGTCGGACAGCGACAGGTCGGAGTGGCAGACCCCGGCCGCGGCGAGCCGCACCCGGACCTGGCCGGGCCCGGGCTCCGGCAGCTCGATCTCGGCGATCTCCAACGGCGCCCCGACAGCGGGCAGTACGGCGGCTCGAACGGTCATGACGGAACGGCTCTCCTACGACTACGACAACGGGCAAGGCACGGGGCACAGGGCACGGGCAAGGGGCACGGGCACCGGAACGGGCTCGGGCACCGGAACGGGCAATGGAACTAGAACTGGAGCGACTTGGTCTGGAGGTACTCGGCCAGACCGTGGGCCCCCAGCTCGCGGCCCACCCCCGACTGCTTGTAACCGCCGAAGGGCGCCCGCGGGTTGAAGCGGCCGCCGTTGATGTCGACCTGGCCGGTGTCCATGCGGCGGGCGAAGGCGACCGCCTCGGCCTCGTCGGCGGCCCAGACGGCACCGGCGAGCCCGTACACCGTGCCGTTGGCGATACGCAGGGCGTCCTCCTCGTCCTCGTAGCGCAGGACGGACAGCACGGGGCCGAAGATCTCCTCCTGGGCGACGGTCATCCCGGGGGTCACGTCGGCCAGGACGGTCGGGCTCACGAAGTAGCCCTTCTCGTACGGGGATTCAGGACCTCCTGCGACCAGTCGGGCACCCTCGGCGACACCCTTCTCGATGTACCCGCGCACCCGGTCCCGCTGCTTGGCGTTGACCAGCGGGCCGATGCGCTCGCCGTACTTCGCGGCGGCGGTCGCGGCCAGCTCGACCGCCTGCTCGTACTGGGAGGTGTGCACCAGCATCCGCGTCCAGGCGCTGCAGGTCTGCCCGGAGTTGGACATGACGTTGGCGACGCCGGCACCGACCGCCTTGGCGAGGTCGGCGCTCGGCAGGATGACGTTGGCCGACTTGCCGCCGAGTTCCAGCGCCACCCTCTTGACGGCCGCGCCCGCGGTCGCGCCGATGCCGCGGCCGACCGCCGTCGAGCCGGTGAAGGACACCATGTCGATGCCGTCGTGCGCGGCGAGGGCCTGCCCGGCGACCGGGCCGAGACCGGTGACCAGGTTGAACACCCCTGCGGGCACCCCCGCCTCGTGCGCGGCCTGTGCGAAGAGCCGGGCGACGAGCGGGGTGTCCTCGGCGGGCTTCAGGACGACCGTGCAGCCCGCCGCGAGCGCCGGGGCGACCTTGGCGACGATCTGGTGCAGCGGGTAGTTCCAGGGGGTGATCGCGCCGACCACGCCGATGGGTTCGTGCAGCACGGTCGAGTTCCCGACCTTCTCCTCGAAGGCGTGTCTCGCGGCCAGCTCGGCGTACGAGCCGGCGACCGTGATCGGCAGGTCGGCGTGCACCTTCTGGGAGAACGACAGCGGCGAGCCGAGCTCCGCCGTCACCGTCTTGGCGATCTCCTCCCGGCGCGCGGCGAGCGCGTCCCGCAGCGCGCCGATCACCGCGCCGCGCTCGGCCGGCGGCGTCGCGGCCCAGCCCGGCAGGGCGGCCCGTGCGGCGCGTACGGCGGCGTCGACATCCTCGGCGGTGCCGGCCGGCACCCGGCCGATCACCTGTTCGTCGACCGGGTTCACCACGTCGATGGTGTCGGTGCCGCAGGCGGGCCGCCAGTCTCCGCCGATGTACATGCCGTCGTGTGCCTTCACGGTGGTGCCTTCCGATGTGCCGCCGAGTGGTCCGCACCAAAAACTAGCTCTGATAGTTTTCCGGCACCAGAGCGGGGAGCTGTGACGACCGCCCCGTCCACCGGGGCTCCGGTGCCGCGGCGGCACCCTTCGCGGGAGGTGACCGCCTCAGAAGTCGACCCCGGCGCGGTCGTCCACCCTGGCCACCGCCTCCTGGGCGAACGTCTTCCGGTAGTCGCTGCGGATCTCCTCGATCTTCCGGTCGCTCGCGACGGCCGCCGACACCGGATACAGCAGCATCAGCTCGTACGACCGCTCCCTCTCGACGGCCCCGCTCGCGTCCCGCCACTGCCCGCGCCCCTGCTGCACGGTGAGCCCGTCGGGGAAGCCGGGTGTGACCTCCTGGTCGACGAAGTCCATGAACTCCTCGTCGGTGACGGCCGGTCCGCCCTCAGGCCGCTCCGTGCCGAAGAACAGCCGGGTCTCGATGTACGGCGCCTCTCGTCCGGGCGCGACCACGGGACCGGAGGAGACGTCGTCGGCGAGGGTGGCGTACGCCGCCGGGGCCCCGACGGCGAGCAGACAGGCGGCCACCGCGAGGGCGACACGGGTGCGGGTGAGATGCCGGGTACGAGCGGAGTGCGTGGTCATGCCCACACCTCTAACGGAATCACCGGCTCCGGGGCGTCGGCCGCGCCGGGTCCGGGCCGCACATGCGCCCGTACGCCCCCGGAGCCGCCGAGGAGCCGGTCACCGCCCCCCGCGCGCCGGTTCACCCCCTCCGCGCGGGGCCCCGGACGTCTGTGAGGTGGGCGAAGACGACCACGTTGCTCGCGTAGCCCTTCCTCCGGTCGTAGGCCCCGCCGCAGGTGATCAGGCGCAGCTCGGGGCGGTTCCGGGTGCCGTAGACCAGGTCGTTGGGGAAGCGGGCCTTCTCGTACGTCTTCACGGCGTCCACCGTGTAGACGGCGGTACGGCCGTCGGCGCGCAGGACCTCGACGACGCGGCCACGTCGGACCATCTCCAGCGCGGCGAACACGGCGGGTCCCGTCCGGGTGTCGCGGTGGCCGACCACGACCGCCGTGCCGGGGCCGCCGGGCGCGGGGCCCGCCGCGTACCAGCCGACCAGTTTCGGCCTGTCGTCCGGTGGCGCGGGCAGCCGCCCCTCCCGGTCGAGCCGGAGTCCCATGACCGGGGCCTTGAGACCGAGGTAGGGGATGGTGAGGGTCTTCGCCGGTGAGCGCGGGAGCGTAAGGGGCCGCGCGGGCGTGCGCGGCTTCCCCGGCCTCGTGGGGGTGGGGCGGGCGGGCCCGGCGCCTTTCGGGCGCCCGGTGACCGCGCCCCCAGACACCCCGCCGGACCCACCGGGGCCACCGGACCGGCCGGACCGGCCGGACCGGCCGACGGCCTTGGCGCCCCCTGCGGACGGGGGCGCCACGCCCGAAGGAGCCCCGGGTGCGGTGGTCGCTACCGGCGGTGTGCGCGACGTGGTCGCCCGCTTCGGGCGCGCCGCGGGCGACGGTGGCGTGGAGCGCGGCGGTGTGTAGTACCGGGGCTCCGGGGCGCGCGATGCCCCCGCATCGCGCGCCCCGGGCTGGGCCCCGGCGAGGCCGGCGCCGGTGGAGGCGACCCGCTCCTCGTCCGTCGCCCAGTTCGCGACGCTCACCACCAGCACGACGGTCAGCACGATCGTTCGTGTGAGGCGGTAGGCGCGCGTCCGGTACCAGGGCCTCGGGGTGCGCCTACGCGGCGCCATCGGCGCGACGACGGCGCAGCCGCAGATAGGCCGCCCCACCGGCCGCGGAGAGTCCCACGGTCGCCGCGCCGGCGGCCGACGAGAAGTCCTGGGTCATGGCGAGACCGCCGCCACCGGCCGGAGGACCGCCGAGCGGGCAGCTGACGGTGAAGTCCCTCGTCCGGGGCGCGGCCGGGTCGCCGATGATGCGCCAGGTGAGCCGGTAGTCCCCCGTCGGCAACCGCACCCCGCCGTCGGGCAACACCGGCGGGGTGTGCCCGCTGCCGTCGGCGGACGGCACGATGGCACCCTCGGCGACGGGCTCGGCACCCGGGACCAGCGGCAGCCCCTGGATCGACCAGGCGATGCTCTGTGTCGGACGGAAGTTGAAGGCGGCGAGGTAGAAGTCGCAGACGACCGGCTGGTTGCGCTGGCTGCTGAACGGAAAGCCCACCTTGTGGATCTTGACGTCGGGGTCGCCGGGCGCCGCGACGGCGGCCGGCGCCGCGATCAGGGGGACTCCCACGGCGGTGAGTGTCGCGAGGACGGCGGCACTCGCGCGCGCTCCGGCGCGGCGGGGGCGTGGCGAGGGGGACATGCGAGACCTCCGAGTCAGGTGATTGTCATACAAATCACGCTTTGCTCTGACTCTCTGTCATGACCCCGGGGAGACGGCGGGCGCCGCGCCTCACACCCCGTCAGATGTCCCTCTTCCGGCCCAGGGCCGCCCCGGGGCCGGATCCGCCCAGTTCGACGGCGTCGTCCCTCCCGCTGCTCCCCCGCCCCGGCCCGGCCGGCGAGCGCAGGGCTGTCCCCGACGAGAGCAGCAGCAGCACGCCGAGCATCACGAACGGCGCGGCCACGCCCGCCACACCGGCGATCAGACCCGCGGCGGCGGGCGCCGCGACCTGCCCGAGCCGGTTGCCCGTCAGCCGCAGGGCGAGGGCGGTGGAACGGGCGTCGTCCGGAGCGGCCTGCACGACCGTCGTCATGGACAACGGCTGTCCGACCCCCAGGCAGAAGCCGAGCGCGCCCAGCATCACGGCCAGCGCCCACACCGGTACCGGCACCGCGATCCCGGCGCACAGCAGGGCCCCGAGCACACAGGTCACCGTGAGCAGAGCGGTGCGGCCGAGCAGGCGCAGCATGGGCGTCATCACCAGGCGGCAGGCGATGGTGGCCGCCGCGCGCAGGCTCAGCAGCGCGCCGATGACGGACGGCGCGATGCCCCGGTCCTCTCCGACGACCGGGAGATACGCGGTGAGGATGTCGGTCGCCGACAGCACGGCGAGGCTGATGAAGATGCCGCCGGGCACTCCCCTGGTCCGCAGAATGCGGTGCACGGGGACCCGCTTGCCCTGCTCCGTGGGGGACGTGGGATCGGCCGGGCGCTCGATGCGCCACAGCGAGGTGAACGCGACCGCCGCGACCGCGCCCGCGACCACCAGCGCCAGGGCGCTGGTACGCGCCATGTCCGGGCCGCCGATCAGGGCGCCCGCGGCCATCGGGCCGATCAGCTGGCCGAGGGAGGCGCCGATGGTGAAGTGGCCGAAGTTGCGGTCGTGTTCCTGCGGCGCGGACTGCCGGGCGACCAGCGACTGGGCGCCGATGACGAAGGAGAGATGGCCCAGACCCATCACACCGCTCCATACGGCCATCGCCACCAGGGAGTTCGCCAGACCGCTCATGGCGCAGCCGCCGGCGATGAGGACGACGCCGACGGGCAGCAGGGGCGCGCACCGCCCCTGGTCGGTCCTGCGGCCGAGCGGGACGGCGGCGAACAGCGGGAGCAGGGCGTAGACCCCCGCGATCACACCGATCGCCCGCTCGTCGGCGCCCAGCGCGAGGGCCCGGTAGGAGACGGCGGGCCGCGCCATCGACACCGCCCCCTGCGCGAAGCTGAAGGCGATGACGAGACGGAGCAGCCAGCCGCGGTTCCTGCCGGGCCTCATGACGATGGTTCTCCTCGACTCAGATGATGCCCATGAGGATTCCGGCCCCCAGGATCACCAGCGAGGTGAGCGCCGCCCACTTCACCACGAACCTCGTGTGGTCGCCGAACTCCACCTTCGCCATGCCCACGAGGACGTAGACGGCGGGCACGAGCGGGCTGGACATGTGCAGCGGCTGGCCGACGAGGGAGGCGCGGGCGATCTCCAGGGGCGAGACACCGTGGGCGGCACCGGCCTCGGCGAGGACCGGCAGGACGCCGAAGTAGAAACCGTCGTTGGACATGAAGTAGGTGAGCGGCAGGCTCAGAAAGCCGGTGACGAGGGCCATGTGCGGGCCCATGCCCTCCGGGATGCCGTCGACGATCCACTTGGCCATGGAGTCGACCATGCCGGTGCCCTGGAGGACGCCGGTGAAGACGGCGGCGGCGAAGACCATGCCGGAGACGTTGAGGACGTTGTCGGCGTGGGCGGCGAGCCGGGCCTTCTGGTCGGGGATGTGCGGGAAGTTGACCGTCAGGGCGAGCGCGGCGCCGAGGATGAACAGCACGGGAATCGGCAGCCACTCCATGATCATGGCGGTGAGCAGCGTGACCGTGAGCAGCGCGTTGAACCAGTACAGCTTGGGGCGCAGCGTCGGGCGGTTGGGGTCCAGGCCCTGGAGGCGGACGTCCTCGACGTCGTCGTCCTCGGGGTCGGCGCCGGTGCCGGAGCCGGCGCCGCCGGTGGTCTTCGTCGTACGGGCCTTGTCGTCACCGGAGCCGGCGGCGACGGAGGCGCCCGCGCCGACCAGGACGGTCTCCTCGGACTGCTCCTTCTCCTCGTCCTTGACGATCTTGTCCTGCTCCAGGACCTCGTCGAGGCTCAGCACACCGAGGCGCTTGCGCTCCCGCAGACCGAGGAAGTAGGCGAGGACGAAGACGAAGAGGAGGCCGACGGCGAGCGCCGGGATCATCGGGACGAAGATGTCGCCCGCGTCGAGCTTGAGCGCGGTGGCGGCGCGGGCGGTCGGACCGCCCCAGGGCAGCGTGTTCATCACGCCGTTGGCGGTGGCGGCGACACCGGTCATCACGACCAGGCTCATCTTCAGGCGCTTGTACAGCGGGTACATCGCCGAGACGGTGATCATGAAGGTCGTGGAGCCGTCGCCGTCGAGCGAGACGATCGCGGCGAGCAGCGCCGTGCCGATGACGATGCGCAGCGGGTCGGCCTTGCAGAACTTCAGGATGCCTCGGACGATCGGGTCGAAGAGGCCGACGTCGATCATGAGGCCGAAGTAGACGATGGCGAACATGAGCATCGCGGCGGTGGGCGCGAGGTTGCCCACCCCCTCGATGACGTAGTCGCCGAGCTTGGCGCCCTTCCCTACGAACACGCAGAAGAGAGCGGGGATCAGCACGAGCGCCGCGATCGGCGACATCTTCTTCATCATGATCAGGACCAGGAAGGTCGCGATCATGGCGAAGCCGAGGATGGTCAACATGTGGATACCTAACGTTCGCCCTTGAACTCCCACCAGGGCACCGGCGGTGCGACGACGTTAGGGCGGCTCCACAAGCGTTAACAAGACGTTGACATGCGAGCAATAAGCGCAGAACTCCAGGTCACAGCGTTGCGTCTGCTCGGGCGACCTCCACGGGCACCCCGTTGAGGACCGCGTTGCCCGACAGTGGATCAAGGAGCGAGCCGTCGAGGAGCTGGTTGACGTTGACCCCGGGGTCGAGCGCGGCGTGGCTCATCCGGGTGCCCGGCCGGTCGTGTCCCCAGCCGTGCGGAAGGCTCACGACGCCCCGGCGTACGCCGTCGGTGACCTCGGCGGGGGCGGTGACCTCTCCCCCGGCGCCCTTGATCCTGACGGCGTCCCCGTCGGTGATGTCGAGGCGTGCGGCGTCCTCGGGGTGGATGTGCAGCGTGCAGCGGTTGGTGCCGCCGGTGAGGGCGGGGATGTTGTGCAGCCAGCTGTTGTTGGACCGCAGATGACGGCGGCCGATGAGGACCAGTCCGTCCGTGCGCTCCCCGAGGGCCGCGCGGAGCCTCGGCAGATCGTCGGCGATCGGCCCTGGCAGCAGTTCGATCCTGCCGCTGACCGTCTTGAGCGGCTGGGGCAGCCGGGGCTGCAGCGGTCCGAGGTCGATGCCGTGCGGGTGGGCGAGCAGCTTCTCCAGGTTCAGGCCGTCGGGGCGGGCGCCGAAGCCGTCGCCGTACGGGCCGAGGCGCAGCATCATGTCGAGCCGCCGTTCGGGGCCGCTGTCGCCCGTGAGGAGGGCGGCCAGTTCCTTCGGGTCCCGGCCGTGGACCGGTGAGTGGGCCTCCTTGACCGCCCTGCCGAGTGTCTGGCCGATGACCTGGTCGTCCACGGCCGAGGGGTCGGCGCCGTGCATGCCGGTGGCGGCGAGGGTCAGGCGCGCCAGGATCTCGGTCTCCGCCATGCGGTCGTCCTCCAGGGGCACCGCGGCACGGTTGTAGCGGACCTGGTTGCGGACGGCGAACGCGTTGAACGCGAAGTCGAAGTGGGGCGCCTGCGAGGGCGGGGGCGGCGGCAGGACGACGTCGGCGTGGCGGGCGGTCTCGCCCAGGTAGGGGTCGACGCTGACCATGAAGTCCAGCGAGTCGAGCGCCTTGTCGAGACGGTCGCCGTCGGGCGCGGAGAGCACGGGGTTGGCGGCGACGGTGACGAGAGCGCGGATGGGGGTGCCCTCGGGTGTGGCGGTGTCGATCTCCTCGGCGAGCGCGGACAGCGGCAGCTCGCCCTTGGCCTCGGGGTGGCCGCTCACCCGGCTGTGCCACCGCCCGAGGGCGAAGCCGCGGCCGGGGCCGGCGGGCCGGGGCGTCTTGTCCGTGGCGGCGAGGGGGAACAGGGCGCCGCCGGGCCGGTCGAGGTTGCCGGTGAGGATGTTGAGGACGTCGACCAGCCAGCTGGCGAGGGTGCCGTGCGGGACGGTGCAGCTGCCGATGCGGCCGTAGACGGCGGCGGTGGGCGCGGCGGCCAGTTCGCGTGCCATGGTACGGATCGTGCCGGCGTCGACGTCGCACGCCTCCGCGACGGCCTCGGGGGTGAACTCCCTTACGGAATCTGCGAGTTGCTCGATGCCCAGGACATGCGGGGCGAGGTCCCCGAGGCCGACGAGGTCCTCCTCGAAGAGGACGTGCGCCATCGCCGCGAGGAGCAGCGCGTCCGTGCCGGGGCGGATCGCCACATGCCGGTCGGCGAGCTTGGCCGTGCGGGTCAGGCGCGGGTCGACGACGGTGAGGGTGCCGCCGCGGGACTTGAGGGCCTTGAGCTTGCCGGGGAAGTCGGGGGCGGTGCACAGACTGCCGTTGGACTCCAGCGGGTTGGCGCCGAGGAGGAGAAGATGGTCGGTTCGGTCGAGGTCCGGTACGGGGATGGCGTGGGCGTCGCCGTAGAGAAGTCCGCTGGAGACGTGCTTGGGCATCTGGTCGACCGTGGAGGCGGTGAACAGGCTGCGGGTGCCGAGCCTGGCGAGGAGGACGGGCGGGTAGAGGGCGCCCGCCATGGTGTGCACGTTCGGGTTGCCGAGGACGACGCCGACGGCGTTCGGGCCGTGCGCCTCGACGACCGGCCGCAGTCCGGCGGCGACGGCGTCGAAGGCCTCCGCCCAGGTGGCCTCTCGCAGTTCCCCGTCCTTGCGGACAAGCGGGGTGCGCAGCCGGTCGGGGTCGCCGTCGGCCGCGCCGAACGAGGCGCCCTTCGGGCAGATGAACCCCTTGCTGAACACGTCGTCCCGGTCGCCGCGGGCCTTGGTGACCCGGGTGCCCTCGATGGTGAGGGTGAGCCCGCAGGTGGCCTCGCAGAGGGGGCAGACCCGCAGGGCGGTGCGGGAGTCGGTGGTGGTGGACACGGGTCCTCCCGGAGGGCGACGGCGATGGCGCTCGGACGGGCGCCGCGCGCAGGGGAGGCGCGGCGCCGCAGCCGAGCATACCGACCGGTATGCATCAGCGGGAGGGGCGAGCGGGGCCGGGGGCGGATCGATCAGTCCAGGACGCGTGCGAGATAGGCCCGCAGCAGCTCCCGCATCTCCTCGATGATCCGCGCGTCCCCCTCGGGGGAGACCCGGAAGGCGAGGTGGACGAGGGTGTCAGCGGTCTCCACGGCGATGAGGAAGGTGCGGCGCAGGTCCTCGTCGGGCGTGCGGCCGATAAAGGCGGAGAGCAGCTCGGAGAGACGGTCGGCGACGCGGGTGTTGGGTTCCTGCCGGCTGCCGCCGACGGGGATCTGGTTGCCGAAGTCGATGAGGGCGAAGCCGGGGGCGTGGCGCTTCATGTCGAGGTACTCGTCGAGGACGGCGTCCATGGCGGTGCGCCAGTCCCGGTCGTCGGTGCCCTCCAGACGGCGTCCGACCCGCTCGGTGAAACGGTCGAGGTTGCGTTCGGCGAGCGCGTCGGCCATCGCGCGTTTGTTGCCGAAGAAGCGGTAGACGGAGCCGATGGGCACACCCGCGCGCGACGCCACGGCACGGGTGCTCAGCGCGTCGTAACCCACCTCGTCGAGGAGATCGGCGCAGGCGTCGAGGATCCTGGTCAGTCGTTCGGCACTGCGCCGCTGCACGGGTGCGCGGCGCAGGGAGGTCGCCTGGGACACGGGCTTCATGATGCCTTTCCGCCGAGGTCCGATGAGCTTCCGATACAGGTACGGCCGGTACCGCCACTCCCCCGCAGCGGTCGAACACGGCGAACGACGAACATCCGCACGTCCTGGGCCTGCCGGGAGCGTAGAGCACCGCACTGACAAGACGGATCCCTCTCGGGTCCGGTTCTCCGCCGCACCCGATGACACCCGATGAGACCAAAGGGGGCGCCACGGCCTGCCGCGATCCGGCCGGCGGCCCTCTTGCGCCCGCCCGACTCGAATCCTACGGTGATGCATAGGAATCAGGAGCGCGAGGGAGCGATCATGAGCGGGGACGCGAGGAAGACGGCCGAGGGGCTGGAGTACCTCTCCGGTTTCGGCAACGAGCACGCCTCGGAGGCGGTACCGGGCGCGCTGCCGCAGGGCCGCAACTCCCCCCAGCGCGCCCCTCTCGGCCTCTACGCGGAGCAGCTCAGCGGCAGCGCGTTCACCGAGCCGAGGGCGCACAACCGCCGCTCCTGGCTCTACCGCATCCGCCCGTCGGCCGCGCACCCCGCCTTCTCCCGCACGGACAACGGCACGCTGCGCACGGGCCCCTTCACCGAGACCGTCCCCGACCCCAACCGCCTGCGTTGGAACCCCCTCCCGGAGCCCCCGGCGGGCACCGACTTCCTCGCCGGCCTGTGGACGCTCGGCGGCAACGGCGACGCGGCCCAGCGCACGGGCATGGCCGTTCACCTCTACCACGCCACCTCCTCCATGGACCGAGTCCTCGGCAACGCCGACGGCGAGCTGCTGATCGTCCCCGAGCGGGGCGGTCTCCTCCTGCGCACCGAGTTCGGCCTCCTGCACGCGGAGCCCGGCGAGGTCGCCCTGGTCCCGCGTGGCGTCCGCTTCCGCGTCGAACTCCTCGACGCCACCGCCCGCGGCTATGTCTGCGAGAACTACGGCGCCCCCTTCCGTCTGCCCGACCTCGGCCCGATCGGCGCCAACGGCCTCGCGAACGCCCGTGACTTCCGGGCGCCGGTGGCCGCGTACGAGGACGTGGAGGGCCCGGTGGAGGTGGTGAACAAGTTCTGCGGGAACCTCTGGACCGCCGTCTACGACCACTCACCGCTCGACGTGGTCGCCTGGCACGGCAACTGCACGCCGTACGTCTACGACCTGCGCCGGTTCAACGTCATCGGCTCCATCTCCTACGACCACCCGGACCCGTCGATCTTCACGGTGCTGACCTCGCCGTCGGACACCCCGGGCGTGGCCGGGGTGGACTTCGTCGTGTTCGCGCCGCGCTGGCTGGTGGGTGAGGACACCTTCCGGCCGCCGTACTTCCACCGGAACGTGATGAGCGAGTACATGGGTCTCATCGAGGGCGCGTACGACGCGAAGGCCGCCGGAGAAGGGGGCTTCGTGCCCGGCGGCGGCTCCCTGCACACCATGATGTCCGCGCACGGCCCCGACCGGGAGACCTTCGACCGGGCGAGCGCCGCCGAGCTGGTGCCGCAGAAGGTCGACGACGGGCTTGCCTTCATGTTCGAGACCCGGTGGCCGATCCTGACGACGGCGCAGGCCGCAGCGGCGGAGCATCTCCAGCAGGGGTACGACGCCGTGTGGTCGGGCCTGCAGCGCCACTTCGGTCCGTTGCACTGAACGTGCCGGGCCGGGTACGGATAGCGTCGTGACCTCCTTCGCCCCGGACTCGATCGTCCTGAACCGCAAGCTGCCCCTCTGGTATCAGGTCTCGCAGTCCCTGCGCGCCTCGATACTGGGCCGCTCACCCCATGACCCGCTGCGCCTGCCCACCGAGGAGCAGTTGGCCGGGCACTACGGGGTGAGCGTGCTGACCATGCGGCAGGCGCTGAAGGAACTGGAGGAGGAGGGGCTGATCAGCCGGCACCGGCGGCGTGGCACGTTCATCGAGCCGGGCGCACAACGGGGCGCCCCCGTGCGGCTGCTCGGCTCGGTGGACGCGATCGTGGCCCAGCAGTCGGGCATGACGACCGAGCTGCTGGAGGAGGGCATCACCCCCCTGTCGGGTGAACTTGCGGAGTACTTCCCGGACTTGACGGAGGTGGCCACCTACCACCGGCTGCGCGGCGACGAGAAGACGGCAGAGCCCACCAACCACGCCCGCAACTTCGTCCGCCCCGAGCTGGCCGAACGCATCGACCGGGAGGACCTGCTCCGCTGGCCGATGACCAAGGTGCTCCGGGACGCCGTCGGTGTGGCCATCAGCCGGATCACCGACACCGTCGAGGCCCGCCTCGCGGACCCGGAGACGGCCCGCCTGCTCCGGATCCCCCTGCTCAGCCCGATCCTGCACTACACGGGCGTCACCTATGACGAGTCGGGCCGCGTCCTGGACGTCGCGGTCATCCACTACCGCGGCGACCGCTTCTCCTTCACGGTCACCCTCGATGCGCACTGACCGGGGCCCCCGCCCCATCCCCGAGGCCGTACCATGCCCCGCGTGACGCACGACGACGCTCCGCTGCTCGCGGACCTCATGCCGTGGTCCGTCGCACCGCCGCGGCTGGGCCGGGGGTGGCCGGCGGCTCCCGACGCGGCTTCCCTGAAGGCCCGCTGGGACGCCCTGATGAAGGCGGAGGGCCCGGACCGTGCGGCCCTGTTCGGCCTCACCCGGTCCCGCACCCTCACCTCCGCGGTCCCCCGGCTGCCGGGCCGGTCCGGCGGCACCGGCCGGCTGGTCCGCGAGTCCGGCCCCTGCCCCGAGCCCGTACGGGTCCTCGCCGCCCCCTTCGACGAACAGTGGCTGATCCCCGACCACCGCCTCATCGACGCGGCCCGCCCCGAGCTGTGGCGGGTCACGGACGAGCACCAGGTGTTCGTGGTCGAGCAGACGGCGGCGCCCGAACCGTCGGGGCCGGTGCTCATCGCCACCTCCGTGCTGCCCCTGACGCCCGCGCACGGCCCGCGCGTCGGCAGGGTCCGCCCCCTGTACCGGCGGCCCGGCGCACGGGAACCGAACCTCGCCCCGGGCCTGACGGAGCACCTCGCCGACCGTGTCGGCGCCGACCACGTCGACCCCCTGGACGTCCTCGGGTGGATCCTGGTGACCGCGCGCCCGGGCCCCCGAGGCATCGAGGTCCCGCTCACCCCGGACCCCGGCACCTGGTCCCGCGGCGTCGAACTGGGCCGTCGCGCCCTCTGGCTGATGCGCCGCGACGGCGACCGCCCCAAACTCCCCGGCGGCCGCCGCCCCTACGTCCGCGCCCCGCTCCCGGCCCGCCCGGGGGAGCTCCGCTACGACCCGGCCGAGGAGGCCCTGCTGCTCGACGAGGGCCGCATCTCGCCGGTGCCCGCCGAGGCCTGGGACTTCCACGTCGGCGGCGTCCGCGTCCTCGACGCGTGGTTCGCCCGCCGCACGGAGCCGGCGGAACCGGGCTCGCTGGAGGCCGTACGCCCCTCGACCTGGCCCCAGGCCTGGACATCGGAACTTCTGGAGCTGATCACGGTCCTGGCGCTCCTCGCCGAACTGCGCCCGCTGCAGGCCGACTTGCCGATGGAAGATCACCTCACCACGGAGGAGCTGCGCACGGCGGGCGTCATCCCGGTCACGGCGGCGGCGCGCAAACCGGCCTCGGTGCTGGACCACGACGAGGAGGGCCCGGAGGGCCAGTTCACCCTGCTGTGAGCGGACCCGCCCCTACGGCGAGAACGAGTCCAGCACCCTGTCCAGCATCCACTCGAACACGGCCTCCAGATCGATCGGCCCCGCGTCCTCCATGAACGCCGCCGCCATCCGCGGATACGCGCCGGAAGCGATCTGACCGCCCAGGTAGGCGATCCGCGCCTGGTTCTCCTGCTCCTCGGACCAGG
Organism: Streptomyces sp. NPDC030814; assembly: GCF_055572155.1. Lineage (NCBI taxonomy): Bacteria > Bacillati > Actinomycetota > Actinomycetes > Kitasatosporales > Streptomycetaceae > Streptomyces > Streptomyces sp. NPDC030814. Next base: position 226,852 of record NZ_JBVIDX010000010.1, read on the forward strand.
GCAGCGCCCGCGTCCGCTCCGCCGTCGCCAGCTCGTTCGCGACATAGGTCGTCACGCACCCGTTGAGCAGCGCCAGGAGCTGCAGCTTGGTGCCGTACGGCGCGTCGAGCGGATCCATGCAGACCAGACAGTGCTCCAGGAACCGCAACGCGTTCGGGCTGAACCCGTACACCGGTGACATCAGCCGCGGCAGCCACGGATGCCGGCGCATCAGCTCACGCGTCTGGTGAGCCACCCGTCGCAGGTCGGCCCGCCAGTCCCCGCTCGGCTCCCACAGCTCGTGCTCGCCGCCGGCGGCGTCGACCATCAGCTCGTACAGGTCCTCCTTGCGCGGCACGTAGTTGTAGAGCGACATGGTGCCGCAGCCCAGCCCGGCCGCGACATGCCGCATCGACACGGCGTCGAGCCCGCCCTCGTCGGCGAGCCGCACCGCCACCGCGGCGATGTCCGCGCGGCTGAACGCGGGCCTGGGACCTCGGCCGGTGCGCTCGGGGCGCGCCCAGATCACTTGGGGTACGGCCGGTCGGCCAGCCATGGATCATCACCTCGGCCACCATCCTAGTTACGTACAGCGTACGTAATGCGCTATGGTCAACCCATGACTACTACGTACGCTGTACTTAGTGAGGGTCTGGAGAAGCGTTTCGGTGACGTCCATGCCGTCCGGGGCCTGGATCTGGCCGTGGCGGAGGGGTCGGTGGTCGGGATGCTCGGCCGGAACGGGGCGGGCAAGACCACGGCCGTGCGGCTGCTGACGACGCTGCTGCGGCCGGACGCGGGCTCGGCGCGGATCGCGGGGCACGACGTCGTACGGGAGCCGGACGCGGTCCGGCGGGCGATCGGCGTGACCGGGCAGTACGCGTCGGTGGACGAGGACCTCACCGGGCGGCAGAACCTGCGGCTGTTCGCGCGGCTGCACCGCGTCCGGGACGCGACCGCCCGCGCCGGCGAACTCCTCGACCGCTTCGGCCTGGCCGAGGCCGCCGACCGGCCGGTCTCCACCTACTCCGGCGGGATGCGCCGCCGGCTCGACCTGGCGGCGAGCCTGATACGGCACCCGGCGGTGCTCTTCCTCGACGAACCGACCACCGGGCTCGACCCGGTCAGCCGCAACCAGATCTGGGACGCCGTGGGCGCCCTCAAGACGGAGGGGACGACCGTGCTGCTGACGACGCAGTACCTGGAGGAGGCGGACCGGCTCGCCGACGAGATCGTGCTGATGGACCGGGGCCGCATCGCGCACAGCGGCTCGCCGCCCCAGCTCAAGGCGCTCATCGGCTGGTACGCGGAGGTCGTGGTCGCGCACGCCGACGCGATGGTCGAGGCGGCGGGCGTCCTCGACCACCTCACGGGAGCGGAGCCGTCCTTCGACCACGACCGGCACGCGGTCGGCGCGGTCACCCTCGACCCGACGCTGACGCTCCCCCGTCTCGTCCGCGAACTCGACGCGGCCGGCGTGCCGTTGATCGACGCGAGCCTGCGCCCGCCGACCCTCGACGATGTGTTCCTCCGCCTCACCGAGGCGCCCGCGACCGACCTCACGGGCCTCAAGGAGCGTGCCGCATGAGCGCGTTGGCGTACGACGGCGCGGCGATGCTCGGCCGTCAGCTGCGGCGGGCCCGGAACAACCCGGGGCTGCTGATCCTCACCCAGACGATGCCGATCTCGATGCTGCTGTTCTTCGGGTACGTCTTCGGCAGCGCCCTCGCGGTGCCGGGCGAGGAGTACCGGCGGTTCCTGGTGCCCGGTCTGCTGGTGGCGACAGCGGCCGGCGGGATCATGACCGGCATGTTCCAGGCCGCTCAGGACACCCACCGGGGCGTCATGGACCGCTTCCGCACCCTGCCGATGAGCCGGGCCGCCGTACCGCTCGGGCAGGTGACTGCGGACGTGGTGCTCACGGCGGCGGGGACGGTGCCGTTCCTGCTGGTGGGGCTGGCGGTGGGCTGGCGGATCGAGGGCGGCGCGCTCGCGGCGGCCGGCGCGTTCGGGCTGTTGCTGCTGTTCCGGTTCACGGCCGTGTGGATCGGCGTCTTCCTCGGCCTGCTCACCCGGAGCGAGGACGCGGCAGGCCAGTTGGGCGGTGCCACCTTTCTGCTGCCGCTGCTGTCCAGCGCGTACATCCCGACCGCCGGCCTGCCGGGCTGGCTGCGCACCACCGCCGAATGGAATCCGATCAGCGCGGTCAGCACGGCCCTGCGCGATCTGTTCGGGAACGCGCCCGTACCGGACGGCGCCGCCTGGCCGGTGGCCCATCCGGTCGCCGGTTCGCTGGCCTGGTGCGCCGTCCTGCTCGCGGTGTTCGTGCCGCTCGCGGTGCGCACCTACGCGGCCGGCCCCAGGTGACCTCCGGCCCGTTCGGGGGACGGGCCGGACCCGGTCACGGCGGTGCGGGGCACGTGACACTCGGCACGCCCTGCTGACAACGGCGCCCCGCCGGGGACATGATCCACGGCATGCGCTCACTGACCGGCACCGGTGATCCCCTGCCCCTCGACGGCATCACCGTCGTCGCCGTCGAGCAGGCCGTGGCGGCGCCCTTCGCCACCCGGCAGCTCGCCGACCTCGGCGCCCGCGTGATCAAGGTCGAGCGGGTGGACGGCGGTGACTTCGCGCGCGGCTACGACACCGCTGCCCGGGGGCTGGCCTCCCATTTCGTGTGGTGCAACCGGGGCAAGGAGTCCCTCGCCCTCGATCTGAAGGACCCGCGCGGCCTGGACGTCGTACGACGGCTGGTGGCGGACGCGGACGTGTTCGTACAGAACCTCGCGCACGGGGCGGCGGTCCGGCTCGGCCTGGACGCCGTCACGCTGTGTGCCGCGCACCCCCGGCTGATCGCAGTGGACATCTCCGGTTACGGGGCGTCGGGGCCGTACGCGGGCAAGCGGGCGTACGACATGCTCGTCCAGTGCGAGGCCGGGCTGGTGTCGGTGACGGGCACCCCGGAACAGCCGGTGAAGGCGGGTGTCCCGGCGGCGGACATCGCCGCCGGGATGTACGCGTTCTCGGGGGTGCTGGCGGCGCTCGTCCGCCGGGGCACCACCGGGCGCGGCGGGCCGGTGGAGGTGTCGATGCTGGAGGCGCTCGCCGAGTGGATGGGACACCCGCTGCACCACACCCTGCACGACGGCACACCGCCGGTGCGGACGAGCCTCGCGCACGCGGTGATCGCGCCCTACGACGCCTATCCGACGGCGGACGGCGGCCGGGTACTGCTGTCGGTGCAGAACGACCGGGAATGGCGGCGGCTCGCCGAACAGGTGCTGGGGCGACCGGAGTTGGCGGACGATCCGGCGTTCGCGACGAATCCGGCCCGGGTCGCGCACCGGGAGCGCACGGACGAGGCGGTCGCGAAGGCCCTGGGCGTGCTGGCCGCGGACGAGGCGATGGCGCGGCTGGAGGCGGCCGGGATCGCGTGCGCGCGCCTGCGGGACGTGCACGAGCTGGCGCAGCATCCGCAGCTGGCGGCCCGGGACCGGTGGCGGGAGGTGGGGTCGCCCGTGGGGCCGCTCAGGGCGCTGTTGCCGCCCATCACACTGCCGGGCGGGGACGAGGCACGGATGGGAGCGGTACCCGCGCTCGGGGAACACACCGAGTCACTGCTGCGCGCCGTGGGGATGACGGGCGACGAGATCGCAGCGCTGCGCCGGGACGGTGTGATCGCCTGAGCGCGGGCTTCCTGCTGAGATTGATCGGTACTAGCGGCTGCCGAAGAGCGAGCGGCGCAACCGCCGCAGGGGTGCGAACAGCGAGACCCGGCCGACGCGTGTGTCCCTGGCGGCACGCTTCTCGTGTGGGGACCGCGCCGTTATCTCACGCATCAGCGAGGTCGCCTCTGCCGCCTCACGCTGCGGCACGGCGGGGCCGCTCAGCACCGAGAGATGGCGGTCGAGGCGCGAACTGGTCGCACTGCTCCCGCAGGTGATCGCAGGGACTCGCGCCCTGCGGACTGTTATCTGTTCCATGTCACTCCCCACCCGTACGAGTCCACCCGGCCCGGGCAGCGTAACCATATCGCCCCATCCGAGCACTCGGGAATCATGGTCCCGGTAAACACCTACCCCGTAAGGGCGTTGTCGATTACTCTCCGAATCCGACTGATTCCAGGGCGAGTTGGACAATTGGCTGGCTGGTGGGTTGCGATGACCCCCCATCGGGTTCGACGGTCACGGCGAGTGACATCGCATCGGTGTCCAATCCGCTGGTGACCAAGGGCGTGTCGCCGTCGAAGAGGCCCAGGGAGCGTGGTTGCACGTCGGGGCGCATGAGCCAGAGCTGATGCACCCGATCGCGCGGGAGGTCCTCGAATCCGGTGAGGGTGACGATCGCACTCCCCTCCTCGGCGGAAGCGATTACTCCGATTCCCCTGCCGTCCGCGTCCCGTTCACTGGTCGCACGGGCGTCCGGCGCGGTGAGAACGTGGGCGATCTCACGTGACTGCGCGCGTTCCGCGTCCAGCTGTTCCTGCGTCCGGTTCACCTGGACGGCGAAGAGCGACGCCACGACGAGCGCGGCGGCGGCCGTCGCGGTGGCCAGCGGCACGAACAAAGGGCGCATCCGGGGCGCACGGGCGCGCGCCTTCGGCGGCGGCTCGGTGCCCCAGACATGCGCGGGCAGATGCTGCTGGGGCCGCGCCTGCGCCGGGGCCTCCTGGGGCGTGCTCCGTACCGCGGCGAGGACCCGGTCGCGCATCGCGGCCGGCGCGGGGACGGCCGTCGACCAGGCGAGGCGGACCGCGTCCTCCGCCAGGGCGCGCACCTCGGCGGGGCAGCGGTCGCAGCGTTCCAGGTGCTTCTCGAAGCGGCGGCGCTCATCGGGTTCCAGGGCGTCGAGCGCGTAGGGGGCGGCGAGCGAGTGGAGGTCCTCGCGGCGGAACAGGCTCATGCCGCGCCTCCCTCGGGCACCCGGGCGCGGGACGCGGTGGAACCGAACGGGACCTCGTGTGCCACGAGGCCGATCAGGGCGCTCATGCGACTCCTCCCAGGCATTCGCGCAGCCGTGTGAGTCCGTCGCGCATACGGGTCTTGACCGTGCCGAGGGGCAGCGAGAGCCGCTCGGCCACTTCACGGTAGGTGTAGCCGTCGTAGTAGGCGAGGGTGACCGACTCGCGCTGGAGAGTGGTGAGCCGATCCAGGCAGTGGCGAACCCACTGGCGTTCGAGTCCCGCCTCGACCTCCTCGGCGACCTGGTCGAAAGCGGTGTCGTGGGCGCGCCGCCCCTCGCGCTGCTCGCGTTCGGTGGCCGCGCGGGCGCTGCGCACCCGGTCCACCGCGCGCCGGTGCGCGAGCGTGAGGATCCAGGACAGGGCGCTGCCCCGGGCGGGGTCGAAGCGGGCGGCGCAGCGCCAGAGTTCGAGCAGCACCTCCTGGGACACCTCCTCCGACTGCGCGGGATCGCGTACGACCCGGCGCACCAGACCGAACACCGGGCCGGACACCAGGGCGTACAGCTCCTCGAAGGCCCGCTGGTCACCTCCGGCCACACGGACCAGAAGTTTGTCCGCCTCCACTCGCTCCCCCTCGTCTCCGGCCGAGCACGGCCATCCCCGCGCGTAAGGCATTCGCAACCGCCCCACCTCCGGATGGGGTTACGGATCAGCGTGCCCAAAACGCGGGTCCCGCGTCGACGAATCCGATCGGATCCGGCCGGATCGGGTCCTGACGGGCACCGGATCGGGTCCTGACGGGCTCCGGATCCGATCTCGATCGAGGAATCGCGTTCTCCGCTGAGACAACCTTTCAAACGCGCCGTAAGAACGTTTGGGATTCGACCAATCCACCCTGCCGAGCGCTCCGAATGGCGTTCGTCAGGCAAGTTGGGACAGAGGACGGACGGCATGACGACACCTACTTCCAAGAGCGGCGCGGGGCGGCGGAGCATCGCGGCCCTCATCTGTGCTTCGCTGGCCGCCGGAGGGCTCGCAGCCGCCGGCGTCACCGTGCTGGAGCCGGGGACGGCCTCCGCCTCCAGCCACCGCGAGGCCCCCCTGATCTCGGGGGAGCCGCAGTTCGACAACACCGACGTGTACGCGTTCGTCAGCCCGGACAGGCCGGACACGACGACCATCGTCGCGAACTGGATCCCCTTCGAGGAGCCGGCGGGCGGACCGAACTTCTTCCCGTTCTCCGAGGACGCCCAGTACGACATCCGCGTCGACCAGGACGGCGACGCGAAGGAAGACCTGATCTTCCGCTACACGTTCGACACCAAGACGAAGAACGACAGGACGTTCCTGTACAACACGGGTGTCGTGGAGAGCCTGGACGACCCGGACCTCAACATCACGCAGACGTACGACATCGAGCTGATCAAGCTGCGGGACCGCCGCCCGGTGTCCCGGACGAAGCTCGCCGACGACGTGTGGGTGGCGCCCTCCAACGTCGGCAAGGCGTCGATGCCGAACTTCAGGAAGCTGCGCGACGACGCCGTCTACAAGACCGCGAGCGGTGTGACGACGTTCGCCGGCCAGGCCGACGACCCGTTCTTCCTGGACCTGCGGGTCTTCGACCTGCTGTACGGCGGTGACCTCTCCGAGGTCGGGCGGGACACCCTCAAGGGCTACAACGTCAACTCGATCGCGCTCCAGGTGCCGAGCGAGGCGCTCGCCTACTCCAAGGACCAGCCGATCGTCGGCATCTGGTCGACGACCCAGCGCAAGGGTGCCAACGGCCGCTTCCACCAGGTGTCGCGCCTCGGCATGCCGCTGGTGAACGAGGTCGTCAACCCGCTGAAGGACAAGGACAGGTTCAACGCGTCCTCGCCCACGGAGGACGCGCAGTTCCTGAAGAACGTCACCGAGCCCGAGCTGCCGAAGCTGATCGAGGCGATCTACAAGATCCCCGCCCCGAAGACGCCGCGCAACGACCTCGTCGACGTCTTCCTGAAGGGTGTCGAGGGCCTCAACCAGCCGCCGCACGTGACCCCGTCGGAGCAGCTGCGCCTCAACACCTCCATCAAGCCCACCGCGAAGCCGAAGCGGCTCGGTGTCCTCGACGGTGACAACCAGGGCTTCCCGAACGGGCGCCGGCTCACCGACGACGTGATCGACATCGCGCTCCAGGTGGTCGAGGGCGAACTGGTCGGCGCCAAGAACGACCTGGGCGACGCGGTCGACAAGAACGACAAGAAGTTCGGCAAGTCCTTCCCGTACGTCGGTCTGCCGACGGCCGGTTCGCGTGGCAAGACGGTCAAGGGCAACACCACGAACAACGTGCGCAGCGCGCTGGGCGGTGGCGTCGAGACCGGCATGGACGACACCTCGCTGATCGCGGCCTCCGCCGGTGCCGGCGCGGCCGGTGTGCTGCTCATCGGCTCGGGCCTGCTGTGGTGGCGCCGCCGGAACGACCGGGCCTACTACTAGGACCTGTCGTCTGGATCACGCCTGGGCCGCGGGTCGAGGCACCCCCTCCCGAAGTCGGCATGATCCAGACGAAAGACCCTGGGCCCACCCCGGCCGGGCCCCGCGGGGCCCGGCCCACCGACCGGCGCGGTCCGCTCGTATCCATCCCCCACGGTGCGGGCCGCGCCTCACCGACGTCACCACCGGTTCTCGGCAAGGATTTTGAGGAGAGGGCATGTCCCCGCGTACGAACTACAGCGCGTCGCAGGACGGACGTCCGCGCCCCGACGAGGGGGCTCCCGAGACCGACGGGCGCGAGGCCGCCGAGGCCGCCGAGGCCGCCGCCGAGGCCGAGGACGCGCCCGAGGCCGTCACCGGGTCCGACGACGCGCCCGTTGCCGAGGCCGACGAGGAACCCGTTGCCGAGGCCGACGAGGCGCCCCGTGCCGGCTCCGACGACGCGCCCGTTCCGCTGCCGGAACGGGCCGCCGAGCCCGTCCGGCGGCAGCTGGTGCGCCTCACCGCGTGTGCCACCGCGCTGGCCGTCGCGTTCACCGGGTTCGCGATCGCGCTCGGCGCCCGTGACGACGACCGCACGGTTGCTCTCTCCTCCTCCCCGGGGCTCCCGGCGGCACAGCTCGCGAGCGGGGACCTCGACACCTCCGTCAAGGCATTGCAGTCCCATCTCAAGGAGCAGCCACGGGACTTCGGGTCCTGGTCGACGCTCGGCCTCGCCTACGTGGAACAGGCCCGCACGAAGGGCGACCCCTCCCGCTACCCGCAGGCGGAGAAGGCCCTGAAGCGTTCGCTGAAGCTGCGGCCGGACAACGACCCGGCGCTCGCCGGCCTCGCCGCACTCGCCGCCGCCCGGCACGAGTTCGAGGACGCGCTGCGCTACGCGGACCGGGCGCTCAAGGAGAACCCCTACAGCGAACGGGCGTTGTGCAGCCGGATCGACGCCCTCGTCGAACTCGGCCGCTACAAGGAGGCGTTGAAGGCGGCACAGCTCGCCGACACCCGCCGCCCCGGCATCCCCGTGTTCACCCGCTACGCCTATGTGTACGAGCTGCGCGGCGACGTGAAGACCGCCCGCCGTGTGCTGCGGCAGGCGCTCGACTCGGCGGTGACCCGGGGCGACATCGCCTACGTGGCCACCCAGCTCGGCCAACTGGCCTGGAAGCAGGGCGATCTCAAGACGGCGCTCGACCTTTACGCGCGCGCCCTCGGCGCCGACGACACCTACCTCCCGGCGCTGGAGGGCCGCGCCCGCGCCCAAGCCGCGAGCGGCGACACCGCCGAAGCCGTCCGCGGGCTCGAACAGGTCGTGTCCGCCTACCCGTTGCCGGGCCCGCTGGTTCTCCTCGGCGAGCTGTACGACGCGAAAGGCGACAAGTCGGCGGCCCGCGAGCAGTACGCGCTGGTGAACGCCTACACCGCGATCGCCCGCGCCAACGGCGTCAACGCCGACCTCGACACCGCGCTCGCCGCCGCCGACCACGGCGACGAGAAGGCCGCCCTGCGCGCGGCCGAGGCCGAGTGGAAGCGCCGCGAGACGGTCCACACGGCGGACGCCCTCGCCTGGGCGCTGCACGTCAACGGCCGCGACGAGGAGGCCCTTCCGTACGCCCGGCGGGCCACCGGGCCCGGCTACAAGGACGCGACGTTCCTGTACCACCGGGGGATGGTCGAGTACGCCGCCGGCGAGAAGAAGGCCGCGAAGGCCTCCCTCGAGGCGGCACTGGATCTGAACCCCGGCTTCGCACCGCACGGCGCCGCCGAAGCCCGTACGACCCTGAAGGCTCTGGAGGCCAAGTGACGTCCCCCCGGCGCCTGTTCGCCTCCTGCGCGGCGGTTCTGACGGCCGCCTGCACCCTCGTGCTGGTCCCCAGCGGGACCGCGAGCGCGCACCCGCTCGGCAACTTCACCGTCAACCGGTACGACGGACTGGTCGCCGCCCCCGGTCAGCTCAAGGTCCTCCACGTGGAGGATCTGGCGGAGATCCCGGCCACTCAGGCCGGGCCCGCCATCGAGCGCCGGGGCATGACGGGATGGGCCCGCGAGCGATGCGCGACGGCCGCCGCGGACACCGAGGTGACGGTCGACGGCCGGGCCGTCGAGGTGTCCGTCGCGTCGAGCCGGGCAAAGGAGCGGCCGGGCCAGGCCGGGCTGACGACCCTCCGCGTGGAGTGCCGGCTGACAGCCCCCCTGCCGGACCGGGCCGTCGACGTACGCTTCCACGCCGCCGTGGACTCCGGGCCCGGCTGGCGCGAGGTCACCGCGCAGGGCGACCGGATGACGCTGACCGGGTCGGACGTACCGGAGGAGTCGGTGTCGGACCGGCTCACCGACTACCCCCAGGAGCTGCTCCAGTCCCCCGAGGACACCGCGGCCGCCGCCCTCCAGGTGCGGCCCGGCGGTCCCGCGCTGGCAGAGCGCGAGAGCGACACACCGGGCGCCTCGATCCTCCCGCGCGGCGCGGACCGCTGGACCCGGGCCCTGGACGACCTGGTCTCCAGCCATGACCTCACCCTCGGCTTCGGCGCGCTGGCCTTCGGCATCGCCCTGTTCCTCGGCGCGATGCACGCGCTCGCCCCGGGCCACGGCAAGACGCTCATGGCCGCCACCGCCGCCGCCCGCGACCGGGCCCGGATGCGTGACGTCCTCCCCATGGCGGCGTCGGTGACGATCACCCACACCCTGGGCGTGGTCGCCCTCGGCCTGCTGGTCCTCGCCGGCTCCGCCGCCGCCCCGTCCGTCATCACCTGGCTCGGCATCGCGAGCGGCCTCTTCGTGATGACGGCGGGTGTGACCCTGGCCCGCCGCGCCTGGCTGAACCGCAAACTCGCGCTGGGGCACGGCCACGGTCACAGCCACACGCATGATCATGACCACGAACACGGCCACGAGCATGAGCACGACCACAGCCACGGGCATGCGCACGGGCACGGGCACGGGCATGCGCACGGGCACGGGCATGCGCACGACCACGCGCCCCAGCCCGAAGCCATGTCCAAACCCGAACCCGAACCCGAGCCCGAGCCCGAGCCCGAGCCCGAGAAGCAGCTCGTACTCGCCCACGCGCACGCGCACGCTCACGGCGAGGCACATGCCCACGCACTCGCCCCGCCACGGCCCCACACCCACGAGCCGGCAACGGCCCCGGCCGAGGCGCACGCCCACAGCCACAGCCATGACGCTGCCCACGGCCACGGGCACAGTCACGGGCACACCCACGACTCCGGCCACAGCCACGAGCACGACCACACCCCCGCCCCCAAGCGCTCGCTGCTCGGCGGCGGTCTGACCCACACCCACGGCGGTTTCACCCACACCCACCCCACCGCGCCCACCCTGCGCGGCACGATCCTGCTCGGTTTCGCGGGCGGCATGGTGCCGAGCCCCTCGGCGGTGGTCGTGCTGGTCGGCGCGGCGGCGATGGGCAAGGCGTGGTTCGGGTTGCTGCTGGTGCTGGCGTACGGCATCGGTCTGGCGCTCACGCTGACCGCGGCCGGGTACGCCGTGGTGAAGGCGGGCGGCTGGGCGGCGCGGGTGCTGGACAAGGGCCAGGGCCGGCTCGGCGGTCCCACCGCGGCGCTGGTCCGCCGCACCGTGCCGCTGGCCTCGGCGCTGCTGGTCGTCGCCCTGGGGGCTGGTTTGGTGTTCAGGGGGGCGGCATCCGCGTTCCTCTGAGCTACTTTTGGGGAGAAATCGCACGGAGTGGAGACGTCGCGCGGATGCGAATGATGGGGGATGTCCGTGTCCGAAGAACCGGGCAGTGAACGTGTGATCGCGGGCCGGTACCGCCTGTTGACCCCGCTCGGGCAGGGCGGCATGGGGACGGTGTGGCGGGCCCGTGACGAGGTCCTGCACCGTGAGGTCGCCGTCAAGGAGGTGCGGGCCCCGGCCGGTATCCCGACGTCCGACGTCGAGCGGATGTACGCCCGCCTGGAGCGCGAGGCGTGGGCGGCCGCGCGGGTCGCCAACCGCAATGTGGTCACGGTGTACGACGTGGCCCTGGAGGACGGCCGCCCCTGGATCGTGATGGAGCTGGTGCGCGGCCTGTCCCTCGCCGACCTCCTGGACGCCGAGGGCCCGCTGTCCCCGCAGCGCACCGCGCAGATCGGCGCCGAGGTGCTGGCCGCGCTGCGCGCCGCGCACGAGGCGGGGGTTCTGCACCGGGACGTGAAACCGGCCAACGTGCTCATGTCCAACGACGGTCGTGTGGTCCTCACCGACTTCGGCATCGCCACGGTGGAGGGCAGCTCCGCGCTGACGATGACCGGCGAGGTGATCGGCTCGCCCGAGTTCCTCGCCCCCGAGCGCGCGCTCGGCCGTACGCCCGGACCGGAGTCGGACCTCTGGTCGCTGGGCGTGCTGCTCTACGCCGCGGTGGAGGGGAACTCGCCTTTCCGGCAGAACACTCCGCTGAGCACACTGCGGGCGGTCGTCGACGAGGAGCTGCCGCCGCCGCGCCGGGCGGGCCCGCTGGCCCCGGTGATCGAGGGGCTGCTGCGCAAGGACCCGGCGGAGCGGGTCCCGGCCGGACAGGCCGAGCGGGACCTGCGGATCATCGGCGCCGGGGGCATCCCCTCCGGGGGCGCCGACACGGCCGGTGCGGCCCCGTACGCCCCGACGGTGACCACGTCCCCGGCGGCGAGCGGGCAGACCCGGCGGGCCACGACCGGGGTCGGGCCCCCGACGCCGCCGTATCCCGGCCCCGCCGCCGCGACGGGGCCCTCGACGGGGCCCGCCGGTGAGCCGGACCGCAACCGGCGTGCCCTGGTCTTCCTCATCGCGGGTATCACCGCGATCGCCCTCGCCATCGCGGGCCTGACGTACTCCCTGGTCAACAAGGACGGCGGCGGCGCCGACGGGAACACCACCAACGGGGCGGGCACGTCGGGCGGCAGCGGGGGGCGGACGAGCGGCGGCGGTACGACCGAGGAGCCGAGCGACGACCCCACCTCCGACGACAGCGACCGGCCCTCCGACACCCCGGACGACGATCCGACGACCGACAAGCCGCCGGCCCAGTCCGTGAAGGTGGTGGTCGCGGGCGAGGCCACCCACTACTCGGGGACCTGTCCGCCGTCCGAGCAGGACGCGCCGCGCTTCACGGCGACGTTCACCGTGGGCCAGGTGCCCGTGGAGGTCGAGTACCGCTGGGTGACCGCGAGCAGCAAGGCGCCCGACACCGAGTGGAAGACGCTGTCGTTCGCCGCGGGCGGCGGGAAGAGCAAGCAGGACCGCATCGCCGTCACGACGCACGCGCCGGACACCACCTATGAGGACGAGATCAGCGTCGAGGTGCGCGGTCCGGTCGAGACGACGTCCAACTCCGTCGCGTTCTCCGTGACGTGCGAGGGGGAGCCCCCGACCACGGGCGGCACCCCCTCGGACTCTGAGAACCCCGACGGCTCCGACGGCGAGGCCGGGGCCTACAACGGCGTGGTCGGGCCACGGGCGTAGGCCCGGACGCGAGCCGGCCGGGCCCGGACGTGGAGACGGGCTCGGTCAGAACGCGCTCGTGAGAACCGTGGCCGGTCTCACGCCGCGCTGGTGAGCACCGGCAGATACCCGCCCGACTGCCCCGCGGCCTTCGGGTGGTACGAGTCGCCGATGTTCAGCAGGTTGAGACTGTGCAGCCAGGCGCTGCCGGAACACAGTTCGTGCCCGGTGAAGGCGGGACGGACGTCGCCGAAGGTGAAGCCGTGGTCGGCGGCGCGTTTGGCGATCGCGGTGTTCAGGTAGTCGGCCGCGTTGTTGATGGCGGACCGCTTGGTCTGGGACAGCCCGGCGCAGGTGCCGCCCAGTTGGTAGAAGCGGGGGTAGCCGAGCACCACTACACGGGCGGCCGGTGCCTTCGCCCTGATGGCCGAGTACACCTTGTCGAGCCGGCCGGGCAGTGTGGAGTCGACGTACGCCTTCGCCGTGTTGATCCGGGAGACGCAGGAGCTGTCGGACTGGAGCACGCAGGTGGTCATCACATCGGCGAAACCGGCGTCGTTGCCGCCGATGGTGAGGGACACGAGGCCGGTGCCCGCGTCCAGCGGCCCGAGTTGACCGGCCAGAACATCACCCGTTCGGGCGCCGGAGCAGGCCGTGAAGTGGAAGGACGAGGGGGTGTGGGCGGCCGCCCAGAGGTGCGGGTAGGCCTTCGTGCTGCGCTTGCAGTCGCCGCTGGAGGAGATGTAGCTCCCGGCGCCGACACCGGAGGAGTAGGAGTCGCCGAGGGCCACATAGCCGGTGGCCGCGGCCCGTTCGGACGCCTGCGCCGCCGCGGTCCCGGTCAGGGTGGCGGTGACGGCGAGGAGGAGTGAGGTCGTGAATACCGCAAATCGGGAACGTCTCATGGAACCTCCCTTTAGCAGGATCTCTGCCTCAACCGTCGTAGCAACTACGCGTGTTGATCGGAAGTGTCCATGTCAATAGTTTTGGATCCCAACCGGAACGTACTCACCTCGTTCAACTCCCGTTCGATTACGCGCGTGTGACAGAAACATGACAAGCCCTCAACTCCCTTGAGCTGCCCTCGTGGATCCCCCAGTCTGCTGGGAGCCGTGAGCGGAACGCGACGCTCCCGGTCGTGAGTGCGATCCCGTACACACCCCCCACAGACGCACGCCCCCCACCCTGGCGTGCGCCGCCTATGAGGAGGACTCCCTCGTAATGGCACACCTGCGTAGCAAGAGGATCCGCGTCACCGCCGTCACCACGCTGGCGACGGCCGCCCTGCTCGGCGGCCTCACGGCACTGCCCGCCCAGGCAGCCCCCGCCCAGGGCAAGGTGCTCGCGGCCGACTCCCCCACCGCGGTCAAGGACAGCTACATCGTCACGCTCAAGAAGAGCGCCGGTCTCAAGGCCGCCTCCAGCGAGGGCAAGAGCCTGATCAAGGAGTACGGCGGCACGGTCAAGCGGATCTACCGGTCAGCGCTCAACGGCTACTCGGCCGAGCTCTCGGCGGCCGAGGCGAGGAGACTTGCCGCCGACCCTGCGGTCGCCTCCGTCGAGGCGAACCAGGTCTTCACCGCCGACGCCACCCAGTCCGACGCCCCCTGGGGCCTGGACCGCTCCGACCAGGCGTCCCTTCCGCTCTCCGGCACGTACACCTACCCGGACTCCGCGGGCGGCGGCGTGACGGCATACGTCATCGACACCGGCGTCCGCATCTCCCACTCCCAGATCAGCGGCCGGGCGGTCAACGGCTACGACGCCGTCGACGGCGACGACGTGGCGCAGGACGGCAACGGTCACGGCACCCATGTCGCGACCACCATCGCGGGCTCCACCTACGGCATCGCCAAGCAGGCGAAGATCGTGGCGGTACGTGTACTGAACAACTCCGGCTCGGGCACCACGGCCGGCGTCGTCGCGGGCATCGACTGGGTGACCGCGAACCACAGCGGCCCCTCGGTCGCCAACATGTCGCTCGGCGGCGGCGCGTCCACCGCCCTCGACACAGCCGTCCGCAACTCCATAGCAAGCGGCGTGACCTACGCCGTCGCGGCCGGCAACAGCAGCGCCAACGCCTCCTCGTACTCCCCCGCCCGGGTCACCGAGGCGATCACCGTCGGCGCGACCACCAGCACCGACGCCAGGGCCAGCTACTCCAACTACGGCTCGGTCCTTGACATCTTCGCGCCGGGTTCCTCGATCACGGCCGGCTGGTACACCAGCGACACCGCCACCAACACCATCTCGGGCACCTCGATGGCCACCCCGCACGTCGCGGGCGCGGCGGCGATCTACCTGGCCGGCCACACCTCGGCCACCCCGGCCCAGGTCGCCACGGCGCTGACCGGCGGTGCCGTCACCGGCAAGGTCACCAGCCCCGGCACCGGTTCCCCGAACCGCCTGCTCCAGATCGTCCCGTGACACCGGGCGGCCCGTCCGTGATCCCCGGACACGGAGGGGGCCGCCCGCACACGAGTTCCCCGGAGGCACACACCGCCTCCGGGGAATCCTCGTCCCCGACCCCGACCCCGACCCCGTCCCCGACCCCGGCGACGCCCTCGCCCGTCGTTTCCCTGCCCGCCCCTCACGCGAACGCGTACCGTCGAGTTCCGCATCTTGACTGCCCCGCGCCCGCTGGGCGACATTGAAGCCCGGCATCCGGCGCTTCGGGGGGCAAAGTCGCCAATGCAGACCTTGGGTACCAAGCCATCCCTGTCCGGTAGTGGCGGGCCACTGCTCGCGGGCGTGGCCGCGGCCGTGGCGGGGGTGGGCGCGGTGCTCGCGTTCGCCGACACGGACTCGGTCCTGCGCGGCCCGTTCACGCTGTTCTTCCTCCTCGTCGCACCCGGGGCCGCCATCGGGGCCGCGCTGCGCGGCCTGGACCCTTTCGGCCGCACCGCGGCGTCCGTCGCGGGCGCGGTCGCGGTGAACCTCCTCGTCGCGCAAGGCATGATCGCCACCCACTCCTGGTCGGTACCCGGCGGGATCACGGCCGTGACCGTGATCAGCTCGCTCGTTCTCCTGCTGAGCCTGGTACGGCGCGCGCGCGGCCGTACGGAGAGAAGACGGACCTGAGACGTGGACATCAGTGTGTACCGCCCAGGCGAACTGAGCGCCGCCGACCGGGCGGCCTGGACCGCCCTGCAGTCGAAGGCACACCTCCACGGCGCGCCCGAGCTGGCGAACCCGTTTTTGTCCCCCGAGTTCGCCCTCGCGGTCGGCCGGTGCCGGCGCGGAGTGCGGATCGCGGTGATGCGCGAGGGCGGGGAACCGGCGGCCTTCTTCCCGTTCCAGAGAACCGCCGTGGGAGTGGGCCGGGCCGTGGGCCTCGGCCTGTCCGACTGCCAGGGCGTCGTCCACCGCCCCGGATTCACCTGGGACGCCGAGGCGCTGCTGCGGTCCTGCGGGCTCGCCGTCTGGGAGTTCGACCACCTGGCGGAGGGCCAGACACCGTTCGCGGACCACATCACCGGGACCTTCCCGTCGCCGGTCATGGATCTCGAACAGGGTTACGAGGCCTATCTGGGCCGACTGCGCGCCGGCTCACCGAAGTTCCTCCGCTCGACGCTCGCCAAGGAGCGCAGGCTCGGCCGCGCGGTGAGCGAGGTCCGCTATGTGCACGACGAGCGGGACCCCGAGGTTCTGCGCACCCTGATGGCCTGGAAGTCCGCCCAGTACCGCAGGACCGGTCGCAGCGACCGCTTCGCGCACCCGTGGATCATCCGGCTCGTCCAGCAGCTGTTCCACACCCGCTCCGACTCCTTCGCCGGCCAGCTGTCCGTGCTGTACGCGGACGGCAAACCGGTCGCGGCCCATTTCGGGCTCCGCTCCGAACGGGTGCTGACCTGCTGGTTCCCGGCGTACGACCCGGCGTTCGCGAGGTTCTCGCCTGGGCTGCTGCTGCACCTGCACATGGCGGAGGAGGCCGCCGCCGACGGGATCGCGTACCTGGATCTCGGCCGGGGCCAGAAGCAGTACAAGGACTCCCTGAAAACACGGGAGATCTCCGTGTCCGAGGGGTGGGTCACCCGGCGCCACCCCGTGGCGCTCGGGCACCGGGCCCGTCGCGCCCCCGTCCGGGCGCTGCGGAACGCCGTGTTGGCCCGTCCGGAGCTGTTCGAATCAGCGGACAGACTGTTGAAACGGATGGGCAAAATCCGGTCAGGACTGTAAGTAACGGACACAACAACAAAAATGTGAGGCCTCGCAGTAGGTCTTGCCATACGGGCTCAATCATCAATACCGTCGTACATCCACCCGCATCGGTCCGTCGGTGGTCGCTCCAAGGGGAGGGCTCGAGGGGCGAGACGGTCCCGGCGCGGGGCGCGGTAGGGGGGTG
Source organism: Streptomyces sp. NPDC030814 (assembly GCF_055572155.1). Lineage (NCBI taxonomy): Bacteria > Bacillati > Actinomycetota > Actinomycetes > Kitasatosporales > Streptomycetaceae > Streptomyces > Streptomyces sp. NPDC030814. The sequence continues at coordinate 243,984 of NZ_JBVIDX010000010.1, forward strand.
CCGTGCTCGGTGACCGCACCGGTCGCCGAGTCGTGCCGCGCGACCGACTGCCGAGTCGCGACAGTCGGCCAGCTTTGCCAGCTCACCCTGTCATGCACCAAGGGGTCGATACGGAGATCGATGTCGCGTGCCATGGGTGAGAACCCCCCTTTCGAACCGGACACATAGCCGGACCGCCCAGGGGCGGGCGGTCCGCCGGACGAGAGGGACCAGACTCATGAGCTCAGTTCTGCGCCCGCGGATATCCGATACCGACACGGCCGACGACCCGGATCCGACCCTCGCGGTCGCCCCCGGCAAGTACCGGCCGGTCTCCACCCACCTGGCCATCGCACCGCCGGTGAGCGTGGTGATCCCCGCCATGAACGAGGCGGAGAACCTCCCGTACGTCTTCAAGACACTGCCGGGCTGGATCCACGAAGTGGTCCTCGTCGACGGCAACTCCACCGACAACACCGTCGAGGTGGCCCGCGACGTGTGGCCCGACGTCAAGGTCGTGCCGCAGCAGGGCAAGGGCAAGGGAGACGCCCTGATCACCGGGTTCGAGGCGTGCACCGGCGACATCATCGTGATGGTCGACGCGGACGGCTCGGCCGACGGCCACGAGATCCTGTCATACGTCTCCGCCCTGGTCTCGGGCGCGGACTTCGCCAAGGGGTCGCGCTTCGCCAACGGCGGCGGCACCGACGACATGACGCTGATCCGCAAGTTCGGCAACTGGGTGCTGTGCACCGTCGTCAACCGCAAGTTCGGCGCCCGCTACACCGACCTCTGCTACGGCTACAACGCGTTCTGGCGGCACTGCCTGGACAAGATCGACCTTGACTGCACCGGTTTCGAGGTCGAGACCCTGATGAACATCCGGGTCGTCAAGGCCGGTCTGAAAGTCCAGGAGATACCGAGCCACGAGTACCTGCGCATCCACGGGGCGAGCAATCTGCGGGCCGTTCGCGACGGGCTGCGGGTGCTGAGGGTGATCCTCAGCGAGCGTTCCAACCGGCGTGTGCTGCGCCGCCGTACGCACACGACGATGCTCGTCCCGGGCCGAGGAGAGGCGTCTTGAACGGACCGGCCGTCTCGGTCGTGATCTGTGCGTACACCGAGGACCGCTGGGAGGACATCCTCGCGGCGGTCGCCTCGGTCCGCGCGCAGTCCCGGCCGGCCCTGGAGACGCTCCTGGTGGTGGACCACAACGAGGCCCTGCTGGAGCGTCTGACCAGGGAGTACAAGGAGACCGGCGACGTCCGGGCACTCGCCAACGCGGGCCCCCGCGGGCTGTCCGCCGGCCGCAACACGGGCATCGCCGCCTCGTACGGCGAGATCATCGCCTTCCTCGACGACGACGCCGTCGCCGAGCGCGACTGGCTGCGCTACTTCGTCGAGGGCTACGCCGACCCCCACGTCATGGCGGTCGGCGGCCGTACGGTGCCCGTCTGGGCCTCCGGCCGCCGCCCGGCCTGGTTCCCGGAGGAGTTCGACTGGGTCGTCGGCTGCGCCTACAAGGGGCTGCCCGGCGGTGTCGCCCGGGTGCGCAATGTGCTCGGCGGCAACGCCTCGTTCCGTCGCGGCGCCTTCGACGCGGCCGGGGGCTTTGCCACCGGGATCGGCCGCGACGGGGACAAACGCCCCCTCGGCTGCGAGGAGACGGAGCTGTGCATCCGGCTCACCCGCGCCAGGCCGGACGCGGTCCTGCTGCTGGACGACCGGGCGGTGATCCACCACCGGGTGCCCGACGCGCGCGAGCGCTTCGGGTACTTCCGCACCCGCACCTACGCCGAGGGCCTGTCGAAGGCACTGGTCGCCCGGAGCGTCGGCGCCGGAAAGGGCCTGGAGTCGGAGCGCCGCTACACCACGCGCGTCCTGCCCGCCGGGGTGGCCCGCGGACTGCGCGACGCGCTGCTCGGCCGCCAGGGAGGCGCGTACCGTGCCGGTGCCATCGTCGCGGGAGTCGCGGCGGCGGCCGGTGGGTACGTCGTCGGGAACGTCCGGGCCCGCAGGGGCGACGTCACGTTCTCCGTCGGTGAGATCCCGGGCGGCAGAGGGGGCGAGGGGGATTCGTCATGACGGAGGACGCCGTACCGGTCCTGATGTACCACGCGGTCGCCACCGCGCCCAACGACGCCACCCGCGCGCTGTCCGTGACCCCGGAGGCGTTCGCGGAACAGATGGCGGTGATCGGGGCCCTGGGTCTCACCCCCGTCGACACGGCCACCCTGGCGGCCGGTTGGCGTTCAGGTCGCCCGCTGCCCGCCCGGCCCGTGCTGATCACCTTCGACGACGGCTACGAGGGCGTGCACCGCCATGCCCTGCCCGTCCTCGCCGAGCACGGCTACCCGGCCTCCCTGTTCGTCTCCACGGCCTGGATCAAGGGCCCGTACGCCGACGGCGGCGCCCTCGACACCATGCTCGACTGGGCCCAGGTGCGCGAACTCGCCGACCACGGCGTGGAGATCGGCGGACACAGCCACACCCATCCCCAGCTCGACATGCTGGACGAGCACCGGCTCCGGTCCGAGCTGCGGCGCTGCCGGGGCATCGTCGCCGACGAACTGGGCGCCCCGCCCGTTTCGTTCGCCTACCCGTACGGCTACTCCAGCCGCCGGGTGCGGGTCGCGGTGCGGGAGACGGGCTTCGCCCAGGCGCTCGCCGTCGGCAACGCGCTCGCCCGGCGCCGGCAGGGCCCGTACGCGCTGCGGCGGGTCACCGTGCGGCGCTCCACCGGGGCCGCGGAGTTCGAACGGCTGGTCGAGGGCCGCGCCATCGCCCGCGGCTTCGCCCGCGACCGCGCCCTCACCAAGGGGTACGCCATGGTCCGAAGAGCACGACAGGTGGGAAAGGCCATCCGTTCCCGTGTCTGACACGACGACCACCACGGCCGGGCAGGCCGCCACCGGCACGACGGAGACCACCGGGCAGCGGTCCGGCTCCGGCCGCCGGCTGCGGCTGCCCGGCCTCGCCGGGGCGGCGGGTGACAACCAGCTCTTCCGCAACGCCTACGCCCTGATGCTGAACACCGGTATCTCGGCCGTACTCGGCCTCGGCTTCTGGCTGGCCGCCGCCCGCTACTACACCGAGGCGGCGGTCGGCCAGGGCTCCGCGGCGATCGCCGCGATGAAGCTCCTGGCGGGGCTGACCGCGCTGACGCTGACGGGTGCCCTGGCCCGGTTCATCCCGGTCGCGGGACCCGGCACGGGACGGCTGGTCCTGCGTACGTACGCGGGCAGTTCGGTGGTCGTGGCGCTCGCGGCCGGGGCCTTCCTGCTGACGCTCGGACTGTGGGGGTCCTCGTACCGCTTCCTGCACGACCCGGTGAACGCCGTGTTCTTCGTGCTCGCGGTGGTCGCCTGGTCGCTGCTGACCCTTCAGGACGGGGTGCTGACCGGGCTGCGCAGCGCCCTGTGGGTGCCCGTCGGCAACACCGTGTTCTCCGCGGTGAAGCTGGTGCTGCTGGTGGTGTTCGCCGCGGCGATCCCGACCATGGGCGTGTTCGTGTCCTGGGTCGCGGCGATCGCGGTGTCCGTGCTGCCGCTGGGCTGGCTGGTGTTCCGGCGGCTCGTCCCCCGGCATGTGAAGTCGACCGGGGGCCAGGCCCGCCCGCCGTCGCTGCGGGAGATCGGCCGCTTCCTCGCCGGCGACTACACCGGCTCGCTGTTCTCCCTCGCGGTGGTCTACCTGGTGCCGGTGATCGTCGCCGCCCAGGTCGGCGCCGCCGACAACGCGTACTTCTACATCACCACCACCATCGGCGGCACGGTCAACCTCCTCGCCATCAACATGGGTGCCTCACTGACCGTCGAGGGCGCGCACGATCCGGCGCGGCTGGCCGCGAACACCCGGGCCGCGCTGCGGCGGATGGCCCGGATCATGCTGCCGGTGTGCGCGGTGCTGTTCCTCGGGGCGCCGTGGATCCTCGCCGTGTTCGGCCAGGGCTACGCGGACGCGGCGACCGGGCTGCTGCGCTGGTTCGCGGTCGGCGCCGTGCTGCGGGTCGTGATGGAGACGTACTTCGCGGTGCTGCGCGCCCAGAGCCGTACCGCCGGACTCGCCTGGCTCCAGGGCCTGCTGTGCGCCCTGGTCCTCGGACTGACGCTGCTGCTGCTCCCCCGCATGGGCCTGACCGGCGCGGGCGTCGCCGAGATATCCAGCCTCGCGGTGATCGTGCTGATCGCCGCGCCCAGGCTCCACCGGATCGTCCGGACGGCGCCGCCCGCCGCGGTCCCCGAGGACGCGGCACCGGACGGCGACCTCGCCGACCTGGGCCGGGTGGCGTCCATCGCCAAGAGGCAGAACGGCGCCCGGTCCCGGCGGCCCGACTCCGACACCCTCGCCCTCGGCCTCCACCTCGACTTCGACCACATGGAACGCCGACCCGACGTACGCCCCGGCCCGGGAACCCCGCCCACCGGAACCCCCCGTGCCCGCAGGGACCACCGGCCTGCCTGGGCCCAGGACCGGCCCACCCGACCGCTCAACCTCAACCGGCCACCGGTGCTCGGACTGCCCGTGGACAGAGGGCTCCTCCCGTTCGAGGAGACCGAGGGCGCCGTACGGGAAGCGGCCGCGTCGCCGTCCGCCCTGTCCCCGGCACCGTCCGAGCCCCTCCGGGAACGGCTGCCGCGCCCCACCCTCGCCGGTGTGGTCCTCGGCTGCCTCCTGATCGCGGCACTGCTGCTGTACTGGGTGCCCGCTTCGACGCTGGACGACTCCGCCCTGGACGACATGGACGGGCTCGGCCTGATCTCCGTGCTGCCCCTGCCGACGCTGGCCGGGACGGCGCTGCTGGCCACCGTGTTCGCCTCGCTGCTGTGGCTCCGCCGCGAGCACCGGGGTCTGCTGCTGGTCACCCTGCTGGCCACGGTGGTGTCCCTGCACGCGCTGCCCGCCGTGATCGAGGCCGAGCCCCGTTTCGCGACGGCCTGGCAGCACCTCGGCTTCATCGACCACATCGACCGCACCGGCTCGGCGGTCCCCGACCTGGACGCCCGCTGGAGCTGGCCGGGCTTCTTCGCGGCGGCCGCGTTCGTGGCGAAGGCCTGCGGGGTCAGCGACTTCACGGAGATCATCCGCTGGTGGCCCCCCACCATGCAGTTGCTGTACCTGGCCCCGATGTTCCTCCTCGCCCGCCATGTGCGCGCGGGCTGGCGCGCCAGGTGGACGGGCGTGTGGATCTTCGTGCTGAGCGGCTGGGTGGGCCAGGACTACTTCTCCCCCCAGGGCTTCACCTACCTCCTCTATCTGGCCTTCGTGGCGATCCTCCTCGTCTGGTTCCGCGCCCCACGCATGCTGTGGGCCAGGGTGCGGCCGGGCGAGGCCGAGGTGGAACCGACCGACCGCCGGCAGCGCGCGGTCCTGCTGGTGGTCCTCATCGCGCTGTACGCGGCGACCGTCCCGGCCCACCAGCTCACCCCGTTCGTGATGCTGGGCGTCCTCGCCGTACTCGTCCTGATCGGCCGCTGCGAACTGCGCGGCCTGCCCATCCTGTTCGCCGTCCTGGTCGCCGTCTGGGTGGGCTTCCTCGCCGAGCCGTACTGGTCGGGCCACTTCGACGAGCTCTTCGGCGGCGTCGGCGGCGTGGGCGGAAACGTCACGTCCTCGGTCTCCGGCCGTATCGGCGAGGGAAGCTCCACGCACAAACTCGTGCTGTACGCGCGCGTGGCCCTCGCCGGCCTGGTCATGCTCCTGGCCTGCTTCGGCTTCTGGCGCCGCCACTCGAACAGGTACCGCGAACGCTCCCTGCTCGTCCTGACCTTCGTGCCGTTCCTCGGCTTCGGCATGCAGTCGTACGGCGGCGAGATGGCCCTGCGGGTCTTCATGTTCGCCCTGCCGGGCGCCGCCCTGCTCGCCGCCCTCGCCCTGTTCCCGCGCTCCGGGGCCACCGGCGAGGAACGCGGCAAGGACCGGCGGAGCCTCGCCCCGCCGGCCGCCCTCCTGGCGGGCCTCGTCCTCATCGGCGGCTTCCTGGTGGCCCGCTGGGGCAACGAACCCTTCGAGCGCGTCCGCACCGGCGAGGTCGCGGCCATGGAGTACGTGTACGCCCACGACGACCCCACCGTACGGCTGCTCTGGCTCAGCGACGACCCGGTCAACTCCGTGACGCCCGCCCTGCCATGGGGCGCCCGGGACATGGAGAAGGTCGAGTACGTGCCGACGCTCGCACCGGTCGACCCGGTCCTGGTGTCGGGCCTGGTCAAGTCGCTCAAGGACGCGGGCCCCAACTCGTACCTCATCGTCAACCGCGGCCAGGTCACGTCCCTCCGGCTGGACTCCGGCTACCCCGCGAACTGGGAGTCCCGTCTCATCCGCGGCCTCGACCAACGCAGGGAACTCAAGGAGGTCTTCGCCAACGACGACGCGACGATCTTCGCCCTGCGCGGCAAGTCCGGTAAGGCCCCCGCGCCCGATCCGGGCCCGATCGGCCCGCAGGTGACCTGGACCCCGTGGTCGGTGGTCGGCGGTCTGGCGGCGGTCGCCCTGATCGTGCTGCTGACCGCCCGCGAGGTCGTACGCGTCGCGACCCGCCCGAGCGTCCGCCAGCTCCGCCGGCTCCAGGGCAGCTTCTGGTTCAGCCTGCCGCTGCTGGCGCTGCTGCTGGCATCCCTGGTGCAGAGGTTCCTGACGATGGGAAGCTCCCCGTAGGGACGTCGGGCGGGGTCACCTCTTGAGCCACCTCACCTCGTAGGCCCCCATCTCGAACCGCCGCCCGTCGATCTTCGCGCTGATCCCCCGATCGAGGGTGTTCACCACGAGCACGGCGTCGTCATCGGCCAGCACCCGCACGTTCGGCCTGTCATCCGCGGCCACCGACACCGTCTCGTACGTCGTGCCCGGCGGGAACTCCGCACCGAACCGGGACAACACGTCGTACATGGGCAGCGCCCTGCCGCCGTCGCCCGTGTCGGTCGGCGTCCACAGGCATCCGGGGCACTCCCCGCTCCGCTCCTCCGGATTCCAGTAGAACCCGGAGGTCGCACCGCCCTTCGCCATGCCGATCAGCCCGGCGGCCTGGACGGCGACCCGCCGGGTCTCGGACCAGCCGCGGCGGTCGTCGTTCGCGTCGGCGGGCTCCACGTAGTACTCGGCCCACCACAACGGCAGGCCCGGGGCACGCTCCCGCACCCACTCGCCCACCGCCGTGAACTTCTCCGTGGCCGCGAACTCGTCCGGCAGCAGCTCGTCGTCCTGGGTGTAGCTGGACCCGTCGACGACCACGAAGTCCGCGCCCGCCCTGTTCTTGTTCCAGTAGTCGAAGGCGTCGAGGATCCGCTGGTCCATGGCGCCCCAGGGACCCTTCAGGGCTGTCGACGCGTCCTGCTTCTGACGCGGGTCGAGGCTGTCCATGACGAGGTACGGCCCCCCGACCATGATGTCCTTGTCGACCTTTTTCAGAGCCCTGTAGACGAGGTTGTACAGCCGGGTGTAGCCCTCGTAGTCCCAGCGGGCCTCGCTGTTGTTCCAGAAGCCCTTGAACTCGTTCCAGACGATGAAGTGCCGTACGTCCGGGTAGCGCCTGGCGACGGTCGCCGCGAGGTCGGCGTAGTCCTGGAAGTGCTCGGGCTCCGGGGCGGTCTCCAGGGCGGACTGGCTCCAGTCCGTGTTGTCCGCGCCGGACTCGCCGCCCTTCATCCAGTCGGGGGCGCAGCACAGGGTGACGACGGGCGTGCCGCCGGTGGCGCGGACGAAGTCGATGCGCCGGTCCATCTCCTCGAAGTCGTAACGTCCCTCGACCGGTTCGGGGTTGCCGGCGCCCCAGCCCATGATGTGCTGGATCTGCGGCTGGGGCCGCTCGCCGAGGCGCTTCTCGACCCGTGCGACGGCGGCCCCGCTGCCCTGGTCCGCGCTGAACTGGGTGTGGGTGAAGCCCCAGCCGACCTCGGGGCCGATGTCGTCCGGCGGGACGGCGGGCGTGCCGTGCACCTTGTCGCCGTCGGGGGAGGTACCGGCGGTACTGCCCTCGCCGGGAAGCGTGCTGACCAGGGTCACGATCAGGGCCAGAACGGCCGCCCCCACGCCGAGGAGCGCGGTGAGCCGCCACCGCCGGTCCCCCGAATTCCACCCATGCCGTCGCATCATGGGCAACAGTAACGGCGCGTGGCGGCGGTGGGGGAGCTTCCGTCACCGAACTCCCCGGCGGACGGGCCGACCTCGTGCCCGCCGGAGCGCGAGCACGGGGCGGGCGCGCGGCGCACTCGCGGACCGGGGCCGGGACGGACACCACCGACTCACTACGGAAAGCGGATGCACGGGAAGCCCTCCGTGACGGATCATGGCGGCATGTCTGCGAACCCACACGACGCTCTGCCGATCCGGCTCAACGTCGACGACAGCGACTCCCCGTCCGATGTCGTCGACGCGCTGTTCCTCGGCCGCTTCGCGACGGGCGAGCAGCCGTACGCGCACGCGGCGAACATCGACCGGGTGCGGACCGGCGCGACCCTGCTGCCGCCGGGCGCCCGCGTCCTGCGCGTCGCGCGGGACGACGACCGCAGCGCGACCCTCGCCGAGGGAGACGGCTGGACGCTGCTGGTCTCCCGCTGGAACCGGGGCGCGGACGTCACCGTGACGGCGACCACCGCCGAACTCGCGGAGAAGGTGCTGGGCCAGGCCACGGACGGCGCGGCCGACGAGCCCGAACCGCAGCCGGACAACGTGACGATGGGCTTCTGGTACGTCTCGCCGCGCCGGGGCCCGCACCGTACGACGCGCCAGATCTCGGCGGGCACCTGGGAAGAGGTACGGCCCAACTACACCGCCCCGGTGGCGGACGCGATGGACCGCCTGATGAAGACGACCCCCGAGGACATCGCGGGCCGGCTCCTGCTGCTGCACGGCCCGCCCGGCACGGGCAAGACCTCCGCCCTGCGGACGCTGGCCCGCTCCTGGCGGGACTGGTGCCAGGTCGACTGCGTCCTGGACCCCGAGCGGCTCTTCTCCGACGTCGGCTATCTGATGGACATCGCGATCGGCGAGGAGGACGCCACCGGCAAGGGCCGCTGGCGGCTGCTCCTGCTGGAGGACTGCGACGAACTGATCCGCGGCGAGGCCAAGCACACGGCCGGCCAGGCGCTGTCACGTCTGCTGAACCTCACCGACGGCCTCCTCGGCCAGGGCCGCAACGTCCTGGTCGGCGTCACCACCAACGAGGACCTGGAGCGCCTGCACCCCGCTGTCGTCCGCCCCGGCCGCTGTCTCGCCCGGATCGAGGTCGGCCCCCTGACCCGCCAGGAGGCGGTGAACTGGCTCGGCACGGACGAAGGCGTCGGCCGCGACGGCGCCACCCTGGCCGAGCTGTACGCCCTGCGCCGGGGCACCTCGCCCACGTCCCTGCCCGAACCACGGGCCGGGGCGGACGCGGGCCTGTACCTCTAGGGTCTGCCGTCTGGATCACGCCGGCTGCCCGGTGCCGCGGGGCTTTGGGTGTCGGTCCGGCGCCCGGGTGTTTTGATGGAGGTATGACCCTGTTCGTCGGCACGTCGGGGTGGCAGTACAAGGACTGGCGGGGCGCCCTCTACCCGGAGGGCTGCCCCACCCGCCTCTGGCTGGAGGAGTACGCGGCGCACTTCGCCACGGTGGAGAACAACAACGCGTTCTACCGGCTGCCGTCCCGCGAGACCTTCGAGGCCTGGCACGACCGGACCCCGCCGGGCTTCGTCGTCGCGGTGAAGGCGAGCCGCTTCCTGACCCACATCAAACGGCTCAAGGACCCCGAGGAGCCCGTGGAGCGCCTGATGAGCCGCGCCGAGGGCCTCGGCGACCGGCTGGGCCCGATCCTCCTCCAGCTGCCCCCCACCCTCCGCGCCGACCCGCCCCTCCTCGACGCCTGCCTGGCCCGCTTCCCCACCGGCACGCGGGTCGCCGTGGAGCCCCGCCACGAGTCCTGGTGGACCGAAGAGGTACGCCGGGTCCTGGAGGCCCGCTCCGCCGCCCTGTGCTGGGCCGACGTCCGCTCCCGCCCCGCGACACCGCTGTGGCGCACCACCGACTGGGGCTATGTCCGCTTCCACGTCGGCCGCGCCCACACCTGGCCCCACTACGGGCGCCAGGCCCTCACCACCTGGGCCCACCGCATCGCCGCGACCTGGCCCGACAGCGCCGACGTCCACGCCTACTTCAACAACGACCCCCACGCGGCAGCCGTGGTGGACGCCATGACCTTCGCCCGAGCGGCCCGCAGGACAGGCCTGACGGTGACGAGGACCCCGGAGCGGCTTGCCCGTTGACCGCCCTCCGGCCCCCGTCGACCTGGCCGCCGGCCGGAGTCACCCGACCGGCGCCCTACTGCCCGTACACCGCCCGCAGGGCGTCCCGTACCGCTGCCAGGGCCTCCTCCTCGCCGAGGCCGAGGCGTCGCGCCCGCTCCGCGTACCCCGCCGCCGCCGTCGCCGCCTCCTTCTCCGCGGCCGAGCCCGCGGCGGCGACGAACGTGCCGTTGCGCCCCCGCGTCTCGATCACCCCGTCCGTCTCCAGCGCGCGATAGGCCTTGGCGACGGTGTTGGCCGCGAGCCCGAGCTGCTCGGCGAGCCCCCGCACGGTCGGCAGCCGGTACCCCACGGGCAGCGCCCCGGACCGGGCCTGCTCCGAGATCTGGGCGCGCACCTGCTCGTAGGGCGCGCCCCCCTCCACGATGCGAATGTTCAAGGTCACGCGGCGATTGTCCCGTACGCACCGGCCACCGTCCTGGCACGTCCACCGGAAATTCGAAGGCGTCCGGCGACCCGGTCCACGTAGCGTGCGACCACATGACACTGATCGTGCGCGACCTCCGCACCGCGGACCCCGCGGACACCGAGGCCTTCGCCGACGTACGCGGACGCGCCCTCCCCTTCCTGGTCAGCACCCCCGAGGCCCTCCTCCACGAGGCCACGCACGCCGCCCCCGAGGCCCACCGCGGGCATCTGGTGGCCGAGGCGGACGGCGAGGTGATCGGGACCGTACAGCTGGGCCTCGCCCACGACAGCCCCGTACCGGGCCAGGGCCACCTCAACGTGTACGTGCATCCTGAGCGGGTACGCCGGGGCGCGGGCGCCCTCCTGGTGCGCGCCGCCGAGGAGCGGCTCGCGGCCGTGGGGGCGAAGCGGCTGCTCGCATGGGTGCTGGACACCCCGGGCAACCGCGCGTTCGCCGAGCGACGCGGCTACACGGGCAGCAGGTCCGCCCACTTCCTGCGGCTGGACCTCGCGACCGGCACCCTCCCACCACTCCAGGAACCGCCGGACGGCGTCGAACTGCGGACGGTCGCCGACTTCGCCGGCGACCCGCGCCCCCTGTTCGAGCTGGACGCGGAGACCACGGCGGACGAACCGGGCGACGTCGGCGCCGAGTTGGACGACTACGGGCAGTGGCTCGACGAGACCTTCCGCCACCCGCTGCTCGACCACGCGCTGAGCACGGTGGTCGTGGTGGACGGCACACCGGCCGCGTTCACCGCGGCCCGCACGGACGGCCGGACCCGCTATGCCACCGGCATGACGGGTACGGCCCGTGCCTTCCGCGGCCGGGGCCTGGCGAAGCTCGCCAAGAACGACTCCCTGCACCGCGCCCGTGCCGCCGGCTACCGGGAGGCGTTCACCGGCAATGACGCCGGCAACGGGCCGATGATCGCGATCAACAAGTGGTTCGGTTATGAAGTGTGCGCGACGGAGGTGCGCTATGTCCGGGAACTCGGCTGAGCCGATCGAGGAGTTGGACGTCGTCCTGCTGAAGGCGGGCCGTACGAAGATCCGTTATCCCGCGCGGCTGCTGAGCGACGACGGCGTCCGGGTCGTCGTCCGCGCCGACTGGGCGAGCGGTGGCGTGCGGGACTTCGGCTTCGTGCGGTTCGAGCCCGGTGACGTCTTCACCGAGTACTACTGGCGCGACCGGTGGTACGCCGTGAAGGAGGTCCGCGACGCGCGGGGCGCCCTGAAGGGCTGGTACTGCGACATCACCCGTCCCGCCGTACGGTCCGGCGGGGAACTCGTCGTCGAGGACCTCGACCTGGACCTGTGGCGCTCCGCGGACGGCACGGCCGTACTGCGGCTGGACGAGGACGAGTTCGCGCAGAGCGGGCTTTCGACGACCGACCCGGAGGCCGCGGCGGCTGCCCTGGCCGCACTGGACGAGCTGGAACTCCTCGCGAAGGAGGGCGATGGCGCCGACTTCACGGCCCTGCTGAGCTGACCGGGACACGCGACGGCGGCCCCGGGGGGGGGAGGCCGCCCACGCTGTTGTGCCCGGTGAGTCAGAGGTCCGCCAGCACCGCGTACCGCTCGTCCTCGACCTGCTTCCCCCACAGCAGCGAGTCGTCCCCCAGCCAGGCCACCACCGCGTCGGAGACGAGCGGGGCGACGAGCCCGTACAGCCGCTCGGCGGGTATGCCGACCGGGCTGACCGTCCCCCACACCCCCTCGACGAGCACGAGGCGTCCCCCGGGCCGCAGCAGCCCGCACCAGCGGCGCAGGGCACGGGCCGGGTCGGGCAGGGCCCACAGGACGTGCCGGACGAGGACGACGTCGAAACGCTCCTCCCCCAGGGGCGGCGCCGCGGCGTCGCCGGCGAGGAACACGGCGGGCCGCCCGGCGAGTTTGGCGCGGGCACGGGCGACCATGGCCGGGGAGGAGTCCACACCGGTCACCCGGTGCCCCTGCTCGGCCGCGAGGAGTGACAGGCTGCCGGTGCCGCAGCCGAGGTCGAGAACATCGACGGAGGGGCGGGGCAGCCAGTCCCGCAACCGGGCCGCCCAGGCCTCCCGTACGACAGGATCCCGCAGGCCGTGATCCGGTTCGTCGTCGAAAACAGCCGCCTGCGCGTCCCAGTCGACGGGCGGGGGCGGGTCGTTCGGCGCGGGGTTCTTCGTGGTTTCGGGGCTCCGGGAGGTTTCACCGTCGTCGATGTTGGTCATGCCGCCAGAGTGACACCTGCCACTGACAGTCCAGAGGGTGACAGCCGCCACTGACAGAGCACGACCGATGAGTAACGCTCCCGGAAGAGGTCTACCTCCGTGAAATCGCGGAACACGGTAGACGCAAGGAGGCAGCCATGCGCCGTACGACCGTGCAGAAGCCCCTGAGGAAGTCCGACTCCCGCCGGGTGCGGGAAGAAGCCGACGAGCGCCCCGTCGAGCGCCGGGAAGTGCGAAAGGACATCGCGCGCACCTGGTGGCCGGACGGCTGACCCCGCCCCCGGCCCGTCAGCCGAGCCGCTTGCGGTAGTGGATCCTGTCGTAGGGCCCCTCCACCTGCCGCTCCACGACCTCGTATCCGAACTTCGGATAGATCTTCCGGTTCTCCCACATCATCGCGTTCGTGTAGAGCCTGATCTCGGGCAGACCGAGGGCACGCGCGTGCGTGTCCACGAAGTCCAGGAGCCGTCGCCCGACGCCCCGTCCGTGGGCGTCGGGGTGGACGGCGATGACGTCGAGGAACAGGTGGTCGTCGTGTACCTCGACGACCACCAGGCCGGTCACGGGGGCGCCGGTCACGAAGACGCGGCCCGCGGCCACGTTCGCCGCGTGGTCCGCCTCCATGGGCTGCGGTACGACCCCGATGCGTTCGATGTAGGGGCTGAACGCGGCGTCCGTGACCGCCCGCACGGCGTCGACGTCCGCGAGCACCGCCCTTCTGATGCCCTCGCCGACCGTCCCGTCCGTCATGAGCGGGGGCGCGAGAGGGTACGGCCGAGCAGGTCGAGCAGAGCCGTCCAGTGACGTTCCGCCGCCTCGGCGTCGTAGGCGGCGGTGTCGGCCTGGGTGTAGCCGTGGGGGGCGCCCGTGTACACCTCGGTGCGGTGGGTGACGCCCGCCTCGGTGAGGGTCTTGTCGAGCAGTTCGATCTGCTCCGGCGGCATGGACGGGTCGTTGTCGGCGTGTCCGAGGTACACCTCGCCGGTGATCCGGTCCGCCGTCAGGTGTGGGCTGTCCGGGGCGTCGGTCGCCAGTCGGCCCCCGTGGAACCCGGCCACGGCCGCGACCCGCTCAGGGAAGGCGCCCGCGGAGCGCAGGGCAAGGCCGGCGCCCATGCAGTAGCCGGTGATACCGACGGGCCCGTCCGTCGTGTGCGGACTGTCCGCCAGCCACGCGAGGTAGGTCTCCGCGTCCCGCACCGCCAGGTCCGGTGTCAGCGCCAGCATCACCGGGAGGATCCGATCCCACAGCTCCGGGCGCGCACCGGGGTCGATGAAGTCGGGCAGGTCGAAGACCGGGGCGCGTCCACTGCGGTGGAAGGCATTGGGCAGAAGGACCGCGTAGCCGGCCCCGGCCAGCCGGTCGGCCATCGCCCTCAGGTGCGGCCGCAGTCCGAACGCGTCCATGTAGAACAGCACCGCCGGGTGCGGGGCGTCGTCGTCGGGGCGGACGAAGTAGGCGTCGGCGGTGCCGTCCTGGGTGGTGATGTCCACGGTCGTTCCCCGTACGTCGGTCATGGATGCTCCTCTTCCTCACTCCGAACAGTCGTCAACCGGTCATCAACTGTCGTGGACGATCACATTGTTCCGTGTCCGGGTAAGAACGGGATCATCGACGGCTCGGCGGCCGGTGTTCCTGAGCCCCCGGTTAGCCCATCCTTAACGCGACCATAAGGATCTCCCGCACCCGCCTTCAGCAGGCGATGTCGCGGTCCCCTGGGGCTAGCTTGCTGATCGACCGGAAACCCGGCCCGCCCCGGAAAACCCGGAAACCCGGAAACCCGGAAACCCGGAAACCCGGAACCGCTTCGAGGAGTACCGCCATGCCCGCTGCCCGCCGCAAGGCCGCTGCCGCGTTCGTCACCGCCGGTGTCGTCGGCGCCGCCCCGTTCGCCCTGGCCGTGTCCGCCGCCGGGTCCGCCGCGGCGCACGGTTCGCTGGGCGATCCGGTGAGCCGGGTGGCGCAGTGCTACGCGGAGGGCCCGGAGAATCCGAGGTCGGCGGCGTGCCGGGCGGCGGTGGCGGCCGGGGGCACACAGGCGCTGTACGACTGGAACGGTGTGCGGATCGGCGATGTCGCGGGCCGCCATCAGGAGCGCGTACCGGACGGCGAGTTGTGCAGCGGCGGGGACGAGGCGTTCAAAGGCCTCGACCTGGCCCGCGCCGACTGGCCGGCGACGAGCGTGCGCCGCGGCTCGTACACGTTCAGGTACCGGGTGACGGCGCCGCACAAGGGGACGTTCAAGGTGTACGTCACCAAGCCCGGTTACACGCCCTCCCGGCCGCTCGCCTGGGACGACCTGGATCTCGCGCACCCGGTCGCGACGTCCACCGACCCGGCCGCGTCGGGCGGCTTCTACACGTTCTCCGGCACCCTTCCGCAGCGCTCCGGCAGGCATCTG
The DNA here is from genome assembly GCF_055572155.1 of Streptomyces sp. NPDC030814. Taxonomy (NCBI): domain Bacteria; kingdom Bacillati; phylum Actinomycetota; class Actinomycetes; order Kitasatosporales; family Streptomycetaceae; genus Streptomyces; species Streptomyces sp. NPDC030814. The sequence goes on from NZ_JBVIDX010000010.1 coordinate 259,262, forward strand.
CTGTACACGGTCTGGCAGCGCTCGGACAGTCCGGAGGCGTTCTACTCCTGTTCGGACGTCACCTTCGGCGGCGCGGGCCCGGGCAGCGGCTCCGGCTCGGGCTCCGGGGGCGAGACGTCCGCGCCGCCGAGCGCGCCCTCCGACGAGCAGATCGCGGACGGCGCGGGCAGGTCGAGTGTCGAGCACGGCGGGCACGGTGACGACGACGCGGTCACGACGACGGACCCGACGCCGACCAGGTCCGCGAAGTCCCCCGCCGGGAGCGACGCCGATGACGCGGCGGCGGCCGAGTCGGCCGACGGGCCGGTCCACGGTGGTGCCGCCCGGGGGGATGCGGAGCCCGCGGGCGCCCGGGAGAACCTCGCCGAGACGGGTGGGGACGGCGTGACCCCGTATGTGGCGATCGGTGGCGCTGCGGTCCTGGCGGTGGGGTCCTCGCTGCTGTTCGCCGCGGCCCGCCGCCGTGCGGCGAGCGGTGGCCGGCAGGGCGGCTGACGGACTTCCGGGGCCTGCCCGGCGGCTCAGGTCGGACAGGCCCCGGTGACATACGTCCGGGTCACCCCTGGTGCGGGCGACCCGGCGTGGGTGCACGTGTCAGCCGATGACCGAGAGACAGGTCGTCGGCGTGGCGTGGGTGGGGTCGAGGGCGTTGGTGACCTCGTGGAAGGCGATGCGGTCGAGGAGCCCGATCGCGACGTGCTCGGAGAGGTCGGCCGCGCACAGGTCCTGGATCACGATGTTGCGTACGTTCGGACCGTCGAGGAACTGGGACCGGTAGGGCGTGACGACCTCGTCGTACTTGGTGGCGAGGACCGTGTAGGTGACGCCGGGGACGGTGTCGCCGCCCGCGTTGAGCTTGGTCAGGAACGGGGAGCCGACGACCTGGTCGGCGAGGGCGGGGGTGGCGGTGGACAGCAGGTCGCCGGCGCCGGGGAAGTGGTCGAGGAGTTGGGTGAGGCCGCCCAGGGTGGTGCCGTGGCTGGAGGGGGCTATGCCGATGAGGGCGTTCACCTCCGCCGCCCCTCCGAGGAACTTGAGGTAGTAGCGGGGCATCATGCCGCCCTGCGAGTGACCGACGAGGTCGGCCTCGGCGGCGCCGGTCGAGTCGAGCACCCGGTCGACGAAGGCGTCGAGTTGCTGTGCCGACTTGTCGATCGGGCCGAGGCCGTTGAAGAAGGGGACGCCGGGGAGCTGCCCGTAGTCGAGGGAGTAGACGCAGTACCCGCGGTTCACCAGGTACGGGGCGAGGCCCAGCCAGTTGTCGACGGAGTTGCCGAACGTTCCGTGGACGAGGACGACGGGGCGGGGGTGGGCGCTGGAGGGCTTGCAGGAGTAGTCGTTCCAGCCACGGCTGGGTGCGGCGGCCGTGTCGGCGGCCGTGGCGGAGGTGGCGGGGACGGTGGTCGCCGCGGCGGCGAGGAGCAGGGCGGCCAGCGGTCTGATCAGGCGCTTCCAGGGCAGCATCGGGTGATCTCCTTGCGGCTCAAGGGACGTGCGACGGCGTTCGCCCTGTGATCCGGATCACGAGGATGCTGTTCTTATCCCGCCAAGTTACGGTCGGGTAGTAAAACTGGGAAGTTACGCGTCAGTAAAAACTTCAAGCGATGCCTGTGGATGCTGATATGAGGGCGACAAACCGTCACCACGCAGGCCTGATGGGTCCATAGGGGGCGATACGCGCCAACCGGTCGCGCAGTGCCCGCACTTCCGCCTCCCCGCCGAGCGCGTCACTCCACTCCCGCACGGCCTCGGCCGCCGCCTCTTCCGCGGCCCGGGTGCAGGCCCACCCCCGCTCGGTCAGCACGACCAGCCGGGCGCGGGCATCCCCGGGGTGCGGCCGGCGCTCGACGTACCCCTTGCGCGCCATCTCCTCGACGAGCTGACTGGCCGCCTGCTTGGTCACTCCGAGGTGGCGGGCGAGTTCGGTGACCGTCGCGCCGTCCGGGGCGAGCCGGGTGAACGCGAAGCCGTACGCGGGCCGCCCCTCGAAGCCGCGGGCGACGACCCCGTCATGAATGCGCTGCGTCAGGTCGCCCGCCACGGCGAGCAGGGCGGCTGTCAGCCCGAGTGCCTCGGAGTTCTGCATGCCCGCATTGAAACACCCTTGACGAATTGGTCAAGCTGCTTGACCATCGATGCATATAGTCAAGCAGCTTGACCATCTTCGCAGGAGGCCCGTATGCCCGTAGTCCGTTCGTCCGAAGCCGTCACCCACGAGATCCACGGGGCCCGCTTCGTCTCGTACGCCACACCCCGCACCGGCAGCAGGGAACTGGCTGCCTGGCGGGGGGAGATCCCCGCCGGCACCAAGGCGCCCGCCCACACCGTCACCAAGGAGGAGATCCTCCATCTGCTCGGCGGCGAACTGCTGATCACGCTCGACGGGCGCACCGAGCGCGTCGGCGCGGGCGACACACTGATCATCAACGCGGGGGCGACCCTCACCGTCGAGAACCCGACGGCGGAGACCGCCGTCACCTGGGTCACCACCTCGCTGGGCCTGGAGGCCGAGCTGGCCGACGGCACACGGCTCGTGCCGCCGTGGGCCAACTGACGCCGCCTCCGCGGATGTCACGCCGCCAGCGTGCCCGGCAGGACCGCGTGCGGGCCGAACTTCGCCCGCGCCCGGTCCGCGACCTCCTCGATACGGCGGAGCTTGTCGTCGGCAGGGTCGAAGGCGAGCTGGTGGGAGGCCTCGTCCGCGGGGGTGAGCCCCTCGGCGCGCAGGGCGATCGCACGGACCCGGGCGCGCTGGAGGCCGAGGACGCCGTACATGCCGTAGGCGGTGCGGGTGAGTTCGGGCGAGTGGGCGGTCGGCTCCGCGAGGGTGCGGGTGCGGGTCGTCGAGGACCGGTCGGCGTAGCGGACGGTGAGGGTGAGGGCGCGGCACACCTTGTCCAGGGCGCGCAGCCGGGAGCCCAGTTCCCCGGCGGCGGAGAGCAGGGCACGGCGATGCCGGTCCGGGTCCAGCTCGTCGTGCGGGAAGGGGCGTTCGGCGGCCAGGGAGCGGGCGACCGCGTTGGGGACGACCCGGCCCCGGTCGATGCCGTTCGCCTTCTCGTGCAGTTCGCGGCCGGTTCGCGCGCCGACCAGGCGCTGGAGCGTGGACAGAGGGGCGGCGGCGACCCGGCCGAGGGTGTCGAGACCGTAGTCGCACAGCGTGCGGGCGGTCGCGGTGCCGACGCCGGGCAGCGCGGCGACGGGCCGCTCGGCGAGGAAGTCCACGACCAGGCCCTCGGGGACCGCGCACGGTTCGCCGGGCTCGGCCTGCCCCAGAGCCATCCGGGCGAGCATCGGCCCGGGCCCGGCGCCGATCACACAGTCGATCCCGTACAGCGCGAGGGCACGGACGCGGATCAGCTGGGCCAGTTCCTCGGCCCCCCGGCCGAAGTACCGTTCGGCGCCGCGCAGATCGGCCAGCGCGCCGTCGGGCGGCAGCGCCTGAACGACGGGAGTGAAGTCCTCGAGCAGACCGAGCAGCCCGGGCAGGGCTGCCTCGTACTTCGGCGGCAGCTGGAAACGTACGCAGAGGATGGTCATCCCGCACTCCCTGGGCTCTGGTGCCACAACTTCCGCACTCTCGAGGGCTCTTCGCCCGCGGGCCGCAGATCGGCCCACGGGTGCATCTCGTAGCCGGTGGGCAGCTGGATGCGGCGGCCGTGCGTCGGGTCGCCGCCGCTCGTGGGCACCGGCTCAGCCAGCCGCGGCGCGACCGCGTCGAGGCCGCCCTCGCGCCGCAGCTCCACCAGCTCGGCGAGGTTCCAGGCGGCCGAGCCCACCACGCTCAGGCTGCGCGGGCCGCGCCGCTGCACCACTCCGCGCACCAGCAGCAGCCAGGAGTGGAAGACGGTGTGGGCGCACGCGTCGTGGGAGTCGTCGAAGAAGGCGAGGTCGACCAGGCCGGTGCCGTCGTCGAGGGTGGTGAAGACGACCCGCTTGCCGGAGCGGATGGGCGGCGTCTGGGTTGCCGCCTTGGCGCCCGCGACCAGCACCGTCTCCCCGTGGCGCGCCTCGCGCAGCCGCCGTGCCGACACCACGCCCAGCTCGTCGAGGAACGTCCGGTGGTCGTCCATCAGATTGCGGGAGACGTCCATCGACAGCACGCCCAGCTCGGCGCTGAGCCGCTCCGCCGAGGAGAGGTCGGGCAGCCCGGCCGAGGCGGTCCTGCGGCCCCCGGACAGCGGGAGCTGTCCCCCGCCGCCGCCCATGCCCCGGGCGCCCCGGTGCAGTTCGGTGAGGTGCAGTTGCAGATCGCGCCGGTTGGCGCCGAAGGCGTCCAACGCCCCCACCTGGGCCAGCCGCTGTGCGAGCGGGCGGCTCGGCCGGGCCCGCTCCCAGAAGTCCAGCAGCGAGGCGTACGGCTGTCCGTCCGCGATCCGCGCCGCCTCGGCCTCGCTGATGCCGTGCACGTCGGACAGGGCCAACCGCAGCCCCCACACCCCGGGTTCGCCCGGCCTCGCCGAACCGGGTCCCGTCGGCCCCGGCCCGTCCGGGGAAAGCCCCTCCGGCCCCTCCGACCCCCTTGATTCAGACACCAGTTCGATACGGTGGGCGACCGCCGAACGGTTCACGTCCACCGGGAGGATCGGTACCCCCCGCCGCCGCGCGTCCGCCAGCAGCAGCCGCTTCGGGTACATCCCGGGGTCGTGCGTGAGCAACCCCGCGTAGAACGCCGCCGGATGGTGCGTCTTCAGCCACGCCGACTGGTACGTCGGCACCGCGAAGGCCACCGCGTGCGCCTTGCAGAAGCCGTACGACCCGAAGGCCTCGACGATCTCCCAGGTCCGGGCGATCGTCTCGGCGTCGTACCCCTTCGCGGCGGCGTGCTGCGCGAACCACACCCGGATCCGCCCCTGCGAGTCGGGGTCGGAGAGTCCGCGCCGCACCCGGTCCGCCTCGTCCCGGCCGCAGCCGGTCATGAGGTGCACGATGTCGATGACCTGCTCGTGGAAGACGACGACGCCGTACGTCTCCCGCAGCGGACCCTCCAGATCGGCGTGCGGATAGCGGACCGGCGCCCGCCCGTGCCGGGCCGCGATGAACGGCCGCACCATGTCGGCGGCGACCGGACCGGGCCGGAACAGGGAGATGTCGACCACGAGATCGTGGAAGGTGGACGGCTGGAGCCGCCCCACCAGGTCCCGCTGGCCGGGCGACTCGATCTGGAAGCAGCCCAGCGTCTCGGTGGACCGGATCAGCCGGTACGTGGCCGGGTCGCCCTCACCGCGCTCGAAGTCGAGCGCGTCCAGGTCGACCCGTTCCCCCGTCGCCCGCTCCACCTCGGCCACCGCGTGCGCCATCGCCGACTGCATCCGCACGCCCAGCACATCGAGCTTGAGCAGCCCGAGGTCCTCCACGTCGTCCTTGTCGAACTGCGACATGGGGAACCCCTCGCCGCTGGTCGGCATGACCGGCGTACGGGCGAGGAGGGAGGAGTCGGAGAGGAGGACCCCGCAGGGGTGCATGGCGACCCCGCGCGGGAGGGCGTCGAGGGACTCGACCAGCTCCCACAGCCTGCCGTACTTCTCCTTCTCCCCCGCCAGTTTCCTGAGCTCGGGCAGCTCCTCCAGCGCCGCGCGGGCGTCACGGGCCCGGATGTGCGGGAAGGACTTGGCGATCCGGTCGATGTCGGCGGGGTCCATGGACAGGGCCGCGCCCACGTCGCGGACGGCGTGGCGGACCCGGTACGTCTCCGGCATCGCCACCGTCGCGACCCGCTCGGCGCCGAAGCGGCCGATGATCGCGCGGTAGACCTCCAGCCGGCGCGCGGACTCCACGTCGATGTCGATGTCGGGCAGCACGACCCGGCGCTTGGACAGGAACCGCTCCATCAGCAGCCCGTGCTCGACGGGGTCGGCGTGCGCGATACCGAGGAGATGGTTGACGAGGGAGCCCGCACCGGAGCCCCGCGCGGCGACCCGGATGCCCATCCTCCGTACGTCGTCGACGACTTGGGCGACGGTGAGGAAGTAGGAGGCGAAGCCGTGGTGGGCGATGACGTCCAGTTCCTGGTGCATGCGCTCCCAGTAGTCGCGCCGGGCGTCGTAGCCGAGCCGCAGCATGCCCGCCGCCGCACGCGAGGCGAGGACGCGCTGGGCGGTGCGACGGCCGGCGCCGACGAGGTGCGGCTCCGGGAAGTGGACGGTGCCGAGGCCGAGGTCGTCCTCCGGGTCGACCAGGCACTCGGCGGCCGTGGCGCGGGTCTGCTCCAGCAGGCGGTACGCGGTGTCGCGGCGGTAGCCCGCGGCCTCGACGATCCGTTCGGCGGCGGCCAGCATGGCAGCGGCGTCCTTGAGCCAGGCCTCACCGGAGTCCAGCTCGCCCCGGGGGTCGACGGGGACCAGCCGACGGGCCGCGTCCAGCACATCGGCGACGGGCCCCATGCCGGGGTCGGCGTACCGGACGGCGTTGCTGAGCACGGGGCGGATCCGCTGCTCGGCGGCGAAGCCCACGGTCCGGGCGGCCAGCCGCAGCGAGCCGGGGCCGGTGCCCGTACGGCCGTGCCACACCGCCTCCAGCCGCAGGGCATCGCCGAACCGCTCCCGCCAGGGCCCGAGGAGCTTCGCGGCACGGTCGGGGCGCCCGGCCGCGAGCGCGCCACCCACATCGGAGGCGGGCCCGAGCAGCACGGTCAGGCCCTCACCGGCACACTCCGCCCAGGGCAGCAGGGGCGGACCCTCCCCCCGGCCACCGGCCACTCCCGGTTCGCCGTCCTCATCGCTCCCCCCATGCGCCGACGAAACGATTCTGCACAGCTCGGCCCACCCTTTGGCCCCCTCGCGGGCGAGGAACGTCACCCGGGGAGTCGACTCATCGACAAAGGCACCGCCCCGGACGGGAGCCCGCCTCCGTGCCTGCCGCGCGGAGGGCGCGGGTGCCCCCACTGCCAGCTCCGCCCCGAACAGCGGACGGATGCCTGCCGCCGCACAGGCCTTGGCGAACCGGACCGCGCCCGCGAGGGTGTCCCGGTCAGTGAGCGCGAGGGCATCCATGCCGCGTTCGGAGGCGCGCTCAGCCAGCCGCTCCGGGTGCGAGGCGCCGTACCGCAGGGAGAACCCGGAGGCGGTGTGCAAATGCGTGAAGCCCGGCACCACACCTCCCGCGCCCTCGATCAATCGAACATCAGTTCACAGCCCGCTCACCTCCACCATAGACCACTTTTCGAACCTCTGTACGACATCCGTTCGGCCCCGTCCCACCTGCGCAAACACGCGACGGCTCGGACCGTGAGGACATGACGCAGACGGCCGGCAACCACCACGAGTCCCCCGAACCGGCCCCCGCCTCCCCGCGGTCCTTCCTCGACGAACTGAGGGACGGGGTCACCCCACGTGCCGCCCTGCTCGTCGTCGGCGTCCTCGCGCTCACGCTGCTCTTCATCGCCTCGTACGTGGGAGCGCTGCACGACCCGAAACTCCGGGACGCGCCGTTCGGCGTGGTCGGGCCACGGGCAGCCGCCGAGCAGTCGGTGAACCGGCTGGAGCGGCTGCCGGGCACGCCGCTGGCCCCCCGCACGGTGGCCGAAGAGGCGGCGGCGCGCGAACTGATCCTCGAACGGGAGATCGATGGCGCCCTGCTGGTCGACCCGGCCCGCACCACCGACACCCTGCTGGTCGCCTCCGGCGGCGGCCGCTCCCTCGCCAACGCGCTGACCGCCCTCGTCGGCGAGCTGGAGCGGTCCCAGGGGCGCACGCTGCGGACGGTGGACGTCGCCCCGGCCCATCTCGGGGACGCCAACGGGCTCACGTCCTTCTATCTGGTCGTGGGCTGGTGCGTGGGCGGCTATCTGTGCGCGTCGGCGCTGGCGCTGAGCGCGGGAGCACGGCCCGCCAATCCTCGGCGCGGGGTGATCCGGCTCGCCGCCCTGGCGCTGTTCGCGATCCTCGGCGGACTCGGCGGCGCGGTCATCGCCGGACCGGTTCTGGGCGCGCTGCCCGGAAGCGTGGCGGCGCTGTGGGGACTGGGGGCGCTGGCCGTCTTCGCGGTGGGCGCGGCCACGCTGGCGCTCCAGTGCGTCTTCGGGATCGCCGGTATCGGGGTCGCCGTCCTGCTGGTGGTGGTCGCCGGCAACCCGAGCGCGGGCGGCGCGCTGCCGGCGCCGCTGCTGCCCCCGTTCTGGGCGGCGATCGGTCCGGCGCTCCCGCCGGGCGCCGGGGTCTGGGCGGCCCGCTCGATCGCGTACTTCGAGGGCAACGACATCACCGCCGCCCTGCTGGTGCTCGCCACCTGGGCAACGGCGGGGGCCGCCATCACCGTGGTGATGGCGGCCCCGAGGAGACCGGAACGCCGGCCTTTCGAAGCCTGAACCGCAGGTCCCGGCCTCGCGGCGGCGCTCCGCCCTCCGACACTCTCGACCGTCAGCCGATCTGCGTGCCCGTCGCCGACAACGCCTCGGTGACCGGCTGGAAGAACGTTTCGCCGCCCGCGGTGCAGTCGCCACTGCCACCGGAGGTGAGGCCGATGGCCTTGTCACCCGCGAAGAGGGAGCCACCGCTGTCGCCGGGCTCGGCGCAGACGTCGGTCTGGATGAGGCCGTTGACGATGTCGCCGTTGCCGTAGTTCACGGTGGCGTCGAGGCCGGTGACCGTGCCGCTGTGGACCTGGGTGGTCGAACCGCTGCGGGTCACCTTCATGCCGACGGTCGCCTCGGCGGCCCCGCTGATGGCCTGGGCCGAGCCGTTGTAGAGGTTGACCTCGCTGGGATGGTCGACCTCCGCGGTGTACTTGACCAGCCCGTAGTCGTTGTCCGGGAAGCTGGAGTCCGCGTTCTCGCCGACGACGCGGCCGTCGGCCGACCAGGTGGAGATGCCCTCGGTGCAGTGACCCGCCGTCAGGAAGAACGGCTCGCCGCCCTTGACGACGTTGAAGCCGAGGGAGCAGCGCCCGCTGCCGCCGGTGATGGCGTCGCCGCCCGCGACGAAGGTCCTGAACTCCCCCTTCGTGCGCTTGAGTTCCGCCTTGGCACCGAGGCCGTCCACGACCTCGGTCAGTCTCGCCAGCTCGGCCTTGGAGACGGTGCGGTCCGCGGTGACGACGACCTTGTTGGTGGTGGGATCGGTGGCCCAGGAGGTGCCGGGGATGGTGGCGTCGTCCTTGAGGGTCGTACGGGCGCTCTTCAGTTCGGCGAGGGAGTTCTCGACGATCCGGGCCTTGGCGCCGGCCGCCTCGACGGTCTCGGCGGCGGCCTCGTCGAGCACGTTCACCACGAGGAGCTTGCTCTTCGCGTCGTAATACGTTCCCGCCGCGTCGGCGCCGAGATCCTCACCGAGGGTCGAGGCGAGCTTTCCGGCCGCCAGCACGGAGAGCGCTTTCGGCCCGGCGGTCGGCGCGGTCTCGCTCGCGTTCGCAGTCTGGAAGGTCACTCCGGCGGCGACCAGCGCAGCGATGCCCGCACCTGTCACGACGAGACGGCGCCTGGGTATGCGTCGGTGCTTCAACTCACGTCCTCCTGTGGGGGGTCGGCCGAAGAGGTTGTGGGGACCCCGTTCGACCGTAAGGAATACGGATATGGAGGCGACGGACAATAAAAACGCCGCGTCCATGCCAACTCTGCGGCGCCAACTATTCCGAGGCGCGCAGGGGACGCACAAGGTCGACTTCAGGACGAGCACACACCGTGGATGCACGCCCTCTATGCCATTACCGTCCGGTAACACCCCATGCGAATTCGCACTGCAAACACAGGACACAACGAACCCCTGTGCAGCCAGTGAGGTCTAGTCCTGTCCGAAAGTCACCACTGCGGGGTCCGAATCCAAATGGGGCTCAGGCGAAGGAAGTTGCTCGAGCACCGATTCCCGCACCGCGTCCGGGGCCGGCGGAGCCGACGGCACGGCATCCGAAGCCGAGTGCTGGGCCTTCTCCAGGAACCGCAGCAGCTCCACCGGGAACGACAGGACGAGCGTGGAGTTCTTCTCCGCGGCCACCGCCACCACGGTCTACAGCAGCCGCAGTTGCAGCGCGGCAGGCTGCTCGGACATCTCGTCGGCGGCCTCGGCCGGCTTCTTCGACGCATCGGGCTCGGCCACGGCGTTGATGACCCGCGCCCGGCATACACGGCCGGCCTCCGCCTGCCGGGTGGCCGTCGAGCGCTTCATGCTCTCGGGCAGCGAGACGCCATCGATCTCGACCCGGTCGAGGGCGGCGCCCCACTCCACCGCGGAGCTGTCGATCATCAACTCCAGCCCCTGGTCGAGCTTCCCGCGGTCGGGGAGCAGATCGCCCAGCCCGCTCTTGCCGATGAGGGACCGGCGCGAGGTCTGCGCCATCCGCGAGACCGCGAACCGGTAGTCCTCCACCCGCACGATCGCGTCCGCCGCCGAGGTCACCTTGAAGTGGACGATCGCATCCACCCGTACCGTCACGTCGTCCGGTGTGATGCCCTCCTGCGCGGGAGCCGGCATCGTCACGATCTGCGTGTTGACCTTCCGCAGCCGGTCGACGAACGGCACGATCATCGCGAACCCGGGCCCGCGCTCCGTCGACCGAGCCGGCCGAGCCGGAACACCACCCCCGCTCGTACTGCTTCACCACCCGCACCGCGCCCATCACGTCCGCCGTGCACGTCTTCCGCACGGTCCGTCGTGCACGTCTTCCGCACGATCCGCCGCACCGCATCGGTCCGTGCCGCGGCGCACCTTGTCTCGACGGTAGCCCCGCCGCCGGAACAGGGCGAGCCCCCGCACGTCATCACGCGCGGGGGCTCGAACTACTGACCGCGATACGGCCGGTCACGGGTGCCGGGGGGAAGAGCACCCGCTCGGGGTCGGCCCGCCGGACCGGCACGGCGGCCGGTCGGCGTCCAGCGATCCGGTCGACCTAGTAGACGCTGACGCCGTAGGCGCTCAGGGCCTCGGTGACCGGCTGGAAGAAGGTCGTGCCCCCGGAGCTGCAGTTGCCGCTGCCGCCGGAGGTGAGACCGTACGCGACGCCGTTGCTGCCGTAGAGCGGACCGCCGGAGTCGCCGGGCTCGGCACAGACCGTGGTCTGGATCATGCCGTAGACGATGTCGCCGCCACCGTAGTTGACGGTCGCGTTGAGAGCGGTCACCCGTCCGGTACGGGTACCGGTGGTGGAGCCGGTACGGATGACGTTGGTGCCCACGCTCGGGGTGGCCGCGCTGGTGATGTCCACGCTGCCCGCGGTGCCGTCCTTGGCGATGGACGTGTTGCTGTAGCGCACGATGCCGTAGTCGTTGACCGGGAAGCTCGACCCGGTGGTCGGACCGAGGACCGTGGTACGGCCGGAGTTGGAGTACCAGGTGCCCGCGCCGTCGGTGCAGTGACCGGCGGTCAGGAAGTAGTAGGTGCTCCCGCTGCGGACGTTGAACCCGAGGGAGCAGCGCCAGCTACTCGCATAGATGGCGTCGCCGCCCTTGATGAGCTTGTTGAACTTGCCCGGCGTCCGCTTGATCGTCAGAGCGCCGGCCTTGTCGCCCGCCGCTTCCTTGATCTTCAGCAGCTCGGCCTGGGAGACGGTGCTGTCGATGGTGACGACGAGCTTGTCGGTCTTCTCGTCGATCGCCCAGGCGGTCCCGGGGATGTCCGCCTTGAGAACCGACGCGCTGGCGCTCTGGAGCTCCGCGGCGCTGAAGGTCCGGGTGTCTGCCGCACTGGCGGTGGGGACAGTGGCGGCGGCCGCAGCCACGAGTCCGGTGGTCACGGCGATCAGCCGGGTCCGTCTCGCGATACCGCTGTGGGGAGTGGTGCGCTTGATCCTCACTGTTCGTTCCCTCCTAAAGGGAAGTCGGGGGCCTGCGTGGGGTTTGGGCCCGTGAGGCGCGAATCAGGGACACGTGTTCGCATTTCGAACATGCCGTGCCCCTGACAAGGCGCTCGGGGAAGTATTCGGCCGCATCACCGATCCCCGCAAGAGGGCCTTTCGGCCTACCGAACGCCAACCGACCTGGTGAGCACGACAGTTGATCTCACCGGCAGAGATGTGGGGATTCTGTGTGAATCCCGGACGGTGCCGTGGTACCGCTGGGGCGCAAGGTGCGCTCCCGGACCTCCCCGCCACCGGCGAGCAGGCTCTCCGGCGGCGGGAACGGGCAGCTGAGGCAGTCGGCGAGCGCGTACGGCGGCGGCCCACCCGATGGAGTCCGCTCCCGTACGGCCTTCGGTCCCGGGCGCCGCGGGTTGGCCGGCTTCGAGGCATCTCCTCGTCAACGGTGTGCCCGTCCGCGCCACTCCCCGTTCATGACGCCCCCTCGGACACGGCCGCCACGGCCCTGCGCGCGTACCGGTTGGCCGGCCGGGCGAGAGCAGGTGCCCCCTGAGGGTGCTGCCGGTGCGGAAGGTGCGGAAGTGCGGAACGGACCGCGGTGCCGGAGCAGGGGACCCACCACGCGCCCCGACAACAGGAGGGGGCCCGCTCGCGTCCCGCGGCCGGAGCAGTACCCGCGGCCCGGTCCCCCGTCAGCAGTCGCAGCAGTCGCAGGCGTCGCAGCAATCGCAGTCCCGGCAGCACCCCTCCCGCTTCTTCCGGGACCACGGCCCTTCGTACTCCTTCGCACAGCACAACTGGCAGGTGCAGCACAACAACCAGAACATCCCGCAACCGGCCCAGAACCCCCGCCGCCTCGGCGGCTGCGGCGACGGCACCCCGCCGTAGCCGCCGCCACCGCTTCCGCCGTAGCCGCCGCCACCGCCGTACGGGTTTCCGCCCGCGCCGCCGTAGGGGTTTCCGCCCGCCCCGCCGTACGGGTTCCCGGCGCCGCCCCCGTACGGGTTCCCGGACTGCGGAGGCCCGCCGTGCTGGTGCGCCGCGCACACCGGCACCGTCCCGAACGCCCGGTCGACGGACCGCCGGAGTTCGTGCACCAGCAGCAGATGGGCCAGCTTGCCGTCGACGAACTCGACCTCGCGCAGGGCGAGCCGGATGCCGTGCAGGGCGTCCTCGGCAAGCCGCCGCGCCTCGGGCAGGGACGTCCCGGTCGCGGTCAGCGGGTTCCACGCGCCCGAGGCGGCGTCGGCGGCCCGGTCCTCCACCGCGTCCAGCAGATGGGCGAGCCGCCCGAAGAGCCGGCCGGCCTCGGCGAGCGGCTCGACGTTGTCCGGGCGTCCGGCGAGCACGGCGGTGTGCGCGAAGGCCGCGGCGGTGGCCGTCTCGGTCGGCTCGGTGACCGTCAGCAGCGGTGTGCCCGGCCCGGCGAGCGCCTCGATGCCGAGTTGCCGGTCCACGGCGTCGACCAGCACCGCCGTGTCGAAGCCGATGTCGGACCCCGTACGGGCGCCCGCGCGCCCCCAACTCGTCGCGACCCGGCGCGCGGCCGACGCGACCGGTCTCCGCGCGAGCAGTCCGTCACCGTCGGCCACGTGGTCGCGCACCTTCGCCGAGGCGAGCACCAGCGAGACGGCGGCGGCGAGCCGCGCACCCTCACCCTGCGCGACGGACGCGGTACGCATCCCGCGCAGCGGGCAGGGCCCGGCGGTGCGCCGCCGGTCGGTGGTCCGCTCGGCCTGAGCCTCCGTCAGAACGGAGACCAGCAGTCCGTCGTAGTTCGTCACGACCCGGGCGAACTGCCCGTGGTCCCCGCGCAGCGCTAGACAGAGCCCGCACAGATGTGCCATCCACTGCGTCTTCAGCCCCTCACCGAGCCGGTGGCTGCAGGGCCTCACAATTCCGAACACGACATCCCCCGCGTCTGTCGCGCGCCCCGACGGCCACGCGCTCGTGCCTGAACTGCGCCGCATCGTAGCCGCCGATCGTTCACCCGGACGCTCCGACACTCACCCAAACGCCGCGAACAATATTATTTCACTCTCCGTCAGCAGACGTGTACCGCAAAGCCCTTGGGGCACATGGACTCTCGACGAATTCGTTCTGCACCAGTACCGTCACGAAACCCCCGTGCGGCGTCTATCCACTTGGCGAGACATCCGCATCATGGACGACGATAGGGATGCGGAAAGAGAAAAAGACCGCTGTGAGAGGAGGCGTCCATGGGATCGGTGCGCAAGGCGAGTGCCTGGCTTGGCCTCGTCGACGACAACGATGACGAGCGTTACTACGACGACGACTACGCCGATGAGCGGGAGTCCGGGTCCGGCGAGGCATGGGTCACCGACCCCCGGGTGAAGGTCGCATCCGAGTCCGCCCAGGAGCAGGGCCGCCGGATCGGCACGGTCACCCCGGACAGCTTCCGCGACGCCCGGCACATCGGCGAGCTCTTCCGGGACGGCGTCCCGGTCATCATGAACCTCACGAACATGGAGCCCGCCGACGCCAAGCGTGTCGTCGACTTCGCGGCCGGGCTGATCTTCGGTCTGCGCGGCTCCATCGAGCGGGTGTCCAACCGGGTGTTCCTGCTGACCCCCGCCGACACGGAGATCGTCAGCGGCGAGGCCGCCGGTCGTCCGGCCGACGGCTTCTTCAACCAGAGCTGAGGCAGGGCGGCTCACCGCCCCGCCTTCCGGTGCCCGTCATCGGAAGGCGTCGAGTCCGGTGAGCGCCTTGCCCAGCACGAGCTGGTGCATCTCGACGGTGCCCTCGTAGGTGAGCACGGACTCCAGGTTCGTCGCGTGCCGCATCACCGGGTACTCCAGCGAAATCCCGTTCGCACCGAGGATCGTGCGGGCGGTACGGCAGATCTCGATCGCCTCGCGCACGTTGTTCAGCTTGCCGAAACTGATCTGCTCGGGACGGAGTCGTCCCGCGTCCATCCGCCGCCCGAGATGGTGGGCGAGCAGAATCCCCTTGTGCAACTCGACCGCCATGTCGGCGAGTTTGGCCTGTGTGAGCTGGAAGCCGCCGATCGGCTTCCCGAACTGCTCGCGTGTCCTGGCGTAGTCGAGGGCGGCCTCGAAACTGGCCCGCGCCGCCCCCATCGAGCCCCACACGATCCCGTAGCGGGCGTGGGACAGACAACTGAGCGGCCCCTTGAGCCCCTTGACCTCCGGCAGTACGGCATCCGCGGGCAACCGGACGTCGTCGAGAACGAGTTCACTGGTGACGGAGGCCCGCAGGGACCACTTGTGCTTGATCTCCGGTGCCGAGAACCCGGCGACGTCCGTCGGTACGGCGAACCCCCGGACGCCCTCGTCGGTCTGCGCCCACACGACGGCGACGCCGGCGACGGACCCGTTCGTGATCCACATCTTGCGCCCGTTCAGGACCCAGTCCGTGCCGTCCCGCTTGGCGTACGACCGCATGGAGGCCGGGTCGGACCCGTGATCGGGCTCGGTCAGACCGAAGCACCCGATGACCTCGCCGGCCGCCATCCGCGGCAGCCACGTCTCCTTCTGCTCCGCGCTGCCGAACCGATGGATGGCATACATGGCGAGGGAGCCCTGCACGGAGACGAGCGACCGGATCCCGGAGTCCGCGGCCTCCAGCTCCAGACAGGCCAGCCCGTACTGCACGGCGCTCGCCCCGGCGCACCCATACCCGTCGAGCGACATGCCCAGTGCCCCGATCGCCCCCAGCTCCCGGGCGAGCTCGCGGATCTCCGGCAGCTCACCCCGCTCGTACCAGTCGGCGACGTACGGCAGCACCCGCTCCGCGGCCCAGCTCCGCACGGTGTCCCGTACGGCCAGATCTTCCGGCTCGAGCAGATCATCGATACCGAGGGGATCAGCGGGATCGAACCTCATGGAGCAACCTCCGGCTCACTAAAACTAGCGACGCTAAGATTACCCACATGCTCCGGCTGCGGGCAGGCCGACGGCTCAGCGCACCGACTCCGCCCGCACGGGCGCCGACGTGGCCTCTCTCGGTCCAGGGATTTCCGCCCCGCACTCCATCGCCCGCGGCAGACGCAACGCCATGACCGCGCCCAGCATCAACAGCCCCGCGCTCACCAGCAACGTCACATGCAGACCGTGCACGAACGAGTCGCGGGCCGCATGCCGCAGCGCCTCCCCGGAAGGCCCGCCCAACCGCCCGGCGACCTCGTACGCCTCCCCCAGTGAATGCCCCGCCGCGGCGGACGCCGACGAGGGCACCCCCGCCACCGACGACAACCCGGGCGCGTACGCCGCGTTCATCACGCTGCCGAGAAGGGCGATGCCGATGCCCGCGCCCAGCTGGTAGGAGGTCTCACCGATCGCGGCCGCCCCGCCGGCGGACGACGCGGGCGCCTCGCTCAGCATCGACTCGTACGCGCCGAAGAGGGTCGTCTCCAGGCCGAAGCCCAGCAGGACGAACCCGGCGAGCAGCAGCGCCGCGTTGTCGTGCCGGCCCATCGCCGTGAGCAGCACGACCGCGACGGCGGTGAGGCAGAAGCCCAGGGACACCATGCGGCGCGGCCCGAAGCGGTGCAGCAGATGGGAGCCGACGAGCCCGGCCGCCATCGCGGCGACGGTCAGCGGCAGCAGCCGCAGCCCGGTCTGCAACGGGGACAGCCCGAGGACCAGTTGCAGATACTGCGCGGCGATCAGTTCGAGGCCCACCAGCGCGAGCATGGCAAGGACGATGCAGCCGACGGACGTGCTGAACGCGGGCCGCGCGAACATCCGCAGGTCGACCAGCGGATGCGTCCGGCGCCGCTGCCTGCGCACGAACGCGGCCAGCAGCACACCGCCCACCAGCAGCGCCACGGCGGTCCCCGGGTCGAACGGCGGGTGCCCGCCGCCGAGCCGCTTGATGCCGAGGACGACGCCGAAGAGCCCGACGGCGGCCATCAGCGCGCCCACGACGTCCCACGGCCCGTCGCGGTCGCCCGTGGACTCCGGCAGCAACAGACGCCCGACGGGCAGGCTGACCAGCATCAGCGGGATGTTGACCAGGAAGACCGAGCCCCACCAGAAGTGCTCCAGCAGGAACCCGCCGAGCAGCGGGCCGACGGCAGCGCCGACCGCGGCGACGGCGCTCCACACGCCGATGGCGAGGGCCCGCTCCCGCCGGTCGGGGAACACCTGGCGCAGGATCGACAGCGTCGCGGGCATGATCATCGCGCCGCCGACGCCGAGCAGCGCGCGGGCCGCGATCAGGACCTGTGGGTTGCCGGCGAAGGCGGCGAGTGCGGAGGCGACGCCGAAGAGGGCGTAGCCGAGGAGGAGGACCCGTCTGCGGCCGACGCGGTCACCGAGCGTGCCGAAGAGGATCAGCAGCGAGGCGCAGACGAGCGGGTAGACGTCGACGATCCAGAGCAGTTCAATGGCGCCGGGCTTGATGTCCTCGGTGACGGCGGGCACCGCCACGTGCAGAACGGTGGCGTCCACCGCGACGAGCAGCAGGCTGACGCAGAGAACGACGAGGACGACCCATCGGTTTGCACCGGCCCCGGCCTCCCGACGGCATCGCGCAGCGGCCGTGGGCGTCCCGGACATGTACGTACCTCCCAGATGCTCTCGCGTTCGGCGGACCGCGGGGCGGGGACTCCCCGGCGGCTACGGCCCGGGGAGCGGCGTCCCGGACCCGCGCAACGAAAGGCGAGTGAGCCGTCAGGGTACGCGAGTTCCGGCCGGTGAAGCGTGGTGGGTGTCTCATGGAGGGCCTCTGCGGTGTGTGGCGTACGACACCCCTTCGGCCGTCCACGGGTTCTCCACGGCTCCTCCATCACCCGTCCGTGGGTCGTCCGTCACGGTCCATCACCGACCATCACGTCCGGGCCTCCCGGCCGGTTCCGGGCTCCGCCGATAATCGAGCGCGTGACCGATCTTGCTACGCGCCCGGCGCCGCCCCTCCTCCGGCGGGCTGCCCCCGCACTCCTCGGGTACGCCGCCGTGCGCTCTCTGGGGGTCCTGGTGCTCGCCCTGTGGAGCGCGGGGCGCGACAAGAGCGCGCTGACGCTGCTCTCGGCCCGCTGGGACGCGCTCTGGTACACGAGGGTGGCCGAGCTCGGTTACGGCTACGAGGTACGCCTGCCGAACGGCGACGTCCACTCGAACCTGGCCTTCTTCCCGCTGCTGCCGTGGCTGGAGCGGGCGGTGTCTGCGATGACGCCGCTGTCGTACGCGCACGCCGGTCTGGCGGTCGGCACCCTGGCCTCGCTGGGCGCGGCCTGGGGGATCTTCGCCGTGGTCGACCATGTGCACGGTCGGCGGGCGGGGGTGTGCGCGGTGCTGCTGTGGGCGGTGCTGCCGGTGGGGATCGTGCAGTCGATGGCGTACACGGAGGCGCTGTTCACGGCGCTGGCCGCCTGGTCCCTGTACGCCGTTCTGACCGGTCGCTGGGTGGTGGCGGGCGTCCTGGCCTCCCTCGCGGGCCTCACCCGGCCGGTAGGGCTGGCGGTGGCCGCGGCGGTGTGGGCGGGGGCGATCGCGTCGTACGTCCGGGAACGGCGGCACGACCCGGCGACCGCTCTCGCGCACACCGGCGCCCCGGAGCCCGCTCCCCCGTTCGTGGAGAGCAGGAGCACGGAAGGGCCAGGGAGCGCTCAGCGGTGGCCGCGCGCCCTCGGCATGCTCATCGCTCCCATGGGGGCCGCCGGTTACGTTCTGTGGGTAGGTCGGCACACCGGCAGGGGACCGCTCGGGTATCTCGACGTCCAGGCGGGTTGGCGCAATGGGTTCGACGGGGGCTACGCCTTCGCCCGGTTCATCGCCGAAAAGTTCACGTCGTTCCCCTCTGCCCTGGCGGGGGTCGGGCTGATCGCCGCGGTGGCGGCGGCGGTCTGGCTGTACGTGATCTGCGTCCGGCAGGGCCAGCCGCTGCCACTGCTGGTCTACGCGGGGGTCGTGACCGCACTGGCCCTGTGCGCGTCGAGTTACTTCGGCTCGAAACCGCGGCTGTTGATGCCCGCCTTCCCGCTGCTCCTGCCACTCGCCCTCGCCCTGGCCCGGGCGCGGACACCCAGGTCGGCGGCGGTACTCGCGGGCGTGGCGGCCGCGTCGGCGGTCTACGGGGCCTTCTGGCTGAATGGTTCCGGTCCGCCCTGACGGGCTCGGTGCGGCGGGGAGCGGCCGGATAATACGACGCGAGCGCACGGTGAACGAATTCAAAAGGGCCGCAAAACGACGGCTTCACATTCGGCCATGGAATTGAAGGCTGAACAGCCCATCCATTCAACGTTCAGCAGAAATAAGCATCAATCTGAGAGCAATCCCACATCACGGCGTCATCACAAACCCGGTGATTCACGCCGCGTCGGAGCTCACTCGCTGTAACGTCGATTGAGTGCGTACCGAACTAAAGCCGACCCGTCTGGACCGGGTCTTCTCCAGGCTGGACCGTGAGCCTGAACGACCGGCCCACATCGACGTGCCGGTGATGACATGGCACCGCGTGGTGCTGTTCTCGTCCACCCTCGCCTTCTACGTGGCCATCGTGTGGGCCGTGGTCGTCACCTCGTGGCTCGTGCGGCTCGACTGGCAGATCATGTTCTTCCGGCCCTACCAGCAGTGGCCGGAGATCCACGCCTTCCTCGACTACTACGTGGTCCTGGGCCAGCGGGGCCCCACCGCCGTGATGGTGGCGGCCTGGCTGGGCTGGCGCTCCTGGAGACAGCACACCCTGCGGCCGCTGCTCGCGCTCGGCGTCTCGCTGCTGCTGCTGAACGTCACGGTCGGCGCCGCCAAGCTCGGCATGGGCCGCCTCGGCCCGCACTACGCGACCGAGATCGGCTCCAACGAGATGTGGCTGGGCGGCGACATATTTCCTTCGGGCCACACCGCGAACGCCGTGGTGACCTGGGGCATCCTGGCCTATCTGGCGTCGACGCCGCGGGCCAGGCGCTGGCTGTCCGCGCTGTCCGCCGTGACCTCGCTCGGCGTCGGCCTCACCACCGTCTACCTGGGCACGCACTGGCTCAGCGATGTCCTGCTGGGCTGGGCCGCGGGTCTGCTGATCCTGCTGGCGCTGCCCTGGTTCGAGCCGCTGATCGCCCGCGCCGAGGCCTGGATCCTCTCGCTGCGGGACACCTGGCGCGACCGTCGTACGACGGCTCCCGCACCGGTACCGGCGCCGACGCCCGTGGGCACGAGCACGCTGCGGACACCCGGCGAGGAGCCCGCGAGCGTCCACGACACCGGGATCGCGGCCCGCGCCGCCCATGCCCCGATCGTGCCGCTGCACCTGCCCTCCTCACCCCACCTGACCAGGTCGGAGCGGACGCCGGTCACCCCGATCGGCCAGCGCCGGCCACCCCACGGGGACCGTATGACGCGGGGAACCACCCCGGCCCGGCCGGTCGCGGGCGGCTGACACGAGACAGCGGGGCCGGTACGCACACTCCACGCCCCGCACCGCGAAGGCCCGGCTCACCACGAGCCGGGCCTTCGCCCGTCCTGCCTCCGGCCACGACCGGGCTCAGCCCTTCCAGGCGCGCTTCACCCGGCCGTCCTCGATCTCCAGATTGAGCCGGCCAAAGCGGTACTCCATGGTGATGATCGCCCCCGGGGGCAGCTTTCTGACGGTGGACCAGCCGTGTTCCAGAGCGCGTCGCTCGGCGCTCGGCGCCTCCAGTCCGACGTAGGCGTCGGGGTTGTCCCGGGGCTCTTCGGGAGAGTGCGGAATCGGTGCCATGACCGCCACGTTAGGCGGCCGAAGGGCGCGCTGTCCTCCCGCAGTCACGCTTCTGTCACAGAACCACGACACGCGTTTCGGCCCAACTTCGTCACACGTACGAGCGGTTCCATCGGCCTTACCCGCGCTGGCGGACGCAATTCCCGAGCGCTTCGGCACCATCTCGAATAGCCCGTCGGAAAGCATGTCCGGGGCCGTGTGTCCGGTGCATGTCCGGCCTTTTCCCACCGATTCCCGGACGGCTCCGGGAAGCGGGGACCTCATGGGAAATACACGGTTCCCGCACACTTCCCCCGTACGCCCCCTGTCGGAGCGCCCGGGGCGCGAGCATCATGGCGTGCATCACGGGCCCGGGACGCGGCAGCGAAGGGGCGAGCGATGGGGACCGAGACCGTACCGGCGTCGGCACGACCCGTACGGAAGGGCAAGCGGCCGGGTCGGCTGGTGGTCGACTGGCTGACCACCACGGACCACAAGAAGATCGGCCACCTCTACCTGGTCACGTCGTTCCTGTTCTTCCTGGCCGCCGGTCTGATGGCCCTGGTGATGCGGGCCGAGCTGGCCCGGCCGGGCCTGCAGATCGTGGACAACTACCAGTTCAACCAGTTGTTCACGCTGCACGGCACGATCATGCTGCTGCTCTTCGCGACCCCGACCTTCGCGGGGTTCGCCAACGAGATCATGCCGCTGCAGATCGGCGCGCCCGACGTCGCCTTCCCCCGGCTGAACATGCTGTCGTACTGGCTGTTCCTCTTCGGCGGGCTGATCGTGACGGCGTCGCTGCTGGTGCCCTCCGGTCCCGCCGCGTTCGGCTGGTTCGCCTACGCGCCGCTGAACAGTCTGGAGCGGTCACCGGGCATCGGGGCCGACATGTGGATCATGGGGCTGGCCCTTGCCGGGTTCGGCACCATCCTGGGCGCCGTGAACTTCCTGACCACGATCATCGGGATGCGCGCCCCCGGCATGACGATGTTCCGGATGCCGATCTTCACCTGGAACACGCTCTTCACGTCGATCCTGATCCTGATGGCGTTCCCGGTGCTGGCGGCGGCGCTGCTCTGTCTGGAGGCCGACCGGCGGTTCGGCGCGCAGATCTTCGACTCGGCGAACGGCGGTGCGCTGCTGTGGCAGCACCTGTTCTGGTTCTTCGGGCATCCCGAGGTCTACATCATCGCGCTCCCGTTCTTCGGGATCATCACGGAGATCATCCCGGTCTTCAGCCGGAAGCCGATCTTCGGCTATCTCACCCTGGTCGCCGCGACGATGGCGATCACCGGACTGTCGGTGGTGGTGTGGGCGCACCACATGTTCGCCACGGGCGCGGTGCTGCTGCCGTTCTTCTCGTTCATGAGCTTCCTCATCGCCGTGCCGACGGGGGTGAAGTTCTTCAACTGGACGGGGACGATGCTGAAGGGCTCACTGTCGTTCGAGACGCCGATGCTGTGGGCGACCGGCTTCCTGGTGTCGTTCCTCTTCGGCGGTCTGACGGGGGTGATCCTGGCCTCGCCGCCGCTGGACTTCCATGTCACGGACTCCTACTTCGTGGTGGCGCACTTCCACTACGTGGTGTTCGGCACGGTCGTCTTCGCGACGTTCGCCGGGCTGTTCTTCTGGTGGCCCAAGTTCACCGGCAAGATGCTGGACGAGCGGCTCGGCAAGATCCAGTTCTGGACGCTCTTCGTCGGGTTCCACACCACGTTCCTGGTGCAGCACTGGCTGGGGGCGGAGGGCATGCCGCGCCGGTACGCGGACTATCTGGCGGCCGACGGCTTCACCGCCCTCAACACGGTCTCGACCATCGGCGCCTTCCTGCTGGGCCTGTCGACACTGCCGTTCCTCTACAACGTCTGGAAGACCTCCCGGTACGGCGTGCCGGTCCACGTCGACGACCCGTGGGGCTTCGGCCGGTCACTGGAGTGGGCGACCTCATGCCCGCCGCCTCGGCACAACTTCGTGACGCTGCCCCGGGTCCGCTCCGAGGCCCCGGCGTTCGACCTGCACCATCCGAGGTTCGCCGCGATCACGCCGCCCCAGACCCGGAAGGGCCAGGAGCGGACGCCGCATCCGCGCTTCGGTCAAGAGCGGCCGTCAGACGGTCGCGGAGGATCCTGATCGTCTCGGTCAGCTCCGCCGGTTCCACGACCTCGAACTCGATGCCGGTCATCATCACGTGAATGGCCATCACATCGAGATTCGCCGCCCCGGTGCTCAGCAGACAGCTGTCGTCGTCGCAGGGCTCCAGGGTGCCCGCGGCGGGCGAGAGCCGTGCGGCGACCTCCTCGGCGGGCGCGAGCAGCCGGACGACGGCGTGGGCGGAGTAGGCGCGCCGGGAGATCCCTTCGGACACGTACGCGGCGAGGTCGGCGGCCGGGGCCTCGCGGGGGGTGAAGCGGGGCCCGTGCGGCGGCTTGGGCGTGACGCGGTCGACGCGGAAGGTGCGCCAGTCGGCGCGGTCGACGTCCCAGGCGACCAGGTACCAGCGGCGCTCGGTGCACACGAGACGATGCGGCTCGACCGTACGGCGGGTGGTGGCGCCGCCGTGGTCGCGGTACTCGAAGCGCAGGCGCTCGGCGTCCCGGCAGGCGTTCGCGAGGTCGGTGAGGACCGCCGGGTCGACGGCGGAGGGCTGGGGGCCGCGCAGCAGCGGCACGGTGAAGGCGTTGAGGGCGCCGATCCGGCGGCGCAGCCGGCTCGGCAGCACCTGTTCGAGCTTGGCGAGGGCGCGGACCGAGGACTCGCCGATGCCCTCCACGCCCTGGCCCGCGGCCGTGCGCAGCCCGACGGCGACGGCGACCGCCTCGTCGTCGTCCAGCAGCAGCGGCGGCAGTTGGGCGCCGGCGCCGAGCTGGTAGCCGCCGCCGGTGCCGGGGCTGGCGTTGACCGGGTAGCCGAGTTCGCGCAGCCGGTCCACGTCCCGGCGGACCGTGCGGGGGGTGACCCCGAGGCGGTCGGCCAGCTCCGAGCCGGACCATTCGCGGTGGGCCTGCAGGAGCGAGAGCAACCGCAGCAGACGTGCCGATGTCTCCAACATGGGGCGAGTGTGCCAGGGGTCGAGGACAGCTACTGTCCTCGACCCCTCCTGGCCCTGCGCCGCTCAGTCCACCGCGGTGACCGTGACCGACAGATCGTTGTCGACGGTGTAGTAGGGGGTGGCCTCCACGGGGCCGTGCTCGGACTCGACGCGGACCGTGGGGTACACGTAGACCAGCTTCTTGTCGACGACGTCGTCGAGCAGTCGCGCGATCCGCACCCGGGGTCCGGTCTCGCCCCCGGGGCGCAACCACAGGTCCCAGATGCCCGGCCGCAGGGCGCCGTACGCCACGGTGCACCCGAAGCCGCTTTCGGCCGGGGCGACTTCGGCCCGGACGGGCGGTGACGTCCCTTGCCGGTCGGCGACTTCGACGTACGCGTCCGGGGTGATCCCGGTCCCGTAGATCCTGGCGTTCACGGTCAGCTCGCCGTCGCCTATGTGGAGTGCGCCAGCCTCGGCGTGCGGGGAGCGCTCCCAGCTGCGGACGGAGAGGTTGCCGTTCTTGGTGGCGTAGGGGATGCGGACCACGACCCGCTCGGCGGTGGTGGTGGGGGCCCTGTCGAGGAGGGAGCGCAGGTCGTTCAGGCCGGGGGCGAGCCGGCGCGGTTTCGCGCCCGTCACCTGTATGTAGGCGTCCCAGCGGCCCTCGGGCAGGTCCACGCTGCCGGGCAGTGCCGCCCTGAGGCGATCGCCGCCGGCCGGGGTGAGGGGCAGACGCACCTCCCCCTCGCCGCCCCGGCGCCGCAGGAGCAGTTGGGCGGGGTCGGGCCCGCCCTCGTCGGTGATGTCGAAGGTCAGGCCGCCCGCGAAGTCGGCGACGCAGTCGGTGTGCGGGTTCGCGGGGGTCTCCTCCTCGTCGCGGATGCTCGTGGGGCGGCGGGCCGGCGTCGTCATGCGGCGCGCCCCTTCCTGAGAGCCGCCCGTCCGGCATCGCGAACGGCGTACGCACCGCCGAGCAGCGCGCCACGGGTGCGGTGCAGTGAGCCGCGCACCCGGGCCGCCCGTGAGGTCCCGCCACGCGCCATCAGGCCGGTGAAGAGCGCCTCGTGGCGTTCGGCGATCCGGGCCGGGTCGAAGCGCTCGGAGTCCTTGAGTGCCGCGTGCGCCATCTGCTGCCGCTTGGCGTCGTCGTTGATGAGTTCGAGAAGGCCGTCGGCGATGGCATCGATGTCGCCGACCTTCACCAGACGGCCGTCGACACCGTCCTCGATGATCTCGCCGGGGCCGTGCGGGCAGTCGGTGGAGACCACGGGCAGACCGCAGCGCATGGCCTCCACGATCGTCATCCCGAAGGACTCCAGGCTGGAGGTGACGGCGGCGATGGAGCCCTTGGCCCACTCGGGCTCGATGGGGTGGGCGGGGCCCATCAGATAGACGTGGTTGTAGAGGCCCAACTGGTCGATGAGGGAGCGGAGTCCGTCCTTCTGCCTGCCGCTGCCGTAGATCCGCAGCCGCCAGTCGGGCCGCTCCTCGCGCACCTTGTCGAAGGCCCTCACCAGCAGGTCGTAGCGCTTGACGGGCGCGAGCCGCCCGGCGGCGACGACCCACTTGCCGCTGCCGTCGGCCGGGTCGACGCCGGGCGCGGGCACCGGGTTGGGCACGGCCTCCAGCCGGACTCCGGGCAGTCGCATCTTCGTGCCGTACGCGCGCGCGTCGGCCTCGGTGGTCGTGGTGAACCCGTCGAGCCGGGGGTAGACGCCGCGCAGGGTGGCGCGCAGGGCCGGGGAGTGGCTGTCCAGGGTGAGGTGCTCCTGGCCGACGCGGACCGGGCCGCGGCGGGTCTGACGGGCCACGTGCACGTTCAGGCCCGGCCGGGTGCCGACGACGACGTCGGCGTCGGCCGAGCCGAGGTGCTCGGCGATGCGGCGGTCGGTCAGGGCGCTGTACTGCTCGTAGCGGCCCTCGGCGCGCGGGAAGACCTTGGCGGGGCGCCCCAGATCGGCGTGGCCCTTGTCGGCGCCGTCGTCGCGGATGTCGACGAGGGCGCGCAGCCGGACTCTCGGGTCGTGCCGGAAGACCGGTTCGTCACGGTGGCGGAAGACGGAGACGATCTCGACGTCGTGTTGCTCGGCCAGGGTGTTCGCGAGGTTGTACGTCGTGCGGATCGTTCCCCCGATCCCGTATGCGTTGTGTATCAGGAAAGAGATGTGCATGCGTCCCCCGGAGCCCTTTTCTTCCTGGTCAGACAGTGTTTGGCAGTGCTGGTCCACCGCCATACCGTTAGACCCGGCTTCGTTGGGGATGGTTGGGCTTCCTCATCAACTTGTCATGGAACGGTTGCGCGATCGGTAACCGGATCAGGGAACTCTTAGGGGCTGGATGCCATCAGGGTCGGTAGGGCAACTGCGGTACCCGGAAGCAGTTCTGGTCCATGTCCCCCTGAGTCACCCATCCCCGGGCGTCCTGCCAGCGGGCGACCGACAGGCAGGTCCTGCGGGTGCTCGGCGGCTGTGCGAGCCGCTCGAAGCGGACGGGGAGAAGCAGTCCGTCGGCGGTGTAGGGCTCGTCGCGGTTCATGAACCGGTCGACGCACGCGCGCGTGACGCCCTCCTCGGTGCCGGCGCACGAGCGCGCCGCGTCCGTGAACCACATCGCGGCCGCCCAGCCCTCCACCTGCCACTGGGAGTGCGTCTTCAGCCCTTCGGTGGCGTCCCTGAACTCCCGCACGGCCGCCTGGCCGGTGTCCTCGTAGTTGCGGCTGGAGCCGGTGGCCCACAGGGCGTTGCGGCAGCGCGGCGCGTCGGCGTAGTCCTCGGCGATGGTGGAGGTCCAGTTCTGCACGTTGGTGACCTTGGCCGTCACGTCGGCACCCACGTCGTCCATCGCCGCGCAGAGTCGGGCGTTGCCATGGCTGTCGATGGCGTCGAAGACCAGGTCGACGCCCCGCTCCTCGATGTCGGCGGCGGCCGCACGGAAGTTGGGCAGCGCGAAGTCGACCTGCTCGGTGACGACCTCGTACCCCTCGGCCTCCAGGCCGTCGACGATCAGCCGGGCGTACGCGGCCGATGCGGCCTGGTTGTACGACACCACGGCAGCGGTACGGGCGCCGTGTTCGCGTGTGAAGTAGCGGTAGACCTCGGTGCCGCCGTACTGCTTCCCGTCCCAGCCGATGGTCCCGTTCCGGGGTGCGAGGCTGCCGTAGATGCCGTAGAGGTGCGGGTAGGTGTCGTAGGCCGGGCCGATGGGCTGGCCGCCGATGTCGGGCACGCGCGCGCGGGCGACGCGCGGGGCGCCCGCGTAGTCGAGGGCGGTGGTGGCGACCAGGGCGACCACCCGGTCCTTCTCGACGAGCTCGTGGACGCACTCGTTGTTGCCGACGCCGCTGCCGCCGTCGTCGCACTCGCGCACCTCGACCCGGCGGCCGTCGATGCCGCCGCGCGCGTTCAGGGCGTCGAACCAGGCCTTCGCCCCGTCCCGCGGCCCGGTGAAGGCGTCGCCGCCGACGGGGCTGGTGGCGCTGGTGATGATGCCGACGCGGATCGGGCCGCCGGCCCGCCCGGTGGCCGGGGGCGTGGTGGGCCGGTCCTCGAAGTCGCTCTCCGGGAGGCGGCTGCCGCAGGCCGCGGTCAGCAGCAGGAGCAGGGCCGCGGCGACCGTCTCAGCAGCCCGGGACCGGCGACGCACCGCTCAGCCCCACCAGCCCGCACAGTGTCCTGACGGAGACCTTCCAGGTGCCGTCCTGTTCGACGGCCGTGCCCGCGGAGTCCGGCAGGACCGTGGCGCCCTTCATCAGGAGCGAGTACGTCACGTCCGCGTCGGTCGCCGAGGTGAACTCGACCTTGGTGACCTCCGCCTCGACCTGCTGTCCGCGTTCGTCGCCGCTGAAGGCGTCCAGGACCGGCCCCATCCGCTCGCCGTTCTCCAGGACGGCCTGCCGTTCCGCCTTGGAGCTGGTGGGGTCGAAGAACGTCGCCCAGTTCCGCCGGATCTCCTTCTCGGCCGCCGCCGCGTCCGCGGGGCCGCTCGCGCTCGGGCCGTCCGGCTCGCCCGTGGTCTTCTCCACCGAGGGGGTGGGCGGTGTCGCCTCGCCGCTCCCGCCGCTGTCGTCGCTGCACGCCGCGAGGGCCGGCCCGAGGAAGAGGGCCAGCGCGGCTGCCAGCGCCGTGGGCCTCCCCCTCACTCGGAGGCCGCGGCCCCGTCGTACGTTCCCCCGCCTGAGGTCGCTCCCGAGAACCATCTGGCTCACCACCGGGTGTCGGTCCGGGCGGTAGGCGCCCGGTTCTTTCAGGGTCAGCTCGCACAAGGCATAGTGCAACTCCATCGGCAGATCTGAGAACCCGTCAGACACGACGTGTGGGAGCCCCGGATGCGGACACCCCGACCACCGACCGCGCACCCCGTCCTCTGGGCCGGCTGGGCCGCGCTCGCCGGCGGCGCGGTGCTCTGTGTCGTCGGCTGGTACGGCGTCTCCGGCGAGCGCTTCGCCGAACGTCAGCTGCCCTACCTCGCCTCCTGCACGGTCCCCGGCGCCGCCCTGATCGTCGCGGGCGCGGTCCTGCTCGCCCACGGCCGGAACGCCCTCGCCGCGACGCGGATCGAGGAGTTGTACGGCCTCCTGGTCGCCACCGAACCCGCCGACGCCGACGCGCCCGGGCGGGCGGCGGCCGCACCCCTCGCCACCAGCGACGAACTGCTCCGCGTGCCCGGCGGCACCCTCTGGCACCGTGCGGACTGCCCGTTGGTCGCAGGCAAGGCGGACGCGGTGCCCGTGGACCCCGAGGCACTGTCCGACGGCGGGTTGCGGCCGTGCCCCGTCTGCGAGGCCCCCGGGGGAGACCGGGCCGTGCCCCCGGAGGCCTGATGGCGTCGCTGACGTACGACCTCACGCTGGCCGGTCTGTCGGTCGGCAGCGCGGCCGCCCTGACCGGCGTCGGTCTCGTCGTGACCTACCGGACCACCGGTGTGCTGAACTTCGCGCACGGGGCGATCGCCATGGTCTGCGCGTATCTGCTCCGCCAGTTCACCGTCGAGTGGCACTGGCCCCTGTGGCCGGCCGCCGTGGTGACCCTCCTGGTGGTGGCCCCCGCGATCGGTCTCGCCCTGGAGCGTTTCGTCTTCCGCCCGCTCGCGGTGCTCGGCGGCGACCCGGCGCAGACCCTCGTGGCCTCCATCGGCGTGTTCGTGCTCCTCGTCGGCGGGGCCGTGCTGCTGTGGGGGCAGGGGGCGCGGGCCGACGCACCGACGCTGGTGGCTGCGGACCCGTGGGGGCAGCTGGCGGTGGCCGTGGCGGTCGCGGCGGTGGTGGGCGCGGTACTGCGCTCTCGGGGACGCCCCCGGACCTCGCGGCGCCGGACGCGCTTCGGGCGGGAGCTGAGGGCGGTGGTGGACGACCGGTCCCTGGCCGTCCTGGCCGGTATCGACGCGGACCGGGTCGCCGCCGCGGGCTGGGCCTTCGGCTCGTTCACGGCAGGGCTGACGGGCGTCCTGCTCGCCCCCTACGTACGCCTCGACCCGTACGGCATGCCGCTGCTGGTGATGGAGGTGCTCGCCGTGGCGGTCGCCGCCCGGATGCGCAGCCTGCCGGTGGCCGTCCTGGTGGCGCTGGGCATCGGCGTCGCCCAGAGCCAGCTGACCCGGTTCCATCCGTCGGGCCGGGCGGAGCCCCTGATCCAGGCGGTGGGCGCCAACCTCTTCGTCGTGGCCCTCCTGGTCGCGGCCCTGGTCCTGCCCGGCGTCGGTACCCGCGACGCCCTGCCGCGGCCGGCGACCGCACGGGTCCGGACCCCCGCCGGGGCCTGGATCGTGGCGGTGCTCCTCTTCCTGATCCCGCTCGGCTTCGCAGGCCGTGACCTGCACACCTCCGTCCAGGTCCCGGCACTGGGCGTGATCCTGCTCTCCCTCGTCGTGGTGACGGGCCGCGGCGGACAGATCTCCCTCGGGCAGGCGGCGTACGCGGGCCTCGGCGCCCTGTTCACGGCGTTGCTCGCGGCGGGCCGCTTCCCGTTCCTGCCGTCCCTGCCGGAGCCGGCCGCCCTGCTGGTGGCCGTCCTGCTGGTGGCCCCGCTGGGCCTGCTCACCGGCTGGCCCGCCATCGGCCGCCACGGCCTGGCCCTGGCGCTGGCGACCTTCGCGGTCGGTGTCGGAGTGAGCCGCTTCGTCTTCGCCCAGCCGTACGCGACGTCCGGCCTGGCCCTGAACCGCCCGGCGGGCCTCGAAGGCGACCGCGCGTACTACGTCCTGGAGCTGGGCCTCCTGGCCTGCGCGCTCCTCGCCACGCACGCGCTGCGCCGGGGGCGCACCGGCCGGGCCCTCGCCGCCATGCGGGACGACGAGGCCGGGGCCGCGGCGGCGGGCGTCCCCGTCCCCTCCCTCAAACTGGCCGCCTTCGTCACGGGCGCCGCCCTGGCCGCACTCGGCGGCGGCATGCTCGCCATGGGCGTCCGCGCCTTCGACCCCGCCGCCTACGACCCCGTCCGAGGCCTCCTCTGGTTCGCCGCGGTCGTCGTCCTCGGCGCCGACAGCGCCCTCGGCGCGCTCGTGGCCGCCGCCCTGCTCGTCGGGCTGGACGCGGGCACCCGGGGCGGCGTCGCCGCGGCGGTGGTCGGCGTGCTGGCCGTCCTCATCGGCCGCTTCCCGGGCGGCCCGTACGAGGCGGCCCGCGAGGCCCTCGCCCGCCTGCGCCCGGAGCGGAGCCCCACGCCGACAGCGCTGGGGGCACGCGTCAGGGACAGGCTGCGGGCCGGGGCCCGGACGGTGGCGGCCGAGCGGCGCCCGGGGACCGCCGCACCGGGCAGCGGGGCCACAGCGGTGAGAGCGCGCACGGAGGCGGCCCGCCCGGCACCCCACGGCCCCGAACCACTTGAGCCGACCGGCCGCGTGGGCCGGCCCGACGGCTCGGCGGCCGCGGCCGGGCACACCGGCCCCGGGTGGACGCCCCGCACGGCCGAAGACACGCGCCCACGACCCGCACCCCCTCCCCCTCGCCCGGTGCCCGCCCCGTCCCTGCGAGCCCGTGGCCTGCGCGTCAGCTACGGCGGTCTCACCGCGCTGGACGGCGTCGACGTCGATGTCCTGCCGGGGCGGATCAGTGCCGTCGTGGGGCCCAACGGGGCCGGCAAGAGCACGCTCTTCCACTGTCTTGCCGGGACGGTACGGCCGAGCCGGGGACAGGTGCGGCTCGGCGAGCGGGACGTCACGCGGTCGCCCGCGCACACCCGGACCCGGCTCGGCGTCGCGCGGACGTTCCAGCAGCTGGCCGTCTTCCCGTCCCTGACGGTGGCCGAGAACGTGCGGGTGGGCGCCGAACAGGGGCGGATCACCGATCCCGGGGCCGTGGAGCGTACGTTGCGGCTGCTCGGGCTGGACGGACCGGTGCGCTCGCTCCCGGCCGCCGGACTGCCGACCGGCACCCTGCGCCGGGTCGAACTGGCGCGGGCGCTCGCCGGGTCCCCCCGTGTGCTGCTGCTCGACGAACCCGCCGCCGGACTCGACACCGACGAGGTCGCCGCCCTCGCCCGCGTTCTGCGCGCCCTCGCCGACGACGGCACGGCCCTGCTGGTCGTCGAGCACGACCTGGACCTCGTCGCCGGCCTGGCGGACGTCGTGCACCTCATGGCGGAGGGCCGGATCGTCACCTCGGGCCCGGCCGACCAGGTCCTGCACGCCCTCGGCCCCATCGACCCGGCGGCCGGGCGATGACCCTCCTCTCGCTCCGGAACGCCCGCGTCCGCTACGGCCCCCTGGAGGCCCTCCACGGCCTCACGCTCGCCGCGCCGGGCCCCGGCCTCACCGTCCTGCTGGGCCGCAACGGCTCCGGCCGTACGACCGTGCTGCGGGCCCTCGCGGGCACGGTCCCGCTCTCCCACGGCGCCGTGGTGTGGGACGGCACCGACATCACCCGGCTGCCGGCGCACGAGCGGGCCCGACGGGGCCTCGTCCTCGTTCCCGAGCGGCGGGCGGTCTTCGGCTCGCTCACCGTGCGCGAGAACCTCGAACTCGCCGCGCCGGACCCCGCCTCCGCCCTCGATGCCTACCCGCAGCTCGAACCCCTGCTCCCCCGCCGGGCCGGCACCCTCTCCGGCGGTGAGCAGCGCATCCTCGCACTGGCCCGGGCCCTTCTGACAGGCGCGCGTGTCGTTCTCGTCGACGAACCCGCCCAGGGCATGTCACCGGCGGTCGCGGCCCGGACGTACGCCCTGCTGAGCGCTCTGGACGCCTGTGTGGTCGTCGCCGAGCAGCGCCTGCCTGCGCTACTGCGGGAGGCGTCACCGCTTGTCTACGGACTGCGGCGCGGCACGGTGGCGTTCTGCGGCGAGGCCGCAGAACTGCCCTGATCGCGCGGGAAGGGCGCGGGTCCCGCCCGGGCGGCGCACCGGACGGGACCCGCGGGTACGGAGCGGGGAGGACGCTCAGAGGTCGAGGCGCTGACCGGGGACGATCAGGTCGGGGCTGTCCCCGATGACGGCCTTGTTGGCGGCGTAGATCTTGCGCCAGGTGGTGCCCTGCCGGGCGGCGATGCCGCTCAGGGTGTCGCCCTGGCGCACGGTGTAGTCGCCTCGGGAGGCGCTGCGGTCCGGGTGGCCGGTGGAGCGCGACGGCGTCGTCGACGGGGCGCTCCGGGGAGCCTTGGCGGAATTTCCGGTCTCACCGCCCCGCGGGGTGGACTTGGTACGCGTCGAGCCGTTCGAGGGCGCGGCGGGCGCGCTGCCGTACGCTCCGGCGCGCGCGGCGCAGATGGGCCAGGCGCCCCAGCCCTGGGCGCGCTGGACCTTCGTGGCGACAGCGATCTGCTGGGCCTTGGACGCCTTGTCGGCGGTGGGCGCGTAGGCCGTGCCCCCGTAAGCGCGCCAGGTCGTGGCGGCGAACTGGAGTCCGCCGTAGTAGCCGTTGCCGGTGTTGATGCGCCAGTCGCCACCGCTCTCGCACTTGGCGATGCGGTCCCACACTCCGCTGTCGGCCGCGGCGGCGTTGCCTGCGGCGGCGAGCAGTCCCAGCGGGGCGAGCAGCGCGGCTCCGGCGAGGATCGCCGTCGTACGTGTGCTGCGGGCGTCCCGCGCCTTCGCCCTACGGGCGTTCTGCGTGGTGCGAGTGTTCTCGCGTGCGTTGTCGGCACATGCGGACATGTAGTTCCCTCTCGAAGGACTCGGGGTCCCCCAAGGCGGGGCGCGACCCGCGTCGCACAGGACGCGGGGACGCGCTCAGCCCCGTCCGCCGGCGGGTGGTGCGGTCGAGCTGGCTGTGGTGCGGTCGGCGGACGTACCCGAGCGGTGCTCGTTGCACACGGCCGGGAATCTATGGAGCTTGACGGCTTGTCAGCAAGCAATCACTTGTCCTGCGAGGCCAGTTCATCGTTACCGCCAGTAGCGGCAATTTCCGGCCACCCAATTCATTCCCTGATTTCCGGATTTGTCGGCCAGAGGCCTCGATGATCTGTGAGCCACTTCACCACGGCAAGTACCAGGGTAATTCGTCGAGTTGACAGGGAGTGACCGATTCCGCCGGCGGACTCACCCTGCGCGCCGGATGGTTCGATTCCATTCGTCGTCGAGCGTGACTCCGGCCACAGATCACCCGTTGTCTCCTTCATGAGCCGGAAACTCCGCGCTCACGGGCCGGGCGCCACCCGCCACCCGACACGCACCGCATCCCGAGGAGCCACCCGTGCCGCGCATGCTCGAGGTCAGCGACGAGGTACGCGCCGAGATCGGCGACGAAGAAGCCGACCGGCTGCTCGCCGGAGAGAACGCCCCCGGCGGCTACGACTGCACGTCCTGCCGTACCCCGGGTGACTCCGAGCAGGAGCGCACCAGCACCGTCCTGTTCGTCGGTGACGAGACGGCCGTACTCGCCTTCGCCCACGCCACCTGCCTGCCCTCCCAGGTCGTCCAGGTCACCGAGGAGCAACTGCGGGGCGCCGCGCGTTCGATCGCCGGGTCGCCCGCGCCGCAGGCCGCACCCAAGCAGGCCCCGCCCAAGCAGGCCGTGCTCGGCGTCACCAGCGGACTGATCCTGCTCAGCGGCGAGTTGCACCCCGCGCTGGTCGTCGAGCCGACCGCGCCCATCACCCGGCCGGGCACGACCGGCGCCGGTGACGACTTCCTGCCGCTGCTGATCGAGCAGGGCTTCATGCCGCTCCCCCAGATCGACTCCGTCCCGCCCGTGCTGCACGGCTGGTCCGTCCTGCTCGCGATGGGCCAGCTGCACGCCATCCTGCAGCCGAGCCCGGTCGGCGGCAGTCCGGTCGCCTGGTGGCAGGCGCACCAGGCGCTCCAGGTCGCCGACAGCTGGCGCGCGGCGGCGAACAAGCACCAGCAGGTGCTGATGTTCGCCGCCCCGGTGGGATCGATCGGGCGGCAGCCGCGCGAAGACCTGCTGCGAGAGGCCCTCGACAGGGCCGCGGGGAACGGGAAGTTGGTGGCCGGGACGCTGCCGCTGGCCGGCACCTGACGGTCGGCCGGGGTGCGTTCGCGGGCTCGCGCCGTAGGGGATTCCGCGGTCGGTCGGCCGCGGGTCGTCCGTGGTGGTCACGCCGTTCGCCGCGTTCCCCAAGGGCGGGACGCCGGGTCGGAGGCCGAATGGTGTACGCCCCGCATCCCTTGCGCGGTGGGGTCGTTGGCACAGACGTGCACGCATTTGAGGTTCCCCGCCGCCAGCCCTATTCGTCGATCCCGTCCATGCGGCCGACACAGGACGCTTCGAGCGGCCCATCGACGACACCGATCTACGACACGCTCTATGCGGAGTGGGTCAGGGCCTACCGGGCCCTGCCGGGCGACCGGCACGGCGAGGAGGAGCTGAGGTTCACCGGGTTCGGAAACCTTCAGCACGGGTCGGGCGGTCAGCGCACGGGTTCGTACGGTGCCCGGCACTCGGCCGGGCACCTCGCGACCCAGCGCGACAGCCAGTCCGGGCAGACCACCACGACGACCACCGTCTGGCAGGCGGTCGGACGGGTCCCCACCGGGCACACGGGAATGCACCACATCCCGTCCCCGCTGCCGCCCAACCCGCGCCGGGGTGTCTGAACCGGGGACTCCGGGCGGCGCGGACACAGAAGGAGGGCGGCTCCCCGGGTCATCAGACCTTCGGAGCCGCCCTCCTCACGCGTGTCCCTCCGGCGTCACTTCTTCCTGCCGCGCTTCTCGCGCACACGGACGGAGATGTGGATCGGGGTCCCCTCGAAGCCGAACTCCTCGCGCAGCCGGCGCTCGACGAAGCGGCGGTAGCCCGCCTCGATGAAGCCGGAGGCGAAGAGGACGAAACGGGGGGGCTTGGTGCCCGCCTGGGTGCCGAAGAGGATGCGGGGCTGCTTGCCGCCGCGGATCGGGTGCGGGTGGGCGGAGACCAGCTCGCCGAGGAAGGCGTTGAGGCGACCGGTGGGGACACGGGTCTCCCAGCCGGCGAGGGCCGTCTCGATCGCGGGAACCAGCTTCTCCATGTGCCGGCCGGTACGCGCCGAGACGTTCACCCGGGGCGCCCAGGCGACCTGGCCGAACTCGGTCTCGATCTCCCGCTCCAGGTAGTAGCGGCGCTCCTCGTCGAGGGTGTCCCACTTGTTGTAGGCGATGACCATGGCGCGCCCCGCCTCGACGGCCATCGTGACGATCCGCTGGTCCTGGACCGAGATCGACTCGGACGCGTCGATGAGGATGACCGCCACCTCCGCCTTCTCGACGGCGGCCGCGGTGCGCAGCGAGGCGTAGTAGTCGGCGCCCTGCTGGAGGTGGACGCGCTTGCGGATGCCCGCCGTGTCGACGAACTTCCAGGTGACGCCGCCGAGTTCGATCAGCTCGTCGACCGGGTCGCGGGTGGTGCCGGCCAGTTCGTTGACGACGACGCGCTCCTCGCCCGCCACCTTGTTGAGGAGGGAGGACTTGCCGACGTTCGGGCGGCCGATCAGCGCGATCCGGCGGGGGCCGCCGACCGCCCTGCCGAAGCTCTGCTCGGGGGCCTCGGGCAGGGCCTGAAGGACCGCGTCCAGCATGTCGCCGGTGCCACGGCCGTGCAGCGCGGAGACGGGGTACGGCTCACCGAGGCCCAGCGACCACAGATACGCCGCGTCGGCCTCGCCGCTCGGGCCGTCGACCTTGTTGGCGCACAGCACCACGGGCTTGCCGGCCTTGCGCAGCAGTCGTACGACGGCCTCGTCGGTGTCGGTGGCGCCGACCTTGGCGTCGACGACAAAGACGACGGCGTCGGCGGCCTCGATGGCGTACTCGGCCTGGGCGGCGACGGAGGCGTCGATACCGAGGACGTCCTGCTCCCAGCCGCCGGTGTCGACGACCTTGAAGCGGCGGCCCGCCCACTCGGCCTCGTAGGTGACCCGGTCGCGGGTGACGCCGGGCTTGTCCTCGACGACCGCCTCACGACGGCCGATGATGCGGTTCACGAGCGTCGACTTGCCGACGTTCGGGCGGCCGACGACGGCGAGGACGGGCAGCGGGCCGTGGCCCGCCTCCTCGATGGCGCCCTCGACGTCCTCCAGGTCGAAGCCCTCTTCCGCGGCGAGCTCCATGAACTCCGCGTACTCGGCGTCGCCAAGCTCTCCGTGCTCGTGCTCGGAGGGAAACTGGTCGTTCATGAAGTCCGTACCTCGTCGTTCATCGTGGTGATCGGTGGAGCGGCCGGCTTGTCCGCCGGCCGATCCACTACTCAGTGTCGCCCAGCGCCCGATCGGACGCCCGGCGTTTTAGGGGTCCCTTCACTATGCCGACCTGATCGGACGCTCATGGTGAAAGGACCCCTTAGCCGCGGCCGGTCAGCCGTCGGGCGTGGTCCAGGTGGGCGCCCAGCTGCTTCTGGATGCGCTCGGTCGCCTCGTCGAGCGCCTTGCGTGTCCGGCGTCCGCTGCCGTCGCCCGCCTCGAACGGGTCGCCGAAGACGACGTCGACGCGGGAGCGCAGCGGGGGCAGCCCCTTGATCAACCGTCCGCGCCGCTCCGTGCTTCCCAGTACGGCCACCGGGACGATCGGCGCGCCGCTGCGGACGGCGAAGTAGGAGAGCCCGGCGCGCAGTGAGGCGAAGTCGCCCTCGCCCCGGGTGCCCTCCGGGAAGATGCCCAGGACACCGCCGTGCTCCAGGACGGCCAGCGCCTGGGTGATGGCGGTGCGGTCGGCGGTCGAACGGTCCACCTTGACCTGCCCGATGCCGAGCAGGAAGGGGTCGAGGGGACCGATGAACGCCTCCTTCTTGATGAGGAAGTGCGTCGGCCGGGGTGCCACGCCCATGACCATGGGGCCGTCGATGTTGTGGGAGTGGTTGACGGCGAGGATCACCGGGCCGGTCGCGGGGACCTTCCAGGCGCCCAGGACGCGCGGCTTCCACAGCCCGTACATCAGGCCGACGCCGATGCGCCGCCCGACCTCGGCACCCCGTACCGAGGGGGCCTCGGCCGACGGGGTCCGGCCCGAGGGGGCGCGGTCCGAAGAGGCCTCACTCACTTCGCCGCCCGCTTCTCCTCGACGAGGGTGACGACGCACTCGATGACCTGCTGGAGGGTGAGGTCCGAGGTGTCCACCTCGACCGCGTCGTCCGCCTTGGCGAGCGGCGAGGTCTTGCGGCTGGAGTCGGCGGCGTCCCGCTTCAGGAGGGCCTCGCGGGTCGCCTGGACGTCGGCGCTCTTCAGCTCGCCGCTGCGGCGGGCGGCGCGGGCCTCCGGGGAGGCGGTGAGGAAGATCTTCAGGTCGGCGTCCGGCAGCACGGTCGTGCCGATGTCGCGGCCCTCGACGACGATGCCGTTCTCGGCGCCGACGGCGATGGAACGCTGCAGCTCGGTGATCCGCGTGCGGACCTCCGGTACGGCGCTGACGGCGCTGACCTTGGAGGTGACCTCCTGGGTGCGGATCGGACCGGCGACGTCGATGCCGTCGACCGTGATGGTCGGCGCGGACGGGTCGGTGCCCGAGATGATCTCCGGCTTGCCGGCCACGGCGGCGATGGCCGACGGGTCGTCTATGTCGATGCCGTTGTTGACCATCCACCACGTGATCGCCCGGTACTGGGCGCCCGTGTCGAGGTAGCTCAGCCCGAGCTGTGCAGCCACGGCCTTCGAGGTGCTCGACTTGCCCGTGCCGGAGGGGCCGTCGATGGCAACGATCACTGTGGCGCGTTCCACTGGGGGGCACCTTTCCTGTTCCGAGATGGCGGGGCGAGACGGAAGGCGCCCCGGACAAGGGTACTGGGTGCGCGTAGCCCGTCCGGCCCTGCCCGGGGCGGCACCCTTTGCCTCCGGTCCCGCCCGGAACGCCGGACGCTCTGTTCCCCGGCGCTACTGCCGCAGCGCCCACCCTCGCTCGCGCAGCGCGCCCGTCAGCACCGGCACCGCCTTCGGCTCCACGAGCAGCTGGACCAGGCCGGCCTGCTGGCCGGTGGCGTGCTCGATGCGGACGTCCTCGATGTTGACTCCGGCCGCGCCGGCGTCGGCGAAGATCCGGGCGAGCTGGCCGGGCTGGTCGTCGATGAGGACGGCGACGGTCTCGTAGGCGCGCGGCGCGGAGCCGTGCTTGCCGGGGACGCGGACCTGGCCGGCGTTGCCGCGGCGCAGGACGTGCTCGATGCCGGTGGCGCCCTCGCGGCGCTTGGCCTCGTCGGAGGCCTGCAGGGCGCGCAGGGCCTGGACGGTCTCCTCGAGGTCGGCGGCGACGTCGGTGAGGAGGTCGGCGACGGGGCCGGGGTTGGCGGAGAGGATGTCGATCCACATGCGCGGGTCGGAGGCCGCGATGCGGGTCACGTCCCGGATGCCCTGCCCGCACAGCCGTACGGCCGATTCCTCCGCGTGCTCCAGCCGTGCGGCGACCAGGCTGGAGACCAGGTGCGGCATGTGCGAGACCAGGGCGACGGCCCGGTCGTGGGCGTCGGCGTCCATGACGACGGGCACGGCCCGGCAGTGCGAGACCAGCTCCAGGGCGAGGTTCAGGACCTCGGTGTCGGTGTCGCGGGTCGGGGTGAGCACCCAGGGCCGGCCCTCGAAGAGGTCGCCGGTGGCGGCCAGGGGACCGGACTTCTCCCGGCCCGACATGGGGTGGCTGCCGATGTAGGCGGACAGGTCGAGGCCCAGCTCCTCCAGCTCGCGGCGGGGGCCGCCCTTGACGGAGGCCACGTCGAGGTAGCCGCGGGCGAGTCCCCGGCGCATCGCGTCGGCGAGGGTCGCGGCCACGTGCGCGGGCGGGGCGGCGACGACCGCGAGGTCCACGGGCCCGTCGGGCGCCTCGTCGGTACCGGCGCCGAGCGCGGCCGCCGTCCGGGCCTGCTCGGGGTCGTGGTCGGTGAGGTGAACGGTCACACCGCGCTGGGCGAGGGCCAGCGCGGCGGAGGTGCCGATGAGGCCGGTGCCGATGACGAGTGCGGTTCTCACTGGGCGATGTCCTTGCGGAGTGCGGCCGCGGCCCCCAGGTAGACGTGCGCGATCTCGGAGCGGGGCCGGTCGGACTCGATGTGGGCGAGGATCCGTACGACGCGGGGCATCGCGCCTTCGATGTCCAGTTCCTGCGCGCAGATCAGCGGTACGTCGACGATGCCGAGCTTGCGGGCGGCGGCGGCCGGGAAGTCGCTGTGCAGGTCGGGTGTGGCCGTGAACCAGATGCTGATGAGGTCGTCCTGGGTGAGCCCGTTGCGTTCCAGGACGGCGGTGAGCAGTTCGCCCACCCGCTCGTCCATGTGCGCCGCCTGGTCCTCGTCGAGTTGGACGGCGCCCCGGACCGCTCGTACCGCCACGGTTTGGCTCCTTAGCTGCTGTGTCTCACGGCTCCTTGCCCGTCCAGCCTAGTGAGCCCGCAGCGCACGGGCGCGCGCCGCCCGCCTGCCGAGACGCCTGCACGTGGGGTGATCTGTGGCACTCTGTCTGAGTTGCGGCTTCTGTGGTGTTCTCGTCGCCACCCTGCCGCGGCTCCGCTCGGAGCCCCTTCCTCGCACCTGAACTCCGGAGTGACGACATGACGATGGGTACGACACGGCGCACGGTGCTGGCGGCCGGCGCGTCGGGCGCGGCGGCGCTGCTCGCGGGCTGCGGCGGAGGCGGTGACGGCGGCTCCGACGAGACCGCGGCCACGGGCGGCGGGGGCGAGGCCCTCGCGACGACGGCCGACATCCCGGTCGGCGGCGGCAGGATCTTCAAGGACGAGAAGGTCGTCGTCACCCAGCCCCAGGAGGGCGACTTCAAGGCGTTCTCGGCGGTGTGCACCCACCGCGCCTGCCTGGTCTCCACGGTCGAGGACGGCACGATCAACTGCCCGTGCCACGGGAGCAAGTTCAAGATCACTGACGGCTCGGTGGCCCATGGCCCCGCCGAGCGGCCGCTGCCCGCCGAGCAGATCGAGATCGCGGGAAATTCCATTCGGTTGGCCTGA
Source organism: Streptomyces sp. NPDC030814 (assembly GCF_055572155.1). NCBI lineage: Bacteria > Bacillati > Actinomycetota > Actinomycetes > Kitasatosporales > Streptomycetaceae > Streptomyces > Streptomyces sp. NPDC030814. Next base: position 298,982 of record NZ_JBVIDX010000010.1, read on the forward strand.
GACCGCCCCGTACGCTCCCGGTATGCAGCCCTCGCACGCCCACGCCCTGGTCCGCGACCACACGATCTACGCCTGTGTGATGGGTTCACGCGCCTTCGGTCTCGCGACGGACGGCAGCGACACGGACCGCCGGGGTGTGTTCCTGGCGCCGACCGCCCTGTTCTGGCGCTTCGAGAAGCCGCCGACCCACGTGGAGGGTCCGGCCGAGGAACAGTTCGGCTGGGAGCTGGAGCGCTTCTGCGAGCTGGCCCTGCGCGCCAACCCGAACATCCTGGAGTGCCTGCACTCCCCCTTGGTGGAACACATCGACGACACGGGTCGCGAGCTGCTGTCCCTGCGGGAGGCGTTCCTGTCGCGGCAGGCTCATGAGACGTTCGCCCGCTACGCCGTCGGCCAGCGCAAGAAGCTGGAGGCGGACGTCCGTACGCACGGCGCGCCCCGCTGGAAGCACGCCATGCACCTGCTGCGCCTGCTGATGAGCTGCCGCGACCTGCTGCGCACGGGCACGCTCACCCTCGACGTGGGCGAGCAGCGCGAGCCCCTGCTGGCGGTCAAACGCGGCGAGGTCTCCTGGGACAGGGTCGAGTCATGGATGGCCCGGCTGGCCGCCGACACCGAGGAGGCGGCGGCCCGCTCCCCACTGCCGGCGGAGCCGGACCGGGCCCGGGTCGAGGACTTCCTGGTCCGCACCCGGCGCGCGTCAGCCCTTCGGGCCGTCGAGGCGGACCCGGATCACGAAGTCGTGCAGGGCGTCGTAGGCGGACGGGTTCTCCGGCAGCGCTGACAGGGCCTGCTCCTCGTCGAGCGTCTTCTGCAGCCGCTCCACGTCCTGCGTCACGCGCTCCTGGTCGACCTCGGCCTTGCCGTGCTCCTGCGCCGCCTTCGCCGCGACGAGGTCCGGCAGATACGCGGGGGCCTCCTCGACCCGCTGCAGCAGGCTCGGCAGATGGGCCTGCACCTCGCCGCTGCGCATGAGGTGGATGCCGGTGAGCAGCACCCGGAACGTGTAGAGCAGGGGCTTGAGTTCACCGGTCTTCTCGAACAGCCGCCACTGGGTGATGGCGAAACCCCGGTAGTGGTGGGCGTGGTGCCGGGTGAGGACACCCGGCGCGAGCGCGATCAGTTCGCGGTGCGCCTCGCCCGTGTGCACGACGAGCGGAGAGAGCAGCTGCTCCAGCACATAGCCGTTGCGGCGCAGCATCAGCCGTACGAACTTGCGCAGATCGTGGGTGACGAGGTCCATCTCGACGCCGTCCCGGTCCCACATCCTCGACCGGGTCTCCTCCGGCTCGCTCAGTCCGACCAGTTGGGCCGCGGGCAGCAGATGCACACCGCGCAGGTCGACGTCCGAGTCGCGGGAGGGGAAGCCGTACAGGTGGGCTCCCGAGACGGTGGCGAACAGCAGGGGATCGGGCTGTTCGGCAACCACCGGGGCCAGGTCGATGTCGAGGGCGTCGGTCATCCCTCAAGCGTCCCAGAGCGCCCCCAGCGACACGAGGTCGCCCTGGTACTCGATCCGGTCGGCCCACTCGACGGGCCAGGCGGCCGGACCGTGGTGGGCGCCCGCGAAGGCCCCGGTGAGGCAGGCGATGGAGTCCGAGTCGCCGGAGGTGCAGGCCGCGCGGCGCAGCGCGGTGACGGGTTCGTCGACGAAGAGGAGGAAGCACAGCAGACCCGTGGCGAGGGCCTCTTCGGCGATCCAGCCCTCCCCGGTGGCGAGGCAGGGGTCCGTCTCCGGGGACGGGGTGCGCAGGGCCTGCTGGACGCGGTCCAGGGCTTCGAGGCACTCGTCCCAGCCCCGGGCGATGTAGTGCTGCGGGGAGGGGTCCTGGCTGTAGGTCCACAGGTCGCCGAGCCAACGCGCGTGGTAGCGGGCGCGGTTCTCGTACGCGTACGAGCGCAGCCGGCCGACCAGGCCGAGCGGTTCGGCGCCCTGGGCGAGCAGTCGTACGGCGTGGGCGGTGAGGTCGGCGGCGGCGAGCGCCGTGGGGTGGCCGTGAGTGAGGGCGGCCTGCAACTGGGCGGCACCGGCGCGCTGTTCATCGCTGAGCGGGCCGATGAGGCCGAGGGGCGCGACCCTCATGTTGGCGCCGCAGCCCTTGGAGTGGATCTGACTGGCGAACTGCCAGGGGTGGCGCTCCAGCGCGAGGAGGTCGCAGGCGGCCAGGCAGGTGTGGCCGGGGGCGCGGTTGTTCTCCGGGGAGCGGGACCAGGCGACGAACTCCTTGCGGACGGCCTTCTCCAGGGTCTCGGGGCCGAGTACCCCGCGGTCCATGGCGGCCCGCAGCCCGTGGCCCAGGGCCAGGGTCATCTGGGTGTCGTCCGTGACGATCGCGGGCCTGGGCAGCTCCATCTTCCGCCAGGGGCCGCACTTGGCGAGGATCGACGGTACGTCGTTGAACTCGGTGGGGAAGCCGAGCGCGTCCCCGAGGGCGAGGCCGAGCAGGGATCCGGTGGCGGCGCGTTTCGCGAGCAGCGTCATGGTCATCGGGGCCGTCCTTCCGTGGTGGGTCGCAGCAGGGGCGGGTGCAGGGCGGTGGCCCCACCCGCTCGGTACAGCGCGGCGGGCTTGCCGCGTCCGCCGGTCAGGCGGGCGGCGCCGGGCACCTGTTCGACGAAGCCCGGCGTGGCCAGCACCTTGCGCCGGAAGTTGGGCCGGTCGAGCGGAGTGCCCCACACCGTCTCGTAGACCTGCTGCAGCTCGCCGAGCGTGAACTCGGGGGGACAGAAGGCGGTGGCGAGACAGGTGTATTCGAGCTTGGCGCCGACGCGTTCGTGGGCGTCGGCGAGGATGCGGTCGTGGTCGAAGGCGAGCGGTCCGATGGCGTCGAACCGCAGCCACTGGGCCTGGGCGGCGTCGCCGCCGCCGTGCGGGACGGGCGGGTCGGGGAGCAGGGCGGCGAACGCGACGGTGACGACCCGCATCCGGGGGTCCCTGCCGGGCTCGCTGTAGGTCCGCAGCTGCTCCAGGTGGAGTCCGGAGCCGTCCGTGACGCCGGTCTCCTCGGCGAGCTCCCGCCAGGCGGCCTCCTCGGCGGACTCGTCGGGCAGCACGAACCCGCCGGGCAGCGCCCAGCGCCCGGCGTAGGGCTCCTGCCCGCGCTCGACGAGCAGTACCTGGAGAGTGCCCGCGCGGAGGGTGAAGACGGCGAGGTCGACGGTGACGGCGAAGGGCTCGAAGGCGTACTTGTCGTAGCCCTCGGGTGAGGTCATGCCCATCGCCCCCTTTATGGTCACTCTGACTAATAGTCATCCCGACTATAAATGCGCGGGGGTGGAGGCACAACCCTTTTACGGGGAAAGGAAGGCCAGGAGCGGGGCCGGAAACGGCAAAGGGCCGCCCCCGGGGACGAAACCCGGGACCGACCCATCGCTGACCTGGGAGACCCAGGCTGTCGTTCTTGAACCAAACGCCAGACCCTAGAGGTCGACCTCCGCCATCAGCATCCCGACCTCGGTGTTCGACAGGCGACGCAGCCAGCCCGACTTCTGGTCGCCGAGGGTGATCGGCCCGAAGGCGGTGCGGACGAGCTTGTCGACGGGGAAGCCGGCCTCGGCCAGCATCCGGCGCACGATGTGCTTGCGTCCCTCGTGGAGGGTGACCTCGACGAGGTAGTTCTTGCCGGTCTGCTCGACGACCCTGAAGTGGTCCGCGCGCGCGTACCCGTCCTCCAGCTGGATGCCGTCCTTGAGCCGCTTGCCCAGGTCGCGCGGGATCGGGCCGACGATGTGCGCGACGTAGGTCTTCTTCACGCCGTACTTGGGGTGGGTCAGCCGGTGCGCCAGCTCGCCGTGGTTGGTGAGCAGGATGACACCCTCGGTCTCGGTGTCCAGGCGGCCCACGTGGAAGAGCCGGGTCTCGCGATTGGTGACGTAGTCACCGAGGCACTGCCGGCCCTCCGGGTCCTCCATGGTCGACACGACACCGGCGGGCTTGTTGAGCGAGAAGAACTGGTACGACTGCGTCGCCACGGTCAGTCCGTCGACTTTGACCTCGTCCTTCTCCGGGTCGACCCGCCGGCCCTGCTCGGTGACGATCTCGCCGTTGACCTCGACACGGGCCTGCTCGATCAGTTCCTCGCAGGCGCGCCGGGAGCCGTAACCGGCGCGGGCGAGTACCTTCTGCAGCCGCTCGCCCTCCTGCTCGGCGCCCGGGAAGGTCTTGGGCAGCTTGATGTCCTTCTTGCCCGCATACCGCTCCCGGTTGCGCTCCTCGGCCCGCGCGTCGTACTCACGCGACGTGGCCGGCGCCGAACGTCCGCGCCCGCGGGGCTGCTGCGCCTGCTTGGGGCCGCCCTTGGCACCACCGCGAGCGGAGGCGCCCCGCCCGGACTTCGGGCCGTCCTGCGTCCCGCCGGGGCCCACGTCGTAGCGGCGCTCCTCGGGGCGGGGCTTGCGGGGACGGCCCTGGCCGCCCTGCTTCTGGTCCCTGTTGTTGCCGGCACCGCGGTAGTTACCGCGCCCGCCGCTCTTGCCGCTACCGCTGCTTCGCATCAAAGTTCCGTCGTCGTCGTGTCAGTCATGGCCGACGTGGGCCCGTCGTCCGCGTCCGGGGCATCCGGATCGAACGACGGTACGCCTTCCTGGGTCTCGGCCTCGATCGCCTCGGCCTCCGGGAGGAAGGGCGCGAGTTCCGGTAGCTCGTCCAGGCCGCGCAGGCCCATCCGCTCCAGGAAGTAGTTCGTCGTCCTGTACAGGATCGCACCTGTTTCGGGTTCCGTGCCCGCCTCCTCGACCAACCCGCGCTGGAGCAGGGTCCGCATGACCCCGTCACAGTTGACCCCGCGCACCGCGGAGACACGGCTGCGGCTGACCGGCTGCCGGTACGCGACCACGGCCAGCGTCTCCAGCGCGGCCTGGGTGAGCCGGGCCTGCTGCCCGTCCAGCACGAACCGCTCCACGGCGGCCGCGTACTCGGGGCGCGTGTAGAACCGCCACCCCCCGGCGATCAGCCGCAGCTCGAACCCGCGCCCCTGCGCGGTGTAGTCGTCGGCCAGCTCCCTCAGCGCGTTGGCGATCTGCCGCTTCGGCCGCTCCAGGATCTTGCTCAGGTGCTCCTCCGTCGCGGGCTCGTCCACGACCATCAGGACGGCCTCCAGGGCGGGCTTGAGGTCGAGGTCGGCGACGGTACGCAGCCCCCCTGACACCACGGTCGCCTCGGTCGTCTCCTCGCTCACGCCTTCTCCTCCTTGGGGGGCTCGGGCGGCCGGTCGAACTCGTCCGTGACCACGGGCTCCGCGTCCCCGTCCCCGCCCGTCCAGCGGACGACCAGGTCGCCGAGGGCGGTCTCCTGGTCCAGGGCCACGGCCTTCTCCCGGTACAGCTCCAGCAGCGCCAGGAACCGGGCCACGACGGTCAGCGTGTCGTCGGTGTCCTCGACGAGCATCCGGAAGCTGGCCTCCCCCAGCTCCCGCAGCCGCGCCACCACGATGCCGGCCTGCTCCTGGACGCTCACGAGGGGCGCGTGGATGTGGTCGACGTACACCTGCGGCCTGGGCTTCGGCTGCATGGCCTTCACGGCCAGCCTGGCGAATCCTTCCGCCCCGATGCTGATGACCACCTCGGGCAGGAGCTCCGCGTGCTGCGGCTCCAGCCCGACGGTACGGGGATAGCGCCGGGCCTCCTCCTCCAGCCGCCCGTTGAAGATCTCCGCGATCTGTTTGTACGCCCGGTACTGCAGCAGCCGCGCGAACAGCAGATCCCTCGCTTCGAGGAGCGCGAGGTCACCCTCGTCCTCCACCTCGGCGGCGGGCAGCAGCCGGGCCGCCTTCAGATCGAGCAGCGTCGCGGCCACGACAAGGAACTCGGTCGTCTCGTCGAGATCCCAGTCCGGCCCCATCCCGCGGATGTGCGCCATGAACTCGTCGGTGACCTTGGAGAGCGCGACCTCGGTGACGTCCAGCTTGTGCTTCGAGATCAACTGAAGCAGCAGATCGAACGGCCCCTCGAAGTTGGCAAGCCGAACCTTGAAGACCCCGCCGTCGCCGTCCTCCCCCTGCGGACCCCCGCCCGCCTCGCCCCCGACCGCCGACCCGGCCCTGCTCACCGGCTCGCCCCCGGGCCGGGTCACCGGCTCGGCAGCGGCCACCGGCTCGGCTTCTGCCTCGGCCCGCAGCTCGGTCCGGGGCGCGGCTTGGACCACCGGCTCGGTTCCGGCCCCGGCCCGCAGCTCGGTTCGGAGCGCGGCCTCGGCCGCCGATTCCGCTTCGGGTGCGGTGGCGGCTGCAGCCGGCGGCTCCTCGTCGCCGCCGTCGGCGTCGTGGGCAGTCGTTCCGCGGGGCGGCGGGAGTCCCCCCGCTCGAGCGGAGCCGAGAGTGGGGGAAGGCGGGCACGACGTCCCACCGGGCCCAGCCGGAGAGCGCTCCTCGGCCGACGGCTCGCCCACCGGCTCAACCGGCGGAGCCCCCGGCCCCCTCCCCAGCGCACGACGACGTCCGGCGGAGCCGCCGGAGGCCGCCGCCGACGACGAGGAGTCATGCGAGGTCATAGCCCCCGCAGGCTACTCCTACCGTCCCCGGAGCCGGCGTACCAGGATGCTCGCGTCACCGCGGGACTCCAGATCCGCCAGCACCACGGCTACGGCCTCCCGGACGATCCGTCCCCGGTCGACGGCCAGCCCGTGCTCCCCGCGCAGCACCAGCCGCGCGTGTTCGAGGTCCATGAGCTCCTCGGCGGACACATACACGGTGATCTTCTCGTCGTGCCGCTCGCGCCCACTGGGCCGGCGCCCTGCGGCCCGCCCCCGCTTGCGCGGCGCGGCCCCGGCGGCCGCACCCGGCGCGGCAGAACCTTCCTGCGGCTTCGGCTGGCGCCCGCCGGCGGCCCGCTCGGCCCCCGCGGCGGCGGACCGGCTGCGCGGCTGCTCACCACCGTCGGACTCGGCGTCCGCGGCCACATGCTCGGACCCCTCGCCGTCCCCGCCCTGCACGGGCACCGACGGCGGCGCGTCGTCCATGGCCGCGCCGACGTCGCTCTCCCCGGCGGGAGCGGGCACACGGGCTTCTCCGTTGGCCCCCCGCCGGGGAGTGGACGGCTGAAGCGCCATTCCCCCTGTCGTACGGAAGAGTTCGTCGGCCCCCGGCAGACTCACTCGGCGTGACACCGGGCGAGCACCTCCCTGGCGAGCTGGCGGTAGGCGGCGGCACCGACGGAGTTGGAGGCGTACGTGGTGATCGGCTCACCGGCGACCGTGGTCTCCGGGAAGCGGACCGTGCGCCCGATGACCGTGTGGTAGACGTGGTCGTCGAACGCCTCGACGACCCGCGCCAGCACCTCGCGGCTGTGCACCGTGCGGGAGTCGTACATGGTGGCGAGGATGCCGTCGAGCTCCAGCTCGGGGTTGAGCCGCTCCTGGACCTTCTCGATGGTCTCCGTCAGCAGCGCGACACCGCGCAGGGCGAAGAACTCGCACTCCAGCGGCACGATCACCTTGTGGGCGGCGGTCAGGGCGTTCACGGTGAGCAGACCGAGCGAGGGCTGACAGTCGATCACGATGTAGTCGTAGTCGGCCATCAGCGGCTTCAGCGCCCGCTGGAGCGTGGACTCGCGCGCGACCTCGGAGACCAGCTGGACCTCGGCCGCCGAGAGGTCGATGTTGCTCGGCAGCAGATCCATGTTCGGGACCGCGGTCTTCAGCAGGACCTCGTCGGCCGACATGCCCCGCTCCATGAGCAGGTTGTAGACGGTGAGGTCGAGCTCCATCGGGTTCACCCCGAGGCCGACCGAGAGGGCGCCCTGGGGGTCGAAGTCGACGAGGAGGACCCGGCGGCCGTATTCCGCGAGTGCGGCACCCAGGTTGATGGTCGACGTGGTCTTGCCGACGCCGCCCTTCTGGTTGCACATCGCGATGATCTTCGCGGGACCGTGGTCGGTCAGCGGGCCCGGGATCGGGAAGTACGGCAGCGGGCGCCCGGTCGGGCCGATGCGCTCGCGGCGCTGACGGGCCGCGTCGGGCGCGAGCGTCGCCGCGTACTCCGGATCGGGCTCGTATTCGGCGTCGGGGTCGTAGAAGTGCCCGTCGGGCAGCTCGTCGTAGTCGGCGAAGTGGTTGTGGACCCCGCCACTTCCGTCGCCGGCCATGGCGTTCACGTGTTGGCCATCCATGCTCTGGTGTGCTGGCTGAGTCACCCCTGAGGACTGGTGACCCTGGTGGGCTGCGAAGGTGCGGACTGCGACGGAGCCGACAGCCGCGAACCCCGTGGGTCCCGAGACCCGCGCAGGCATTCCTGGTTGACCACCCCCGGGAGTAAATGTCGACTCATTCACAAGTCGTCTTACCTCCTTGGTGACCAGGAAACTTCTAGATAGGTCAGCGTGGCACCATGCCGACGGTTGGCGACTCTATGGCGTGTCGGCGGTCCGCAGCAACACAATCCGCCGGACCCGGCCCGATGTGTCGGCAATGAAACATGCGGCTGTCAAGGGCGTAGGGCCGTCGCACAGCAGGTTTCACCGGTGCGTGAAACATCCGAAGAGTTACGTTCGAGGCGAGTTGCGCGAGTGTCGCAAAGTGACCATACACACATCCGGCCGGACCTTGTCGGGCAAGATCCGGCCGGGAAACCGCTGTTGACGACCTGTGTTGACGTATCGCCTTTTACTGAAAGGTGACTCAAAGCAGCCCGTCAGCGGCCCTTCGGTCAGCCGAGGAGTGAGGCCAGTTCGGTGTGCTCCAGTCCGTGCGCCTCCGCGACCTCGCGGTAAACCACCGCGCCGTCATGCGTGTTGAGGCCCTTGGCCAGCGCGGGGTCACGGCGCAGTGCCTCGGCCCAGCCGTGGTTCGCGAGTTCCACGATGTACGGCAGCGTGGCGTTGGTCAGCGCGTAGGTGGAGGTGTTGGGCACCGCGCCGGGCATGTTGGCCACGCAGTAGAAGACCGACTCGTGGACGGGGAAGGTCGGTTCGGCGTGGGTGGTGGGCCGTGAGTCCTCGAAGCAGCCGCCCTGGTCGATCGCGATGTCGACAAGGACACTTCCGGGCTTCATCCGCGACACGAGCTCGTTGGTGACCAGCTTCGGCGCCTTGGCGCCCGGGATGAGGACGGCGCCGATGACGAGGTCTGCCTCCAGGCACGCCTTCTCCAGTTCGAAGGCGTTGGAGACGACGGTCTGGATCTTCGTGCCGAAGACCTTGTCGGCTTCCTTGAGCTTGTTGATGTCCTTGTCGAGCAGGGTCACGTGGAAGCCCATGCCGATGGCGATCTGTGCCGCGTTCCAGCCGGAGACACCGCCGCCGATCACGACGGCCCGCCCGGCCAGCACGCCCGGCACACCGCCGGGGAGCACGCCGCGGCCGCCGTTGGCCCGCATCAGGTGGTAGGCGCCGACCTGGGGGGCGAGCCGGCCTGCGACCTCGGACATCGGGGCGAGCAGCGGCAGCGCGCGGCTCGGCAGCTCGACGGTCTCGTAGGCGATCGCGGTGGTGCCCGACTCGACGAGCGCGTCGGTGCACTCCTTGGACGCGGCCAGATGCAGATAGGTGAAGAGCGTCTGGTCCTTGCGGAGGCGGTGGTACTCCTCGGCGATGGGCTCCTTGACCTTGAGCAGCAGGTCGGCGGCGGCCCACACCTCGTCGGCCGTCGCCAGGATCTCGGCGCCGGCGGCCACGTATTCGGCGTCGGGGATCGACGAGCCGACACCGGCGCCCTGCTCGATGACGACCTGGTGGCCGTGGCGCACCAGCTCGTGCACGCCGGCCGGGGTGATCGCCACTCGGAACTCGTTGTTCTTGACCTCGCGGGGGATGCCGACCTTCACGTCGATCACGGTCCTTGGATCGGAGGGGTGTGGGGGCTCGCACGCACAAGCGGTACATGCCCGCACGATGCAGGACAAACCCGTACGCACCGGAGCGCACCGGGAGACACCGCAGGAGAACCGGCGGCGCAGCCAGTCTAATGAAGGTATCCCCGCTGTCTAGCCTTTCAATGCATCAATCTTTCGCAGATGCACTACGGATTTCGTAGGCGTTAGGGTCCTGTTCCGTCTCGGTCTCGCCGGTCTCGCCGGTCTCGCCGGTCTCGGGCCGCGTGAGCTCGTCGCCGAGCAGCCGCTCGGCGACTCCCCGGTGCAGCCGGGCCGCCGCCGGGTCGCCGAGCCGCTCCAGGGTGTCGGCGAGCCGCAGCTGGAGCGCGGCCTGCAGTCGGACGTCCTCGGCTCGCCGCGCCCACTCCACCGCCTCCTGGCAGGTGGACAGCGCCTCCTCGGGGCGCCCGGCGTACTCCTGGACGCGTGCCATCTCGCTCAACGCCCTGGCCTGGCCGCCCACGTCGCCGAGCCTGCGGTAGCCGGTGAGGGCAGAGCTCCAGTTGCGCAGCGCCTCGCCGTAGCGGCCCGCGTAGGTGTACGCGGTGGCGATACGGCCGTACAGCCGGGCGGCGTCCTCGCGCTCGTCCCGGGCGAGCCGCTGGGCGAGCGCCCTGCCGTACCAGTCGGCCGCCCGTTCGTAGTCCTCCAGCTCCTGGTGGGCGCCGCCTACGGATTCCATCGCGCGGCCGGTCGCGAAGGGGTCGTTCGCCTGCCGTCCGGCGTCGAGCGCCGCCCGGTAGCGGGCCAGCGCCGCCTTCGTCCGGCCGGTACGGGCGTCCAGGTCGCCCAGGTTCAGCAGGGCCGCCGCCTTCTCCCGGGGCAGGTCGCGGCGCTCGGCGACATCGAGGACGAGCCGGTGGACGCCGTACAGGTCGGCGGCCACGGCCCGGGTGCCGAAGTGCGCCACCAGCGCCCGGACGAGCTGCGACATCAGCCGTCGGGCGAGGGTGTCCAGCCGGCCGTCGGCGACGGCGAGCCGGGCGGCGGCGAGCAGCGCGGGCCGGCGTGCCCGCAGCCACTCCTCGGCGGCCCGGGGGCTCGGGAACCGCAGCGCCTTGGGCATCCCGAGGAGCTTCTCCCGGGCCAGCGGACTGTCCGTCTCGGTGATGGCCCGGCAGGACTGCAGCAGCCGTACCGTCCGCTCCAGCATCCGTGCCCGGGCCAGCTGGAGCTCGCCCGGCTTCTCCTGGCTCTCCGCGGCGGACCGCAGCAGCGGCTGGAGGCAGCCGGGGACCTCGTACTGCGGCAGGGCCGAGTCGCTCCGGTGCAGGAACCCCAGGGCCACGAAGTCGTCCAGTGCGGTGCGGGCCGCGTCGACCGAGCAGCCGGCGAGACCGGAGGCGATGTGCGGGTCCACCAGGCCGGCCGGGGCGAGTGCCAGGAGGCGCAGCATCCGGGCGGCGGTGTTCGACAGCGCCGCGTACGACAGCCCGAAGACCTTGGCGAGGGCCGGGCCCTCGTCCTCGGCGCGCAGCTGTTTGGCCAGGTCGGAGACGGCGACCGTGGGCCGGGCGGCGAGCCATCCCCCGGCGAGACGCAGTGCGGCGGGCTGGGCGGCGCACGCCTCGGCGAGGATCTCGGCGGCACGCGGGTCGACGGTGATGCGCACCGAGCCGGCGAAGCGTTCCAGCAGCTCCACCGCGGACTTGGTGTCCAGTCCGCCCAGGGTGCAGGGGCGGACGTCGGAGATGCCCGTCAGCGGCCCCCCGGAGACCGCGACGACCAGGGCGTCGGGGTTGTCCGGCAGCAGCGCGTCGACCTGTTCGGCGTCGACGGCGTCGTCCAGCAGCAGCACCACCCGGCGGTCGGCCAGCGCCTCCCGCAGCGCCTCGCTGAGGTCGTCCTCGTCGGCTCCGGCGGGGGCGGGGACACCGAGTCCGCCGAGCAGTTCGCCGGCGGCCCGCTCGACCGGGACGGGGGTGCCGTCCGGCTCGGCCAGGCGGGCCCGCAGCACTCCGTCCGGGTAACCGTGGGCGACCTGCCGGACGAGTTCCTCGGCGAGCGCCGTGCGGCCGAAGCCGGGCCGGCCGGCGATGAGCAGCACGCGCGCGTGCGGTGCCTTGCGACCGGCGAGGGTGTTGAGCCCGGCACGGTCGATGTCGGCCCGCAGCTCCTTCAACTCCCGTGCCCTGCCGAGGAACTGACTGATCGTGGGGGCGGCCTCGACAGCCGGGGGCCGCCCTGTTCCGGACACCGGGGCTCCCCCGGTCTCCACCGCCTGATCCGCCACGGGCCACACTCCCGTCCCACCGCACGAGCAAGCCCGCCGGGACTCCGGATCGGGCGCTTCCCGAGCCTAGTTCACGCTCTGCGACGATCTCGGCGGAGCAGGGCGGACAGATCCCTCGATCGGATCAGCGGATCGTACGACTGGCGTCGTCAGGTCGCCGCGCAGAGGTGCCGCGCCCCGGTCCTCGGAGGCGCAGCGAACCGCGTGACCGGCCGCGAACGGCCCCGCGAGCCAGGGGTGCCGGGGCCTGCACGGCTCGGGAACGGGAGCCTCTACGACTCGAACGGCCGCGCCGGCCACGGCGCCTCGGCCGGACGCAGCGCGTCCACCCCGTCCCCGCTCCGCGCGGCCACCAGCGAAAGCACGCCCACCACCAGGCAGTTGTTGTGCAGCTCCCCGGCGAGGACACCGCGGACCAGTTCGTCGAGAGGTACTCGGGCCAACTCCATGTCGGCCTCCTCGTGCTCCACCTCGAAGCGCCGCCCCTCGGCCTCGGAGAGGTCGCGGGCGAGGAAGACGCGGACGGCCTCGTCGCAGCCGCCGGGGGTGGTGTAGACGTCGGTCAGCACCCGCCAGTCCTCGGCCTTGACGTGCGCCTCCTCGTACAGCTCACGCTGGGCGGCGTGCAGCGGGTTCTCGCCCGGCACGTCCAGCAGCCCCGCCGGGATCTCCCACAGCTTCTGGCGCACGGGGTGGCGGTACTGCCGGAGCACCAGGACCCGGTCGTGGTCGTCGAGGGCGAGAACCGCCACGGAACCGGGGTGGACCTGGTAGTCCCGGCGGACCACCGAACCGTCGGGCATGACCACGTCGTCGGTGCGCACGGAGGTCTTGTTGCCGACGAACGGCGTCTCGCTCTCCCGGACCTCCCACTCCTCGGCGGTGTCCTTGATCGTCATGTCGACTCGTCCTCCCACACGTGCCATGAGACCGGGGCGCACCTCCCGAAGGAGACGCACCCCGGTCACCGTACAACTCTCGTGACGCCCTAACTCACCGTCACCGAACGTGACTTGCTGTCACTTCCCGGCCGTCTTGCGCTCGACGGCGGCCTTGACCAGTCCGGCGAAGAGCGGGTGCGGGCGGGTCGGACGGGAGCGCAGCTCGGGGTGCGCCTGGGTCGCGACCAGGTACGGGTGGACCTCGCGCGGGTACTCCACGTACTCGACGAGCTTGCCGTCGGGCGAGGTGCCGGTGAACTGCAGGCCCGCCTTCTTCTCCAGTTCCGCGCGGTAGGCGTTGTTCACCTCGTAGCGGTGGCGGTGGCGCTCCTCGACGTACTCCTTGCCGTCGTACACCTCGCGCACGATCGAGCCCTCGGCGAGCTTGGCCGGGTACATGCCCAGGCGCATCGTGCCGCCCATGTCGCCCTCACCGGCGACGATGTCGAGCTGCTCGGCCATGGTGGAGATCACCGGGTGGGCGGTGGCGGAGTCGAACTCGGTGGAGTTGGCGTCCGGGATGTCGGCGAGGTTGCGCGCGGCCTCGATCACGATGCACTGCAGACCGAGGCAGAGGCCGAGCAGCGGGATCCTGTTCTCGCGGGCGTACTGGATGGCGCCGACCTTGCCGGAGACACCGCGGTCGCCGAAGCCGCCCGGGATGCAGATGGCGTCGACGTCGGCGAGCTGCGCCGCGGCGCCGGCCGGGGTCCTGCAGTCGTCGGACGTGACCCACTTGATCTTCACCCGGGCCCGGTTGGCGAAGCCGCCCGCGCGCAGCGCCTCGGTGACCGAGAGGTAGGCGTCGGGCAGGTCGATGTACTTGCCGACGAGCGCCAGGTTGATCTCGTGCTGCGGGTTGTGGACGCGGTCGAGCAGATCGTCCCAGGTCGTCCAGTCCACGTCACGGAACGGCAGGTCGAGCTTGCGGACGACATAGGCGTCGAGGCCCTCGCCGTGCACGGTCTTCGGGATGTCGTAGATCGAGCGGGCGTCGGGGCAGGCGACGACGGCGGCCTCGTCGACGTCGCACATGAGGGAGATCTTCCGCTTGATCGCGGCGGGCACCTCGCGGTCGCAGCGCAGCACGATCGCGTCCGGCTGGATACCGATGTTGCGCAGCGCCGCAACCGAGTGCTGCGTCGGCTTCGTCTTCAGCTCCCCCGACGGCCCGATGTACGGCAGGAGCGAGATGTGGACGACGAAGACGTTGTCGCGGCCGACCTCGTGGCGGACCTGGCGGACGGTCTCCAGGAACGGCAGCGACTCGATGTCGCCGACCGTGCCGCCGACCTCCGTGATGACGACGTCGACCTCGTCGGACGCCATGCGCCGGATGCGGTGCTTGATCTCGTTGGTGATGTGCGGGATGACCTGCACGGTGTCGCCCAGGTACTCGCCGCGCCGCTCCTTGGCGATGACGGTCGAGTAGACCTGGCCTGTAGTGACATTGGCCGAGCCGTCCAAGTCACGGTCGAGGAAGCGCTCGTAGTGTCCGATGTCCAGGTCGGTCTCGGCGCCGTCGTTGGTGACGAAGACCTCACCGTGCTGGAAGGGGTTCATCGTGCCCGGGTCGACGTTCAGGTACGGGTCGAGCTTCTGCATCACCACGCGCAGGCCACGGGCCTTGAGCAGCATGCCGAGGCTGGAGGCGGTCAGACCCTTGCCGAGCGAGGAGGCGACACCCCCGGTGACGAAGATGTGCTTGGTCGTCGTGGTGCTGTTTCGGAAAGCAGCGGGCGGCATGGCCAAGAGGGGGCTCCCGTGGTCGCGGTTCTGGGTGCGGGTCGGCCGCCGCCCGATCGGGTCGTCGGGGGGTGCCGTCGCTGCGGTTCGGGGGTCCCTTTCGAGTCGGGGCGCCCACCGGTCCACGGGCTACCAGGGTATCAGCGACCGGCCACGATCGCTTCCGGCCACGCTCCGCGCACGGGCCGCCACGGACTTCGTACGACAGTCGGCGAATCCCGGCCGCGGGTCACCCCTGGCTCACTCGTTCGGCCCACTCGCGTTGCCGGGAGCGGCACGCGGAGCCCCTCGGTGCGTCGTATCCTCTTCGGACACTCGCTGCCGAGCCCGGCCGGGGAAACGGCACCACCCCCGCCCGCCTCCGGAAACACGAGAGCTCGTCAGTTCGTTGAGCAACGAGGGCCTCATATGCGTTGAGGATCGTTGAGCGACATCGCATGACAACGTCCCTTGGATCACTCTGGAAGCATGGATCCTTTGTCGATCCCTTGGGTCCCTTGACCGCACACCGCACAGCGACCGCCCCTCGGGGGGCGACGTGGCCGTTCGACTGGAGTTGCACGTGGCCGGGCGCATCGAAGACTACGCACTCATCGGAGACATGCAGACCGCTGCCCTGGTCTGCCGGGACGGGACGGTCGACTGGCTGTGCCTGCCCCGCTTCGATTCCCATGCCGTCTTCGCGGGCCTGCTCGGCACGGAGGAGCACGGCTTCTGGCGCCTCGGCCCCGCCCACGCGGCCGACGCCGAGCCGCCGACGGCCTCCCGTCGCCGGTACCGCGGGGACTCGCTGATCCTGGAATCCGAGTGGGACACCCCGCGCGGGACGGTCCGTGTGACCGACTTCATGCCGCCCCGTGACGGTGCCCCCCAGCTGATCCGGATCGTCGAGGGAATCAGCGGCCGGGTCCCGATGCGCTCGGCGCTGCGTATGCGGTTCTCGTACGGACGGGTCGTGCCCTGGGTGCACAAGCACGAGGGGCGCACGGTGGCCGTCGCCGGGCCGGACTCGGTGTGGTTCGACACCGAGTGCGAGACGTACGGCAAGGCGCTCACGACGTACGCCGACTTCACCGTGACACCGGGCGACCGCATCGCCTTCACGATCTCCTGGCAGCCTTCCCACAAGGAGCCGCCGCCGCTGCCCGAGCCCGAGCCGTCGCTGCAGGCCACGGAGGAGTTCTGGCGCGAGTGGGTGGAGCACTGCACGTACCACGGCCCGTACCGCGAGGCGGTGGTCCGCTCGCTGATCACGCTCAAGGCCCTGACGTACGCCCCGACCGGCGGCATCGTCGCCGCGCCGACGACCTCCCTCCCGGAGCACATCGGCGGCGTGCGCAACTGGGACTACCGCTACACCTGGCTGCGCGACGCGGCGATCACCCTGTCCTCGCTGCTGCGCACCGGGTACCGGGACGAGGCCCGCGCCTGGCGCGAGTGGCTGCTGCGGGCGGTCGCCGGCGACCCGGAGAACCTGCAGATCATGTACGGCATCGCCGGTGAGCGGGAACTGGGCGAGGCGGAGCTGGAGTGGCTCCCCGGCTACGAGAACTCCGCGCCCGTACGGGTCGGCAACGGCGCCGCGCACCAGCTCCAGCTGGATGTGTACGGCGAGGTCACCGAGGCGCTGCACCTGGCCCACATGACGGGTCTGGCCCGCAACGACTACGCCTCCCTGCTCCAGCTGAAGCTGATCCGCTACCTGGAGGACCACTGGGACGAGCCGGACGAGGGCATCTGGGAGGTGCGCGGCCCGCGCCGGCACTTCGTGCACTCCAAGGTCATGGCCTGGGTCGCCGTGGACCGCACGATCAAGCTCATCGAGTCCGGCGACGCGGACGGCCCGCTGGAGAAGTGGCGCGAGCTGCGCGACGACATCCACCGGGACGTGTGCGAGAAGGGGTACGACAAGGATCGCAACACCTTCACGCAGTCGTACGGCTCGAAGGAGCTCGACGCGTCGCTGCTGCTGATCCCGCAGATGGGCTTCCTGCCGCCGGACGACAAGCGCGTCATCGGCACCATCGAGGCGATCCAGCGGGAGCTGTCGACCCCGGACGGCTTCATCCTGCGCTACCCGACCGCCGGTGAGGACGAGGGCGTGGACGGGCTGCCGGGCGACGAGGGCGCGTTCCTCGCCTGCTCGTTCTGGATGGCGGACGACCTGGCGATGATCGGCCGCGTCGACGAGGCCCGCAAGCTCTTCGAGAAGCTGCTGTCGCTCCGCAACGACCTCGGTCTTCTGGCGGAGGAGTGGGACCCTGCCCTGAAGCGCCAGGTCGGCAACTTCCCGCAGGCGTTCAGCCATGTCCCCCTGATCGACACGGCCCTGCGGCTGACCGCCTCGGGGGCGTACGGCGGCTGAGGCGCGCCCCCCGGTCCGCCGCGCACGGCGGCGGACCGGCGCACAGCCAGGCGCATGCTGCAAGCGCTTGCGCCTGGTTCAGGGGCGCGCCTCCCGCCTCTGGGCGCTCGCGCCGCCGAACAGGACCGATCCGGTGTGCCCGCCTAGCCTGGAATGAGTCCTGTCCCCTGGCTGAAAGGGGCCGGTCATGGCCTCCCTTTCCAAGGCGCACACGGCGCTGATCGAACTCCGCGAGGACCTGACGGGTTCGGTCCTCGCCCCGGGGGACCCCGGGTACGACGACGCCCGGACGGTCTTCAACGGGATGATCGACCGGCGTCCGGCGGTGATCGCTCAGTGCGAGAACCAGAGCGATGTCGTCCGGGCCGTGCGCTTCGGCCGGGACCTCGACCTCAATATCGCCGTGCGCGGCGGCGGCCACAGCGTGGCCGGATCGGCCCTCAACGACAACGGCCTGGTCGTCGATCTGCGGCGGATGCACGCGATCACGGTCGACGCCGCCACGCGCACCGTCCGCGTCGAGGGCGGCGCCACCATGAGCCACCTCGACCGCGCCACCGAACCGTACGGTCTCGCCACCACCGGCGGCCGGGCCTCGACCACCGGCGTCGGCGGTTTCGTCCTCGGCGGCGGCAGCGGCTGGCTGGAACGGGCCTTCGGGCTCGCCGTCGACAACCTCCTGGGCGTGGAGCTGGTGACCGCCGACGGCCGCACGGTCCAGGCGACCGCCGAGGAGAACCGGGAGCTGTTCTGGGCCCTCCACGGCGGCGGCGGCAACTTCGGGGTCGCCACCGCTCTCACCCTCCGGCTGCACGAACTGCCCGCCTTCTCGATCGCCCTGCTGCTGTACGAACCCGAGCTCGGCCCCGAGGTCGTGCGCGTCTACCGCGAGGTCCTCGAGAACGGTCCGCGGGAGGCGGGCGGGGGCGTCCTGTACCTCACCGGTCCGCCCGAGGAGTTCGTCCCCGAGCACATGGTGGGCAGGCTCGTGTGCGGGATGCTGCTCACCTACGCGGGCACCGAGGACGACATGCGCAAGGTGGCCCAGCCGCTGCTGGCGCTGCCCCACGAGGCCGAGGTGGTGGGCGCGATGCCGTACGCGGACGTGCAGTGCATGATCGACGACCCGCCCGGTCTGCGGAACTACTGGTCGGCGGAGTACCTGACCGGCCTGCCGGACGATCTGGTCGACGTCTTCTGCGCCCAGGCCCGGTCGATGCCCGTGCCGACCAACTCGCAGCACATCCTCTTGCCGTACGGCGGCGCGGTCGCCGGCGGCCCCTCCGAGTACCCGGTGCCGTACCGGGACGCGCCGTGGGCCGTGCACCCCTTCGGTGTCTGGGAGGATCCGGCGGACGACGAGCGGACCATCCAGTGGGTACGGGACGTCCGCGAGCACGTCCGGCCGTGGAGCACCGGCGCGGTCTACCTGAACTTCATCGGCGACGAGGGCGAGGGCAGGGTCCTGGCGGGCCTGGGCGCCGAGAACGCCCGGCGGCTGATGGCGGTGAAGGCCGAGTACGACCCCGACAACGTCTTCCGCTTCAACCACAACATCCCGCCGCGTGACCCCAGGGGCCGGCCCGCCACCCACTGAGCGCTCCCCCGCCCGCTTTGTGCTCTCCCGCCGAGCGCTCCTCTCCAGGGCCTGAGATGCCCGGTCGGCACGCGCGCGGGTACCGTCCGGTCCATGGACACCCGTGACAGCCGCGTACCCGCTGACGGTCGTGAGGCACAGGGCGGTATCACCGTGCGGCGGGCGCTGGAGCTGCCCGGGTTGCGCGGCGGGCTGCCGGAGATCCTGGCCGGCGCCGACCGGCTGGAGCGGACCGTGCGCTGGGTGCACGCGGGCGAGGTCCCCAACATCGCCTCGCTCCTCAAGGGCGGCGAGCTGCTGCTGACCACGGGCTACGGGCTCGGCACCCGCCCGGCCGACCAGCGGGCGTTCGTCCGGACCCTGGCCGAGCGGGGTATCGCGGCGCTCGTCATCGAGCTGGGCCCGCGCTTCGCCCGCCTTCCCCCGGCCCTGGTCGAGACCGCGCGCTCGGCCGGTCTCCCACTCGTGCAGCTGCACCGCGAGGTGGCGTTCGTGACGGTCACCGAGGAGATCCACACCGAGATCGTCAACGGCCACTACGCGCTTCTCCAGCAGGCCGAGGAGGTCCACCGGCGCTGCACCCAGGCCCTGCTCGGCGGCGGCGGGGTGCCCCAGGTCCTCGGCATCCTGGCCGACTTCAGCGGCAATCCGGTCTTCCTGGAGACCGCGGACGGCCAACTCCTGTACGCCGCGGGTGCCGGGCCGGCCGACACCGATCCGCTCCAGGTGTGGGAGGGGCTGAGGGACCGGCACCAGGACGAGCCGCCGGCCGGGACGGCCATCGTCGACGTACCGGGCGGCGGTCCGGGCACGGGTTCGGTGCGGGCCCGCCTGGTCCTGCTTCCCGTGATCGCTCCTCTGGTACCGGTGCACCGGATGGCCGCCGAGCGGGCGGCCGGTGTCCTCGCCGTCGTCCTGATGCAGGCCCGGCAGGAGGAGGAGCTGGCGGCGCGTGGGCGCGGCGACTTCCTCACCGATCTCGCCGAGGGCCGTATCGAGGCGGAGGACGCCCCTGCACAGGCCCGTGTCCTGGGCTTCAGACCCGGTGGCGGGCCCCTGCTGCCGGTGGTGATGCGGCTCTCGGACGGTCTGTCACCGGGCGGTGGCTGGGCGGTGCTGGCCCGCGCGGTCGGTGAGGAGCTGACCCTCGTGGGGGTCCCCGTCCTGCTGGGCGTCCGGCCGGTGGAGGGCCGTGTCCCGCTGCTGGTGGGCCTGCGCGAGGAGGCGGAGCGGCCGGCGGTGGCGGACAAGGTCGCGGCGGCGCTGCGGGCGGGCGTGGAGCGGGCCGGGTTGCAGCGGCCGGGCGGGCGGCCGCCCGTGGTGGTGGTCGGGGTGCCCGGCGACTGGGCGGCCGCCTCGGCGGGGCTCAGGCACGCGGCGGAGACGGCGACGGCCGCGCAGGGGCTGGCCGACCGCCCCTGGCACGACGCCCGGCGGCTCGACATCGACCTGCTGCTGTGGCGGCTGCGCGACCACCCCGATCTGGCCGCCTTCGTGGACCGCGCGATCGGCCCCCTCCTCGACCACGACAGCCGCTCGAAGCCGCCGCTGCTGCCCACGCTCCAGACCTACCTCGCCCACGCGGGCCGCAAGGCGGAGACCGCCCGCGAGCTGCACCTGAACCGGCAGACCCTCTACAACCGGCTCGCCCGCATCGGCGAGTTGCTCGGCACGGATCTGGACGACCCGCAGACGGTACTGGCCCTGAGTCTGGCGCTCAGGGCCCGCAGACATGTGCCGTGAGCGGGACCCGGCCTCTTGCGCGGGCCGACGTCACATGAGCGGCCGGACGTCGGTCAACTCGTCGTAGACGCTGAGCACCTGGGCCACCGTCTCGTCCTCGGTCGGCCAGGTCGCCGCCTGCCGGATGCCCTTGTCCCGCAGTTCGTCCTGGAGAGCGGGGTCCTTCAGCAGGTGTACGACGGCCTCGGCGAGGGCCCGGGCGTCCCCGGTCGGGACGAGCGCGGCGGCGTCGCCCACGAGTTCGGGCACCGATCCGGCCGCGGCCGCGACGAGGGGCACACGCGCGTGGAGCGCCTCCTGGGCCAGCACGGAGCGTGCTTCGGGGCCGCCGGGCAGCAGCGCCAGGTCGGCGGCCGCGACCAGTTCGCCGATGTCGTCGCGCCGCCCGATGAGCCGTACGGGCAGCCCTTCGTCCTCGACGCGCCGCTGGAGGGCGACCCGCTGCGGCCCCTCGCCCACGATCACGACGAGCGGCTGGGGGTCGAGCCCCCGCCATTCCCGGGCCGCGTCGAGCAGTGTGTCGTAGCCCCGGTGGCGGTCGAGCGTGCCGGCGGCCATGAGCAACGGCCTTTCGGTGGCGCCGAGTTCGGCCCGGGTCTTGGAGCGCCGACCGGCCCGGTCGGCGTCGTCGTCGCCGTTGCGGCGCAGGGCGGGAACGGAGACGGCGGCGAGCCGGGCATCACGCGCGCCCCGCCCGCGGGCGCGGTCGACGAGTTCGGAGGAGGTCCCGAGCACCACGGCGGCGGCCTTGGCGACCCGCCGCTCCAGCAGCCGCAGCAGATGGGCCCGCGCCCCCTCGGCATGCGACCGGGTGTGCCAGGTGACCACGAGCGGGGTGCGCCGCCCGCCGAGGGCGAGGGTGGCGCGGAAGCCGGCGTGCAGGCCGTGCGCGTGGACCAGGTCGGCGTCGGCGCAGACGTTGCGCAGGGTGGCCACGGAGGCCGGGTCGCTGCTGCGCGGCACGTGGACGTGGTGGGCGCCGACACCCGTGAAGTCGTACACGCCTTCGGTCTCGTGGGGGGCGCAAACGGTGACCCGTACGCCCCGGGCGACGAGTCCCGAGGTCAGCGACCGCACATGAGCGCTGCTCACCGCGCTGCCGCCGCCGAGCACTTGCACGGTTCGCAGCGGCGACTGGCCGTGCGGTGAGTGGCTGCTCACGTGGCTCACGTGGCCGGGGCTCCTGGTTCGGGGTCGGACGGTCACGAAGAAACGTACAGAAGGATCCGGCGGTGAGGATGGACCGCGCGAGGCCGCTTCTGCGTGGTCTGCGTAGCACGTCTCGCTACGTCGTACCTGTCCAAGGATGCCAGGCCGCACAGGCGTTGCGGCACCGTCGGGCCCCACGAACGGCGATGCTGTGGGCAACGCGACTCTCGACGTCACCCACACGGGTGAACTCCCGCACGTTGTTGCCCCCGTGTCACTTCCGCCCCGTCCTTCGCGAAGCGTTTTTGCGGTCTCCCGGTGCGGTCAGCCCCACACCGGTGACCGGGCGAGCTCGCTGACCCGGTCCCCGTGGACGGCCGTGGCCACCACCGCCACCGCGTGGGCGACCAGCCCCGCCCGGCCGTTGGCCAGGACGGCGGCGCAGCCCAGGGCGGCGCCGAGGGCGTGGGCGCCGGTGTCGCCGAGCATGGTGCGCTCGGCGAGGTCGTCGGAGAGCACAGCCGCGGCGGCCCCGACGGTCGCCGCCGCCATCTCGCCGGCCGGCCCGGCCCGGAGCACACCGGGCAGCGCGAGGGCGATCGCCGCGCCGGCCGCTCTCCCGGGCCGTACGTCGACGAGGTTCACGAGGTGCGCGGTCCCGGCGATCACCACACCGGCCAGCGCCTTGTCGAGCGTCCGCCGCTTCAGCAGCGCCCCGGCGACGAGCCCGGCGGCCGAGATCCCGAACAACTTCACCGCGCCACTGGTGACGTCGCCGTCCCGCAGCGCCGTCAGATGAGCCCCGAACCCGCGCCTCGGGTCCCCGGCCCCGACGGCGTCGTCGTAGGCCCCGCACACCCCGGCGGCCAGCACGGCGATCCCGGCGGCGGGGCAGCTCCGGCCGCCCGCGAGGAGCGCCCCGAGCGCGGCGCCGGGGCCGGCGTACAGCGCGACGGTCCGCCCGGCGTGGTTGGTGCGTTGCCAACGGGCGGCGCCGCCGGGGGCCGTGGCCCGCAGGGCGGCGACGCCCGCGCGTGCCGTGGCCGCGGCGAGCGTGAACGCGGCGGTCCTGCCCATGTCTCAGGCGTCCGCGCGGGCCGCCGCCAGCAGTTCCTCGGCGTGTGCCCGCGCCGTCTCGGAGTCCTCCTGCCCGGCGAGCATGCGGGACAGCTCCCGCACCCGGTCCTCGCCCTCCAGGACCTTCACGCCGGACCGGGTCACCGAGCCGTCGTTGGTCTTCTCCACCAGCAGCTGCCGGTCGGCGAAGGCGGCGACCTGCGGCAGGTGCGTGACGACCACGACCTGCGCCGACCTGGCGAGCCGGGCGAGCCGCCGCCCGATCTCAACGGCCGCCTTGCCGCCGACACCGGCGTCGACCTCGTCGAAGAGGTACGTCGGCACGGGGTCCGTGCCGGCGAAGACGACCTCGACGGCCAGCATCACCCGCGACAGCTCACCGCCCGAGGCGCCCTTGGCGATGGGCCGCGGCGGCGCCCCCGGGTGCGGCGCGAGCAGCAGCTCGACCTCGTCGACGCCGGACGGCCCGTAGGCGACCGTGCGCCCGCCGACCTCGACGCCCTCGGGGTCCTCGGTCTGCCGGATCTGGAACGACACGCGTGCGTGCGGCATGGCGAGCGAGCCCAGCTCGGCGGTCACGGCGGCGGCGAACCGCTCCGCGGCCTCCTGCCGGGCGTCCGTCAGTGCCTGGGCGAGGCCGCCCAGTTCGCTCCGCAGCGCGTCCCGCTCGGCGGTCAGCTCCTCGATGCGCTCGTCGTCGCCGTCGAGTTCGGTGAGCCGCTGGGCGCTCTGCTCGGCCCAGGCGAGCACGGAGGCGATGTCCTCGCCGTACTTCCGGGTGAGCGCGTTGAGGGCCGCCCGCCGCTCCTCCACGGCCGCGAGCCGCAGCGGATCGGCGTCCAGGTCGTCGGCGTATCCCGCCAGCTCGCCCGCCACGTCGCCCAGCAGGATGCCGATCTCACCGATCCGGTCGGCGAGCGCGGCCAGCGCCGGGTCGTGCGAGCGCACGGCCTCCAGCGCGCGGTGGGCGCCCGCGACGAGCGTCGAGGCGTCGACACCCTCGGGGTCCTCGGGATTGCCCGCGAGCGCGGCGTGCGCGGCCGTCGCGGCGGACGCCAGCGCCTCCGCGTGCCCCAGCCGCTCGGCCTCCTCGGCCAGCTCCACGTCCTCGCCCGCGCGCGGCTCGACGCCCGCGATCTCGTCGAGCCCGTAGCGCAGCATGTCGGCTTCCTGGGCCCGCTCACGCGCGCGGGTGACGATCTCGTCGAGTTCGACGGAGACGGCGCGCAGTCGCCGGTACGCCTCGCCGTACTTGGCGAGCGGTACGGCCACCGCGTCCCCGGCGTACCGGTCGAGCGCCGCCCGCTGCCGGGACAGCTTCAGCAGCCTCTGCTGGTCGGTCTGCCCGTGCACGGCCACCAGCTCGTCGGCCAGCTCCGCGAGGACGCCCACGGGGACGGATCGCCCACCGAGGTGCGCCCGCGACCGTCCCTCGGCGGAAACGGTACGGCTGATCAGCAGCGCCCCGTCGTCGAGTTCGGCCCCGGCCTCCTCGGCCCGGACGACCGCCGAGGCGCCCTCGGGCACGGCGAGCCGGCCCTCGACGACCGCGTTCTTCGCTCCGATCCGCACGAGCGCCGGGTCCGCCCGGCCGCCGAGCAGCAGACCGAGACTGGTGACCACCATGGTCTTGCCCGCGCCCGTCTCACCCGTCACGGCGGTGAAGCCGGGTGACAGCTCGACGACCGCGTCGTCGATGACTCCGAGCGACCGTATCCGCATCTCCTCCAACACGGACAAGACCATACGAGGTCGAGGGAGGGAAGTGCGACGCCCCCCGTCCCCGACGTCACCCCCCGGAGGTACAACGAGCCCTTCGAGGCACGCAGACCCTCCTGAGGGGCGCGGGGAACCGCGCGGGCGACCACAGCCGACCCGCCACCGCCGACGCCTCCCCGGCGCCCCGGCGCCCCGGCGCCCCGGCGCCCCGGCGCCCCGGCGTCACGCTAGTGCCGAGCCCCCCGCCATCCGGACACCGGCAGCGCGAACTTCGCGACCAGCCGGTCCGTGAACGACGCGTGGTGCAGCCGGGCGAGCCGCACCGGCACAGCGCCTCGCCGGACCTCCACCCGGGCCCCCGGCGGCAACTCGACCGTCCGCCGCCCGTCGCACCACAGAACCCCGGGCGGGATATGGGGGAGGACCTCCACCGCGAGCACCGAATCCGGCGAGGTCACCAACGGCTTCGCGAACAACGCGTGCGCGCTGATCGGCACCATCAGCAGCGCCTCGACCTCGGGCCACACGACGGGCCCGCCGGCGGAGAAGGCGTACGCGGTCGACCCGGTCGGCGTGGACAGCACGATGCCGTCGCACCCGAACCCGGTCACCGGCCGGCCGTCGATCTCCAGGACGACCTCGAGCAGTTTCTCGGCGCCCGCCTTCTGCACGGCCGCCTCGTTGAGCGCCCAGTCGGTGTGGACGATGTCCCCGTTGCGGTGAACGACGACGTCGACGGTCATCCGTTCCTCGACCTCGTACGCCTTGGTCACCACGCGGTCGACAACCTTGTCGAGGTCGTCGCGCTCGGCCTCCGCGAGGAACCCGACGCTGCCCAGGTTGACGCCGAGCATCGGCACCCCGGAGGCGCGGGCGAACTCCGCGCCGCGCAGCAGCGTGCCGTCACCGCCGAGGACGATGAGCAGCTCGCACCCGTCGAGGCACTGCGGGGTCGCCTCCTTGACCAGCTCCACCTCTTCGGGGAGCGGGATGTCCTCCGCCTCGGCCTCCAGGACGCGCACGCCCAGCCCGTGGTGGAGCAGGCCCTTCACCACGAGCTCCGCACTGCGGATGGCCGCCGGCCGCCCGGTGTGGGTCAGCAGGAAGACGGTTCGAGTTCGGTCCAGAGTCAACGCGGCCCCTCCGCAACTGCTCGGTCGACGTCGGCCGGGTCCAGTGCGGGTGCCCCGGCACGCAGCCACAGAAAGTACTCGACGTTGCCCGAGGGCCCGGGCAGCGGACTGGCCGTCACGCCCTTCACCCCGAGCCCCAGCTCACCGGCCCGCCGCGCCACCCCGCACACCGCCTCGGCGCGCAGCTCCGGACTCCTTACGACTCCCCCACTGCCCAGCCGCTCCTTACCCACCTCGAACTGCGGCTTGACCATCATCACCAGATCGGCGTCCGGCTTCACGCACCGCACCAGGGCGGGCAGCACCAGGCCGAGCGGGATGAAGGACAGATCCCCCACGACAAGATCCACAGGCTCCCCATCGATCGCTTCGAGCGTCAACTCGCGTACGTTCGTACGGTCCTTGACGGTGACGCGTTCATCGCTGCGGAGAGTCCAGGCGAGTTGTCCGTATCCGACGTCGACGGCCACGACATGGGCGGCGCCGGCCCGCAGCAGCACGTCGGTGAAACCGCCGGTGGAGGCCCCGGCGTCCAGCGCCCGCCGCCCCTTGACGGCCAGGCCCTGCGGGACGAACACCTCCAGCGCTCCGGCGAGCTTGTGGCCGCCGCGCGACACGTACTCGGGATCGCTGTCGTCACTCGAGACGACGATGGCGGCCGCGGTCTCCACCTGGGTGGCGGGCTTGGTCGCGACGGTCTTGCCGACGGTGACCCGCCCGGCGGCGATCAGCTGGCTCGCGTGCTCACGCGAGCGCGCGAGCTTCCGCCGGACCAACTCGGCGTCGAGACGGCGTCGTGCCACACCTGCCACGTTCGGTTCAGCTCCTAGTGCTGTACGGCATCGGGGGCGCCGGGGGTCCCGGGCGGGCGTCGAGCGCGGTGAGCGCGTCGCGCAGCCCCCGGTGCACATCCTCGTACACCTCGACATGGCCGTCGGTGGCGAGGTGGTCGGTGTCGGCCAGCCGGTCGAGGGCGGCGTCGACGTCCGCGTGGCCGGTCGCGGCGCGGGGCACGTTCAGCGGGGCCGGGGCGGCGGGGTCGTACTCGGGCTCGACGACCGCGTCGGCCGTCTCCTCCCCCGCAGTGGCCTCGGGCACAGAGTCGCTCATGCCCCGACGCTACCGCGAAGCCCTGCGGTACCGTCGATCGCGATGGCAACGATTGAGGAGTGCCGCGCCGCGCTCGAAAAGCTCTCGGACAACATGGCAGGCGCCGATGGAAACGTGCGCGAGGCGACGGCCCTCGACCGCTCGGTGAGCTGCCACATCAAGGACCGCGACATCACCTTCGTGGGCCGGATGCGCGACGGCCGGATCGAGGTGCACGACACCCTGGCCGGGCCGCCGCCCGAGAAGGCCCAGATCCGGCTCGCCATGACGGGCGACGACCTGGTGGCCCTCGTCCACGGCGAACTGAACTTCGCCAAGGCCTGGGGTTCGGGCCGGGTGAAGCTGGAGGCGGGCTTCCGGGACCTGCTCCAGCTCAGGAAGCTTCTGTAGCGACGGCCTCCGGCTGCGCGGCGGCGACCCGGTCGCGCTCCCGGGCTCCGGTCCGTGCCCTGCGGGCCGCCGGCACCACCAGCGGTGTCCCCGTCTCCGGGTCGTCGATGACCTGGCAGCGCAGCCCGAAGACCTCCTCGACCAGCTCCGCCGTGACGATGTCGCGGGGCGCGCCCTCGGCGACGACCTCTCCGCCGCGCAGGGCGATGAGATGGGTGGCGTACCGGGCGGCGTGGTTGAGGTCGTGCAGTACGGCGACGAGCGTGCGGCCCTGCTCCTCGTGCAGCTCCGCGCAGAGGTCGAGCACGTCGATCTGGTGCTGGATGTCGAGGTAGGTGGTCGGCTCGTCGAGGAGCAGCAGCGGGGTCTGCTGGGCGAGGGCCATGGCGATCCACACGCGCTGGCGCTGGCCGCCGGAGAGTTCGTCGACGTAGCGGTCGGCCAGCTGGGCGACCCCGGTGGACTCCATCGACTCCCGGACGATCCGCTCGTCCTCGGCCGACCACTGCCTCAGCAGTCCCTGGTGCGGGTAGCGGCCGCGGCCCACCAGGTCGCCGACCGTGATGCCGTCGGGCGCGATCGACGACTGGGGCAGCAGGCCCAGCGTCCGGGCGACCTTCTTCGCGGGCATCGACTGGATGACCTGCCCGTCGAGCAGCACCCGCCCCCGGGACGGCTTCAGCATCCGGGACAGGGCCCGCAGCAGCGTGGACTTGCCGCAGGCGTTGGGGCCGACGATCACGGTGAACGAGTTGTCGGGGATCTCCACGGAGAGCTGCTCGGCGATGACCCGCTGGTCATAGGCGAGGGTGACGTTCTCGGCGGTCAGGCGGTTCACAGTGCTCCTCTGGTTGTTCTCGTTCGCCGACCTCGCCGACGCGCCCGGCTCGGATCCCCTCATATCCGCCCGGCCTTCCGCTCCGTGACCAGCAGCCACAGCAGATACACACCGCCGAGGACGCCGGTGACGACGCCGACGGGCAGCTGATCGGCGCCGAAGGCCCGCTGGGAGGCCCAGTCCGCGGTGATCAACAGGGCCGCGCCCATGCACATCGAGGCCGCCAGGTTCGGGCCCGGCGAGCGGGTCAGCCGCTTGGCGAGCTGGGGCGCGGTCAGGGCGACGAAGCTGACGGGCCCGGCGGCGGCGGTGGCCCCGGCGGTGAGCAGGACGGCCGAGACCATCAGCAGCATCCGCACCCGCTCGACACGCACCCCGAGGGCGTACGACACGTCGTCGCCCATCTCCATCGTCCGCAGCCCCCGAGCATTGACCAGCACCGTCGGCACGAGGATCGCCGACATGATCAGCAGCGGCCGGACCTGGTCCCAGTCACGCCCGTTGAGCGATCCGGTCATCCACACGACCGCGCGGGCCGCGTCGACGAGGTCGGCCTTGGTGATCAGATAGCCGTTGACCGCCGTCATGATCGCGGAGACACCGATGCCGACGAGCACCAGCCGGTAGCCGTGCACGCCCCGCTTCCAGGCCAGCAGGTAGATCGCGAGGCCGGTGACCAGACCGCCGCCGAGCGCTCCGAGGGCGACCTGGTCGGCGTTGCCGGAGAACAGCACGATCATGACCAGGGCGCCGGCCGTGGCGCCCTGGGAGAGACCGAGGACGTCCGGACTGCCCAGCGGATTGCGCGAGATGGACTGGAACAGCGCCCCGCCCAGCCCCAGCGAGGCCCCCACCAGCAGCCCGACCAGGACCCGCGGCACCCGCAGGTCGTTGATGATGAGCTCCTGGCTCGGGTCGCCGTTGCCGAGCAGGGTCCTGATGACGTCGCCGGCCGGGATCGGGAAGTCGCCGGTGCCGATCAGCACGACACTCGCGGCGAGGGCGCCGAGCAGCAGCAGAGCGACGACGACGCACGCCCGTACGTCGAGGCGCACCGACAGGCCGCCGGGTGACCGGAGCACGCGGGTGCGGACCGCGGGCTTGCTCATGACCTGCGACTTCACAGCTGCGCCGTCCTCCGCCGTCGTACGAGAAAGATGAAGACCGGCCCGCCGAGGATCGCGGTGACGATGCCGACCTGGAGTTCCGCGGGCCGGGCCACCACCCGGCCGATGACATCGGCGCCGAGCAGCAGCACGGGCGACAGGACCGTCGCGTACGGCAGGATCCAGCGCAGGTCGGGCCCGGTGAAGGAGCGGACGACGTGCGGCACCATCAGCCCGACGAACACGATCGGTCCGCAGGCGGCGGTGGCGGCCCCGCACAGCACGGTCGCGGCGGCCATGGAGAGCGCGCGGGTGCGGTTGAGGTTCGCGCCAAGGGCGCGGGCGGTGTCGTCGCCCATGGCCACCGCGTTCAGCGGCCGGGAGAGCAGCAGGGCGACGACCGTGCCGACGACGAGGAACGGCAGCACCTGCTTGATCGTCTCGGCGGTCGCCGAGGCCAGCGAACCCACCGTCCAGAAGCGCATTTTCGACAGCGCCGCGTCATCCATGATCATCACGGCCTGGAGGTAGCCGTACAGTGCGGCGCTGATCGCCGTGCCGGCCAGCGCGAGCCGCACGGGGGTCGCGCCCCGGCTGCCGCCGAGGAACCACACCAGCGCGCCGACGGCCGCCGCCCCGAGGAACGCGAACCACACATATCCGGTCAGCGAGGTGACGCCGAAGTAGGTGATGGCGGTGACGACCGAGGCGGACGCACCCGCGTTGATGCCGAGCAGCCCCGGGTCGGCCAGCGGGTTCCGGGTGAGCGCCTGGAGCACGGCACCGGCCAGGCCGAGCGCGGCCCCGGCGAGCAGCCCGAGCAGGGTGCGCGAGATCCGCTCCCCGACGACGACGTCACCGTACGTCCCCGTGTCCTCGAACAGGCCGTGCCAGACCTGCCCGAGGGACAGTTCTTTCGCGCCGATCGTGATGCTGGCGAGCGCGACCAGGGCCAGCAGGCCGACGGACACGAGGAGTCCGGCGGTACGTATCGCTGCCCTGCGGTTCGGGGGCGCGGGGGCGGTCTCCGCGCGCGGTTCGGGGGGACTCTCGACCAACACCCGGTTAGGTTAGCCTATCCTCCCTTACGGCTCGATCCGGCCCACGCACCGTCGTCTCACAGCCCGAGCCGCGCCAGCGCCTTCCCGCCGTCCAGCTCGCAGGAGTCGGCACCGGCCGCCGTCCAGGCCGCCGCGCACAGCGCCCGCAGTCCGTCGAGCGCCTCGCCCTCACCGTCCAGCCGCAGCTCCTCGCCGCCGGCGGTCGCCGTCCAGCCTCCGCACCGGAAGCCCGTGCCCTCCGCCACGACTTCCGGCTGCCCCGTGAGCAGCCCCCGCAGATCGGCGTCGACGTACGTCGGCCGGTGCTGCGGCGGCGCGGCGAGCAACTGGGCGCCGTCGGTCACACCGGTCAGGACGAGCAGTGAGTCGACCTCGCCGTTGAACGCGCCCTCGATGTCCGTGTCCAGCCGGTCCCCGACCACCAACGGTCGCCGGGCGCCGGTCCGCAGGATGGTCTCCCGGTGCATCGGCGGCAGCGGCTTGCCCGCCACCTGCGGCTCGGCACCCGTGGCGATCCGTACCACCTGCACCGCCGCCCCGTTCCCCGGCGCGATGCCCCGCGCGCTCGGGATCGTCAGATCGGTGTTGGACGCGAACCACGGCAGCCCGCGCGCGATGGCGTAACTCGCCTCCGCGAACCGCCCCCAGGGCAGCTCGGGACCGCCGTATCCCTGCACGACCGCCGCCGGATCGTCGTCGGCCGACTCGACCGGCTCCAGCCCCCGTTCGCGCAGCGCGACCCTGAGTCCGTCACCGCCGATGACCAGCACCCGCGCGCCGGCCGGCAACTGCTCGCTGATCAGCCGGGCCACGGCCTGCGCCGACGTGATGACGTCCCCGCTCTCGGCCGGTATCCCCAGCTCCGTGAGGTGCTCCGCCACGGCGTCCGGCGTCCGCAGCGCGTTGTTGGTGACGTACGCCAGGTGCATTCCGCCTTCGCGGGCCGTACCGAGGGACTCGACGGCGTGCGCGATCGCGCTCCCGCCCGCGTACACCACTCCGTCCAGATCGAGCAGCGCCGTGTCGTACGCCTCGCTCAGGGCCTGCCCGCTGCCGTCGGGCCGCGTCCTGACTGCCTGGCTCATTGCACACCGCTCCTCGCTCGACCGGTACGCGCTCGCGTACCCATCCGGTCTCCATCGGTCCGATCGCTTCACCCGATCATCGCGCATGGCACTGACACACATACGATGCACCAATGAACAACGCAGGTCCCGCGGAGGAGATCCCGGCGCGCAGCGGCCTCGAACTGACCCCGTTCCGGGGCCTTCGCTACGACCCCGACCGGGTCGGCAGCCTGGCCGCCGTGACATCCCCGCCGTACGACGTGGTCGTACGGCCGGACGGTCTGCTCCACCTCGAGTCCGCCGACCCGCACAACATCGTCCGCCTGATCCTTCCCCAGGCCGTTACCCCGACCGCCAGAAACGCACAGGCGGCCGAGACGCTGCGCCGCTGGCTCGCCGAGGGCGTCCTGGCACCCGACCCCCATCCCGGTCTCTACGTCTACGAGCAGGCGGACGGCACCGTCCTCCAGCGCGGCCTGATCGGCGCCCTGCGCCTCTCGGAGCCCGCGGACGGAGTGGTCCTCCCCCACGAGGACGTCATACCCCATGTCATCGCGGACCGCGCGGCCCTGATGCGTGCGACGTCCACCAACATGGAACCCCTGCTTCTGACATACCGGGGCGGCGGCTCCCCCGTCGGTGCGACCGCCGTGGTCGAGCGGACCGTCGAAGGCCCCCCGCTTCTCTCCACGACCACCGAGGACGGCTTCAGCCACCGCCTGTGGGCGGTCACCGACGCCGACAGCCTGGCCGAGATCCAGTCGGACCTCACCCACCATCAGGCCCTCATAGCCGACGGCCACCACCGCTGGGCGACCTACCTGCGCCTGCGCACCGAGCACCCCTCCCCCAGCCCCTGGGACTACGGCCTGGTCCTCCTCGTGGACACCGCCCGCTACCCCCTGCGCGTCCGCGCGATCCACCGCCTCCTCCACGGGCTTCCCGTCTCCGAGGCGTTGACCGCCCTGGACGGCCTGTTCCGCGTACGGCACCTCGAAGTCCCGCTCCCCGAGGCCCTGCAGTCCCTGGCGGACGCGGCGCACGGAGGCAACGCCTTTCTCCTCGCCGGTGACGGCGCCTTCCACCTCGTCGACCGCCCGGACCCGGACCTCCTGGCCCGTACCATCCCCGCCGACCGCCCTGCCGCCTGGCGCACCCTCGACGCGACGGTCCTGCACGCCACGCTCCTGCGTCATGTCTGGCGGATCCCCGAGGACTCGCCCGCGCATGTCGCGTACATCCACGACACGGCCGCCACGGTCGACAAGGCCGAACGCGACGGCGGCACGGCCGTCCTGATGCACCCGGTCCGCGAGGAAGTCGTACGCGACCTGGCCCGCCAGGGCGTCACCATGCCCCGCAAGTCCACGTCGTTCGGCCCGAAGCCGGCCTCGGGTCTGGTCCTGCGCGCCCTGAACCTCTAAAAGCTGTCCCGTGATCCGCGGTGGATCAGTGCACGGCGTCGGATGCGGTGCGTCGCAAGGCGGAGGGCGCAGGGGCGTCCGCACACTGGATGCATGCGGGCGTTCCGACAATGCGGCGAGGTGCCGTAGCCGGCGTCGTGCGCCCGCCGGGGATGACGGGACAGCCCTTGGGCCGGGTCCGCCGACACGCGAAGGGGGCGGGATCCCGCGTACGGGTATCCCACCCCCTTCCGGCTTCCACGAGCCGACGTCAGCCCTTGTCGGCCTCGCGGTCCGCGCTGCCGTCGGCGTCTTCGGCGTCTTCGGCGTCTGCGGCGGTTTCGGGCTTCTCGCCCGCCTCGACGTCCGCCACGGCCTGGCTCTCCTCCACGACCACGACGTCCTCGTCCACGGCGGTCGTCAGGTCACGAGGCTCGGCGTCCTCCACGGGCAGGGCGTCACCACCGTGCTCCTGCTCGTCCCGGTCCTCGACCTCGACGAGGGCGTCGACGAACTCGACACCGTCCAGCTCCGCCAGCCGGTCCGAGGCGTCCGTGCTGCCGTCCTTGTCGGCCTCGACGGCCTTGGCGAACCACTCCCGTGCCTCGCCCTCACGCCCGGCGGCGAGCAGCGCGTCGGCGTACGCGTACCGCAGCCGCGCGGTCCACGGCTGTACGGAGTTGGAGGCCAACTCGGGGCTCTGCAGGGTCACGATGGCCGCGTCGAGCTGCCCCATGTCCCGCCGTGCGCCGGCCGCCACGAGCCGCATCTCGACCTGACCGGCCTTGTCCAGCTTGTGCACTTCGGGCGCCCCGGCCATGTCGAGGGTCTTCTCGGGCCGCCCGAGACCACGCTCGCAGTCCGCCATGACGGGCCACAGGTCCACGCTGCCGGTCATCCGCCGCGCGGCCCGGAACTCGGCGAGCGCCTCGCTGTACTTCTGGTTGGCGTACGCGGCGAAGCCGGCCGCCTCCCGCACGGCGGCGACGCGCGACGCCAGGCGCAGGGCGACCCGGGAGTAGCCGTAAGCGCCCTCAGGGTCCTCGTCGATGAGCCGGGCGACCATCACCAGGTTCTTCGCGACGTCGTCCGCCAGCGTCTTGGGCAGGCTCTGCAGTTCCTGCCGTACGTCCTTGTCGATCTCCTCGCCGGTGACGTCCTCGGGAATCGGCAGCCGCTTGATCGGCTCGCGCTCCCGGTCACGGTCCCGCTCGTCGCGGAATCGTCCGCCGCCACGCCGGTCGTCGCGCCGGTCGTCGCGCCCACGGAAGCCACCGGGCCGACCGCCCCGGTCGTCACGCCGGGGCCCACGCCCACGGTCGTCGCGGCCGCGGTCGTCGCGTCCACGGAATCCGCCGCGCTCGCCGCCACGGCTGTCGTCACGGCGGAAGCCACCGCGGTCGTCGTCACGACGGTACGAGGGACGGTCGCCCTCACGGCGCTCCCCACGGTCGTCACGCCGGACATCACGGCGGTCGTCCCGACGGAAGGGCGCCCTGTCGCCGCCACGGCTGTCGTCACGCCGGAAGTCGTCCCGCCGGTCGTCACGACGGAACGCCGGGCGCCCACCGCGGTCGTCCCCACGACGGTCGTCGCGGCCGCGGTCGTCGCGGCCGCGGTCGTCGCGTCCACGGAACCCGCCGCGCTCGCCGCCACGGCTGTCGTCACGGCGGAAGCCCCCGCGGTCGTCGTCACGACGGTACGAGGGACGGTCGCCCTCACGGCGCTCCCCACGGT
Organism: Streptomyces sp. NPDC030814; assembly: GCF_055572155.1. NCBI lineage: Bacteria > Bacillati > Actinomycetota > Actinomycetes > Kitasatosporales > Streptomycetaceae > Streptomyces > Streptomyces sp. NPDC030814. The sequence goes on from NZ_JBVIDX010000010.1 coordinate 333,200, forward strand.
CGTCACGCCGGTCGTCACGCCGGAAGCCACGGTCGCGGTCGTCCCTGCGGAAGCCGCCACGGTCACCACTGTCCCGGCGGTCGTCACGCCGGTCGTCGCGGCGGAAGGAAGGACGGTCGTCGCGACGGCCGTAACCGCCCCGGTCGTCGTCACGGCGGTCGTCGCGGCGGTCGTCACGGCGGAAGGCAGGGCGGTCGCCGTCCCGCCGGAAGCCACGGTCCCGGTCGTCGCGACGCGGCCCGCCAGGACGGTCGTCACGGCGGAACCCGGGGCGAGGCCCACGGTCGCCTTCGCGGCGGTCGTCGCGGCCGCGGTCGTCGCGACCACGGAACCCACCACGCTCGCCACCACGGTTGTCGTCGCGACGGAAACCGCCACGCTCGCCGCGGTCGCCACGCTCGCCGCGGTCGTCGCCGCGCCGGAACCCGCCGCGGTCGTCTCGCCGGCCGTAGCCGCCGCGGTCGTTGTCCCGACGGTCGTTGTCCCGACGCGGGCCACCGCGGTAGCCGCCACGGTCACCACTGTCCCGTCGCCGCTGGTCGCGCTCCGGTCGGTCGTCGGGAGAGTTGGTGGACATGGTGACTCCTGTCTTAGGTACCGCAAGTCATTCTCGCGCAGCCGGGTACCCGGCGCGCTCCGGGCTGTACTTGTTCCGGAACAACAAAAGGACCCCTGGTCCCAGCTGTACGCTGGTGACCAGGGGTCCTGTCAAAGATTGTTCGGCGGCGTCCTACTCTCCCACAGGGTCCCCCCTGCAGTACCATCGGCGCTGTAAGGCTTAGCTTCCGGGTTCGGAATGTAACCGGGC
>NZ_JBVIDX010000011.1:0-292978 GCF_055572155.1 Streptomyces sp. NPDC030814
CAGGAGATCGGCCGGATCCCGGTCGACTCCATCTACTCGCCGGTGCTCAAGGTCACGTACAAGGTCGAGGCGACCCGTGTCGAGCAGCGCACCGATTTCGACAAGCTGATCGTCGACGTCGAGACCAAGCAGGCCATGCGTCCGCGTGACGCGATGGCGTCCGCCGGCAAGACCCTGGTGGAGCTGTTCGGTCTGGCGCGCGAGCTCAACATCGACGCCGAGGGCATCGACATGGGCCCGTCCCCGACGGACGCCGCGCTCGCCGCGGACCTGGCCCTGCCGATCGAGGAGCTGGAACTCACCGTCCGCTCCTACAACTGCCTCAAGCGCGAGGGCATCCACTCCGTGGGTGAGCTCGTGGCACGCTCCGAGGCCGACCTGCTCGACATCCGTAACTTCGGTGCGAAGTCGATCGACGAGGTCAAGGCGAAGCTGGCGGGCATGGGCCTCGCGCTCAAGGACTCCCCGCCCGGATTCGACCCGACCGCCGCGGCCGACGCCTTCGGTGCGGACGACGACGCGGACGCCGGGTTCGTCGAGACCGAGCAGTACTAAGAGCTCGGGACCGACTGCCGGTTCCCGGCTGCGGATGGACTGTGGCTTGTCGCGCAGTTCCCCGCGCCCCTTCCAGGCCCCTTCGGGGGCCTGGATCTCCGACGGGCGACCGCCCGCTCGGATACTGACTCCGGTACCTGATACGGCCGGGGCAGACACCTAGGAGAAACACCATGCCGAAGCCCACCAAGGGTGCCCGTCTGGGCGGCAGCGCCGCGCACGAGAAGCTGCTCCTCGCGAACCTCGCGAAGTCGCTCTTCGAGCACGGCCGCATCACCACCACCGAGGCGAAGGCCCGCCGTCTGCGGCCGTACGCCGAGCGTCTGATCACCAAGGCGAAGAAGGGTGACCTTCACAACCGCCGTCAGGTGCTCTCGGTCATCACGGACAAGGGCGTCGTGCACACGCTCTTCACCGAGATCGGCCCGCGGTACGAGAACCGTCCGGGTGGCTACACCCGTATCACCAAGATCGGTAACCGTCGTGGCGACAACGCGCCCATGGCTGTCATCGAGCTGGTCGAGGCGCTGACGGTCGCGCAGCAGGCCACCGGTGAGGCCGAGGCCGCCACCAAGCGTGCCGCCAAGGACGCGGAGACGCCGGCCGCTGAGACCAAGGTGGACACCACCAAGGCCGACGAGGCTCCGGCCGAGGAGGCTGCCGAGGAGTCCAAGGACGCGTAAGCGTTCTGCCGGGAGCTGTGTGTCGGCGGCTACGGGTTCGTGGTGGCTTGTCGCGCAGTTCCCCGCGCCCCTTGAGCGGCGTTGCAGTGGGCCCGTTCCGTTGAGGAGCGGGCCCGCTTTCGTGTTCCTGAGAGGATCTCCGTGTGAGTGATGATGTGGCGCCCGGGTTCGTGCGGGTGCGTCTTGATCTTTCGTACGACGGGACCGAGTTCTCCGGGTGGGCCAAGCAGGCCGCAGGGCGGCGGACCGTACAGGGGGAGATCGAGGACGCCCTGCGGACCGTGACGCGGTCGCCGGAGACGTACGAGCTGACCGTGGCCGGGCGGACCGATGCCGGGGTGCACGCCCGGGGGCAGGTGGCCCACGTCGATCTGCCGCGCGAGGTGTGGGACGAACACCACGGGAAGCTGCTCAAGCGGCTCGCGGGGCGACTGTCCAGGGACGTACGGGTGTGGGCGCTCAGGGAGGCGCCGAGCGGCTTCAACGCTCGGTTCTCGGCCGTCTGGCGGCGCTACGCCTACCGGGTCACCGACAACCCAGGCGGTGTCGATCCGCTGCTGCGCAACCATGTGCTGTGGCACGACTGGCCGCTGGACGTGGACGCCATGAACGAGGCCGCGCGGCGACTTCTGGGCGAGCACGACTTCGCGGCCTACTGCAAGCGGCGCGAGGGGGCCACCACCATCCGCACGCTCCAGGAGCTCAGCCTGGTGCGCGGCGACGACGGGATCATCACGGCGACCGTGCGGGCCGACGCGTTCTGCCACAACATGGTGCGCTCCCTCATCGGGGCGCTGCTCTTCGTGGGGGACGGGCACCGGGGGACCGAGTGGCCCGGGAAGGTCCTGGCCGCCGGGGTACGGGACTCCGCCGTGCACGTCGTACGGCCGCACGGGCTGACCCTGGAGGAGGTCGGGTACCCCGCCGACGAACTGCTGGCCGCGCGGAACAAGGAGGCGCGGAACCGGCGGACCCTGCCGGGTGCGCCCGGGGGCGGCTGCTGCTGACCCCGGGCGGCCGGGTGCGGGCTACTGCGAGTTGGCCGCGGCGGCCGCCTGGGCCTCGCCCCGGCGGCGGATCTGCTCGAAGGTGGACTGGGCGAGGTGGTCGCCGGCCGTGAAGACGGAGCTGTCCTTCTCCGTGACGTCCTTGCCGCCGACGAAGCCGCCGAGGGTGAAGTAGGCGTAGCGGCCGTAGGAGTTGACGGTCGTACGGCAGATCGTCGTACGGCAGAAGGTGGGGACGCCGTCGCCGGACAGGGAGACGATGGTGCTCTTCTTGTCCCAGCCCTTCTTGACCTTGGTCGCCTGGGCCTCGGTGTCGAAGAGGGCGACGCCGATCGTGACCGCGACCTTGTCCCGGTGGTACGTCACGCGCATGAAGCGGGTGCAGTCATTGGCGCTGAGGAGCTTGTCGAGGGTGCCCTGGACGGCCGAGGCGCAGTCCGCCGTCGAGGCCGTGGGGCCCTTGCGGTAGACAACGTCGTCGTCCCTCGTCAGCTGGGAGCCGGGAAAGAGGATGTCCGGGCTGATCGGCGCCTTGTCCTTGCCCGAGCTGGAGATGAATTCCTTCGGGTCCAGCGGGGGCGGGGCGGAGGTGGGCTCGAACGACGGGTCCGTCTTCGTGCTCGCGCTCGGGATGTCCGCGGTGGCCGGCAGATCGCCCGGCTGGTTCGCCGTGGTGTTCGTGCCGCCGCCGTCGGCGCTCACGACGGCGACGGCCACGGCGGCGCCGATGCCGACGGTGGCGATAGCGCCGCCGACGATCATCAGCAGTCTGCGGCGCCTGTTGCGTGTTTCGGACTGCTCGGCCAGCGCGGCCCAGTCCGGGGTCTGGTTAGAGGAACCCCACTGATCGCCCCACGGATTGTGGGAACCCCCGGGGCTCCACTGGGACCCCCCCTGCCCAAAGCTCATGGGGCGCATTTTAGACGGGCGAAGGGGGGCGATGGTCAGTGTCCAGCGGGAGTTGAGCTCCTAGCGTGACCTGGAGGGCGGGGGCAAATGCCGCCAAGCGTGGGTGGTCGGGACGATCGTCCTCCCGCTCCGGCGGGACGTCTGCCGGGGTCGTTTTGACCCGTCCGGGGCCGCACGGCTATTCTTCAGGTTCGTTATGTGTATTGGCTTGCTCATTCTCACGTGAGACGCCCTTACACCGGTCCACCGGGCCGATGACCAGCGACCAGCACGCGGTTTGCGTCACCGCTGTGCGGTCAGGGCTGTCGTGATCGTCTTCGGTGACCTTGTCAGGAACCTCACTGAAGAAGCGAAGGCTACGAACCGTGCGTACGTACAGCCCCAAGCCCGGCGATGTGACGCGTCAGTGGCACGTCATCGACGCCCAGGACGTTGTCCTGGGCCGTCTCGCCACCACCGCCGCGACCCTGCTCCGCGGCAAGCACAAGCCGATCTACGCTCCCCACGTCGACGCTGGTGACTTCGTCATCATCATCAACGCGGACAAGGTGCACCTGTCCGGCAACAAGCGGACCCAGAAGATGGCCTACCGCCACTCCGGCTACCCGGGTGGTCTGCGCTCCGTCCGTTACGACGAGCTGCTGGAGAAGAACCCCGAGAAGGCCGTCGAGAAGGCCGTCAAGGGCATGCTTCCCAAGAACTCCCTGGGCCGTCAGATGCTCTCCAAGCTGAAGGTCTACTCGGGCGACCAGCACCCGCACGCTGCCCAGCAGCCGGTGCCGTTCGAGATCACCCAGGTCGCGCAGTAAGTCCGGCCGCCCCCTAAGCCTGAAGAGAATCTGAGGAGAATCGTGGCCGAGACCACTGCCGAGCAGCCGCTCGAAGAGCTTGACATCGACAGCTACACCACGGAGTCGGACGTCCCCGTCGAGGGCGAGTACACCACCGAGTCCATGGCCTCCCGCTTCGGCGAGCCGCAGCCGGCCGCCGGCCTGGGCCGCCGCAAGAACGCCATCGCGCGCGTTCGCATCGTGCCGGGCACCGGCAAGTGGAAGATCAACGGGCGCACGCTCGAGGACTACTTCCCGAACAAGGTGCACCAGCAGGAGGTCAACGAGCCGTTCAAGGTTCTCGAGCTCGAGGGCCGCTACGACGTCATCGCCCGCATCGCCGGTGGCGGCGTCTCCGGCCAGGCCGGTGCCCTCCGTCTCGGTGTCGCCCGCGCCCTGAACGAGGCCGACGTCGACAACAACCGCGGCGCGCTCAAGAAGGCCGGCTTCCTCCGTCGCGACGACCGTGCGGTCGAGCGCAAGAAGGCCGGTCTGAAGAAGGCCCGCAAGGCTCCGCAGTACAGCAAGCGCTAATCACCGCTTCGCTGCACCGCACGCAACGCCCCGGTGGCACGTACCCGTGCCGCCGGGGCGGTTTGCGTAGCAGGGTGGCTTATTTTCCGCACGACTACACGCAGACTGCCGGTACAACCCCGCACGGGGGAGGACAGTCTCAGGGGATGTACTTGGTCCGGGAAGTACCTGGACACTCGGGGGACAACCGGTGGGGGACGCCCGGTACGGGACCACCTGGTACGAGCCGCACATTCTCAGCAATTCGGAGGACACCACAGTGGGACGACTCTTCGGCACGGACGGCGTGCGCGGTGTCGCCAACGCGGATCTGACGGCCGAGCTCGCGCTCGGACTCTCCGTCGCGGCGGCACACGTACTCGCCGAGGCGGGCACGTTCGAAGGCCACAAGCCGGTGGCGGTGGTCGGGCGGGATCCGCGAGCGTCCGGGGAGTTCCTGGAGGCGGCCGTCGTGGCCGGCCTCGCCAGCGCGGGCGTCGACGTGCTGCTCGTCGGTGTGCTCCCCACCCCTGCGGTGGCGTTCCTCACCGGTGAGCTGGGCGCCGACCTCGGCGTGATGCTCTCCGCCAGCCACAACGCCATGCCCGACAACGGCATCAAGTTCTTCGCCCGCGGCGGCCACAAGCTCGCCGACGAGCTGGAGGACAAGATCGAGGCCGTGTACGAGGAGCACCGGACCGGGGCGCCCTGGGACCGGCCGACGGGCGCCGGCGTCGGACGTGTCCGCTCGTACGGCGAAGGGTTCGGCCGGTATGTCGAGCATCTGCTGTCCGTGCTGCCGAACCGGCTGGACGGGCTGAAGATCGTCCTCGACGAGGCGCACGGCGCGGCCGCCGGGGTCTCGCCGGAGGCGTTCACCCGGGCCGGGGCCGAGGTCGTCACCATCGGGGCCGAGCCGGACGGACTCAACATCAACGACGGGTGCGGCTCCACGCACCTCGGGAAGCTGCGCGCCGCCGTCGTCGAGCACGGGGCGCACCTCGGCATCGCGCACGACGGTGACGCCGACCGGTGCCTCGCCGTGGACCACGAGGGCAACGAGGTCGACGGGGACCAGATCCTCGCCGTGCTCGCCCTGGACATGCGGGAGCGCGGGCAGCTCCGCTCGGACACCGTGGTCGCCACCGTCATGTCGAACCTCGGCTTCAAGCTGGCGCTGGAGCGGGAGGGGCTGCGCCTCGTCCAGACGGCCGTCGGGGACCGGTATGTGCTGGAGGAGATGAAGGAGCACGGATACGCCCTCGGCGGCGAGCAGTCCGGGCACGTCATCGTCCTCGACCACGCCACCACCGGTGACGGCACGCTGACCGGGCTTCTGCTGGCGGCGCGGATCGCACGGACCGGCCGGACGCTCAAGGACCTCGCGGGGGTCATGGAGCGGCTCCCGCAGGTGCTCATCAATGTGCCGGACGTGGACCGGACGCGGGTGGGGACGTCCACGGAGCTGGCTGCCGCCGTGGCCGACGCGGAGCGGGAGCTGGGGTCGACCGGGCGGGTGCTGCTGCGGCCCTCGGGGACCGAGCCGCTGGTGCGGGTGATGGTGGAGGCGGCCGATATCGAGCAGGCCCGGTCCGTGGCGGGGCGGTTGGCCGACGTGGTGAAGTCGGCGCTCGGGTAAGGGGTCCTTTCCCTGGGAGCGTCCGATCAGGTCGCGTGGTCCGGTGCCGTGCATCGCCAGGCGCCGGAGGGTCCTCGTAGCGGAGCTGCCAGGACCTTTGGGTAACGCGGCGAGGTGCGGTGCCGGACCACGCGACCCCGGCGGGCATAGTGAAAGGACCCCTAAGGCGCGGTTCAGGGGGCCGGGTTCGGGGGTCGGGTTCTGCCGGGTGCGGGCCGCGGTGTCGCCGTGGCTTGTCTCGCAGTTCCACGCGCCCCCGAAAGCGGCGGCCCTGCAGCTCCCGGCGGCACTGGAAGCGCGGGACGGGAATCAGCGGGCGTCCTTCGTCACGGCGCGTTGCCTTGACCAGAGCCACTTCTGGAGCAGGAGGGTCAGGGTGCCTGCCAGGACGATGCCCAAGAGGTTCAGCAGGAGCTGGTTGGTCGAGCCCACGGTCTGTTTCGTGTCGCCGTAGGCCAGGGCGACCGCCGCGTTGGCGGCGGCCGGGACCGTGGTGACCGAGATGGCCACGCCCACCAGGGCGCCCGACTTGGCCGACGTCAGGGAGAGGGTGCCCGCGATGCCGGCGAGAACGGCGACGATGAAGGAGAAGGCGTCGGGGGCGTAGACGAAGGTGGTGTTGGGGCGGTCGGCCTCCAGTTTGGCCTCGGTGAAGTAGCCGAGCGCGTCCATGATGAGGCTGAAGCCGACCGTCACCGCCATCGCCGCCGCGAAGCCCACGAGCAGGGCGATCAGGGAGCGGAGCGCCAGGCGCGGGTGGCGCTGGACGATGGCCGTGCTGAAGCCGGCCAGCGGGCCGAACTCGGGGCCGACGGCCATCGCGCCGACGATGAGGATCGCGTTGTCGAGGACGACACCGCACGCGGCGATCATCGTGGCGAGGGTGAGGAAGGCGACATAGGTGACGGAGAGTGTCGACTCCTCGTGCGTCGCGTCCGCCAGGTGCTCCCACAGCACGGCGTCGGCGGCCTCGCCCGGCGCCTCCTTCTCGGCCTCGTCGGCACGCTCGGACAGCGACAGGTCGATGTTCTCGACGGCGATCGAGCCGGTCCTGTCCAGGTGCAACTCGCGGAGCGCGCCGATCAGTTCGTCGCCCGCCTCGCGTGCGACGTCGCACATGACGACGTCGCCGGCGGGGTCGCGGGCGGCGCCCGGCATCACGACGAGATGGGTGGTGCCGATCGTCTTCTCGATCAGACGCACCACCTCGCCGGTCCGCTCGGCCGGTGTGATCAGGCGCAGATGCAGCATGGTGCCTTTCTAACAGCCCCTGGTCACGGGTGTGGTCACTCGGGTGGGCCTCACAGCTTGCGCAGGCTGAGGCGTCGCACCTTGTGGTCGGAGCCCTTGCGGATGATCAGGGTGGCGCGGCCCCGGGTGGGGGCGATGTTCTCGATGAGGTTGGGCTTGTTGATGGTGCGCCACTGGGTCCGGGCGTAGTCGAGGGCCTCCTCCTCGGAGACCTGGGTGTACTTGCGGAAGTACGAGGACGGGTTCTGGAAGGCGGTCTCCCGCAGCTTCCGGAAGCGGTTGAGGTACCAGCGCTCGACGTCGTCGGTGCCGGCGTCGACGTACACGCTGAAGTCGAAGTAGTCGGCGAGACCGACGCGGGTGCGGCCGTCCTTGCCGGGGAGGGCCGGCTGGAGGACGTTCAGGCCCTCGACGATGAGGATGTCGGGGCGGCGGACCGTGAGCCGCTTGTCCGGGACGATGTCGTAGATGAGGTGGGAGTAGACGGGGGCCGTCACCTCGTCCTTGCCGGCCTTGATGTCGGCGACGAAGCGGGTGAGCGTACGGCGGTCGTACGACTCGGGGAAGCCCTTGCGGGAGACCAGTCCGCGTTCCCGGAGATCCTTCATGGGAAGCAGGAAGCCGTCCGTGGTGACCCGTTCCACGCGCGGGTGCTCGGGCCAGCGGGCGAGGAGGGCCTGGAGGAGGCGGGCGACGGTGGACTTGCCGACGGCCACGGAGCCGGCGACGCCTATGACGAACGGGGTGCCCGACTGGGAGCCCTGCTCGCCGAGGAACGTGTTCAGGGCGCCGCGCAGGCCGTCGGTGGCGCCCACGTAGAGGTTGAGGAGCCGGGAGAGCGGCAGGTAGATGTCCCGTACCTCGTCGAGGTCGATGACGTCGCCCAGGCCGCGCAGCTTCTCGACCTCCTCGGCGGTCAGTGGCAGCGGCGTCTTGTCGCGCAGCGCGCTCCACTCTGTACGGGTGAGGTCGACGTAGGGAGTCGCCTCCGGCCTGGGCCGGTGGGCGCTCCGCGGCAACGAGGAGACCGGTGAGATCACAGTCCATTGTTAACGGAGTTCGGGCGACGTGGCGGGGTGGGGTCCGTCACCCCGCCCGATGGCACGGAGGTGCACACGTTCCTCACTATGGGTGAACTGTGGTGAAGGTATGGACCTCGGGTGTCGGCGGGGACTAGCGTCCGCGGCAGCCGGGAGGGAGCCGCCTCCCGACTTACCTGAGGGGCGACCGGGTGGCTTCCGTATGGTCTACGCGCGCTGACCAGGAGTTCGCGGGGCAGGTCTGCAGTGAGCTGGCGGACGATCTGCCGGACGAGGATCTGGGCGAGTGTCTCGACGACGCCATGGACATGTACCGGATGGGCAGCAAGCCGCGGTGTGAGGAGGTCGAGTATCTGGGGATGGTGCGGGACGCCATCGACCGGATCGAGGAGGGGGAGTGACGTCCCCCGGCCGGGACGGCGCCCGGATGAAGCATGTGAGGGTGACGATCAGCTCATGATGTCGCGCCAGGCCGCCGGGATGGCGTCCGCGACGTCCTGGGCGGCCGTGGGGGCGCCGTTCGCGGCGTAGCGGCCCGCCAGGCCGTGGAGGTACGCCGCCGCGCTCGCCGCGTCCAGGGGTGCGAGGCCGGCGGCCAGGAGGGAGCCGGTGAGGCCGGAGAGGACGTCGCCGCTGCCGGCGGTGGCCAGCCACGGGGTACCGGTGGGGTTCACACGGACCGGGGTGTCGTCGGCGGGGCCGGCGACCAGGGTGGTGGAGCCCTTGAGGAGGACCGTCGCGTCGTAGCGGCGGGCCAGTTCCCTTACAGCGCTCAGGCGGGCCGACTCGACCTCCTCGCGTGCGACGCCCAGCAGCGCCGCGGCCTCCCCCGCGTGCGGCGTCATGACGGTGGGGGCGGTACGGGCCCGTACGGCGGCCACGTCCGCGAGGCGCAGACCGTCGGCGTCGAGGAGGACGGGAACGTCCGTGGAGAGCGCCTCGACGACCGGGGCCGCGTCGTCGCCCGCGCCGGGTCCGGTCACCCATGCCTGGACGCGGCCGGCCTTCCGCGGGCCGCGGTCCGACACCAGGGTCTCCGGGAAGCGGGCGAGGACGGTGCCGGCGGCCGGTCCCACGTAGCGGACGGCGCCCGCGCCGGAGCGCAGGGCGCCCGCGACCGCGAGGACCGCGGCTCCCGGGTAGCGGGCCGAACCGGCGGCGATGCCCACGACTCCCCGGCGGTACTTGTCGCTCTCCGGGGCAGGGTGGGGCAGGAGGGCGGCCATGTCGGCGTGCTGGAGGGACTCCACGTCCGGGGAGGCGGGGAGGGTGCTCGCCAGGCCGATGTCGATCAGGCGGACCGAGCCGGCGTACTCGCGGGCCGGGTCGATGAGCAGGCCCGGCTTGTGGGTGCCGAAGGTGACGGTGAGGTCGGCGCGGACGGCTGTGCCGTGCACCTCGCCGGTGTCCGGTTCGATGCCGCTCGGGAGGTCCACGGCGATGACCGTGGCGCGGGAGGCGGCGGCGAGTTCGGCGAGGTGGGCGGCTTCGGGGCGGAGGCCGCCCTTGCCGCCGATGCCGACGACGCCGTCCAGGACGAGGTCGGCGCGGGCGATGAGGTCGTCCGTGGTGGTGGACGGTGTCGTGGTGGTGCCGCCGGCGCGGAGGAGGGCCTTGAGGCCGTCCGGGTGGGTGCGGTCGGGGGCGAGCAGGACGGCCGTGACCCCCGCGCCGCGTTTGGCGAGGCGGGCACCGGCGTAGAGGGTGTCGCCGCCGTTGTCTCCGCTGCCGGTGAGGAGGACCACGCGGCTGCCGTAGACGCGGCCGAGGGCGTCGGCGCAGGTCGCGGCGAGGCCGGCGGCGGCGCGTTGCATCAGGGCGCCCTGGGGGAGTTGGGCCATGAGTGTGCGTTCGGCGGAGCGGACTGTCTCTACGCGGTGGGCTGAGCGCATGGGGTCGAGTGTGCCTTGTTCTTGTGTGCCGGAGGAGGAGGGGCCGCACTCGGGGGTGTTGGGCGCGCGGTGTCGGGCATCGGGTGCGTTCGAGTTCAGGGCGGAGGGTTCGTTGGCGGGTGCGGGTGGTTCGTGGTTTCTCGCGCAGTTCCCCGCGCCCCTGAAGGGAACGGGCCTGCGGCCCGTCCTTCACTGAAAAGCACGGGGCGCAGCCCCGGCCGCTTTTCAGGGGCGCGGGGAACTGCGCGAACAACCACAACGCACCCGCACTCGCCAACGACCCCGCACCACCGGGCCACTGGGCGCCTGGTGCTCAGCCCTCGGCCACCACTACCGCCGACGCCACCCCCGCGTCGTGGCTCAACGAGATGTGCCAGGACTTGACTCCGAGCGTGGCCGCGCGGGCGGCCACCGTGCCGGTCACTCGGAGGCGGGGCTGGCCGGAGGGTTCGACGTAGACCTCGGCGTCGGTCCAGTGGAGGCCGGCGGGAGCGCCGAGGGCCTTGGCCAGGGCCTCCTTCGCCGCGAAGCGGGCCGCGAGGGAGGCGATGCCCCGGCGTTCGCCGCTCGGGAGGAGGAGCTCGTCGGGCAGGAAGAGGCGTTCGGCCATGGAGGGGGTCCGTTCCATGGCCGCGCGGAAGCGGTCGATCTCGGCGACGTCGATGCCGACTCCGATGATGGGCATGGGCTGCACCCTACGGCGCGCCGCCCCCGGCAGGGGCGCCACACCGGGCCCGCCCCGCCCGCGTCCGGCGCCGGCGGCCAAACCCCCTCGCGCCACGCCCTGTTATCGGCTGGCCCGGCCGCACCGCGCGTTGAGATCATGCTGCGATTCGGCACCCACCTCTCGGGAGAGGCCCTCGTGAAGAAGAACGGCATGACCGCCGGCGCACCCCTCGTCATCGGCTCCATGATCGCCGGCGCCGGCATCGTCCAGGAGAACTACGGCGGTGCCGTGTTCGCCTTGGTCTTCGGTGGGGTCGCCTCGCTCGTCGTGCGCGGCAGGGGCCGCTCGGACCAGGGGCGCTGAGGGCGGTAGCACCCCGCTTCGGTCACTCCACCGTCACCGACTTCGCCAAGTTGCGGGGCTGGTCCACCTCGTTGCCTCGGGCTGTGGCCAGTTCGCAGGCGAAGACCTGGAGGGGGACCGTGGAGACGAGGGGCTGGAGGAGGGTGGGGGTGGCGGGGATGCGGATGAGGTGGTCGGCGTAGGGGGCGACCGTCTCGTCGCCTTCCTCGGCGATGACGATCGTGCGGGCGCCGCGGGCGCGGATCTCCTGGATATTGGAGACGATCTTGTCGTGGAGGAGGGAACGTCCTGCGGGGGAGGGGACCACGACGACCACCGGGAGGTCCTTCTCGATCAGGGCGATCGGGCCGTGTTTCAGCTCCCCCGCCGCGAAGCCCTCGGCATGCATGTAGGCCAGTTCCTTCAGCTTCAGGGCGCCTTCCAGGGCGACCGGGTAGCCCACGTGGCGGCCGAGGAACAGCACCGTGTTCTTCGTGGCGAGGGTGCGCGCCAACTTCCGTACCGGCTCCATCGTCTCGAGGACCCGCTCGACCGCGCGGGAGATGTGGGAGAGGTCGCGGATCACCGCCCGGATCTCGTCGCCCCACTTGGTGCCGCGGACCTGGCCGAGGTACAGGGCGACCAGATAGCACGCGACCAGCTGGGTCAGGAACGCCTTCGTGGAGGCGACGGCCACCTCCGGGCCCGCGTGGGTGTAGAGGACGGCGTCCGACTCGCGGGGGATCGTCGAGCCGTTGGTGTTGCAGATGGCGAGGACCCGGGCGCCCTGTTCGCGCGCGTGGCGCACGGCCATCAGCGTGTCCATCGTCTCGCCGGACTGGGAGATGGCGATGACGAGGGTGCGGGGGTCGAGGATCGGGTCCCGGTAGCGGAACTCGCTCGCCAGCTCCACCTCGCACGGCACACGCGTCCAGTGCTCGATCGCGTACTTGGCGATGAGACCGGCGTGGAAGGCCGTACCGCACGCGACGATGACCACCTTGTCCAGCTCCCGCAGCTCCTGGTCGGAGATGCGGACCTCGTCCAGCGCCAGCGAGCCCGCCGTGTCGATACGGCCCAGCAGGGTGTCCGCCACGGCCTTCGGCTGCTCGGCGATCTCCTTGAGCATGAAGTAGTCGTAGCCGCCCTTCTCCGCGGCCGACGCGTCCCAGTCGACGTGGTACGAACGGACGTCGGCGGGGCGGCCGTCGAACGTCGTCACTGTCACGCCGTCGCGGCGCAGCTCCACCACCTGGTCCTGGCCCAGCTCGATCGCCGACCGGGTGTGGTCGATGAACGCGGCGACGTCCGACGCGAGAAACGCCTCCCCCTCGCCGACGCCGACCACGAGGGGTGAGTTCCGGCGGGCGCCCACGACCACGTCCGGCGCGTCCGCGTGCACCGCGACGAGGGTGAACGCGCCCTCCAGACGGCGGCAGACCAGCCGCATCGCCTCCGCGAGGTCGTCGCACGACGAATACTCCTCGGCGAGCAGGTGGGCGACGACCTCGGTGTCCGTCTCGGAGACCAGCTCGTGCCCCCGCGCGGTCAGTTCGTCGCGCAGGACCGCGAAGTTCTCGATGATGCCGTTGTGGACGACGGCGACCCGGCCCGCGTTGTCCAGGTGCGGGTGGGCATTGGTGTCGGTGGGGCCGCCGTGGGTGGCCCAGCGGGTGTGGCCGATGCCAATGGAGCCGCTGGGCAGTGGGCGGCCGACCAGCTGCTTCTCCAGGTTCATCAGCTTCCCGGCCTTCTTGGCGGAGGCCATGCCCCCGTCGGCCGGCACCGCCACGCCCGCCGAGTCGTACCCCCGGTACTCCAGCCGCTTCAGTCCGGCCAGGACCACGTCGAGCGCGGACTGCGAGCCGACGTATCCCACGATTCCGCACATATCAACCCCTGTGGTGTCCGGTGATGTCGTCCTGGCGGTGCTGTCGTCTTCCGGTGGTGCCGTCGGGTGCGACCTACTGTGTGTCATCAGTGACTGTACGTGACAACCGGGTCCTGGTGTGAGCCCTCATATCGGGTGACCTGGCGCGCGCGGCGCACTCCCGCGTATGTGAGGGGCACGTATGGCTGATCACATGACGAGCGGACGAATCACGCCCTCCGGGGCGACGACCCGCACAGCGGCGCCCCGCGAAGTGGTGGCCCCCACAGCAGCGGCCCGCAGCGCTGCTCCCCGCCGAGTCGCGCGCCGGACGGAGGCGCGCCGGACGGGTGCGAGCCGGCGCGCGACCTTCCGGTGTGTCGCCGTGCTCCTCGCCCTGGTGAGCGCCCTGCCTCTGGGGACCGCCGCGGCCGAGGCGCCGCCGCCCGCCCCCGCGCCCGGCAGCGAGCAGCTCGTCCCGGGTGTGCCGCCGGGCCCCCACCAGCCCTGGCAGCTCGACACGCCGCTGCCGCCCCGGGTGTACACGCCGAGCGTCGAGGAGGAGGCGGTGGAGCCGAGGAACGCGGCGGCCGGGACGTACGACCTCATCGAGTACGTCCCGCTCCATGAGGCCGAGGCGGTCGCCGTGTCGAAGGTGTCCTGCACGAAGGCGACGGGGCCGTACCAGCGGCAGGTGGAGCGGTGGCTCAAGCGGAAGAACGCGGACGCGAGGCAGTCGCGGGCGGACTGCCTCGCCATCCGGGCGTTCCAGATCAGGCAGGGCATCAAGCCGGCGATCGGTTACGCGGGGCCGGTGACCTGGGCGCGGATGCAGTTCCTGTCGGCGCGCAAGAACCCCAACGCGGCGGGGAAGTGCCCGCGGCGCCCGTACAAGGTGGCGTGTGTGGACCTGACGCGGCAGCTGACCTGGGTGCAGAAGGGCGGGAAGGTGCTGTTCGGGCCGGCACCGATCCGCAGCGGACGGCGCCAGTACCCGACACGGGCGGGGTGGCACCGCGTGTACTGGAAGCACAAGAACCACTGGTCGACGCTGTATCACCAGCCGATGCCGTACGCGCAGTTCTTCAGCGGGGGACAGGCGTTCCATGCCGTGTACGGGTCCGTCTACACGGAGATCGGGTCCATGGGGTGTGTGAATCTGCGGCTGGCGGACGCGCGGGCCCTGTGGGGCGTGTTGAAGACCAAGGACCGGGTCTTCGTCTGGGGGCGGCGGGCGGGGAAGTGAGCCCTCGGTCATGGGGCGCCGTGGGGGTGCCCTCGGGCTCTGAGACACTGGGGCTGACATGAGTGACACAGCGCCTTCGCGGACCGCGCCCCTGCGGGCCCGCGCCGAGATCGATCTGGATGCCCTGCGGGCCAATGTGCGGACGTTGCGCGCGCTGGCGCCGGGTGCTGCCCTGATGGCTGTCGTCAAGTCGGACGCGTACGGCCACGGGGCGGTGCGGTGTGCGCGGGCGGCGGTCGAGGCGGGGGCCGCCTGGCTGGGTACGGCCACACCCGAGGAGGCGCTGGCGTTGCGCGCGGCCGGGCTGCCGGGGCGCATCATGTGCTGGCTCTGGGCGCCGGGCGGGCCCTGGCGGGAGGCGATCGAGGCGGATCTCGACGTGTCGGTCAGCGGGCTGTGGGCGCTGCGTGAGGTCACCGACGCCGCCCGTGCGGCGGGCGCACGCGCGCGCGTGCAGCTGAAGGCCGACACGGGGCTCGGGCGGAACGGCTGTCAGCCGGACGACTGGGCGGAGCTGGTCGCCGAGGCGCTGGCCGCCGAGGCCGAGGGGCTCGTCACCGTCACCGGGCTCTGGTCGCACTTCGCGTGCGCCGACGAGCCGGGGCACCCGTCCATCGCCGCCCAGCTCGGCCTCTTCCGCGAGATGGTGACCCATGCGGAGGGCCGGGGCGTACGGCCCGAGGTACGGCACATCGCCAACTCGCCCGCCACGCTCACCCTTCCCGAGACCCACTTCGACCTCGTCCGGACGGGCATCGCCCTCTACGGGATCTCGCCCAGCCCCCAGCTGGGCAGTTCGGCCGACCTCGGACTGCGTCCCGTGATGCGGCTCAGCGCCTCGCTCGCGCTGGTCAAGCAGGTGCCCGCGGGCCACGGCGTCAGTTACGGCCACCACTACGTCACCCCCGGCGCCACGACCCTCGGCCTCGTCCCCGTGGGCTACGCGGACGGCATCCCCCGGCACGCCTCCGGCTCCGGGCCCGTCCTCGTCGGCGGGAAGTGGCGGACGGTCGCGGGCCGCGTCGCGATGGACCAGTTCGTCGTGGACCTCGGCGGGGACGAACCGGCCGTCGGCGACGAGGTGGTGCTGTTCGGCGCGGGCGACGACGGCGAGCCGACCGCCGAGGACTGGGCGAAGGCGGCAGGAACCATCGGGTACGAGATCGTGACCCGCATCGGAACCCGCGTGCCGCGCGTCTACGTCGACACGGGTGAGCAGGCGTGAGGAATCCCGTACCCACGAACGGGTGACCATGTGAGCCGCCACGCACGCGTGAACACGCCCGCACCGGCACGAGTACTTGAACACGAGTAAGTGGAAAGACGAACGACACGGGTAACTCCGTACGGATGTGCGGAACGGCTCGGATCCGAGAGTCGGCGAAGAGGAGCGGGATGTGAGCGAGAGCAGCGCGGAGGCCGTGGAGGCCGTCGCGAGCGCGGCCGCCACAGCCGCGTCCGCCGCCGGGGGGACCTGGCGCAGGGCCGGGGTCGCGGGGGCGGCGATAGGTGTGGTCGCCGCGGGCGCGGCCGCCGGTGTCGCCATAGAGCGGCTCACCGTGGGCCGCGGGATGCGCAGGAGGGCCCGCCTCGCGCTCGACTCCACGGGCCCGTACGGGACGCTGCGCGGCACCCCCGGCAAGGCGTACGCGGACGACGGCACCGAGCTGTACTACGAGGTCGACGACATCGAACCCGAGGCCGGCCTCTCGCCCCGCAGGCGCCGGCTCTTCGGCCGCAAGGCCCCCGCCCCCGTCACCGTCGTCTTCAGCCACGGCTACTGCCTCAACCAGGACTCCTGGCACTTCCAGCGGGCCGCGCTGCGCGGTGTCGTCCGGACCGTGCACTGGGACCAGCGCAGCCACGGCCGCTCCGGGCGCGCCCAGGCGCTCGACGGGGCGCCGGTCACCATCGACCAGCTCGGGCGCGACCTCAAGGCCGTGATCGACGCGGCCGTGCCCGAGGGCCCCGTCGTGCTGGTCGGCCACTCCATGGGCGGCATGACCGTCATGGCCCTGGCCGCCCACTACCCCGAGCTGATCCGCGACAGGGTCGTCGCCGTCGCCCTGGTCGGTACGTCGTCGGGGCGGCTCGGCGAGGTCAACTTCGGGCTGCCCGTCGCCGGCGTCAACGCGGTGCGGCGGGTGCTGCCGGGGGTGCTGAGGGCGCTCGGGCAGCAGGCCGCGCTGGTGGAGCGGGGGCGGCGCGCGACCGCCGATCTCTTCGCCGGGATCATCAAGCGGTACTCGTTCGCGTCGCGGGACGTCGACCCGGCGGTCGCGCGGTTCGCCGAGCGGATGATCGAGGGCACGCCCATCGACGTCGTCGCCGAGTTCTACCCGGCGTTCACCGAGCACGACAAGACGGAGGCGCTCGCGACGTTCGCCGAGCTGCCGGTGCTCGTGCTGGCCGGGGTCAAGGACCTCGTCACACCGAGCGAGCACAGCGAGGCGATCGCCGACCTGCTGCCGGCCGCGGAGCTGGTGCTCGTGCCGGACGCCGGGCACCTGGTGATGCTGGAGCACCCGGAGGCGGTCACGGACCGGCTCGCCGACCTGCTCACCCGGGCGGGGGCCGTGCCGGCGGGGGCTACCGTAAGTGGTTATGGAAGCGCCAGCAGCACGGTACGTCCCGGGTGAGCCCGGGGTCTCTTCATCGTCCTCGCCGTCCTCGCCGTCCTCGGCCTCGTCGTTCGCGTCGGCTCCGTCGTCCGTGACGGCCATCGAGACCGTCGTGCAGTCTCCCGAGCAGATGCTGGAGTTGGGCCGCCGTCTGGCCAAACTGCTGCGTTCGGGTGATCTCGTCATGCTCAACGGGGAGCTGGGTGCCGGGAAGACGACCCTGACCCGGGGGCTCGGGGAAGGGCTCGGGGTGCGGGGAGCCGTCACCTCGCCGACGTTCGTCATCGCGCGCGTGCATCCGTCGCTCGGGGAGGGGCCGCCGCTCGTCCACGTCGACGCCTACCGCCTGGGCGGCGGGCTGGACGAGATGGAGGACCTCGACCTCGACGTCTCGCTCCCCGAATCGGTGATCGTGGTGGAGTGGGGTGAGGGCAAGGTCGAGGAGCTGACCGACGACCGGCTCCATGTCGTCATCCACCGTGCGGTCGGCGACACGACCGACGAGGTGCGGCATGTGACCGTCACCGGGCTCGGGGAGCGGTGGGCCTCCGTCGAGCTGGGGGTGCTGTCGGCCTGAGCCGACGGCTCCGCCGTCGGGGCGGGTCCCGTTCGTGTCGGTTCCGACAAGGTGTCGGCAAGATGTTGCTTTGACGCGCGCGGCGTGGTCACATGGTAACCAGTCCTTGGTTAGGTCTACCTAACTTGGTTCGCCGGTGGCACCAGGAGGCGTCCATGCAGGGTTCGGAGCGACGTGAGCGGCAGCCGTCCGGGGTGGCCTCCGGGGCGGCCGGGGTGTCGATGCGGGACCTGTTGGCGGCCTGTGCGGCGGCGAAGGCCGTCTCGACGCCGCCGGGGGCTCCGCCGGTGAGGGTGGAGGAGCGGCGGCCCATGGAGAAGCGGCACTCTCGGGCTGCGTGAGCGTTCGCGTGCCGGGAGCGGGGGGTGTGACGCGACCGCGGGTGTCTGGGGGCTTGTCGCGCGGTTCCCCGCGCCCCTGAAACGGGCGGCCGCCCCCCTGGCCGGTGACTACCCAGCCACCCTCCCCCGCTACTCGACCACGACCACCTTCGTGCCGATGGCCGCGAACTTCCACATCGCCTTGCCGTCCTTGCGGGACTCCCGGATGCCGCCCGTCTTGGCGGCGGGGTCGGGCTTCGGGGTGGAGCCGTCCACCGCCGCGCTGAAGCCGATGACCACGCCGTCGACCGAGGCGAAGCGGACGACGTGTTCGATGGGGGTGCCGTCCGAGCCGGTGATGGCGGCGGAACGGGAGGTGACCGAGTAGGTGGCGGGGGCGGGGTCGACCGTGCTCGGGGTGACCTCGAAGGTACGGGTGACCTTCTCGTTGGCGCCGACCAGCCAGACGCGGTCCTCGTCCAGGGAGTACACGACACGCTCGCCGGTGCCCGAGCCCTCGGGGAGGAGGGTCTCCTTCTCCTTCTCCTTGCCGGCGGACGCCTTGGACTTCTTGGCCGCCGGTGTCTCGGAGGCGGGCGGCTTGCCGAGGTCGTCCGGCGCGTTGGCCGACGCCTGGTAGGCGAGGAAACCGACTGCGGCGATCGCCGCCGCCGTGAGCCCGGCCACGAATCCCGAGCTGCTACTGGCCACCTTCTGCGCCCACCTCTCGTACCCACGTACGCCCTTGAAGTACGTATGTGCTGTGACGGTAGCAGCAGAGGGACGGTGCACCGGGTCGGCCGTGGCCCGGGCCGAAGCGCCGTAGGCTGTTTGCGTGCTCTTGCTCGCTCTGGATACCGCCACCCCCGCCGTCACCGTCGCGCTGCACGACGGGACGGATGTCGTCGCCGCGTCGAGCCAGGTGGACGCGCGGCGCCACGGGGAACTGCTGCTGCCCGCCGTCGACCGGGTCCTCGCCGAGGCGGGCACCCGCCTCGACGCCGTCACCGCGATCGTCGTGGGCACCGGGCCCGGCCCGTACACCGGGCTCCGCGTCGGCCTGATGACCGCCGACACCTTCGGCCTCGCCCTCGGGGTCCCCGTCCACGGCCTGTGCACCCTCGACGGACTCGCGTACGCGGCCGACATCGAGGGGCCGTTCGTGGTGGCCACCGACGCCCGGCGCAAGGAGGTGTACTGGGCGCGGTACGAGGACCCGCGCACCCGGGTGACCGAACCGGCCGTCGACCGGCCCGCCGAGATCGCCGAGACGGTGGCCGGACTGCCGGCCGTCGGCGCGGGGGCGCTGCTCTATCCCGACACGTTCCCCGACGCCCGCGCCCCCGAGCACGTGTCGGCGGCCGCGCTCGCGTCCCTCGCGGCGGAGCGGCTGGCCAACGATGAGGAACTGGAGGCGCCGCGGCCGCTGTATCTGCGCAGGCCGGACGCCCAGGTGCCCAAGAACTACAAGGTGGTCACCCCCAAGTGACGACAGCGGTGCTGCGCGAAATGCGCTGGTGGGACATCGAGCCCGTACTGGAGCTGGAGAAGGACCTCTTCCCCGAGGACGCCTGGTCCCGCGGCATGTTCTGGTCCGACCTGGCGCACGCGCGCGGGCCGGAGGCGACCCGGCGGTACTACGTGGCCGAGTCCCCGCAGGACGGGCGGATCGTCGGGTACGCGGGTCTCGCGGCCGCCGGTGACGTCGCCGACGTCCAGACCATCGCCGTCGCCCGCGACCACTGGGGCACCGGCCTCGGCGCACTGCTCCTGACCGAGCTGCTGCGGGCCGCCACCGCGTTCGAGTGCGCCCAGGTGATGCTCGAATGCCGGGTCGACAACGTCCGCGCCCAGAAGCTGTACGAGCGCTTCGGCTTCGAGGCGATCGGCTTCCGGCGCGGCTACTACCAGCCGGGGAACGTGGACGCCCTCGTCATGCGCCTCAACGACCCCTCCACATCCGTACAAGGAACCGAGATCAATGGCTGACGAACCCCTGGTCCTGGGGATCGAGACCTCCTGCGACGAGACCGGCGTGGGCATCGTCCGCGGCCACACCCTCCTCGCGGACGCGATCGCGTCCAGTGTCGACGAACACGCCCGCTTCGGCGGGGTCGTGCCCGAGGTGGCCTCCCGCGCCCACCTGGAGGCGATGGTCCCGACCATCGACCGCGCGCTCAAGGAGGCGGGTGTCAGCGCCAGGGACCTCGACGGCATCGCCGTCACCGCCGGTCCCGGCCTCGCGGGCGCCCTGCTCGTCGGCGTCTCTGCGGCGAAGGCGTACGCCTACGCGCTGGGCAAGCCGCTGTACGGCGTCAACCATCTGGCGTCCCACATCTGTGTGGACCAGCTGGAGCACGGGGCGCTGCCGGAGCCGACGATGGCGCTGCTCGTCAGCGGCGGTCACTCGTCGCTGCTGCTGTCGACGGACATCACCTCGGACGTGCGTCCGATGGGCTCGACGATCGACGACGCGGCCGGTGAGGCCTTCGACAAGATCGCCCGTGTGCTGAACCTCGGTTTCCCCGGCGGGCCGGTCATCGACCGGTACGCCAAGGAGGGCGACCCGGACGCGATCGCCTTCCCGCGCGGGCTGACCGGGCCACGCGACCCCGCCTACGACTTCTCCTTCTCCGGGTTGAAGACCGCCGTGGCCCGCTGGATCGAGGCGAAACGGGCGGCCGGGGAGGAGGTGCCGGTGCGGGACGTCTCGGCCTCCTTCCAGGAGGCGGTCGTGGACGTCCTCACCCGCAAGGCCGTACGTGCCTGCAAGGACGAGGGCGTCGACCATCTGATGATCGGCGGCGGGGTCGCCGCCAACTCCCGGCTACGGGCGCTCGCCCAGGAGCGCTGCGAGGCCGCCGGTATCCGGCTCCGGGTGCCCCGGCCCAAACTGTGCACGGACAACGGCGCCATGGTGGCGGCGCTCGGCGCCGAAATGGTCGCCCGGGGCCGCGCCGCCTCCGACTGGGACCTGTCGGCGGACTCCTCCCTCCCGGTCACCGACCCGCATGTGCCGGGCATCTCGCACGCGCACGACCACGTCCACGAGGTCGGCAAGGAGAACCTGTACTCGTGACCGTCGCCCTGATGTGGGAGGCCCGGGCGGTCGCCGGGCGGGGCGAGGAACTGCTCACCTGGGCCCGGGACCAACGGCTCCCTGCACGGCCGCTGCGTCGCGAGACCCTCCGGGCACCCCAGGACCGGGTGCTCGTCATCACCTGGTGGGACGCGGAGTACGACGCCGAGCTGCCGGAACTTCCGGAGCCGGCCGCCGATCTGGTCAGCCGGGCGGTGCACCGGTGGCGGTTCGAGTCACTGGGCGAGTGACACGACCCGGTGCGCCGCTCCGCCCGGCGGAAGGCTGACCTGAGGCAACCTTCCTCGCCCCATGGCGTCCTCCACAGTGGGAGGCTCGGAAGCTCCGCCCGGGCGTGCGGCTGGCCCCATCGCCAAGGACGGTGCCGTGATGCTGAACCCGTCGTTCTGTCTGGATGTCCCGGAAGGTTTCGACGACTCGGACGAAGAGACCGGGGTTCACCCGATCGCCAGAAAACTCTTCCTCGGGGCGAGCGCCGCTCACGTCTTCGCCGAAGGCCCACGCCTGGGTCGGGGAACACGACATACGCGTTGCGGACGTCTCGTGGGACTTCCTCGACGGCGAGAGCGAACCGCACTGCCTGAGTGTGTACTTCACGTTCGAGCAGCAGCCCGTGGAGGGTTGAGAGCTGATGTCACCAGACGCGGGCCGCACGCCGGGCGGCCCGCGTCTCGCCGACGCGGTCCAGCACGAGGAAGGCGACCGGGAGGCACAGCAGCGGAACGCAGAAGACCAGCAGGAACGAGTTTGTCGGCCGGTCGGTGAAGAGCAGCCAGGCGTCGAGCACGAACATGACGACCGCGACGACCCCGCAGGAGGCGGCCGCCCGCTGCCACGCCTTGCGCCGTCGCGCGCCCCGCTCGATGCGCTCCTCCACCTCGGGCCGGGTCCGCTGAGACGTGAGCCCGAGCCGTACGGCAGCCGCGCACAGGCCGGCCACCTCGGCGATCGGGTCGGACAGCTGGTACTCGTCGATGTGCGGGAGGCGGGTCCGGCGCCCGTCCACGGCGTAGAGGTACGCCGACCAGCGGGGAAAACCGTGCTTGTCGTCCTCGACCCGGATGCCGTAGACGTCGGACCAGGCCCAGGTACGGGTGCGTAGCGCTCCGCGTACGGTGATCCCGTCGGCCGTGACGGACGTCCGCGCCCGCCACTGCTCCAGCACCGCCCGGCCCAGCAGGACCGTCCAGGCCGCCAGGGCCATCCCGTTCCAGACCGACGCACCCATCTGCGTCATCGCGTACACCGAGCTGGCGCCGACCAGCCCCCCGGCGGCCATCAGAAGGAGGGCTTGGGGCGGCACTCGCCGGGTCTTGCGGTACTCCCGCGCTATCCCGCCGCTCTCCTGATCGCTCATCGCACTCTCCGTTCACACGACCCTCAGGGCACACGTGTGAGGGCGGAGGGATGTTACAGCCCGGCACTGTGCACGGGGAGCGGCGCGGTCGGCCGTCGGCGACACCTCAGGGGTCCTTTCACTATGCCCGATCAGGTCGCGTGGTCCGGTGCCGCACCTCGCCGCGTTGCCCAAAGGTCCTGGCAGCTCCGCTACGAGGACCTTCCGGCGCCTTGCGATGCACGGCACCGGACCACGCGACCTGATCGGACGCTCATAGTGAAAGGACCCCTCATCCCGCTCGGCCTCGACCGCTCCGCCTGGGCCGCCTTCCTCCCGTTCGCGGCGGCCCGGGCGGACTGGGTGTCAGACCTCCACCGCCCGGACCTCCGTCTCGCAGTGCAGGCGGCGGTCCGGGCCCACCTCGCGCACGGGGCCCGTCAGCGTGACGCGCGACCGGTGGCGTACGTCCGTGCTGGACGCGGCCACACGGAGCTCCAGGGCGCCCGGTTCGACCACTCGGCGGCCGGAGCGGTCCGCGAAGCACGACACGTCGGCGTGGAAGCGGAAGCGCACCCGGCGGGCCTCGCCGGGGGCCAACTCCAGCCGCTGGTAGGCGACCAGACGGGTGTCCGGGCGCGTCACCGAGGCCACCGGGTCGTGGAGGTAGAGCTGGACGACCTCCGCGCCGGGGCGGTCCCCGGTGTTGCGTACGGTCACCGCGACGTCGTACTCGCCGTCCGTCCCGATCTCCGGGACCCGCTCGCCGTCACCCCCGCCCTCGAAGTCCGTCCACTCGAACGTCGTGTACGAGAGGCCGTGCCCGAAGGGGTACAGCGGGGTCGGGTCGATGTTGCTCGCGCCGCCGAACAGGCCCATGGGTGGCTGGAGGTACGTCCACGGCTGGCCGCCGGGGCGGTTCGGGACGCTGACCGGGAGGCGGCCGGAAGGGGAGATGCGGCCCGACAGCACTCCCGCCACCGACGGGCCGCCCTCCTCCCCCGGGAAAAAGGCCTGTACGGTCGCCGCCAGCCGGCCGTGCCAGCGGCCCAGCGCGTACGGGCGCCCGGTGAGGAGGACCAGCACCACCGGCGTGCCCGTGGCGGCCAGCGCGTCCAGCAGCTTCGCCTGGACGCCCGGCAGCCGCAGGTCCTCCGCGTCGCAGCCCTCGCCGGAGGTGCCCCGGCCGAAGAGCCCGGCGCGGTCGCCGAGCACCGCCACGCAGATGTCGGCCTCGGAAGCGCGGGCGACCGCCTCGGGGAACCCGTCCGTGTCGTCGCCGTCGACAGTGCTGCCGGCGGCGTATGTGATCTTCGCGTCGGGGAGTTCCGTCCGCAGGGACTCCAGAACGGTCGGGATCTCGATGCCGAGGGAGGTGCCGGGGTGCGCGGGCAGGACGTGGGAGGGGAAGGAGTAGCAGCCCAGCATGGCCAGGGGGTCGTCGGCGCGGGGGCCCACGACGGCGATCCTGACATCGGGGGCGAGCGGCAGGGCGGCGTCGGGGTTGTCCAGCAGCACCACCGACTCCTCGGCCAGGCGACGGGCCAGCGCTCGGTTGCGCGGCGGGTCCAGGTCGACCGAGGCGGTGGCGGGCTCGGGGCTCCAGTCCTCGTCCAGGAGGCCCAGTTCGCACTTCTGGAGCAGCACCCGGCGGGCGGCGAGGTCCACCAGCGCCTCGGGGATCTCGCCCGCGCGCACGGCCTCGACCAGGGGCTCGCCGTAGCAGCGCAGACTCGGCAGTTCCACGTCGATCCCGGCGGCCAGCGCGGCGTGCGCGGCCTCCGCCCGGCTGCTCGCCACGCGGTGGTTGGTCTCCAGGAAGCCGACGCCGAAGTAGTCGGAGACGACCGTTCCGGTGAATCCCCAGTCGCCGCGGAGGAGTTCGGTGAGGAGGGAACGGTCGGCCGACACCGGCACACCGTCCGTCTCCGTGTACGCCGCCATCACCGAGCGGGCGCCGCCCTCCCGCAACGCCATCTCGAACGGGGGCAGGACCACGTCCGCGAACTCGCGGACGCCCGCGCGTACGGGCGCGTGGTTGCGGGCGCCCACGGAGGCGGCGTACCCGGCGAAGTGCTTCAGCGTGGCCACGATCCCGGCGGACTCCAGGCCCCGGACGTATGCCGAGCCGATCGTGCCCACCAGGTAAGGGTCCTCGCCCACCGTCTCCTCGACCCGCCCCCAGCGCGGGTCGCGGACGACGTCGAGAACGGGGGACAGGCCCTGGTGGACGCCGACCGCCGCCATGTCCCGGCCGATGTTCCGGGCCATCTCCTCGACCAGCGACGGGTCGAAGGTCGCGCCCCAGGCGAGGGGCACCGGGTACGCCGTCGCACGCCAGCTCGTGAAGCCGGCCAGGCACTCCTCGTGGGCGACGGCCGGGATGCCGAAACGGCTCGCGGCCATGATGCGGCGCTGGAAGCGGGCCAGGACCCGCGCGCCCTCCTCGGGGTCGAGGGGTGCCGTGCCGAAGACACGGGTGAGCTGGCCGAGGCCCCTGGTGATCAGCTCGTCGAAGTCGAACGACTCCGTCATGCCCGCCTCGTCGGGGGCGATGTCCTCCCCGTTCGAGTCGCTCTTCACCCACACGCCGTACAACTGCGCGGTCTTCTCTTCGAGGGTCATCCGGGACAGCAGGTCCTCGACCCGCTCGGCGGCGGGCAGGGCGCGGTCACGCCAAGGGGTGGTCATGAAACTCCTGTCGGTGGTCGGTGAGTTTCAGGGATGCGGAAAGGACTCGTTCGCTCACTTGCCGCCCACGCCCATCAGCCCGCCCACCAGGGCCCGTCGCGCCACCAGGTAGACGGCGAAGATCGGGATGCCGGAGAGGACGACCGAGGCGAGCACGGCGGGGATGTTGACGCCGAACTGGCTGACGAAGTTGAAGAGGCCGAGGGTGAGGACCCGCGGCCCGTCGGACTGGGTGAAGATCAGCGGGAACAGGAAGCCGTTCCACGCCTGGAGCGCCGAGTAGATCACCACGGTGCTGATGCCGCCCTTGGCCAGCGGGATCGTCAGCTGGAAGAGCATCCGTGAGGGTGAGGCGCCGTCCAGGGCCATCGCCTCGTACAGGTCCTCCGAGACGTCCCGCAGGCTGCCGACGAGCACCAGCACGGACACCGGCATGGCGAAGGCCGCCGTCGGCAGGATGACCGCGAGGAGGGTGTCGTACAGGTCGAGCTTCGCGATCAGCAGGTACAGCGGGACGACGACCGCCTGGGCGGGGATCGCCACGCCGAGGAGGAACAGCCGGAACGCGGCGTTCGACCAGCGGTTCCGGGTGCGGACGGCCACGTACGCGAGCGGGACGGACAGGGCGAGGACGATGCCGACGACCGCTACGGCGACGATCGCCGTGTTGGTCAGCAGATGGCCGAAGCCGCTGCTCAGGACGGTGTTGTAGTTGTCGAGCGTCGGGTCCGTGGGCGGCTTGAGCGGATTGCCCGTCAGGGCCTTGTCCGCGCTCGTGAGGGAGGCCGACAGCATCGCGTAGATCGGGATCAGGACGACGATCAGCCAGACGAACGCGCCGAGGCCCGCGACGGGGTTGGCCCGCCGCGTCCAGTGGCGCCGTCGGCGGGAGGTCGTCGGCGGTTCTCCCCCGTCCGGCCGCCGGGTCTTCGCGGGACGCGCCAACGTGTCGTGTGACATGCCGTCACATCCCTTCGCGGGTGCTGCGCATGGAGCCGAACCCGGTCAGCCGCACGAGGACGAGCGAGAGGCCCGTCGCGGCGATGACCAGGGACGTCGCGATGGCGCTCGCGTAGCCGAAGTCGTACTGCTTGAAGCCCGCCTCGTACATCAGGTACGGCAGGATCGCGGTGTCCGTGCCGGGGCCGCCCTTGGTGAGGATCAGGACCGTCTCGAAGTACGTCAGCGAGCCGACGACGATCAGGACCGTGGACGTGGTGATCGTGTGCCGCAGCTGCGGGAGCGTGATCGAGAAGAACTGGCGGTAGCGGCCGGCGCCGTCGATCGCGGCGGCCTGGTAGAGGACCTCGGGGATCTGCCGGGCCCCGCCCTGGTAGATCAGCGTGTGGAACGGCATGAACTGCCAGCCGCCGACGAAGACGATCGCGAGGAACGCGCCGCTCTGCGAGCCCAGGGTGTCCGCCTGGATGATGCCGAAGTTCGGGTCGAGCAGCGCGTAGAACAGGATCGCGATGGCCGTGGACGACAGCAGGAACGGCACGAAGAAGATCGCGGACAGCACCGCCCGGTTGCGCTGACGTCCCGCCGCCCACACGCCGAGCAGCAGGGCCACGACCGTCTGGAACGCCCAGCTGGCCACGGTCAGCACGACCGTCAGTGTCAGCGACTGGGTGAGGCGGGGGTCGTCGAGCAGCTTCTTCCAGTTGTCGAAGCCCACCGGCCGGGGGTCGCCGAGGCCGTCCCAGCTGGTGAAGGACAGATAGAGCGCCAGGCCCATCGGCACGACGGCGAAGAAGGTGAAGAAGAGCACGGCGGGCAGGGCCCAGACGGCGTGCGGGCGGCCCACCCGCGACGCCTTCCGGGGCCCCTGCTCGACCGAGGGGGTCTTCTGGACCGTCGAGGTCACTTCAGCCCCTTGCAGGCCGTCACGAACTCGCTCGGCGACGACTTCCCCGCGAACAGCTTGCCTATCTCCGTGTGCATCTTGGTGCCGAGCGCGTCACCGAGCGCCTGGTCCCAGGAGAGCGTGAACGCGGGTGCCTTCTCCACCAGGTCGTACTGGAACGCGGCGTACTCGGGGTTCGGCGCGGACGCCAGGAGCTTCTTCGCGTTCGAGGTGGTCGGGACGTCACCGTTGGCGACCAGGTCCTTGGCGTACGTCTCCGACGCGCACTCCTTCAGGAAGCCGATCGCCACGTCCTTGTTCTTCGTACGGGCGTTGACGGACCAGTAGTTGGTGGGGTTGCCGACGACGTTGCGGACGTCGCCCGTGCCGCCCTCGACGGTCGGGAACGCGGCCCAGCCCAGGTTGCTCTTGGCGAAGTCCGGGAACTTGCCGAGCTGCGTGGAGTACTCCCAGGAACCCATCAGATGCATGGCCGCCTTGCCCTTGGCGAAGACCGCCGGGGCGCCGCCGTTGACGTACGACACCGAGGTGAACTTGGAGCCGAAGGCACCGTCGTCCACGAGCTGCTTGACCAGTTCGGCGGCCTTGAGGACGGCCGGGTCGCCCCAGCCCTCGGAGTCGCCGTCCTGGATGCGCTTGAAGACCTCGGGGCCGCCGAGGCGGTCGACGAGGTACTCCAGCCACATCAGGTTGGGCCAGAGGTCGGAGCCGCCGAGCGCGAACGGGGTGATCTTCGCCTTCTTCAGCTTGGCGTTGATGTCGAGGAGCTGGTCCCAGGTGGTGGGCGGCTGGAGCTTGTGCTCGGCGAAGACGGACTTGTTGTAGAAGAGGATCACCGGCTGCATACCGCGCATCGGGATGCCGTAGTGGCGGCCCTTGAGGTCGCCGGCGGACAGCACGGACGGCAGGAAGCCGCTCTTGAGGACCGGGTCGTCCGCGATGATGTCGGTGAGGTCGACGAGCTTGCCGGCCTCCTCGTACGTCCTGATGGAGCCGCCGCCCCAGTTGAAGAACACGTCGGGGGCGCTCGGGGAGCCCATGGCCGTGCGGAGCTTGGGGGAGTAGTCGGAGCCGGGGACCTTCTGGAGCTTGATCGTGCCGCCGGCCTTCTTCGCGGCGGCCGACTTGTTGTAGCGGTCGACGGCGGCCTGCTGGACCTTCACCGCGTCGTCGCCGTACACGAACGCGGTGACCGTCTTGCCGTCGCCGGCCCCGGAGCTGCCGGAGCCGCAGGCGGTGAGGCCGGCGCCGAGTCCCGCGGTGGCCAAGGAGGCGGTACCGGCGCCGAGGAACCAGCGCCTGCTGAACGTCCGCCCTCTGTTCGACTCCATTGACAGCACCTCTCACGAACGTTTCGGATGTATCGGCCGTGCGGTTGTGCGGGTCGTGCAGGTCGTGCGATGGGGCGCGCAGCGCTGGTGGTGCGAGGCTGCGCGGTCGTGCGGGCCGTGCGATGCGCCGGTTGGGCGCGGTGGTGCGGCTGAGCGGTCACGCGAATGTTTCGCGTGTCTCTTCGAATGTTCCGGGAACGTATGGCCGTCGAAAGGGTTCGTCAAGAGGTCGCGCAGGGATACGATCCGGCCCATGAATTCCGCGAAGCCAGAGGAAACCCAGACAAGAGCGCGCGTGTCGCAGTCCACGCAGACCGCGACGCTCGCAGAGATCGCCCGTCAGGCCGGCGTCTCCGCTCCGACTGTTTCGAAGGTGCTCAACGGCCGTGCGGATGTTGCCCCCGCCACCCGCACACGGGTGGAGGAGCTTCTGCGCGAGTACGGCTACCGGCGCCGACGCGCCGAGGCGACCCGGTCCCCGCTCATCGACCTCGTCTTCCACGAGCTGGAGAGCGCCTGGGCCATGGAGGTCATCCGGGGCGTCGAGAACGTCGCCCGCGAGGAGGGCCTGAGCGTCGTGCTCTCCGAGAGCGCCGGCCGGCTCACCCCGGGCCGCACCTGGGCCGACCAGGTCGCCGCCCGCCGCCCGCACGGCGTGGTCCTCGTCCTGTCCGGGCTCGACGAGTCCCAGCGCGCCCTGCTGACCAGCCGATCCATCCCGTTCGTGGTGATGGACCCGGCCGGCGACCCCGGCGCCGACGTGCCGTCGATAGGCGCCACCAACTGGCAGGGCGGACTGGCCGCCACCCGGCACCTCATCGAGCTCGGCCACCGCCGGATCGGCGCGATCACCGGGCCCTCCCGGATGATGTGCAGCCGGGCACGCGTGGACGGCTACCGGGCCGCGCTGGAGACCGCCGAGCTGCCCTGCGACCCGGCGCTGATCAAGGCCGGTGACTTCCACCACGAGACGGGGTACCGGCTGGGCCTGGAGCTGCTGCGCCGCCCCGACCGGCCCACCGCCGTCTTCGCCGGGAACGACCTCCAGGCGCTCGGCCTGTACGAGGCCGCCCGTGAGCTCGGGCTGCGCATCCCGGAGGACCTGAGCGTCGTCGGGTTCGACGATCTGCCGGTCGCCCGCTGGGTGGGGCCGCCGCTGACGACCGTCCGGCAGCCGCTGATGGAGATGGCGGAGGCGGCGGCCCGGCTCGTGCTGGACCTGGGGCGACAGGAAGGTGCCTCGTCGGCGACCCGGGTGGAGCTGGCCACGAGCCTGGTGGTGCGCAGCAGCACGGGGGCGCCGCCGGAGGCGTAGGGCCGGACCGCTCGTGATGCCCATCGACGGGACTGCCGCGGCGCCGCGCCGACGGGTCGCCGTCCGTCCCGCCTCGGCGGGTGTTCCGCCGAGCTGCCACACCGGGTGGTCTGTGATGCCGCGGCGCGAGGGGTGCTCCGTGGCGCCGTCGCGCAGGGGTGTTTCCCTGGCACCACCGCACAGAGGTGTTCCGCCGTGCCCCCCGGTATGCGGGTTTTCGGCACCACCGCACAGGGGTGTTGCGCCGGGCCTTCTCCTCGGCGGTGAGCCGTGGTGCCGCTTTGGCGGGTGTTCCGCGTGTATTGACGTGGGTTCCGGGCGACCCCACACTGCTCCGCAGTCAATCGGTTGCACAACCGAAACTTTCGGAGGCACCCGCAATGAGAACCTCCCTGACAACATCCCCCAGAACCCGGCGCTCGTCTTTAGGGGCCCGCCTCGCCGCGCTGTTCACCGGCGTGTCCGCGGTCACCGCCCTGCTCGTCGCAGCCCCCGCCGCCCAGGCCGCCGACACACCGCTGCGCGACCTCGCCGCCGCCAAGGGCAAGGCGATCGGCACCGCCGTGACCGGCTCCAAGCTCACCGGCACCTACGGCGAACTCGCCGGCCGGGAGTTCAACTGGCTCACCCCCGGCAACGCCATGAAGTGGGGCTCCGTCGAGCCCAGCCCCGGCAACTTCAACTGGACCGAAGCCGACCAGATCGTCGACTTCGCCGAGGCCCACGACCAGGACGTACGCGGCCACACCCTCGTCTGGCACAGCCAGAACCCGAACTGGCTGGACAACGGCACCTGGACACCCGCCCAGCTCCGCCGGCTGATGACCGACCACATCGCGCTCGAAGTGGGCCGCTACAAGGGCCGTCTCGCCGCCTGGGACGTGGTGAACGAGCCGTTCAACGAGGACGGCACCTACCGCCAGACCCTCTGGTACAACGGCCTCGGCGCCGACTACATCGCCCAGGCCCTGACCGCCGCCCGCGCCGCCGACGCGGCCGCGAAGCTCTACATCAACGACTACAACGTCGAGGGCGTCAACGCGAAGTCCACGGCCCTGTACAACCTGGTCAAGGACCTCAAGGCACGCGGCGTCCCCATCGACGGGGTCGGCCTCCAGGCCCATCTGATCCTCGGCCAGGTCCCGTCGACCTTCCAGCAGAACATCCAGCGCTTCGCCGACCTGGGCCTGGACGTGGCCATCACGGAGCTCGACATCCGGATGCAGATGCCCGCCACGGAGACCAAGCTGGCCCAGCAGCGCGCCGAGTACGAGGCCGTGTTCAAGGCGTGCGTGGCCGTGGCCCGCTGCACCGGGGTGACCGTCTGGGGCTTCACCGACTCCGACTCCTGGATCCCCGACACCTTCCCCGGTGAGGGCGCGGCCACCCCGTACGACGCGAACTACCAGCCCAAACCGGCCTACTACGGCATCGTGACCGCGCTCGGCGGCACCGTCACCCCACCCCCGACCCCGACCGGCTGCTCGGCGGCGTACAGCGTCCAGAGCCAGTGGAACACCGGCTTCACGGGCCAGGTGACGATCAGTTGCGCCGCCGGGTCCTCGCTCTCCTCCTGGCGGGCGAACTGGACGTTCGGGGCGGGCCAGCGCATCAGCCAGGCGTGGAACGCGACCTGCGCCCAGAGCGGGGCGACGGTGAGTTGCTCGAACGCCCCGTGGAACGGGAGCGTGCCGAGCGGCGGTTCGTTGACGTTCGGCTTCAACGCCTCCTGGAACGGCAGCAATCCGGCTCCGACGGTGACGCTGGGCTGACCGGTGACGCTGGGCTGAGCGGTGACGCGAAGGTCGCTTCGAAAAGTATGAGAATTTCCGAAGGAACGGCCGCAGGAGTGCGCGCTCGTAATAATTCGGACGTACGTTCTTGTGTGTGACGGGTGAAGAAGACGAGGAGCACGAGGGCGCCGGCGGACGGCCGCGCTGGCTGAAGATCGCCGGGGGCACGCTCGTCGGCGTCCTCGTGCTCGGTGCCGCAGCCGCGGGCTGGGCGTTCTGGCGGCTCAACGACAACATCCGAAGCGTCGACATCAACAGCGCGCTCGGCGACGACCGCCCGGCGAAGGCGCAGTCGACGACCGCACCCTCGGCGTCCGCCGCCGAACCGCTGCCCAGCGGCGCCCTGAACATCCTGGTCCTCGGCTCCGACTCGCGCAGCGGCAAGGCGAACGCCGAGCTGGGTGGCGGCGGCGAGACCTCCGGCGCCCGCTCCGACACCGCGATGGTGGTCCACATCGACGAGGGCCGCACCGCGGCGACGGTCGTCAGCATCCCCCGCGACACGCTGGTCACCCGTCCGTCCTGCCCGCTGGAGTCCGGCGGTTCGACGGCGGTGGCGTACAGCGCGATGTTCAACAGCGCGTACTCGGTGGGCGGCCCCGTCTGCGCCGTGAAGACCGTCGAGTCCATGACGAACGTCCGCATGGACCACTACATCGAGATCGACTTCGCGGGCTTCGCCGCGCTGGTCGACGCGCTCGGCGGCGTCACCGTCACCACGGACGAGGACATCGACGACGAGGACAGCCACCTTGAACTGGCGGCGGGCACCCACCACCTGGACGGCGAGCAGGCCCTGGGGCTCGCCCGTACCCGCCACGGCATCGGCGACGGCAGCGACCTCGGCCGCATAGGCCTCCAGCAGAAACTCGTGAAGGCCCTGCTGGACCAGGTCTCCGCCACCAGCCTCCTGGCCGATCCCGCCGAGCTCTACCGGGCCGCCGACGCCGTCACCGGCAGCCTCACCACCGACACCGGCCTCGACTCACTGAGCGAACTGATCGAACTGGGCCAGAGCCTGAAGGGACTGTCGTCCGAGGCGACGACGACGGTGATGATGCCGGTCGTCCCCGCCCCCTACGACTCCAACCGAGTGGTGGCCGACGAGCCGGAGGCGAAGAAGCTGTGGGAGTCGCTGAGGTGACGTGATCTGCGGAAACGAGTGCCGAAAAAAATTCTCCGAGAAAATGTGGCACGCGTGTCGATCCGGTGCCTCCCCGTTCGACGTAGGGGTGAGAGGCGGGGAGAGACCCCGCCGGTTCACCTGAGGAGCGACCATGCCGCGCTATCTGTCGATGGTCCGGATCGACGAGTCCACCGCGCCCGCCGAGGGCCCCAGCCCCGAGCTGATGCAGCGGATGGGCGACCTGCTGGAGGAGATCACCAAGGCCGGGGTCATGCTCGACACCGCCGGGCTGCTGCCGAGTGCCCAGGGGAAGCGGGTCCGCTGGGAGGGCGGTGAGGTGTCGGTCACCGACGGACCGTTCACCGAGACCAAGGAGGTCGTCGGCGGATACGCCCTCATGCAGTGCAAGGACATGGACGAGGCGGTCGAGTGGGCCACGCGGTTCCTGAAGGTGCACGAGGAGCACTGGACGGTGACCTGCGAGGTGCGGGAGATCGCGGAGGGCTGAACCCGCTTGGCCGGGGCGCCCCGCGGGTGTCTGATGGTGGGTTGTGACACCACAGCCCACCACCGACGCCGTCGCCTCCGGCAGCGCCGGCGCAGCCGCGGGCCACGCCCCGTCGGACCCCCGGAAGGCCATCGAGACCGTCTTCCGCATCGAGTCGCCCCGGGTGATCGCCGGGGTCGCCCGGATCGTGCGGGACGTCGGGATCGCGGAGGAGCTGGCGCAGGACGCGCTGGTCGCCGCGCTGGAGCAGTGGCCGCGCGACGGTGTGCCGGACAACCCGGGCGCCTGGCTCATGACCACCGCCAAGCACCGGGCGATCGACCTGGTGCGCCGCCGGGAACGCTACGCACGCAAGCTGGCGGAGGTCGGCCGGGACCTGGAGGCGGCGGGACCGGCGGGGCAGTATCCGGACACGCCGTCCGACCCCGACGACATCGACGACGACCTTCTCCGCCTCGTCTTCACGGCCTGCCATCCCGTGCTCTCCGCCGCGGCCCGCATCGCCCTCACCCTCCGCTTCCTCGGCGGCCTCACCACGACGGAGATCGCCCGCGCCTTCCTCGTCCCGGAGGCCACCGTCGCCCAGCGCATCGTCCGCGCCAAACGGACCCTCGCCAAGAAGGGCGTCCCCTTCGAGGTGCCGTACGGCCCCGACCGCGAGGCCCGCCTCGACTCCGTCCTGGAGGTCATCTACCTCGTCTTCAACGAGGGGTACGCCGCCACCGCCGGCGACGACCTGCTGCGCCCAGCGCTGTGCGAGGACGCCCTGCGGCTCGCCCGCGTCCTCGCGGAGCTGATGCCCAGGGAACCCGAGGTGCACGGGCTGGTGGCGCTGCTGGAGCTCCAGGAGTCACGGGCCGCCGCCCGCACGGGCCCGAGGGGTGAGCCGGTGCTCCTCAAGGACCAGGACCGCCGCCGCTGGAACCGCCTCCTCATCGCCCGCGGCTTCACCGCGCTCGGCAGGGCCACCGCCGCGGCCCACGGCGGCCCCGGCCCTTACGCCCTCCAAGCCGCCATCGCCGCGTGCCACGCCCAGGCGTACACCTACGAGGAGACCGACTGGCCGCGCATCGCGACCCTCTACGCCCTCCTGGCCGCCCGTTCCCCGTCCCCGGTCGTCGAATTGAACCGCGCGGTCGCCGTCTCGATGGCCGACGGCCCGGCCGCCGCCCTGGAGATCGTCGACCGCCTGGCCACCGAACCGGCCCTGCGCGACTACCACTTGCTGCCGAGCGTACGAGGTGACCTCCTCGCCCGCCTGGACCGCGCGGACGAGGCCCGCGCGGAGTTCGCACGGGCGGCAGCCCTCGCCCGCAACGAACGCGAGCGAGGGCTGCTGCTGGCACGGGCGGAGGAGGCGCGGGACGGCGGCACCGACGGCGCGCCCTGACGCGCGAGCGAGGGCTGCTGCCGGCACGGGCGGAGGAGGCGCGGGACGGCGGCACCGACGGCGCGCCCTGACCTCGCCGGACGGGACCACGCCGGGTGCCCCGGGCGCCGAGCTGCGGTCGGACGCGACGGGTCCCGGCGCCGGACCACCCCGGCCGCGCGGGCGTCCCCGGCTCGGTCCTCTCAGGCAGGGCGACCGATCAGCATCGTCGGCGCGCCCGCCACCCGGGTGAGGAAGACCGTCGCCGCTCCCGTGCCGTGCGGCTTCGGCAGCGCCTTGCGGCGCAGTTCCTCCGGTTCGACGGCCGACCCCCGCTTCTTGACGGTCAGGATGCCGATCTCGCGCTCACGCAGCAGGGCCTTGAGCTTCTTGACGTTGAAGGGCAGGACGTCGGTGATCTCGTACGCGGTGGCGTACGGGGTGACATGGTGCTCGTCGGCGGTGATGTACGCGATCGTGGGGTCGATCAGCCCGCCTTCCAGGTCCTCGGCGACCTCGGCGACCAGATGGGCGCGGATGACGGCGCCGTCCGGCTCGTACAGGTACCGCCCGACCGGCCGGACCGGCGGGTCGGGCAGCATCGTGTCGGGGGAGGCGTGGATCCCGGCCTCCGAGGGGAGCAGCATCGCCCGCCGCGCCCCTGGCGTCCCGCTCGCGCGGAACCACAGCACGGCCTCCTTCACGTCCCCGCCGTCCGAGATCCACTCGGCCTCGGCCTCCGCCGGAATCGCCTCGTGCGGGATGCCCGGCGCGATCTTGAGCGCGCCGAGCGGTGCCTTCCGCGCGGCCGACACGGCCCACGACAGCGGGGGTGAGTAGGCCTCCGGGTCGAAGATCCGGCCGCGCTTGGAGGAGCGCCGCGCCGGGTCGACGAACACGGCGTCGTACGCGGCCGTGTCCACCTCCGTCACATCCGCCTCGCGCACCTCGATCAGATCGGCGAGGCCGAGCGCGTCCGCGTTGGCACGGGCCGCCGCCGCGGTCAGCGGGTCACGGTCGACGGCCAGGACGCGGATGCCGGCCCGCGCGAACGCGATCGCGTCCCCGCCGATCCCGCAGCACAGGTCGGCGACCGACCGCACGCCGAGCGCCTGGAAGCATTCCGCGCGGTACGTCGCCACACTGGTCCGCGTCGACTGTTCGACCCCGTTGGGCGTGAAGAACATCCGCGCCGCGTCCTCGGCCCCGAACTTCGCCGTGGCCCGCTGTCGCAGCCGCGCCTGGGCGATGGCCGCCGAGACGAGTTCCGCCGGGTGCGTACGACGCAACCGGGTCGCCACGGCCAGCTCCCGCGCGGGTGCCACTCCCCGCACCTCGTCCAGGAGGGCCCGGCCCTCGGGGGTCAGCAGGGGGGCGAGGAAGGAGTTGGGGGAGAGGTCGTTCACCGGGCCATTGTGGGCCACTCGGTGGACGGTGTGCCGGGGGCGGCGGTGTCGGCCGGAGGGGTCGGGCGTGTCCTGCGAGGATGCGGCGCCATGCGACGCGCACGACAAACCTATGAAACGAGGGCGAAGCGGGCGAGGTTCTGGGGGGCGGGCGACGGCGTCCGGGGCGCAAGCGCCGTGCTCGCCGCAGCGGTCGTCGTGTCCGGGTGTGCCGGGGGAGAAACCGAGGGGACATCGAGGGGTGCTTCCCCCGCGACGAGATCCGCCGGGAGGAAGCCGCCGACGGTGGGCCCGGTCCGCGCCCGGCAGCCGAGGGAAGGGCGGCAGGGGCACCATGGACACGGAGGGCGGCGGGCGAAGCGGGGGCGCCGGCGGCGGCCCGCCCCTCGTGGCCTCGATGCGCCCAAGGCGCGGGCAACCGGTACGTCCGCCAGGCAGCCGCGCCGGGCGTACGTGTCGGTTGCCCCGTACGCCGCGCACGCCCCGTACGCCGCGCGGGTCGCCGCGGTGAGGCGGGGGAGGCCGGCGGAGGTGCCGCTCACCCCGGCTGGGCCGGCGAAGGAGAAGCCCGCCCTGAGTACCTGGGGCTGCCTGTGACCGTCCGCGGCCTCCGGACCCATCCCCTGCCCCTCGCACTGGCCGTCGCCGCCGCTCTCCTCCTCACCTCCTGCGCCGCCCACCCGACCCCGCGGCCGGCCATGCCGACGGCGGGGGCGACGGCAACCCTGGCCCTGGGGCCCGGCGACGGCGAGCCGGCCGGTGGACGCCCTGGAGGAACGGGTTCCGGCGGGAGGCAGGGCCCCTCCGGCGTGTTGGGCTCGGATGCGGGGTCGGGCGATCGCCCCGCTGGTTCGGGTGCTTCCCGCCCCGGTCCGGAGGGGCGGGGCGGCGGTCCTGACGCCCCGGGCCGTGGCGCCCCTGTTGCGCGCGTGCCCGGCCGTACCGTCCCACCGACCCGTCGCCGCGCCACCCCGCCCCGTGGCCGGACCCACTCGCCCGCGTACCGTCGCTGGGGGCTCTCCGCCCCGCTCGCCCGTGCTCCCGAGCACCCAGACCGGCCCCACGCACCGCGAGTCGTACGCGCCGGTCCGGCCCCCGTCGTCGACCGCATCGAGACCCGGGACAAGGTGGTGTTCCTGACGTACGACGACGGGGCGGCGAAGGACCCCCGGTTCGTGCGGATGGTGCGGGAACTGCGGCTGCCGGTCACCATGTTCCTCACGGACAGTGTCGTCGGCCCGGGCTACGGCCACTTCGCCCGGCTGCGCTCGGTCGGCGCCACGGTGCAGAACCACACCCTCGACCACATCGCCCTGCGCGGTCTGCCGTACGCCGGGCAGCGGGCCGAGATCTGCGGCCAGCAGGACAAGCTGAAGCAGCGCTTCGGTATCCGCCCCACCCTGTTCCGCCCGCCGTACGGCGTCTACGACACCACCACACTGCGCGCCGCCGCCGACTGCGGCATCGCCGCCGTCGTCCTGTGGCGCGCCTCCACGCAGGCCGACGACCTCCGCTCCACCGTCGGCGACCGCCTCCGCCCCGGAGACATCGTCCTCGCCCGCTTCAGGGGCCCGGACCAGCGGAACGGCACCACACTCACCGGGATGACGACGCGGCTCCTGCGCCGCGTCCAGGAACAAGGTCTGACGGTAGGTCGTTTGGAGGATTACCTCTGAAGGGTGGAACCTCACGGCCAGCCGGGGTCCGGCACCACGCCACGCGGCCGCAATTAGCAGTCCGCTTGACCGAGTGCTAACCACGGTCATAGTCTCAGGTCTGGCACTCCCCCCTGGAGAGTGCCAACTACGCGACGGGCAGGTCCGGCACCCGCGACGACGGATCCACCTGGTCGCCACCTCAGACAGTTAACCCCGTGAGATCTCCGAAGGGGGAGGTCGGATCGTGACGACCACCAGCTCCAAGGTTGCCATCAAGCCGCTCGAGGACCGCATCGTGGTCCAGCCGCTCGACGCCGAGCAGACCACCGCCTCTGGCCTGGTCATCCCGGACACCGCCAAGGAGAAGCCCCAGGAGGGCGTCGTCCTGGCCGTCGGCCCGGGCCGCTTCGAGAACGGCGAGCGCCTGCCGCTCGACGTCAAGACCGGCGACATCGTGCTGTACAGCAAGTACGGCGGCACCGAGGTGAAGTACAACGGCGAGGAGTACCTCGTCCTCTCGGCTCGCGACGTCCTCGCGATCATCGAGAAGTAGTTCACCTCTCGCGAGGCAGCCCCGCCGCCCACAGCGGCGCGTCACTTCGCGAAACACATTGCTTTGAGCTGCGCCCCTGGCCCCCGCGACCACCAAGAAGCCGGGCGCCCGGGGCGCAGTCTGCATTCACCCGAGATTTCCGAGAGGGCTCCCGCTGCCATGGCGAAGATCCTGAAGTTCGACGAGGACGCCCGTCGCGCCCTCGAGCGCGGCGTCAACAAGCTTGCCGACACGGTCAAGGTGACGATCGGCCCCAAGGGCCGCAACGTCGTCATCGACAAGAAGTTCGGCGCCCCCACCATCACCAACGACGGTGTGACCATCGCCCGCGAGGTCGAGATCGAGGACCCGTACGAGAACCTCGGCGCGCAGCTGGTGAAGGAGGTGGCGACCAAGACCAACGACATCGCTGGTGACGGCACCACCACCGCCACCGTGCTCGCCCAGGCGCTGGTGCGCGAGGGCCTGAAGAACGTCGCCGCGGGTGCCTCCCCGGCCGCCCTGAAGAAGGGCATCGACGCCGCCGTCGCCGCGGTCTCCGAGGACCTGCTCGCGTCGGCCCGCCCGATCGACGAGAAGTCCGACATCGCCGCCGTCGCCGCGCTGTCCGCCCAGGACCAGCAGGTCGGCGAGCTCATCGCCGAGGCGATGGACAAGGTCGGCAAGGACGGTGTCATCACCGTCGAGGAGTCCAACACCTTCGGTCTGGAGCTGGACTTCACCGAGGGCATGGCCTTCGACAAGGGCTACCTGTCGCCGTACTTCGTCACGGACCAGGAGCGCATGGAGGCCGTCCTCGACGAGCCCTACATCCTCATCCACCAGGGCAAGATCGGCGCCATCGCCGACCTGCTGCCCCTGCTGGAGAAGATCATCCAGACCAACTCCTCGAAGCCGCTGCTGATCATCGCCGAGGACGTCGAGGGCGAGGCCCTCTCCACCCTCGTCGTGAACAAGATCCGCGGCACGTTCAACGCCGTCGCGGTCAAGGCCCCCGGCTTCGGCGACCGCCGCAAGGCGATGCTGCAGGACATGGCCGTCCTCACCGGCGCCACCGTCATCTCCGAGGAGGTCGGCCTCAAGCTCGACCAGGTCGGCATCGACGTGCTCGGCACCGCCCGCCGCGTCACCGTCACCAAGGACGACACCACGATCGTCGACGGCGCCGGCAACTCCGAGGACGTCCAGGGCCGCGTCGCCCAGATCAAGTCCGAGATCGAGAACACCGACTCCGACTGGGACCGCGAGAAGCTCCAGGAGCGCCTCGCGAAGCTGGCCGGCGGCGTGTGCGTGATCAAGGTCGGCGCCGCCACCGAGGTGGAGCTGAAGGAGAAGAAGCACCGTCTGGAGGACGCCATCTCCGCGACCCGCGCCGCGGTCGAGGAAGGCATCGTCTCCGGTGGTGGCTCCGCGCTCGTCCACGCCGTGAAGGTCCTCGAGGGCAACCTCGGCAAGGAGGGCGACGAGGCCACCGGTGTCTCCGTGGTCCGCAAGGCCGCCGTCGAGCCGCTGCGCTGGATCGCCGAGAACGCCGGCCTGGAGGGCTACGTCATCGTCTCCAAGGTCGCCGAGCTGGAGAAGGGCAGCGGTTACAACGCCGCCACCGGCGAGTACGGCGACCTGGTCAAGGCCGGCGTCATCGACCCGGTCAAGGTCACCCGCTCCGCTCTGGAGAACGCCGCCTCCATCGCCTCCCTCCTCCTCACGACCGAGACCCTGGTCGTCGAGAAGAAGGAAGAGGAGCCGGCCGAGGCGGGTCACGGCCACGGTCACGGCCACGCCCACTGAGGCAGCACGCGACACCCGAGGCAGACCCCGTGAGGCCCGTGCCCGCGGCAGACGCCTGAGCGAAGCCCCCGTTCCGCCCGGAACGGGGGCTTCTCCCTTCACGCGGTGCGCGCGGGCCCTACCGGCCTCCCCGGGTGGCCCCGGCCGCCGCCCCGTCTACCGCTCCAGCCCTTCCAGGGCCCCCAGCTGCCCCATCAGCGACAGCCGGTCGTACTGCCACCATCCCTCGGCGAGCTTCCCGTCCGCCGAGCAGCGATGGATGCTCATCCCGGTCATGGAGACCTTTCTCCCGGTGGGCGCGATACCGAGGAACTCGCCCTTGTGCGTGGCGTTCCACGTCCACCGCGTGCACACGCGGTCCCCCTGGGCCATCTGGTCCTCGATCGTGAACGAGAAGTCGAAGCCCGTCCGCCACATCTCGAACTCACGCCGCGCCGCGTCCATGCCGATCACGTCCTGCGGATTCGACGGGTCGTGGTCGTGATAGTCCTCCACCAGCAGGTCGTTCATCGGCGGCAGCTCCCCCTGCGTGCCCAGCGTCTCGAAGAACTTCCGCGCCGTGTCCGCGTTCAGCTGCTCGTCCCGCACCACGTCCAGATCCGTGAACGTCGGCATCTCGTCACAGAGCGCCACCATCTCGTTGAAGATCCGGTCCGTCTCCGGCAGCTGGGAGTTGCGC
This sequence comes from Streptomyces sp. NPDC030814, assembly GCF_055572155.1. Classification (NCBI taxonomy): domain Bacteria; kingdom Bacillati; phylum Actinomycetota; class Actinomycetes; order Kitasatosporales; family Streptomycetaceae; genus Streptomyces; species Streptomyces sp. NPDC030814. The sequence goes on from NZ_JBVIDX010000011.1 coordinate 40,483, forward strand.
ATGGCCTCCTCGTACGACGGGAACTCCACGATCTCGACGAAGTGCGCCTCGTCGGACCGGTCCTTCCCGATCATGTTGTGCGTAGCCGTCCGCTTCCCCTTGGTCTGCTCGACCCACCTGTCCATCAGCCGGTCCATCTCGTCGAACCGGCTCGTCCTACAGTCGATGAGCTGCACAAACGTCACAAGACCACCTCCGGCCCCCCTGGCTCCGGTCGGACGCCTCCATTGTCCTCCCGCCCTGCCTCTCTCTCACCCGCTGAGCGAGAGCAGCCCCCGGGTGTGTGCGGGCGGACGTCGTCGTGCGGGCCGACGTCGTCGTGCGGGCCGGCGTCGAAGCCGTGCCGCCGTACCGGCCGCCCGCCTGGGCCGCCCGTACGAGGACACCGCAGGGGCGTGTGCCCGGCCCGACTACTGCGGCCCGTACTTCCGCCCCGTCTTCGAGCTGACCCCGCCCAGCAGCCCCCGCGGCAGTACCTTCACCACACCCATCAGGGTCTTGTAGCGCGGGTCGGGGACCGAGACCGTCCTGCCGCGGGCCAGGTCGGCCAGGGCCGCCGTGACCAGCTTGTCCGCGTCGAGCCACATCCAGCCCGGAATGTTGTCCGTGCCCATGCCCGCCCGCTCGTGGAACTCCGTGCGGACGAAGCCCGGGCACAGCGCCATCAGACGGACCCCGCTGCCGGCCAAGTCCCGCGCCGCGCCCTGGGTGAACTGCACCACCCACGCCTTGGACGCGCCGTACGTGCCCCGCGGTACGAAGGCCGCGACCGACGCCACGTTGACCACACCGCCCCGGCCACGCTCCCGCATGGCCTCGGCCGCCGCCGAGGTCAGCCGGAGGACCGCCTCGCAGTGCACCGTCAGCATCTTCAGTTCGTCGGCCATCGCGACCTCGAGATAGCGGCCCTTGTTGCCGAAGCCGGCGTTGTTGACCAGCAGGTCGACCGGGTTCTTGCGGTCGGACAGCCGCGTCGCCACCGCCTCGATGCCGTCGTCCGTCGCCAGATCCGCCGTCAGGACCTCCGCCTCGATGCCATGCCGGTCGTGCAACTCCGTGGCCTGCTCCCGCAGCCGTTTGGTGTCGCGCGCCACCAGCACCAGGTTGTGCCCGTCCGCCGCCAGTCGCCGAGCGAAGGCCGCGCCGATGCCCGCGGTCGATCCCGTAATCAGAGCCGTTGTCATGGCGCAAGGGTAGTGACCCGGACTGCGCTGATCCGCTTGCCCACGGCGACGGATCCACCCCGGTCACGGCCGATCCCTGCCCCCTGCCCCCGGTCACCCGAGCCCGTGCGACGGGTGCGACGGTGCGACGACGGTATGCGGGCCCGCTGTCCCTTCTCGGCCACGACGAACTGACCCATCATCCCCTCGCTCGCCGGTCAGCCGAAGCGCCAGGGGTCGTCCCGTTCGGCAGGAACACGGTGTCCTTGGGGCCGCGCAGGGGCGGGCGGCGGTTTCTCCCCGTTGACCTCCAGCACCCTGAACTGCACGTCGGACACATGGGAGTCATGCGGCATCCCATTGCCGTTGCGGTCGAAGTGCCGCCCGCGTAACCGCTCCGCTTCTTCCTCGCCGTCGGGTTTCTCCGACCTGCCCAGGGCGGAGGGCAGTCCGGGCGACGGGCGAAGCCGTTCGGCCGCGCGCAGTTCCAGGACGTCGAAGGTGTCGTCGCCCCCGGAGAACCGACGCTGCGCAGCACCACGACGGTGACGACCTGAGCCGGGCACGATGCGGACACGCTTGATCCGCGACACGCCTCCAGCGTTCCGCCCAGCCCGTCGGCGAACATCCGGGACGGCCCCTGGACCATCCCTGACGCATCCCCCTCCCATTCCTCCGGGGTCCCCGGCGAGGTTGTTCGAGCGTGAGGGAGTTGGCGACTGACGACAACGCGGCAGATGCGCGTGCCACGCCCCGCGGCCCAGGCATGCCTAATGCCGAACGACAGGCCGAGGGCACCGCGGGGACCGGCCTTCCGTCACGCTGCCTCAGATGCCCCGCGTCAGCGGTGAGTCGTGGAAGCGGCGCCTCAGCCCCGCTGGGCCACGTACTTCCGGGCCGTCTCCAGGATCTCCGGGTGGAGCGCCTCGCCCGCGACCAGCAGACGCGGCAGCAGCTCGCGCTCGTTCATCGTGGCGCGGAAGGCGAGGGCGACGGTGACGTCATGGTCCGGGCGGTGGACGATCTCGATCGGGTCGCCCGCCCGGATCTCGCCCGGCCGCACGACCCGCAGATACGCCCCGGGCTCGCCCTTCCCCGCGAAGCGCTTGACCCAGCCGCGCTCACCGAGGTGCCGCTGGAAGTTGAGACAGGGGACGCGGCCGGCGGTGACCTCCAGGACGACCTCCGCGCCGATCCGCCAGCGCTCCCCGATGAGCGCGCCGGAGACGTCGAGACCCTCGGTCGTCAGGTTCTCCCCGAAGGACCCGCTGGGCAGGTCGCGGCCGAGCTCCTGCTCCCACGCGTCGAGGTCCTCCCGGGCGAACGCGTAGACCGCCTGGTCGTTCCCCCCGTGATGCTGCCTGTTGCACACCGCGTCCCCGGCCAGCCCGCTGCCGCCCACCCCCTTCGGCCCGGGCGCGGCCACCCGCACCGGCCCGGCCGCCGGCCGCTTGTCGATCCCTGTCACGCTCTTCGACTCCTCGGGGACGTCGACCGCCGAGGGACGCCCGAGGTTCAGTGACAAAAGCTTCATACGGGCACGCTAGGCGAGCTTCGGTCAAAGCGTCGACGCAATATTCGCCGCTGCTTCCAAGCCACCCTTATGCTCGACCCGTGATCGAGGCCCGTCATCTCCGCGTTCTGCGCGCCGTCGCCGCCACCGGCTCCTTCTCGGCGGCCGGCCGGGAACTCGGCTGCACCCAGCCCGCCGTCAGCCAGCAGATGAAGGCGCTCGAATCGTCCGTCGGTACGCCCCTGCTGGTCCGCGGCGGACGCGAGATGCGGCTGACCCAGGCAGGCGAGGCGCTGGTACGGCACGCGGCCGGCATCCTCGCCGGTCTCACGGCGGCCGAGGAGGAGGTCGCCGCCATCGCGGGTCTGCGTGCCGGACGGGTCCGACTGGTCTCCTTCCCCAGCGGCAGCTCCACCCTCGTTCCCACCGCCCTCGCCGCCCTCCGCGCCGCCCACCCCGGCACCCGGGTCTCCCTGGAGGAGGCCGAACCACCCCGCTCCGTCGAACTGCTCCGCGAGGGCGACTGCGACATCGCGCTCGCCTTCCGCTACGAGGGCGCGGCGGGCGCCGAGGAGTGGGCGGACCTGGTCGTACGCCCCCTGCTCACCGACCGCCTCGTCGGCCTCGTCCCCCAGGGGCACCGGCTGGCCCGTGCGCGGTCCCTCGGCATCGGGGAACTCGCCGGGGAACCCTGGATCGCCGGCTGCCCTCGCTGCCGGGGCCAACTGGTGCGGGTCTGCGAGAGCGCGGGCTTCACACCCCGTATCGACTTCGCCACCGACGACTACCCGGCGGTGGTCGGTCTGGTGGGCGCGGGCCTCGGCGTCGCGGTCCTGCCGGAGCTGGCCATCGAGTCCGTGCGGCCCAAGGGCGTGCGGATGATCACGGTGGAGCCGGTGGTGCACCGCGAGATCGTGGCGCTCACCCTGCCGGATCTGGCCCAGGTGCCCACGGTCGCCGCGACGCTGGACCAGCTGGCGAAGGCCGCCGCGCGTTAGGCCGAGGCCCGTTCGGTCGCGTCAGGCGGGGTCGCGCCGGGTCGGGTCGGGATCGTGTCGCGTCGGGTCGGGGTCGCGTCAGATCGAGGACGCACGTCGGGGCGGGGCTGCCCGGTCGGACCACGGCCGCCCGATGGCCGGGCCAGAGGTCTGGGTGGGGCCCTGCGCGTGCGTCGGCGGGGGGCGGGCGGCGGGTGCGGGTCTGAGTGCGAGTGCTTCGGGGCTTGTCGCGCATGCCCCGCGCCCCTTCAGTGAGCCGGAGCCTTCGCGACCGTCGGGTCGGGGAGCGGTCGTACGCGCTGTCGAGGCGTCCGCGCAGGGCGCTTGCTGAAACGTTCCTTCAGTTGTTCGAACCGGTGTCGCCTGTCGGCGCGGACGCCGACACCAGCCGGTGCCGGGCGCGCCCCATGAGCTCCTCGCGCTCGTCCTCGGTCAGCCCGCCCCACACGCCGTACGGCTCACGGACCGCGAGGGCGTGGGCCGCGCACTGGGCGCGTACCGGGCAGCGCATGCAGACCTCCTTGGCCGAGTTCTCACGAGCGCTCCGCGCCGCACCGCGTTCTCCCTCGGGGTGGAAGAAAAGCGAGCTGTCCACTCCTCGGCAGGCCGCGAGGAGCTGCCAGTCCCACAGATCAGCGTTCGGTCCGGGAAGGCGGGAGAAATCTGCCATTACGTGTCCCCTTGTTGCCGTTCTGAGAGGAGATGGTGCCCATGACCGTACATGGACTATCTAAGGAGATGAAAATATGACTCATTGCGAATCTAGCTCCAGACGCCAGCAAATAGGAACAAAAACGGCTGAATGGGGCATAGGTTGTGATGAAACGTTGAGGGTCTGTTGGGCATGTCTGCACCGTGTCCGTGCCCTCACGTAGAGTGCCGAAGGTGGCCAGCCATCCCGTAACTCTTTCGAGTGACCGTCGTTGAGAGGTCGGAGGCGGTTGAAGGAACAAGCGCTCGGGCAGGCGTTCGTGTCCGCTCGTGAGTGTCGACCGCACAGGTGACGATTTCGTACCAGCCTGGAGGCTCAAGGTGACGCGCATCAGCTGCGGAGGACGGTCATGACATCCGTCCTCGTCTGCGACGACTCCCCGCTTGCCCGAGAGGCGCTGCGCCGCGCGGTGGCGACCGTGCCCGGCGTCGAGCGCGTGACCACGGCGGCCAACGGCGAGGAAGTCCTCCGCCGCTGGGGGGCCGACCGCTCGGACCTGATTCTGATGGACGTACGCATGCCCGGTCTGGGCGGCGTCGAGACCGTCCGGCGGCTGTTGTCCGCCGACCCCGGTGCTCGCATCATCATGCTCACCGTCGCCGAGGACCTGGACGGTGTGGCGCTCGCCGTCGCCGCCGGCGCCCGTGGCTATCTGCACAAGGACGCCTCCCGCGCCGAACTGCGCGCCACGGTGACCCAGGCCCTCGCCGACCCCACCTGGCGGCTCGCGCCGCGCCGGCTGCGCTCCGCCGAGATGGGGGCCGCGCCGACGCTCACCGCGCGGGAGATCCAGGTGCTGGAGGGCATGAGCCACGGCCGTTCGAACGCGGAGATCGGACGCGAGCTGTTCCTCTCCGAGGACACCGTGAAGACCCACGCGCGGCGGCTGTTCAAGAAACTCGGCGCCTCGGACCGCGCGCACGCCGTGGCGCTCGGGTTCCGCTGGGGTCTGGTTCGCTGAGTTGAGCCGTGACGGGGGTAGGAGAATCCCCGCTCACCACCAGGTGGGCGGGGGTGGCCGAGCGGTCCACCGGATGCCCGCTGCTCGTTTCGCCGCGGATGCCGCATCCTTGAGATGTGGAGTTCCTCGGGGAGCAGTCGAACGAGCGGGAGGGGAGGGCGCAGGAGATGAGTTCCGGCGCGCCTACTCATAACGCTTCGGTGCACAACCACGGACGTGGCGCCACGGACCGGACGGCCGCAAGGCACCATGGACCGATGCGCGACGACGAGACGACAGTGATCGGTGCGCTCGTGCATCGCGCGGTCGACGGGGACGAGCAGGCCACTCACGATCTGCTCGCCCATGTCCACCCCCTGGCGCTGCGCTATTGCCGTACCCGTCTGTCCCGGCTGCCCGGTGACGCCCGGCACTTCGTGGAGGACCTGGCGCAGGAGGTCTGTGTCGCCGTCCTTCTCGCGCTGCCGCGCTACAAGGACACCGGGCGACCGTTCGAAGCCTTCGTCTTCGCCATCGCCGGCCACAAGGTCGCCGACCTGCAGCGCGCCGCCATGCGCCACCCCGGCTCGACGGCCGTCCCCTCGGACGAGATGCCCGAGCGCCCCGACGACTCCCTCGGCCCCGAGGAGCGCGCGCTGCTCAGCAGCGACGCCGAGTGGGCCAAGAAACTCCTGGCCAACCTGCCCGAGAACCAGCGGGAGCTGCTGCTGCTGAGGATCGCCGTGGGGCTCACGGCCGAGGAGACGGGACAGATGCTGGGCATGTCGCCCGGCGCGGTACGGGTGGCGCAACACAGGGCGCTGAGCAGGCTCAGGGCGCTGGCCGAGCAGTAGTACCGGCGTTCGATGACGATGCGGAGGGCGCCCCGGATGAACATCCGGGGCGCCCTTTCCGTACGAACATACGAAGCCCGGTATCACTTCGTACCGTGGAATGTGTGCCCCACGCTTCCCGTTAGCATGGACATCCGCACCGATCAAGGCCATTTGGGGAAGGTGTCATGACTGCCAACGTCGACGGAGTGCCCGGAAAATTCGCGACACTCGGGCTGACCTACGACGACGTGCTGCTGCTGCCGGGTGCATCCGAGGTGCTCCCCAACGCGGTCGACACCTCGTCCCGCATCTCCCGCAACGTACGGGTGAACATCCCCCTGCTCTCGGCCGCGATGGACAAGGTCACCGAGTCGCGCATGGCGATCGCCATGGCCCGTCAGGGCGGCGTCGGCGTGCTCCACCGCAACCTCTCCGTCGAGGACCAGGTCAATCAGGTCGACCTGGTCAAGCGCTCCGAGTCCGGCATGGTCACGGACCCGATCACGGTGAACCCGGACGCCACGCTGGCCGAGGCCGACGCGCTGTGTGCCAAGTTCCGCATCAGCGGTGTCCCGGTCACGGACGGCAACAAGAAGCTGCTCGGCATCGTCACCAACCGCGACATGGCCTTCGAGAGCGACCGCTCCCGCCAGGTGCGCGAGGTCATGACCCCGATGCCGCTGGTCACCGGCCATGTCGGTATCTCCGGCGTCGAGGCCATGGAACTGCTGCGCCGCCACAAGATCGAGAAGCTTCCTCTGGTCGACGAGGCGGGCATCCTCAAGGGCCTCATCACCGTCAAGGACTTCGTCAAGGCCGAGCAGTACCCCAACGCCGCCAAGGACGCGGAGGGCCGTCTGATCGTCGGCGCCGCCGTCGGGGCCAGCCCCGAGGCCCTGGAGCGGGCCCAGGCGCTGGCCGAGGCGGGTGTGGACTTCCTGGTCGTCGACACCTCGCACGGCCACAACAGCAATGCCCTCAGCTGGATGTCGAAGATCAAGTCAAGCGTCGGCGTCGACGTGATCGGCGGCAACGTCGCCACGCGCGACGGCGCCCAGGCGCTGATCGACGCTGGTGTCGACGGCATCAAGGTGGGTGTCGGCCCGGGCTCGATCTGCACCACCCGCGTGGTCGCCGGTATCGGTGTCCCCCAGGTCACGGCCATCTACGAGGCGTCCCTCGCGGCCCGTCCGGCGGGTGTCCCGCTGATCGGTGACGGCGGCCTGCAGTATTCCGGCGACATCGGCAAGGCGCTCGCCGCGGGCGCCGACACGGTGATGCTGGGTAGCCTCCTCGCGGGCTGCGAGGAGTCCCCGGGCGAGCTGCAGTTCATCAACGGCAAGCAGTTCAAGTCGTACCGTGGCATGGGTTCACTGGGCGCCATGCAGTCCCGGGGCCAGGGGCGGTCGTACTCGAAGGACCGCTACTTCCAGGCCGAGGTCGCCTCCGACGACAAGCTCGTGCCTGAGGGCATCGAGGGGCAGGTGCCCTACCGCGGGCCATTGGCCAACGTGCTGCACCAGCTCGTCGGCGGTCTGCGCCAGACCATGGGGTATGTGGGCGCCGCCACCATCGAGGAGATGGAGACCAAGGGGCGCTTCGTCCGTATCACGTCGGCGGGCCTCAAGGAGAGCCACCCGCACGACATCCAGATGACCGTCGAGGCGCCGAACTACAGCCGTAAGTAGACAACGGACCTGGTGAGGGCGGTCCCGGTGCATCCGGGGCCGCCTTCGTCGTGCCCGTCGGCGATACTGGAAGACGCTGAACGCATCAGGGAAAGGCCACAGACGTGACTGAGATCGAGATCGGGCGCGGCAAGCGCGGCCGCCGGGCGTACGCCTTCGACGACATCGCCGTCGTCCCCAGCCGTCGTACGCGCGACCCGAAGGAGGTCTCGATCGCCTGGCAGATCGACGCCTACCGCTTCGAGCTGCCCTTCCTGGCCGCCCCCATGGACTCGGTCGTGTCCCCGGCCACCGCGATCCGCATCGGCGAGATGGGCGGCCTCGGCGTGCTGAACCTCGAGGGCCTGTGGACGCGGTACGAGGACCCGCAGCCGCTGCTCGACGAGATCACCGGCATGCCCGACGAGGCCGCGACCCGCCGACTCCAGGAGATCTACGCCGCTCCCATCAAGGAAGAGCTGATCGGGCAGCGCATCAAGGAGGTGCGCGACTCCGGTGTGGTCACCGCCGCCGCGCTCTCCCCGCAGCGCACGGCCCAGTTCTCCAAGGCCGTCGTGGACGCGGGCGTCGACATCTTCGTCATCCGCGGGACGACCGTGTCGGCGGAGCACGTCTCCGGCTCGCACGAGCCGCTGAACCTGAAGCAGTTCATCTACGAGCTGGACGTCCCGGTGATCGTCGGCGGCTGCGCCACGTACACGGCCGCCCTGCACCTGATGCGCACCGGCGCGGCCGGCGTCCTCGTCGGCTTCGGCGGCGGCGCGGCCCACACCACGCGGAACGTGCTGGGCATCCAGGTCCCCATGGCGACGGCGGTGGCCGACGTGGCCGCGGCCCGCCGGGACTACATGGACGAGTCCGGCGGCCGGTACGTGCACGTCATCGCCGACGGAGGTGTCGGCTGGTCCGGCGACCTCCCCAAGGCGATCGCCTGCGGCGCCGACGCGGTCATGATGGGCTCCCCGCTGGCCCGCGCCACGGACGCGCCCGGCAGGGGCCACCATTGGGGCATGGAGGCGGTGAACGAGGAGCTGCCGCGTGGCAAGAAGGTCGACCTCGGCACGGTCGGCACGCTCGAGGAGGTCCTGACCGGACCGTCGCACACGCCCGACGGCTCCATGAACCTCTTCGGCGCGCTGCGGAGGGCGATGGCCACCACCGGGTACAGCGAGCTGAAGGAGTTCCAGCGCGTCGAGGTGACGGTCGCGGACTCGCAGCACAGGCGGTGAGGTGACGCCGCGCTCGATCCGAGCGGAGAAAGGGGTCCGGTTGCCCACGGGGCGACCGGGCCCCTTTGCGTTGTGCCCATAGGGGCTGGTGGGGGCGTGGGTTGCGGTCGGGGGCGCGCGGTTGCGTTCGGGACGAATGTGGGCCGAACGGGCGAAGGGGGCCGATAGCGTTCCTGACCGGCGCCCCAGTTCTTCTGGGGCCCCCTTCCAAGGACACGGTCCGGACCCCGCCCTCGGGGCCCGGCCCGATCTCCGACGGACCGTCCACCGGGCTACTGGGCGGTGTCGTGGAAGGGGGCGCCCGTGGGACGTCACCGCAAGCCCACCCGCTGGGACCGACTCCGTCTTCGGATGGTGCAGTGCCGGAGGAGGTGGATCTTGCGGCTTTTCGGATGGTGAGCGGCCGCCCCCACGAAGACTAGGGGCGGACACTCCGTGAACCATCCAGGAGCCTGCCGCAGTAGCCGCTGCGGTGGGCTCCACCGTTTCTGTACGGTATCGGGCGCGGGACCCCGTCTGCCACCAGCTCCGGAGTCCAGGGCGGCTGCGTGCGCCCTACTCACAACCTGTGCGCCGCCCCCGTCGGCGTGGCCCCGCGGGTGTCCAGCAGGAGCTGGGCCTTCACCGACAGGGCTTGGAGGTCGTAGGTGCGGTGGTGCTGGAGGAGGATCGTCAGGTCGGCCTCGGCGGTGGCCTCGTAGAGGCAGTCTGCCCTGGGGATGGGGCGGTCGACGACGCTCCAGGTGGGGATGTGCGGGTCGTGGTAGCTGACGTGCGCGCCGAGTTGGAGGAGGCGGCGGGCGATCTCGTCCGCCGGGGTGCCCTCCTGGTCGGGGACGTCGGGCTTGTAGGTGATGCCGAGGAGGAGGACACGGGCTTCCCGGGCCGACTTGCCGTGCTCGTTGAGGAGGGTGGCGGCACGCTGGACGACGTACTGGGGCATGCGGTTGTTGACCCACTGGGCCAGTTCGACCAGGCGGAGCGATCGGGGAGCGTGGCCCGACAGGTCCTGGGCGAGGGCGTGCCCGCCCACACCGGGGCCGGGGCGGAAGGCCTGGAAGCCGAACGGCTTGGTCTCGGCGCAGCGGATGACGTCCCACAGGTCGATGTCGAGGTCATGGCAGAGGACGGCCATCTCGTTCACCAGGGCGATGTTGACGTGCCGGTAGTTGGTCTCCAGGAGCTGCACCGTCTCGGCCTCGCGTGGTCCACGCGCGCGTACCACCTTGTCGGTGAGCCGGCCGTAGAAGGTGGCGGCCGACTCGGTGCAGGCGGGGGTGAGGCCGCCGATCACCTTGGGGGTGTTCGCGGGGTCGAAGTCGCGGTTGCCCGGGTCGACGCGGGCGGGGGAGTAGGCGAGATGGAAGTCGCGGCCCGCGCGCAGGCCCGAGCCGTCTTCGAGGAGCGGGCGCAGGAACTCCTCCGTCGTGCCCGGATGGACCGGCGACTCCAGGATGACCGTGGTGTGCGGGCGCAGGTGGGCGGCCAGGATCCGGGCGGCCTCCTCCAGCTGGGCGAGGTCCGGTGCGCCGTCGGCGCCCATGGGTACGGGGGCGCAGACGACCGCCGTTCGGACCCGGCCCAGTTCGGCGGGGCTGAGGCCGGGCTTGAAACCGCGGGCGAGCATGCGGCGCAGCTCGGCCGGGGTGAGGGAGCTCCGTTCGGGGCCGGTGCGGTAACCGAGCGTGGGGATGCCGGCGGCGACGGCGGCCTGGGCCAGCGGCAGGCCGAGCTGGCCGAGTCCGATGACGGCGAGATCTGCGGGCATGGCGTGAGCCGTCCTTCCCAGTAGCCGAAGCGGGACAGACGCGCAAGCCCTGTGGACTTAATGAGCGAGCGCAATGTCAGACTAGGAGTAAATATGACCGATTTGCTGGATTGGGTCGGAGTATTTCTCCGCGCGTCCCGGAGAGTTGTCCACAGGCTGGGGGCGGGTGGTGGCCGATGTCGGGCAACCCGGTCAGAATTCTGGGCAGGGGGATGTGAGCAGGGTCTTGCTCGACGGGCATCGGCAGGTGCGGCCGGCGCGACAATCAGCGGGAGGCAGCGGTGAGGACAGCGGCACTGGGACCGGCACAGCGCGCCGAGTCACTGGCGGGTATGGCCGAGCGCGAGCTGGACGTGCTGGTCGTGGGTGGTGGCGTGGTCGGTGCGGGTACGGCCCTGGACGCCGTGACACGGGGCCTGTCCACGGGCCTGGTCGAGGCACGTGACTGGGCGTCGGGTACGTCGAGCCGGTCGAGCAAGCTCATCCACGGCGGCCTGCGCTATCTGGAGATGCTCGACTTCGCCCTGGTACGGGAGGCGCTGAAGGAACGCGGGCTGCTGCTGGAGCGCCTCGCACCCCACCTCGTGAAGCCCGTGCCGTTCCTCTACCCCTTGCAGCACAAGGGCTGGGAGCGGTTCTACGCGGGATCGGGCGTCGCCCTGTACGACGGGATGTCGATGGCCCGCAGCCACGGCAGGGGGCTGCCCCTGCACCGCCATCTGAGCCGCCGCCGCGCCCTGCAGGTCGCGCCCTGCCTCAAGAAGGACGCGCTCGTCGGAGCCCTGCAGTACTACGACGCACAGATGGACGACGCCCGCTATGTGGCCACCCTGGTGCGCACGGCCGCCTCGTACGGCGCGAAGACCGCCAACCGCGCGCGGGTGACGGCGTTCCTGCGTGAGGGCGAGCGGGTCGTCGGCGCCAAGGTGCAGGACGTCGAAGGGGGCGGGGAGTACGAGATCCGCGCCAGGCAGATCGTGAACGCCACCGGGGTGTGGACGGACGACACCCAGGCGATGGTCGGGGAACGCGGACAGTTCCACGTGCGGGCGTCCAAGGGCATCCATCTGGTCGTACCGAAGGACCGGATCCACTCCACGACCGGGCTGATCCTGCGGACCGAGAAGTCCGTGCTGTTCGTCATCCCCTGGGGGCGGCACTGGATCGTGGGCACCACGGACACCGACTGGGACCTGGACAAGGCCCATCCGGCGGCGTCCAGCGCGGACATCGACTATCTGCTGGAGCAGGTGAACTCCGTCCTCTCGGTGCCGCTCGCCCGTGACGACGTGCAGGGCGTGTACGCCGGGCTCCGCCCGCTGCTGGCGGGCGAGTCGGAGGCGACCAGCAAGCTCTCGCGCGAACACACCGTCGCCCACGCCGTACCGGGACTGGTAGTCGTGGCCGGCGGCAAGTACACGACCTACCGGGTCATGGCCAAGGACGCGGTGGACGCCGCCGTGCACGGGCTCGACCAGCGTGTCGCCGAGTGCGTCACCGAAGACGTGCCGCTGCTCGGTGCCGAGGGGTACCGGGCGCTGTGGAACGCGCGGGCGCGGATCGCGGCGAGCACCGGCCTCCATGTGGTGCGTGTGGAGCACCTGTTGAACCGGTTCGGGTCCGCGACCGAGGAGGTGCTCGACCTCATCGCCAAGGACCCCTCCCTGGCCGAGCCGCTGCAGGGCGCCGACGACTATCTGCGGGCCGAGGTCGTGTACGCCGCCTCGCACGAGGGCGCGCGCCATCTCGACGACGTACTCACCCGCCGCACCCGGATCTCCATCGAGACCTTCGACCGTGGGACGCGCTGTGCGCGCGAGGCGGCCGAGCTGATGGCGCCGGTGCTCGGCTGGGACAAGGACCAGATCGCGCGGGAGGTCCAGCACTACGAGAAGCGGGTGGAGGCGGAGCGGGAGTCGCAGCGTCAGCCGGACGATCTGACGGCCGATGCGGCGCGGCTGGGCGCGCCGGACATCGTGCCGTTGTAGGGAGAGAGCTGCGCCCCGGCCCCACCGCCCCTACGCGCCGCGGGGGCAGAACTCGGCTGCGAGCAGTGCCGGTTCCAGACCGGGGTCCTCCGGGGCGTCCGTGTTCACGCGGTAGGTGAGGACGTGACGGCCGTCGACGGTGGCGGCGGTGCGCACGTAGCTGCCCTGGATCCGGCCGTTGTGCCCCCACACCGTGGTGCCGCAGGTGAGCTTAACGGGGTAGAGGCCCATTCCGTACGAGCCGTGCGCGGCACCGGTGTCGAGCATCTCGCGTAGCTCGCGGGGACGCAGCAGGTCACCGCCGAGCAGGGCAGCGTAGAAGCGGTTCAAGTCGTCGAGGGTGGTGACGAGTTCGCCGGCGGCTCCGGCCACCCGCGGGTCGAGGTCGGTGACGTCGGAGCCGTCGGCGGAGTAGGCACGGCCGTGCGGACGCGGCAGTGCGGAGCGGGCGCCGGGGAAGGAAGTGCCCGTCAGGCGGAGGGGCGTGATGATGCGGCGCTCGGCCTCGGCGGCGTAAGAGTTGCCGGTGACCTGCTCGATGACCAGGCCCAGCAGCACGTAGTTGGTGTTCGAGTAGGAGAAGCGGCCGGGGGTGGTCGGGGGAAGGGAAAGAGCGATGCGTACGGCCTGACGCGGCGTCACGGGGACGGTTCCCTCGGTGGCGTCGGTGAAGTCGGCGAGGCCGCTGGTGTGGGTGAGCAGCGCGTGCAGGGTGAGGCGGCGGTCGTCGGCGCCCTCGCCTCGGACCAGGCCCGGCAGGTGGTCTTCCACCGGGTCCGCCAGCGACAGCCGGCGTTCGGCGGCCAGCTGCAGGACGACGGTGGCGATGAACGTCTTGGTGATGCTGCCGGCGCGGAAGTGGTCGGCACGGTGGAGGGGCTCGGGCCTGTGCTCGCGTGTGCCTTCTCGGCCGTCTTCGTCCTCGCGGGCGGCCCACCGGTCCTCCGCCTCGGCGTGGGCGTAGCGGGTGCCGGACGCGTCGTCGGCGAGCAGGGCGGCGGCGGGGGCGCGGCCCCGGGTGACCAGGAGAGGAAGGGCGGTGTCCGTGGTCGCCGCGACCTGGGCCGGGAAGGCCGTCGGGGCCAGGGCCAGGAGGAACAGGGCCACGGGGACGGCCAGATGAGCCGTGGGCTTCCTGGGCTTCCTGGGTGTCATGGGCGTCCTGCTCGGTGGCATCGGTTCTTCCTGTCCGGCACATCATGCGCGACGGACCCGAGCGGCGCCGGGGCGGGGCCCGATTCCGGTGGGTGGGGCGGTGTGCCCGGCGGGGCGGCTGGTGCCGGTGGAGCGTGTCGAGCGGGCCTTCCACCTCCACTGGCTGGTTTTCGTCGTCCCTGCCCTGGCCTGCCGACCCCTCTCCCGGGGGCCTGCCCCGGACCCGCGCCCTTCGCCTCAAAAGCCCTTTCTCCCAAGCAGGACGGGGTCTGTGAGCCGGGTCGGCGGGGGCGACCATGCCCGACCGGGGTGTGAAGTGTGGGTGGGCCGAGTGAGCGTCTGGGGAGATGCGGTGGCTGGTTGAGGGCACCCTGGGCGTGGAGCGCTTGGCGGGTGGGTGACAATGGAGGCTCTGTCAGGGCGGGTTGCATGAGGGGACGCATGTCGGAGGCGGAGCGGGCCGGGGAATCCCGTCAGGACAAGGACGCACGTCTCCTCGCCGGGCGGTACCGGCTGGGAGGGGTCCTCGGTCGAGGCGGCATGGGCACGGTGTGGCGTGCCAAGGACGAGACGCTGGGCCGTACGGTCGCCGTCAAGGAACTGCGGTTCCCGTCCAGTATCGACGAGGACGAGAAGCGGCGGCTGATCACGCGCACACTGCGCGAGGCCAAGGCGATCGCGCGGATCCGCAACAACGGCGCGGTGACGGTGTTCGACGTCGTCCACGAGGACGACCGGCCCTGGATCGTGATGGAACTCGTCGAGGGCAAATCGCTCGCCGAGGTCATCCGTGAGGACGGGGTGCTCGAACCGAGGCGCGCCGCCGAGGTGGGGCTCGCGATCCTCGACGTGCTGCGCGCCGCGCACCGCGAGGGCATCCTGCACCGGGACGTGAAGCCGTCGAACGTGCTGATCGAGAAGCAGGACGGCCGGGTCGTCCTCACCGACTTCGGCATCGCGCAGGTCGAGGGCGACCCGTCCATCACCTCGACCGGCATGCTCGTGGGTGCCCCCTCGTACATCTCGCCGGAGCGGGCGCGCGGGCACAAGCCCGGGCCGGCGGCGGACCTGTGGTCGCTCGGCGGTCTGCTGTACGCGGCGGTCGAGGGTGTGCCGCCGTACGACAAGGGGTCGGCCATAGCGACGCTGACCGCGGTGATGACCGAGCCGGTCCCGGAACCGAAGCGTGCCGGGCCCCTCAAGGACGTCATCTTCGGTCTGCTCACCAAGGACCCCGAGCGGCGGCTCGACGACGCGGGCGCGCGGGCGATGCTCAACACCGTGATCCACGCGCCCGACCCGAAGGACGCCGCTCCGCTGGACGCGACGCAACTCGTGCCGCTGCCCGTGGTGCCGGAGGAGCGGCCCCGGAAGGGCGGGTTCGGCGGGCTCGGGACCAAGCGGGGCGACGAGGCCGGGGAGCGGCCTCGCGCGCCTCGCTGGTCCATGCGCAAGGGCGCTCCCGAAACAGGGCCGGCCGCTGCCGCCACCGCCGCGCCGAGCACGTCCGGCAACGCGTCCGGCGGAGCCCTGCGGAGCACCGCCGGTGGGGACACGCGGGGCGCGGCGGCCGCCGCTTCGGCCACGCCCGCCACGGCTGTCACCGCCAAGTCCGCGTCGGTCGGGCTCCCGTCCGGACCGGCCGCGGGGAGCGCGGCCGGCGCCGCGAAGGCCGGGAGTGCCGTGAACCCGACCGCGGGCAAGCCGGTCTCCGGGCCGGTCGGGGCGCGCGGCGGTGACACCGGTCCGGCCGGCTCGACCCCCGCGGGGCGGACCTCGGGGTGGCCGCAGGTGCCGCCGCCGGACCTGCCGCCGCGGCCCGCGCCCAGGGCGCCGATCACCGATGTGGTGTCGCGGCGGACGCTGGCGGTCATCGCCGTCGCCGTGGCGCTGGCGGTCCTCGGGACCGTGCTGGCGTTCGCCTTCAGCGGAGACGGCGAGAGCGCCGACAACAGCAAGGGCCCCGGCACCAAGGCCGCCGTGTCCGGCGGGGATTCCTCGACGAGCGACGACAAGAGCAAGGGCGCGGGCAAGAACGAGGACCAGGGGTCCGTCCCCAGCCCGGACGGCGAGACTTCCAAGGAGGCCACCGGGTCCGCGAACGACTCGCAGGACACCGGTTCCGGCACATCGACCGGTCCGGGCGGCGACGGCGGCTCCGGGGAGTCCAAGAACCTCGCCACCAAGACGTACAAGAGCGGTCAGGGCTTCTCCATCGGACTGCCCGACGGGTGGAAGTACCAGTCCACGGGCGCGGCGGGCGCCCGGTTCGCCGGGCCCGACGGGCAGAAGCTGCTCGTGGGGTGGACGACCACCCCGAAGGACGACCCCGTCGCCGACTGGAAGAACCAAGAGCAGTACATGACCCGCGCGCAGTACAAGCTGATCCGCATCGACGCGGTGAACTACCGGGGTTGGAACACGGCCGACTGGGAGTTCACCTATGTGGAGGGCGGTACGAAGTACCGGTCGATCGACCGTGGATTCGTGGTCAACGACCAGCAGGGGTACGCGCTGATGTACACGGCCAAGGCGTCCGAGTGGAGCGGCGACCTGCGCAAGAACACCTGGCGGACCTTCACGAAAACGTTCCGCCCGAAGTCGTGAGGCGCCGGGCACGCACCTGAGCGCCCCGGGCCCCGCCCCGGCCGGCAGGGTCGGCGGGTTCCGCCGGTGTGCTTCGGTCGGCGCGCGGGAGGCGCTTGGAGGCACACGGCTCACGGTCGGCGGGGTGTGCGTGATGACGTGAGTCCGCGGCGCGCCGGGCGGTTCCGGGCCGGCGGACGGAGGGTGCGGACGTACACCGGCGGGCGGCTCGGGCGGTGGTTCCGCGGCTGTTGTGCGCCGGTGCCCATCTCGTTATGGAGCCGTGAGGATGCCGCTCCGGCCGGATGCGCCGTACGGGGGCGTGCGGGGGCACGGGGTGGTGTGAGCTCGTCCGATACGAGGTCGGCCGGGGGAGTCGTGCCCGCCGGGTGAGTTCGGCGACGGGTGTTCCGGGGAAGATCGAGGGCGTTCGAGCGCATTCGAGACGGGTGAGATATCGCATCCCCTCAATGCGGGTTGCCTCCGGCACGTATCGTGAATGGCTGCGGACCGTACGCATCCAGAACGGAACGGGACGCCGGGCGAACGGAATTGACCAACCAGGCGGTCGGGGGAGGGCATCGTGGACGAATACGCGGGACGAGTACTCGCGGACCGCTACCGCCTGCCGCTGCCGCCCTCCGACGACTACGAGTTCGCCGAGAGCCGGGCCTTCGACACCTACAGCGGACAGGAAGTCCTCGTACGGCAGGTGCCGTTGCCCGAGGTCGTCGAGGCCGAGGTGCTCGACGCGGACGGATTGCCCGAGGGGTACGTGGCCCGGGACCGCGGGGCGCGCCGGGGCACGCCGCGCGCCACGCGAGGCACCGCCGACCCGGCCGTGCACCGGGCGATCGAGGCCGCGCAGGCCGCCGCGCAGATCCCCGACCATCCACGGCTCGACCAGGTCTTCGACGTGTTCGCCGAGGGCGGTTCGCTGTGGATAGTGAGCGAACTGGTGCCCGCGCGGCCCCTCGCGGCGCTGCTCGCGGAGCAGCCGCTGACGCCGTACCGGGCGGCCGAGGTCGCCTCCGACGTGCTCACCGCGCTGCGGGCGCTGCACGCCCACGGCTGGGTGCACCGCAACATCACCGAACGGACGGTGCTGGTCTGCGACGACGGCCGGGTCATGCTCACGGGACTCGCGGTCGGGGCCGCCGAGGAGGCCCTGTGCGGGTACGACCCGGTGCCCGCGCCGGACTTCGAGGATCGTCCCGGCACGTCCGGTGGTGGTCCGGGCGCGACGGGCGCTGGGCCGGTCGTGCCGGGCGGCCGTGATCCGGGAGTGTCCGGGGCCGGCCATGGAGGGGCCGCGGGAGCGGCGGGGCACGGTGGCGTCGGCGGTGCGCGTCCGGTTCCGGGGGCACTCGGGGCCGGCGGTGCCGGGGCCCGTGGGGTGGCCGCGCCCGGCGGTGCTCTGACGGGCGGTTCGTACGGCGGCCCAGCCCTCGGCGGCGGTGCCGGGGACCCCGAGGCGGCGCGCCGGGCCGCGATAGAGGCGAGGGCGGTCACCGACCCCTCGGAGGGGCAGCGTGCCCTGGAGGCCGGCGGTGACGTCCGGGCGGCACGGGCGGGCGCGATCGCGGCGTACCGGGCGGGGG
The DNA here is from genome assembly GCF_055572155.1 of Streptomyces sp. NPDC030814. NCBI lineage: Bacteria > Bacillati > Actinomycetota > Actinomycetes > Kitasatosporales > Streptomycetaceae > Streptomyces > Streptomyces sp. NPDC030814. Next base: position 58,660 of record NZ_JBVIDX010000011.1, read on the forward strand.
CCCGCGCGGCGGCCCGTGTCCAGGACGACCGACGTGGCGGCCCCGGCACCGGGCTGCCCGCACAGCGACCCGCGCCCGGCGCGGCCCCGGACGGCACGGCACCGTCGACCACCGGCCGCGACGACGGCCTCCCTCCCGGACTGGCGACGAGCCCCGTACCACCAGGCCAGATCGCCGACCCGTACGGAGTCCGCGCCAACGGCGGGACTCCGACCACCGCCTGGCACGGCGCGCAGCCCCGAGGGGGCGCGCCCGCGCCCGGTGTTGGCGGCCTGACCGACCCGGCTCCGCGGGACGCGCGCCCCGGTGGCGTCCTGGGCGACGGCGCTTCGGCGAGTGAACCTGCGAGGCCCGCCCCGGACGTCACGCCGTGGGACCGGGCCGTCGGCGCCGCTCCCGGTCGGGGACCCGCCACGGCGCTCGCCGCCGAGCGGGCGCGGCAGGCGCGGATGGCGGTGGTGGGGCCGGTCACCGAGCGGTGGGCGCCCGAACAGGCCGGGCCGGTGCACGAGAACTGGCAGCTGGCGGCGCCGATCGGTCCCGCGACGGATCTGTGGGCGTTGGGGGCGCTGCTGTTCCGTGCGGTGCAGGGACACGCGCCGTACCCGGAGGAGAACACCGCCGAGCTGGTCGAGATGGTGTGCTCGGAGCCGCCCGCGTTCGCCGAGGAGTGCGGGCCGCTGCGCCCGGTCGTGGAGTCGCTGCTGCGTCAGGACCCCACCGAGCGACTGGACTTCGAGGAGCTGCGCGGCTGGCTGCGCTCCCTCGTACGGTCGGCGCCGGAACCCGAGGCCGGGGCCCACGTCGTGCCGGTGCCGCCCGCGAACGCGAGCCGGCTGCCGATCGTTCGGCGACGCGGCGAGCTCGTCCGCAGGCGCCGCGCAGGTCTGCCCGCGACCAGCGCTCACGCCCGGCACCGGCGCGTCCGCCAGGACAGGCCCCCGCAGCCCCGCAAGCTCGGCCGGAACCTGCTTCTGCTGATCCTGCTCGCGCTGGCCGCGGCGGTCGCATACGCCATCGTGTTCATGCCGAAGGCCGAGCCGAGCAGCGACGGCGTGGGCAACGGCGGCCGGACCGGCGCGGAGGGGCAGCCGAGTGCCCCGCCGGAGACCGGCAGCCAGTCCCGGCCCGACCAGAACTCCAGTTCGCCCGACGGGGGCGAGAAGGGGGAGGGGCAGGCGAGCCCGTCGGAGTCGTCCGGCGCGGAGGAGACCCAGACCGGTGGCCCGGAGGTCGCCCAGGGCTTCACCCTGCGCAAGGACGCCGAGGGCTTCCAGGTCGCCGTCGCCACCGGATGGGACCGCAGCCCCAAGAACGGGCGCGGCCAGATCGTGTACTCCCGGGGCGACTTCGAGCTGATCGTCGTACCCGGCCGGGACAGCACGGCGACGTACGGCAGCGACCCGCTCAAGTACCAGCGGGAGAGCGAGCGCGAACTCCAGCCGTTCCGTGACTCCACATGGGCCACGTCCGCCGGCATGCGGTTGGTCGAGGTCGGTGGCGTCACCATGGCCGAGGGGCAGTTCACCTGGCAGGACGCCGAGGGACGCGGTGTCTTCGTACGCAACCTCGCGATACTCCTCGACGGGAAGTACCACGTGGTGCAGGTGCGCGGGCCGGAGGCCGAGCGGGACGAGGTGACACGGCTGTACGAGCAGGCCGCCGACACCTACCGAGTGGCCGACTGACCCGCTGACACGGCGAGTTGGGCGCCCGAACGAACAGGGCGGCGGAAGGTTGCGCTCCGCTCGCGGAAGCGATAACCGTCACAGTGCTGTCTCTGTGCGGCCGTGCCGGTTCCCCGGTGGGAGCGCCGCTCCTTAACCTGACCCTGTCAAGAGCATTGCGGGGCAACGTGAATCAGATGCAGGGCCGGCTCATCGCCGAGCGCTACCGGCTCGTCGACGTCATCGGCAGCGGCGGCATGGGCAGGGTGTGGCGTGCCCGGGACGAGGTGCTGCACCGGGCGGTGGCAGTCAAGGAGTTGACGGCCGCGCTGTACGTCTCGGAGAACGAGCAGGCCGTGCTGCTGGCGCGGACCCGGGCGGAGGCGCGCGCGGCTGCGCGGATCAACCACTCGGCCGTGGTCACCGTGCACGACGTGCTGGAGCACGACAACCGGCCGTGGATCGTCATGGAGTTGGTCGAGGGCGTCTCGCTCGCCGACGCGGTCCGGGAACACGGGCGCGTCGAGGCGCGGGAGGCGGCCCGGATCGGGATGTGGGTGCTGCGCGCGCTGCGCGCCGCCCACCAGGCCGGTGTGCTGCACCGTGATGTGAAGCCGGGCAACGTCCTGCTCGCCGAGGACGGCCGGGTCATGCTGACCGACTTCGGCATCGCCCAGGTCGAGGGCGACACGACGATCACGCGCACCGGGGAGATCGTCGGTTCGGTCGACTACATCGCGCCCGAGCGGGTGCGCGGGCACGAGCCCGGGCCCGCGTCGGACCTCTGGTCGCTGGGCGCCACGCTGTACACGGCGGTGGAGGGCAAGTCGCCGTTCCGGCGCACCACCCCGCTCACCACCATGCAGGCCGTGGTGAGCGAGGAAGCCGCCGAACCGGTGGCGGCGGGCCCGCTCGGTCCCGTCATCGCCGCGCTGCTGTGCAAGGACCCCGCCGTACGGCCCGACGCGCAGGACGCCGAGCAGATGCTCGCCGAGGCCGCGGAGGGGCGGCGGCCGCGCGTCGCCCAGGCGTACGTGCCCACGCGGCAGCAGGCGGCGGGAGCGGCCGCCACGGATTCCGGCCCGCGTCGCCGAGATGACGTGGGCGAGGGCGACGGCGGGTCCGAGGCGGGCTCTCGTGGGGTTGGGGGCGGGCCTGAGACAGGCTCTCGACGTGCGCATGAGGGCGCGGGGGGAGGCGCCGGCGGCGCGTACGGGGGGCCTGTGGAGGGCGCCCGTGTTGCCGGGGCCGCCCATGCGTACGGCGGGACTCCCCAAGGGCCCGGCGGGGCCCCTGAGGAAGCCCACGGCGCGGGGCGTCCCGCCGCGGGCGCCGTGCCGTCCGCCGCCCTGGCTTCCGCCACCCCCGCGCCCGGCTTCGCGTCCGGCGCCCGGACGGTCGCAGGCCACGGCCCCACCGGCACCCCCGGCGGCGCCAGGGGGCGCGGACGCGCCCGTACCGTCGCCCTCGTCGTCCTGCTGGCCGCGCTCATCGGGGGCGGTGGCGCCGCCGCGATGTACTACGCGGACGAGTGGCGGGCGGCGAACACCTCGGCCACGGCCGGTACGACGGCCGGGACGGGTGGCACGACGACGGGCCAGGGCCGGCCGGCGACGGACGGCGTCCCCGAGGGATGGGTCCGCGTCGACGACCCGGAGGGTTTCAGCCTGGTCCTGCCCGAGGGGTGGAAGCGTCGGGTGGAGGGCGCGCAGATCGACTACACACCGGACGGCGGCGAGCACTTCCTCCGAGTGGCCGTCGACGACTCGCCGGACTTCGACAGCCCCTACCTCCACCAGCTCGACCTGGAGGAGCAGGTGAAGGGACGGCTCCCCGCGTACCGGGCGGTGAGCCTGGCCGAGAACCTCTACCGCGACCGCCCGGGTGCGCTGTGGGACTTCACCTGGACGGCGGCCCAGGACACCGACTTCCCCGGTCCGCGCCGGGCGATCGAACAGACGTATCTCGCCCGCGACGGAGTCGAGTACACGATCTACATGTCCTCGCCCGTCGCCGACTGGGACACCGCGCGCGAACAGTTCGACACGGTGCTGCGCAGCTGGCGGGAGGCACGGAAGTGACCCGAGGAACGCCCACTCAGCCCGGCCCCCTCGGTCCCACGGGGCCGGGCATCCATGGCGCCGGGCCCGCTGCCGAGTCCTGACAGGGCGACAGACCCGGCCACGCGGCTTTCCCGGCCCGGGCCCGGCGGATCTCGGGACCGGGGGCCTGTGCACGGCGCGTACGCGGCGCTCGCGAGACGCGCGTACGTCGCTTGTCGGCCAGCCCTGTCACGTGGCACCGGAGGGTTCCGGTCCGGTGCGGCATGATGGGGCGCATGGGGACCGAGGGGGAGAACGTCCGTGTCATAGCGGGCCGGTACCGGCTGGAGGCCAGGGTCGGCCGCGGCGGTATGGGCATCGTGTGGCGCGCCACCGACGAACTCCTCGGCCGGCGGGTCGCGGTGAAGGAGCTGGCCCTCGACCCCTCGCTCCCCGAGGAGACGTCCCGGCAACTGCGCGAACGCACCCTGCGGGAGGCCCGGGCGGTGGCCCGGCTCGGCCACCCGCACATCATCGTCGTCCACGACGTCGTCGAACAGGACGAACGCCCCTACATCGTGATGGAGTTCATCGACGGCGGCTCGCTCGCCGAGCGGGTCGCGGCCGACGGGCCGGTCGAGGCGCGGGAGGCGGCCCGGATCGGGCTCGCTCTGCTGGGCGCGCTGCGGCGGGCGCACGACGCGGGGGTCCTGCACCGCGACCTCAAACCCGCGAACGTCCTGCTGGAGAGGGGAACCGACCGGGTCGTCCTCACCGACTTCGGCATCGCCCAGGTCGCGGGCGCCACCACGCTCACCGAGAACGGGTCCTTCGTCGGCTCGCCCGAGTACACCGCGCCGGAACGGATGTCAGGGGTCCGAACCGGGCCCGAGTCCGACCTGTGGTCGCTGGGCGCGCTGCTGTGCACCGTGCTCAGCGGGGAATCGCCCTTCCGCCGCGACTCGTTGGGCGGCATCCTGCACGCCGTCGTCTTCGACGACATCCGGCCACCGGCCCAGGCCGCCCCGCTGCTCCCCGTCATCCGCGGGCTGCTGGAGCGCGACCCCGACCGGCGGCTCGACGCGGCTGAGGCGGAGCGACTGCTGCGCGCGTTCCGGGAGACCGGCCGTACGCCGCGGCCGCCCAAGGGGCCGCGCACCTCGACCGGTTACACCCCGACCCGGCGCGACGTGCCGCGCACGCCCCCGCCGCCCGCCGTCCAGGACGCAACGCAAGCCGGACACCGGGACCACCCCGAACAGCCGGGACAGCCCGGCGGCCCCGTGCACGACCAGGCGACGGCCCTGCCGGAGCAGCCCGCGCAGCCACGGCGGCCGCAGTCCACCAGGAGCATCATGGTCGCTGCCGCGCTGGTCGCGGCGATGGCGGGAGCGGGGGTGTCGGCGGCCGCGCTGCTGATGGGGGAGGGCGGCGCCGGGGGCGTCTCGCCGACCACATCGGTACCCCGTACGCCCGGCACGTCCAACACGCCGTCCGGCACGGCGGGCCAGCCGGGCGGGCCGGGCAAGCCCAGCACCTCCGGGACGACTTCGGGCGCGACGTCCGGTACGGCGTCCGGGACGACGACGGGCATGTCCTCGGGGACGTCGGGGGACGCCGCGCCCACGGTGACGCGCTCGCGGGCGGCCACCGCGCCGACCGTGCCCTCCGGGTACCGGCTCGCCCGGGACGAGCGGGGCTTCAGCCTCGCCGTGCCGGACGACTTCACCCGGGAGCCGCAGGGGGAGCGGCTCTTCTACATGTCGCCGGGGCAGTCGATCCGGATCGGCATCAAGGTCGACGATCCCGAGGAGGGCGGCCCGGTCGCCGTGATGCGGCGCTCCCACGAGGAGGGTCCCGCCACGAACCCCGGTTACCGGGACGGGCGGGTCGCCGAGACCACGCACCAGGGGCGGCCCGCGGCGCTCTGGGAGTTCACCTGGGACGGCTTCAGCTCGGCGGAGGGGCCACGCCACACGTACGACCTGTGCTGGGAGCAGGACGGGAAGCTGTACGACGTGTGGGTCTCTGCACCGGTCGGGAGGGTGAGCGAGGCGAAGGAGTACTTCGACGTGGCGGTGGACACCTTCGCGAGCCGGTGAGGCGACGTCAAGGTACGCGATAAAACGGAGATAAGGGACTTCCCGCGTCACGGGTCTGTGACTGGAGGGCGACCGGGCTGGAAGCCCGGGGGCTTGCACGATACAGATGAACATATGAGCAGCAACGGGGGAGCCCCTTACGGATCCGGCGAGCCGACGAGTTTCGGACTGCAACCGCCGCAGCCTGCCGTGCCGTACCCGGGCAACCCGTACGCGCAGCCGACGCCGCCGGACCTGCAGCCGACGCCGCAGCCGGCTTCGACCTCCCACCCCGCCCCGCCCACCCCGCCAGGCCCGTCGGTGCAGCCCGCGCGGGACCACGGTGCCGGGCGGCTGATCGCGGGCCGTTACCGACTGCTCGCCAAGCTCGGGCACGGGGGGATGGGCACGGTGTGGCGGGCGAAGGACGAGACGGTGGACCGGGAGGTCGCCGTCAAGGAGCCCCGCGTCCCGGACCACCTTCCCGAGCGTGAACGAGCCAACGTCTACGAGCGGATGCGCCGCGAGGCACGAGCCGCGGCCAGACTCGATCACCCGGCGGTCGTGAACGTGCACGATGTGGCGGTCGTGGACGGCCGGCCATGGATCGTGATGGAGCTGGTGCAGGGGCGTTCCCTGGGCGACGCCCTCCAGGAGGGCACCCTCGGGGTGCGTGACGCGGCGAGAATCGGCCTGGAGGTGCTCGGCGCGCTGGAGGCCGCGCACGCGGCGGGCATCCTGCACCGCGACGTCAAGCCCGACAACGTCCTGCTCGGCCGTCACGACCGGGTCGTCCTCACCGACTTCGGCATCGCCCAGATCGAGGGCGAGACCAACCTGACGGACACCGGCGGCTTCGTCGGCTCCCCCGAGTACATCGCCCCCGAACGCGTGCTGGGCCAGCGTCCCGGCCCCGCCTCCGACCTCTGGTCGCTGGGCGTCGTCCTCTACGCCGCCACCGAAGGGGTCTCGCCCTTCCGGCGCAGCAACACCCCCGCGACCCTGCAGTCCGTCCTCAACGCCGCGCCCACCGCTCCCGCGTCGGCCACGGGCCCGCTCGCCGAGGCCATCAGCGGCCTGCTGCAGAAGGACCCGGCGCGCCGTCCGACCGCCGCCCGCGTCCGCGAACTCCTGGAGGCCGCCGCGAACCCGCCGGCACCGGCACCCACCCAGGTGGTCCAGCAGGTCGCCGCCCCGGCCGGCAAGGGGCTGCGCCTCGGCCCCAAGACCCTCGTCGGCCTCGCCGCGGCGGTGGTCGCGGCCGCGGTCACGGCGTACCTGGTCGTCGCCGACCCCTTCGCCGGACCGCTGCCGGACGGCTGGAAGCAGCGGGAACTCGGGGGCAGGGTCGGCGCGAGCGTCGGAGTGCCCGGGGACTTCACGAAGGACACGTACGAGCCGGACGAGGCGGACGACACATACGCGTCGTACAGCGACCCGAGCGGGCTCATCCAGATCGCCGTGGACCGCGACGTCAAAGCGGACGACAAGGAGGACGAGCTTCCGGCCACCGCGCTGGACAAGGCCTACGCCGACTGGGACATGCTCAAGGACGGCGAGTACTCCTGGGGCATCGCCGACGACCCCGCGCCCAGGGGAAGGCCGAAAGAGGCCAAGTACCAGGAGCGTGACGCCGCCGAGAACACCATCGTCTACACGACCACCGACAGCGAGTCCCCGCGGCTGCGCGAGGCGCGGGTGCTCTACTACCGGGCCGACAACGGCGACACGTACCGGCTGTGGATCGACTATCCGGGCAAGGGGCACTTCACCGAGCAGGGCCGGGAGATCGCCCGTACGGCCGTCGAGACCCTGAAGATCGTCAAGTCCTGAGGGGGCCTTCGGAAGAATGGCCCACAAGCGGGCCCAGCCCGGCCGACCGCGCACGGCCGGGCAGCCGTTGCGCCTGGCACTGGCAGTCCTCCCGTCGCAAAGGGCACTGGTTCTCCTGTCGCCACGGGCCGAGAGTGGACGCATGACGACGACATTCACCACGGTGAGGGCACCACGGCAGGGGGCTCTCCGATGAGCGATGGCATGGTCTCCAGCGGTTGGGCTGTCCTGGACGCCTCCCACGAAGCACTGCGCACGGCGGCCCGCGCCGTCCCCGCCGACGGCTGGCACCTGCCGACGCCCTGCGCTGGCTGGACCGTCGCCCAGGTCTTCCAGCACGCCGTCGGCGACCAGATCGGCTATGCCGCCGCGCTGACCGGCGAACCCGGCCCCGACTTCAACCCGTTCGCCCCCTCGGGCGAGCTGGAGGGGGTGGACCCGGCGGCGTTCCTCGAGGACGCCCTGGCACGCGCGGCGAAGGCGTGGGCGGGGGTCGACCGGGACGCCGCCGAGGTGCCCACGCCGGTGCCGCCGCACATGATGTCCCCGTGGTCCGGCTCGGCGGCGTGCGGGCTGGACGCAGCGGTCCACGCCTGGGACATCGCCCTGGCGACCGGCCGGCCGTCGCCGCTCACGCCCGAGTTGGCCCGCCCCCTCCTCAAGGTCGCCAGGGAGATCGTCGAGCCGCTGCGCCCCTACGGCGCGTACGCCGCCGCCCTGGCGCCCGAGCAGGGCGATGACGACGTGGCGGTCCTCCTGCGTTACCTCGGCCGTGACCCCCGCTGGAGCGCCTCCTAGGGGCCTTTCAGAACGCCGGGCTCTTGCGTGCGGGTCGTGCTGTGGGCGAGCCGGAGGCGTCCTCTTGCACCCGGGATGCCGTATCCGCCGCTCACGCTTCGGCAGCAGCGGCTCGATCACCGCACGCAGACACACTCAGGGCCAGGTCGTTGGTGACGGTGAAGAAGAAGCGGGCCCGCAGGGACGCGCCGGACTGCGTGGGCATGGTGACCGCCGGGTACTTGTCGGTGTCCTTGCGGTCCACGATGTCGCCGAACAGCCGTCCGAGGCGGACGGGTCCGGCGTCGGCGGCGGGGCGCAGGAACAGGTCCCAGATCACCTTGCCGGGGACGGTCGGCTCCGGCAGGGACGGCAGCCGCCCGTGGAACCGGCGTCCGGGGGACTGGTGCCCGTCGGGCAGCTGCCCTCCGGTGGACACCGCCGGTGCCTCGAAGTCTGGCGCCTGCCCACCCCGGGCGACGCCCACCAGCGCCGCGCCGACGCCGAGTTCGGCTCCGTGCAGCACGCCCTCCACGGCCGACGACCCCTCACCGGCCGGCAGTGCGGTGACCTCGGCGTGGGCGGCGCGGTGAAAGGTCCGCAGGGCGAGGCAGCCGTCCCTGGTCGTATACGGGATCCACCACACCACCGGGCCCGCGCCGGTGAACTCCGAATCCAGCAGGCCCCGCTGCTCCACGAGCCCGGCCCGCAGCCGGCGCCGTACACCGTCCTTCGCCCGCTCGGCGTACAGATCCCAGCGGCCCTCGGCGAGGGGCGGACGGGCTGCGCTCAGCGTGGCGGTCCACCTGCCTCCGGAGTCGTCCCGCGGCTCTCGGTCCGACGGGCTCCGGGCGCCGTCCGTCCGCTCCCGCTCCAGGGATGCCGGGCCGGCGTCGTGCGACGGGAGTCGTTCCAGCGGCATCCGGATCTCGTCCTCCCCGCGGCGGTGGCGCAGGATCAGTACGAGGTCCTGCCCGGACGCGTCGGCCCAGCCGACCGACACCCGTACGTCCCGCCGTGCGTCGACCCGGCAGTCGCCCCACGGACGTGACGGCCTCAGCGCGATCTCCGTCGCGGGCGCCGCCCCGGCCCGCCACGCCCCTGGCTCCGGAGCCGCCCGCCGCATCCACCGCCCCGGCGTCGTCCGGCCCAGCCACCGCCCCATCCCCGCCACCAGCCCCGGCCGTCGAGCGCCCAGCAGTTCGGCGATGAGCTGCTCGTACCGGTCCGCGATCGTGGCCGGCCCGTACCGCTGGACCGTGGTGCGGCCGGCGGTGCCGATCGCGCGCCGGAGACCGGGGTCGTTGATGAGGCGGAGCAGCCCCGTCGCGAGGGCGTCGGGGTCGCCCGGCGGGACGAGGAGGCCGTCGGAGCCGTCGGTGATGATCTCGCCGGGGCCGTGGGGACAGTCGGTGGCCACCACGGGGACCCCGGCGTGCATGGCCTCCAGGATGGTCATGCCGAAGGACTCCCACGCGGAGCTCACGACGGCCACGGAGGCCTTCGCCCACTCGGTCTCCATGGTGGTGTGCGGGCCCATCAGGAAGACGTGGTCGTTGAGGTTGTGGGCCGCGACGGCGGCGCGCAGGTTCGCGCGCTCAGGTCCCTGGCCGTGGATCCGCAGCCGCCACTCGGGGCGTTCGGCGACGACCTTGGCGAAGGCCTCGACGAGCAGGTCGTAGCGCTTGACCGGCACCAGCCGCCCGGCGGCGACCACGAGCGGGGCCCGCAGGCCGGACGGTTCGGCTCTCGGGCGGGGCGCGGCATTGGCGATGTCCGTGATCCGGGTACGCAGGCCGGGCAGCAGACGGCGATGGTCGGCGGCGTCCCGCGCGGACACGGTGACGAACGCGTCGAGGCGGCCGATCGCCTCGTTCTGCGCCGCGCGCACCCCCGGCACGTGGTTGTCGTACGACAGGTGCTCCTGACCGATGCGGATCGCGTGCCGCGGTCCGTGCTCGGCGAGGACGACGACCAGCGCGGGACGGGTCGCGATCACGACGTCGGCGTCGGTGGAGCCGAGGAACGCGCGCAGGCGCGCGTCGGTCAGAGCGGTGTAGCGGTGGGCGAGGACCTCGGCGGGTGGCACCAGCGCGGAGGGCCGCGCCATCAGTTCATGGCCGCCGTCGTACGCCGCGGAGTCGGGGCGCTCGTCGACCAGCGGGATCAGGCGCACATCGCCGCTCACCCCCAGCAGGGGCTGTGCCGCCGTCCGGAACACCGAGACGATCTCAACCTCGTGCCGGGCGGCCAGCGCCCCGGCGAGGGTCAGGGTCGAGCGGACCGTGCCGCCGATCGCGTAGGCGTTGTGCAGCAGAAAAGTGATCTTCATGGGTGCTCGGACTCCGCGTTCGTCGGCCACGCCGACTCGCCCAACACCCCGCTGCGCCGTCAGGAACCGCCCGGACCTCGACCATGACCCCAACGGGCGTATGCGGGTCGCGGTCTCGTGCGGCGCTCGCGACGGCGTTCCCGCGGATGATCGGAAGGCCATCGCCTTGGCCCGCCCCCTGGCCCTAACATGCCGTGTCAAGTGCGTGATCGGCGCGGAGGGCGGGCGGGCGTGGGCATCGAACACCTGGATGTGCGGGCTCATGCGAGACAGCGGTGGGCGGCACGGGCCGCCCTCGGCAGCGCGGCACTGGCCGTCCTGCTGCCGATCGTCTACGCCCGGGAGGCGAGCCTGCTGCTCGTCGCGGGTCTGCTGCTCGGCGCCGGTCTCACGGTGGCCGCACTGTGGTGGGTGCTGACGCATCGGGGCGCCGTCCGGGCCGCGGCGGCCACACTGGCGGTGGCAGCGCCGGTGGGGGTCATCTGGTGGTTCGCGACCGTCAACCTGCTCTGGGTCGTGCTCGTGTCGGCCGCGCTGTGGGGTGCGGCCGTCTGGTCCGGGAAGTTCGCGCTCAGCCTCACCAAGTCGCACCGGGTGGACGTGCCCGAGCACCGCACACCCGCGCCGGCCCGGCCCTTCCTCATCATGAACCCCAAGTCGGGGGGCGGGAAGGTCGAGCGTTTCCGGCTGAAGGAGAGAGCCGAACGGCTCGGCGCCAGGGTCCATCTGCTCGACCCGGAGCACCACGAGGACGTCGCCGTACTGGCCCGTGACGCGGTCCGGGCAGGCGCCGACCTGCTCGGCGTCGCCGGCGGGGACGGCACCCAGGCGCAGGTGGCCGCCATCGCGGCGGCGTACGACGTGCCCCTCCTCGTCATCTCCGCCGGCACCCGCAACCACTTCGCCATGGACCTCGGCCTCGACCGCGACAACCCCGCCGCCTGCCTCGACGCCCTCACCGACAAGGGCGTCGAACTCCACGTCGACCTCGGGTACGCCAGCGGCCACCCCTTCGTGAACAACGCCTCCTTCGGCGCGTACGCGGCCGTCGTGCAGAGCCCGGCCTACCGTGACGACAAGGTACGCACCACGCTGGAACTGCTGCCCGAACTGCTCACGCACCAGCGCGGCCCGCGGCTCACCGCCCGGATCGGTGACGCCGTGATCGACGCGCCCCAGGCCGTGCTGGTCAGCAACAACGTCTACCGCAGCGACGACCTGGTCGGCCTCGGCCGCCGTGAGCGGCTGGACGCCGGGGTACTGGGCGTGGTCGGCGTACGGGTCGACAACGCGGCCGACGCCGCGAGCCTGGTCCTCGGGCCGAACGCGCCCGGCCTCAGCCTCCTCATCGCCGACGAGATCATCGTCGAGGCGGACCGGCCGGAGATCGAGGTCGGCGTCGACGGTGAGGCCCTCGTCCTGCCGACGCCCGTGCACTGCCGGATCTCGGCCAAGGCGCTGCGCGTACGGGTACCGCGCGACCGGCCGGGCGTACCCGAGCCCAAACCTCCCCTGGACTGGCGCCGGTTGCGCAAGCTCGCCGCGGCCGTCGGCCGCACGGCCCTGCCCAAGCACCGCGAACGGTACGGCTGGGCCGAGGACCTGTGGAACCGCCGGCGCTAGCGCTCACGACTGCCCGTTCCCCGGGGAACGCGCCTTGTCCTGGCCGTACGTCGACAAATTCCGCGTCCGCGCGGTACTGATGTCGCATGAGCGACGACGGCGAACATCAGCGCGAGGCACGCAGGTTCGGCGGTCGGTCGGCCCGGTGCGACGAGCGCCTGGTCGGCGGTCGCTACCGCCTGACCGAGCGCATCGGTTCCGGTGGCATGGGCACCGTGTGGAGGGCGGTCGACGAACTGGTGGGCCGCGAGGTCGCCGTCAAGCAGCCCAGGCTGCCGGGCGACCCCGACGACCCGGAGAACGAGGCCCGCCGCCGGGCCGCCAACCGCCTCTACCGCGAGGCCCGTGCCGCCGCCCGCGTCGACCACCCGTCGGCCGTCACCATCCATGACGTCGTGATCGACGACGGCCACCCCTGGATCGTCATGGAGTGGGTCCGCGGCGAGTCCCTCCAGGAACGGCTCCGACGCGGCGCCCTCACGCCCGCCGAGTCGGCCCGTATCGGCCTCGCCGTCGTCGGCGCGCTGGACGCCGCGCACGGCGTCGGCATCGTGCACCGCGACGTCAAACCCGCCAACGTCCTGCTCGGCCAGCACGGCCAGGTCGTCCTCACCGACTTCGGCATCGCCCATGTCCAGGGCGAGGAATCGCTCACCATGACGGGGGAGTTCGTCGGTTCGCTGGAGTTCGTCGCTCCCGAGCGCATGTCCGGCCATGGTGCCGCCGGGCCGCCCTCCGACCTGTGGTCGCTCGGCGTCCTCCTGTACGCCGCAGTCGAGGGCGCCTCTCCCTTCCGCCGGGCGTCCCCCGAGTCCACGCTCGCCGCGATCCTCTCCACCGAGCCGGCCGAACCCGCCGGTGCCGGTCCCCTGGGCCCCCTGGTCGTACGGCTCCTGGCCAAGGACCCCGCGGACCGTCCGGACGCCGAGGAGGCCGCGAGGATCCTGGCCGACGTGGCGGAGGGACGGACCCCGGACACGCAACTGCCGTCGCGGCTGCAGTACTTGGGCGAGGACGAGGGGACGCTGCGGCTCGCGGACGAACGGCCGGGGAAGGCGTTACGCGAGGACGCGGCACCCGCGGCCGTCGCACCCGGTGACCGGCACGAGGCCGGGCCCGGCAACGCCTCCCCAACCCCGCCGGCACCCCCACCGGCAACCGTCGACGTACGACGAGCCGAGCCCGCTCGGCGGCCCGGCAGGCGTTCCCACCGGCGGCTGGTCGCTGTCGGGGCAGTCACCGGAGTCCTGTTCGCCGGCGGGGGAGTCTGGGTCGGGACGGTGATCGGCGCCGAGGACGACGGCTCCATGGTCGCGCCTCCTGTCACGACGCCGCTCCGCCCCGAGTCGAGCGCCGCGTCCGAGTCCGCATCCCGGTCCGGCGCCGACGCCGGCAGCCGATGGGTCGCCCACCGCGAGAAGGAGATGAACGCCGTCCTGTCCCTCCCGAACTCGTACGAGCGGATCCGCGCGAAGAGCGGCGAGGACGGCAGGTCCCGCACGGTCATCTACGACGGCGAGAAGGTCATCCGGGTACGGCTCACCCAGTGGGACAAGGCGCCCACGTCGCCCATGAAGCAGGCCAAGGACTCCTCCGACATCGTGGGGAGCGGCGTGAAGTCCACCGCGCAGTACACGAGTACCAGCTTCGACGAGCAGGAGGCGGTGCTCGCCGACACCACCCACTACGCGGACGGCACCCCCACCCGCGTCCTGGAACTGATCGTCCGCACCGACGACAGCCGGATGTTCGAACTCCGGGTGGACATGCCGAAGGGCACGCCGGACGAGAAGAAGGGGACCGCGGTCTTCAAGGGGGCACGGGAGCGGCTGAAGATCCTCGCGGGGTGAGGCCCCGCCGAGGCGAGACCAGGGTTCCGCGCGATGTGACCAAGTCGCGACCGCGGGGCGCCCAACGCGCTGATCAGCGTCTTCGTGCCACTGATCACTGGCATGGTGTGTGCGGACGGTGAAAGCCTGTTACCGCCGGGTACCCAAAGTCGTCCGCTCCGGAATACCCTGCGCGTCATGACGGACTCGCAGGCCCCCGAAAAGACCGGCACGACCGCCACGGGCACGACCGGCACGGCACGGACGACCGGCACCAACCCCCTCGCACCCGCCCCGGCGGGCGCCCGCACCGCCGCCGACGTGGTCACCCCCGAACTGGTCGCCCAGCTCACCAAGGGTGTGGTCGGCTCCGGCCGGACCGCCAACCACACGCCGTTCACCGGCGAGAAGCTCGCCGACCTGCCCGAGTCCACCCCCGAGGACGTGGAGAAGGCGTACGTGCGGGCCCGCGCCGCGCAGGCCGTGTGGGCGCAGGTGCCCGTACGCGAACGCGCCGCCGTCCTGCTCCGCTTCCACGACCTGGTGCTGGAGCGTCAGGCCGAGGTGCTCGACCTGATCCAGCTGGAGACCGGCAAGGCCCGTCTGCACGCCCACGAGGAGGTCCAGGCCGTCGCGGTCGCGGCCCGCCACTACGGCCGCAAGGCCCCCGCGTACCTCAAGCCGAAGCGGCACGCCGGCGCCGTTCCGACCCTCACCAAGGTGGTCGAACTCCGCCATCCGCGCGGTGTGGTGGGCCAGATCGCCCCCTGGAACTACCCGCTCGAACTCTCCGTCGGCGACGCGATCCCCGCCTTCGTCGCGGGCAACGCGGTCGTGATGAAGCCCGACACGGAGACCTGTCTGACCGCCCTGTGGGCGCGTGACCTCCTCATCGAGGCCGGGCTGCCCGCCGAGGTCTTCCAGGTCGTCCTCGGCGAGGGCCCGGTCATCGGCCCCGAGGTCGTCCGGCACGCCGACTACGTCTCCTTCACCGGCTCCACCCGCACCGGCCGCGAGGTCGCCCAGGGCGCCGCCGCCCGCCTCGTGGGGGTCTCCCTCGAACTCGGCGGCAAGAACGCCATGCTGGTCCTGGAGGACGCCGACATAGAGAAGGCCGCCGCCGGAGCCGTCCGCGCCTGCTTCTCCTCCGCCGGCCAACTCTGCATCTCCATCGAGCGCCTGTACGTCCACGAGTCCGTCGCCGACGCCTTCCTGGAGCGCTTCGCCGCCCGCACCAAGGCGATGCGCCTCGGCACATCCCTCGCCTACGGCGCCGACATGGGCTCCCTCGTCGGCGACCGTCAGATGGAGACGGTCACCCGGCACGTGGACGAGGCCGTCGCGAAGGGCGCCAAGGTCGTCGCCGGCGGCGTCGCCCGCCCCGACATAGGCCCCTACTTCTACGAGCCGACCATCCTCGACGGCGTCACCGAGCCCATGGCCGTCTGCAACGAGGAGACCTTCGGCCCCGTCGTCTCCGTCTACCGCTTCACGGACGAGGAGGCGGCCATCGACGAGGCCAACGCCACCGCGTACGGCCTCAACGCCTCCGTCTGGACCAAGGACGGCCGCCGGGGCCGCGCCGTCGCCGCCCGCCTGCGCGCCGGCACGGTCAACGTCAACGAGGGCTACGCCTCGGCGTACGGCAGCGTCCAGTCCCCCATGGGCGGCATGAAGGACTCGGGCCTCGGCCGACGACACGGCTCCGAGGGCATCCTCAAGTACACCGAGGCCCAGACGGTCGCCCAGCAGCGCCTCCTCCCGATGGCCCCGTCGTTCGGCATGGACGACGAGAAGTACGCGCAGTTCATGAGCACCAGCCTCAAGGTCATGAAGGCGCTTCGGCTGCGTTGACACCCCGCGCCCCTCCGGGGGCGCGGTACGCACCGTTCTCAATGAGGAGAGCTCGTGTCATACGACTACGACGTCATCGTCGTCGGCTCCGGCTTCGGCGGCAGCGTCACCGCCCTGCGCCTGACCGAGAAGGGTTACAAGGTCGGGGTGCTGGAGGCGGGCCGCCGCTTCACCCGCGCCACCCTCCCCAAGAACTCCTGGGACCTCAGGAACTACCTGTGGGCACCCGGACTCGGCCTCTACGGCATCCAGCGCATCCACCTGCTCGGCAATGTCATGGTGCTCGCCGGGGCCGGTGTGGGCGGCGGCTCACTCAACTACGCCAACACCCTCTACGTACCTCCGAAGCCCTTCTTCGAGGACCCCCAGTGGAAGGACATCACGGACTGGCAGGAGGAGCTGAAGCCGTACTACGACCAGGCCCGCCGCATGCTCGGCGTACGGCTCAACCCGACGATGACCCCGTCCGACGTGCACCTGAAGGCCGCCGCCGAACGGATGGGCGTCGGCGACAGCTTCCACCTGGCCCCGGTCGGCGTCTTCTTCGGTGACGGCGAGGACGCCGACGGCAGGGCCAAGGCCGCGCCCGGCGACCAGGTCCCGGACCCGTACTTCGGCGGCGCGGGCCCGGCCCGCAACGCCTGCACCGAGTGCGGCGAGTGCATGACCGGCTGCCGCCACGGCGCGAAGAACACCCTCAACGAGAACTACCTCTACCTCGCCGAGAAGGCGGGCGCGGTCATCCACCCGATGACGACGGTCGTCGCCCTCACCGAGGACTCGCAGGGCGGCTTCGCCGTGACCACCCTGCCCACCGACGCACGCCGCAAGGCGGGCAGGGGCACAGGCAGGGCCGGGGGCCGTGTCTTCAAGGCCCGCCGAGTCGTCCTCGCCGCCGGAACCTACGGCACCCAGACCCTGCTGCACCGGATGAAGGCGAACGGCCGGCTGCCCCACGTCTCCGACCGCCTGGGCATGCTGACCCGCACCAACTCCGAGGCCCTGGTCGGCGCCCAGACCGACAACCGACGCTACCGCAAGGCCCACGGGGCCCCCGAGGTCGACTTCACCCGGGGCGTGGCCATCACCTCGTCCATCCACCCCGACGAGAACACCCACATCGAGCCGGTCCGCTACGGCAAGGGCTCCAACGCGATGGGTGGTCTGTCGATCCTTCAGGTGCCGTACGCGGGCGGCACGGCGTCAGGTGTGTCGCGGGTGCTCGGCTGGCTGGCCCACGCGGCGAAACACCCGCTGCTGGTGGCCCGCTCGCTGTCCAACCGCCGCTGGTCGGAGCGGACCATCATCGGTCTGGTGATGCAGTCCCTGGACAACTCGCTCACCACGTACCTGAAGCCGAAGGGGCCCGGCAAGGGCCTGCTGACCGCCCGACAGGGCCACGGCTCCCCCAACCCCAAGCAGATCGCGGCCGCCTCGGCCGCCGCGTCCGCGATCGCCGCAGAGATCAACGGCTTCGCCGGCAGCAACGTGGGCGAACTGATGGGTACTCCGCTCACCGCGCACTTCCTCGGCGGCTGCCCCATCGGGGTCACCCCCGAGGAGGGCGTCATCGACCCGTACCACCGTCTCCACGGCCACCCCGGCATCTCGGTCGTCGACGGCGCCGCGGTCTCCGCCAACCTGGGCGTCAACCCGTCCCTGACGATCACGGCCCAGGCCGAGCGCGCGATGTCGTACTGGCCGAACAAGGGTGAGCCCGACCACCGTCCCGCCCCCGGAGCGGCGTACGAACGTCTCCGTCCGGTGCAGCCGGTCAGCCCGGCGGTCCCGGCGGACGCCTTCGGCGCGCTGCGGCTGCCGCTGATGCCGGTTCCGACGGTGCCGCCGAAGGAGAAGTGAGAGAAGCGGAGAAGGACCCGCACCCCCCTCCGAGCGCGGGTCCTTCTCTCGTGTGCCAGATGTGACAAGCGAGGCAGGCGAAGGGTTGCCCTCCGGATCACACCTTTCTGGAGTGACGTGAGTCACATGTGAATGTGGCTGGAGTGACGCAACGAATTCACGGGGCCGGCTGTCACATACATGTTCGATGGGCCCGTCGGGGCCCTGGAAAGACGTACAGAGCGCAAGGCGCAAAAGGTGGGGACATGAAGTCGAAGATGTCGCGGGCAGCGGTGGCCGTCTCGGTCGTGGCCACGCTGGGTCTCACCGCGGCGTGCGGTGGCGGCGGCGAGGACAAGGAGGCGGGGACCAAGCCGTCGGCGGGCGCCTCCGCCTCCGCCGGCAGCAAGAAGGACGCGGCGGGGCAGGGCGCGCTCACCGAGGCCCAGCTGCAGAAGGCCGCCCTGACGAAGGGCGACGTCAAGGGCTACACCATCGCCGACATGCCCGCGGAGGACATGCCCGCCGAGACCGTCCCCGCGGAGCCGGCTGCCTGCCAGCCCATCGCGAACATGTTCTTCTTCACCTCGGACCCGCAGGCCAAGGCCCGCGCCGGACGCACGGTCACCCCGAAGGACGAGCTGTCCGGCAGTGTCATCTCCCTCGCCCTCGCCGCACATGAGCAGAGCGACGCCGAAAAGGTGATGGCCGACCTGCGCAAGGCGACCGAGAACTGCACGAAGTACGAGCACGTCGGCAACAAGTACTCCGGCGTCGAGGTCCTCCCCGCCCCCGAGCAGGGCGACGAGGCCGTCGCGTACAAGATGAAGGGCGACATCGAGGGCGCCAAGATCCCGATGTCCTTCACGGTGGTCCGCAGCGGCTCGACCCTCATCGGGTTCTACTCGATGAACATGCTCGACGCGGACAAGGCGAAGGTCCCGGCGGAGGTGCTGGAGGCCCAGGTCGCGAAGGTGGAGAAGGCGGCCGGCTGAGACGAGTCCGGCAGGCCGACACCGATCCGGTGGTGGTACGGCGAAGGGCCCCGCGGATTCCGTCCCGCGGGGCCCTTCGCCGTCAGCACCGCCGTCAGCACCGCCGTCAGGGCGGCGTCAGTGCCTCGAAACGGCGCAGGGGGTGCGCCGCTGGTGGGGGGTGGATGTCGGACACGCGTCCGGGGGACGCGGTACCAGGTGTCGACCTCGGGGGTGCGGGCTGGTCCTGCATCGTGCCGGCCGGCTGAGGCTCCGTAGCCGTCTCGCCGCCCTCGGAGCAGTCCACCGGTCGGCCCCGGGCGTCCCCGGAGCCGACTGTTCTCTTGAGTGACCGGGCTGCTGTCCCCTGCGGTCCGGTCACCACCCTGGAGCGAGGTCCCACGGCGCACGGCACGATCCGAACGCCTCATCGCTCCAGCGGAGCCACGCGTGGTTCTTTCGCACCCGGGCCTGGCTGGCACGGGCATCGGGACCAACGAAGCGTGTCGTACGACGGTCACGCGCCGTACGGGTGAGACGGCAGGCGTACGTCCGTGCGCCGCCGTGGTGATGAGGCCGTGGCCGTCGCAGCGCGACGTGTAGCGCGGTGCCTTCGCGGCGGTGCTGCGAGAGGGCGGTACTGCGAGAGGGCGGCGTCGTGAGAGGACGGCGTTGCGCGTCGGCAGGTCAGATACGTCCCCGGCACAGCTCCAGCAGGATCATGGCGAGGGCGGTGCCGGGCTTGCCCAGGGCGTCGCTGTAGTGGGCGAGGACCTCCATCTCCCGCGACAGGTTCACGCGCCGGCCGCCCGACCCGATCCGGGCCTCCTGGATCACGGCCGACACCGCCATCCGTTCCTGCACCAGCCCGATGATCCGGTCGTCCAACGCGTCGATCCGCTCCCTGGCCCCGCTGATCACGCCCGCCGCTTCCTCGGTACGAGCGCCGGTCCTCTCCGTGACCGTGGTCTTCTGGGCGCCCGGGGTCTTCGCCGTGACGGTGGTGGTCTTCTCCGTGGCGGTGGTGGTCATTTTTCTAACTCCTCGTGTCCGGTCCCGCACCCCGCCCCGACAGTCCCCGGAAAACGCCAGGCGCCCCGGACCTTGTCGGCCCGGGGCGCCTGGGGAAGTCGCTTGTCAGTAGCTCAAGCAGCACGACCATGGCAGCCGGTGGGCCGGTTGCCATAGGTAAAGATGAAGGTCGAGTGCGCGAACATGGGCGCCAGTATGCCACGGGTTCCGGCAGGACCGGTTCCGTGGAGCGGGCCGGAGGCCGACGTGCGTGTGCGCGCCGGGACCGCGGCGCCTCTCGTTCCCGGGTGCTGGGAGGGCCGGGGCCGGAGCTCCCGGTGGGCCCGCACCACAGGAGCGCACCCCGGTAGACTCGGCCACACAGACCCCCGCCCGACCGCCGGAAGGCACCCCGTGTCATCAGCGACCTCCGCTGCCGCCGCCCCCGACACCGTCCTGGTCGTCGACTTCGGCGCGCAGTACGCCCAGCTCATCGCCCGCCGCGTCCGCGAGGCCCGGGTCTACAGCGAGATCGTGCCCAGCACCATGCCGGTCGCGGAGATGCTCGCCAAGAACCCGGCGGCGATCATCCTCTCCGGCGGCCCCTCCTCGGTCTACGCCGAGGGCGCCCCCCGCCTCGACCGCGAGCTCTTCGAGTCCGGCGTCCCCGTCTTCGGCATGTGCTACGGCTTCCAGCTGATGGCCACCACCCTCGGCGGCACCGTCGACAACACGGGCGCCCGCGAGTACGGCCGCACGCCGCTGCACGTCACCAAGTCCGGATCGACCCTCTTCGAGGGCACCCCGGACGAGCAGTCGGTGTGGATGTCGCACGGCGACGCCTGCTCCGCCGCCCCCGAGGGCTTCTCCGTCACCGCCTCCACCGACGTCGTACCGGTCGCCGCCTTCGAGAACGACGAGAAGAAGCTGTACGGCGTCCAGTACCACCCGGAGGTCATGCACTCCACGCACGGCCAGCAGGTGCTGGAGCACTTCCTGTACCGGGGCGCCGGACTGACCCCGTCCTGGACCACCGGGAACGTGATCGAGGAGCAGGTCGCCGCCATCCGCGAGCAGGTCGGCGACAAGCGCGCCATCTGCGGCCTCTCCGGCGGCGTGGACTCCGCGGTCGCCGCGGCCCTGGTGCAGAAGGCCATCGGATCCCAGCTGACCTGCGTGTACGTCGACCACGGTCTGATGCGCAAGGGTGAGACCGAGCAGGTCGAGAAGGACTTCGTCGCGGCCACCGGCGTCCAGCTGAAGGTCGTCGACGCGGAGGAGCGGTTCCTCAAGGCGCTCGCCGGGGTCTCCGACCCCGAGGAGAAGCGGAAGATCATCGGCCGCGAGTTCATCCGCGTCTTCGAGCAGGCGCAGGCCGAGATCATCGCGGACGAGGGCCCGGCGGTGGAGTTCCTGGTCCAGGGCACCCTGTACCCGGACGTCGTCGAGTCCGGCGGCGGCACCGGCACGGCCAACATCAAGTCCCACCACAATGTGGGCGGTCTCCCCGAGGACCTGGAGTTCCAGCTCATCGAGCCGCTCCGCAAGCTCTTCAAGGACGAGGTCCGCATGGTCGGCCAGGAGCTGGGCCTGCCGGAGGAGATCGTCCAGCGGCAGCCGTTCCCCGGCCCGGGCCTCGGCATCCGCATCGTCGGCGAGGTCACCAAGGACCGTCTCGACCTGCTCCGCGAGGCCGACGCCATCGCCCGCGAGGAGCTGACCGCGGCCGGCCTCGACCGCGACATCTGGCAGTGCCCGGTGGTCCTCCTCGCGGACGTCCGCAGTGTCGGCGTCCAGGGCGACGGCCGCACCTACGGCCACCCCATCGTCCTGCGCCCGGTCTCCTCCGAGGACGCCATGACGGCCGACTGGTCGCGGCTGCCGTACGACGTGCTGGCGAAGATCTCGACGCGCATCACCAACGAGGTGCGGGACGTCAACCGCGTGGTCCTGGACGTGACGTCCAAGCCGCCGGGCACCATCGAGTGGGAGTGACCCGCTTCGGGTGACGGGGCTCAGGTCCGTTTGAGAGTGCGCACCGGCTCTCCGGGCTGCCAGACCTGGACGACCAGATACGTGTCGTCCTCGACGTAGGTCCGTACGACCTCCGTCAGCTCGGTGCGGAAGAGGTGGAACGGCTCCGGCGGTTCCACCTCTTCGCCGTACGCGGCCTTGACGGCCGGATCGTCGACCTCGACCGCCCGCCCGCTGATCCGTACGTCACCGCCGCCCATCTCCGTACCCGGGCCCGGGTTGGCCTGCAGCGCGAACCGGGGATCGCGCCGCAGATCGAGCGCCTTCAGCGAGTTCGGCATCATCCCCAGCCACAGCTCGCCGCGGACGAACCTGACCTCCAGTCCGGTCGTGCGTGGGGAGCCGTCCCGGCGGAGGGTGGCGAGGACGTGGTGGGTGAAGGCGCCGAAGCGCTCCTCCACGGTCTGCGCGAGACCCGGTTCGGCAGCGGTGAAGGCGGCCCAATTCGCGGCACTCCGCGGGACGCCGCGTGGCGTAGTTCCTGGCATGGGACGAGTCTTGCGCGGATACCCGACAACCACTGTCCGGTTACCCCGAGCGACTGACGGCTCGGCCCTGGGCGATGGAGCGCCGACGCGCTTCTGTGACTTGCGTAACGGTTGCGCACCCTCTTCAGGGAACGGACCTGTTCTGCAGGGGGACCGACGGTAACTTCCGATTCGTAAAGGAAGTCAGTCTGGAGGACACATGCACGGGCCCACACCGCCCCTGCCCCTACCCACCGACCAGCTGCGGTTCGCCATGCCGCCGATGCACGAGTCGGTGGAGGACGAACGGCGGCACCGCAAGGAACGGCTGGCCGGGGCCCTGCGGATCTTCGGACGGCTGGGGTTCGAGGACGGGGTCTCCGGGCACATCACCGCCCGCGATCCGGAGTTCAGCGACTGCTTCTGGGTCAACCCGTTCGGCATGTCCTTCAAGCACGTCACCGTGAGTGACCTGGTCCTCGCCAACCAGGACGGCCAGGTCATCGAGGGCCGCTACCACGTCAACCAGGCCGCCTTCACCGTCCATGCCCAGGTCCACGCCGCCCGCCCGGACGTCGTCGCCGTCGCCCACTGCCATTCCGTGCACGGCCGTGCCCTGGCCGCACTCGGGGAGCTGATCGAGCCGATCACCCAGGAGTCCTGCGCCTTCTACGAGGACCACGCGCTCTACGACAACTACACGGGCGTCGCCGTGGACGCGGACGAGGGCCGGCGGATCGCCGCGGTGCTGGGGAGCCGCAAGGCCCTCGTCCTGCGCAACCACGGTCTGCTGACCGTCGGCGACTCGGTCGACGCGGCGGCGTGGTGGTTCCTGTCGATGGAACGCTCCGCCCAGGTCCAGCTCACCGCGAAGGCCGCGGGCCGCCCCCTCCTCGTCGACCACCGGCTGGCCGTCGCCACGCGCGAACAGGCGGGCGGCGACCTGGTGGCGTGGATCAACTACCAGCCGCTGTGGCAGGACATCAGCCGAAGCGAGCCGGACCTGCTCAGCTGAGCCGCCCTGAACGGGCGACGGCGAGCGCGGCGCCGTCGCTCAGAAGTCCCGCAGCACGGCCGCCTTCGTGGCCGCGAACTCCTCGTCCGTGAGGACGCCGTCGCGGTGCAACTCGCCCAACTCGCGCAGCCGGCGCAGCAGCACGTCGTGATGGCCCGGGGCCAGGGCCGAGGCCGTGGCGGGGACCGGACCGTGCGGCGGAGGCGGGCTCGCGGCTTCGACCGGCCGGGGGCGGTCCGCATGGCCGCCGACCCTGGTCGACGGGTGGGGAAGCCGTGCGGTGACAGCGGTGGCCACCAGCGCCGTCAGCAGATCACGGCGGGCGCTGCCCCACAGATCGAGGGCGTAGGGGTCCTTGTCCGGCGGCAGCTTGGAGAACACGGTCTCGCGGGTCACGAAGCGCAGGAAGCCGTCCTCGTAACCGGAGTTCGGCAGCCACTCCACCTGCGCCAGATCGCCGATGCCGATGATCCGGGGGCCGGTCGCGCGCTTGACCCGGTCGGAAGTGTCGTTCCAGTCGATCCTGACCTGGGTGCCGTCGAAGGAGACGGTGCCGTCACTCGACCGGACCGACACCGGCACCGGTGGTCCCGGCAGGAGATACGCCTTGGCGGGCTCCTTCGGGGTCTGTTCGAGGAGCAGGGCCTGCCGTATCTCCTCGGCCACATACTCGGCGACACCCGACCGGTCGAGGTCGACCGTCAGCCGATAGGGGTCGGCCGCGTCCGGCAGTCGCCCGCCGGTGGCCTGGAGCAGCGGATCACTGCCCTCACGGAGCCGCAGCCGAAGCCGGCCCCGTCTGCGTTCGGGCTCGTAGACGACACCCGCCACGGCATCCAGAGGAACCGTGACCTCCCCGTACGTCTGCCGGAACAGCGCCACGGACCGGTGCAGCCCCGGCGTGATCCGGACCGTGCTCCCGTCGAAGGCCCAGGTCCCGTCCCGCTGGATGATCTCGGCCATGCGGAGATTCTCCCAGCCGGGTCAACAAGACGACCCGTACTTCACCCCGCCCCCTCCTTGCGCTCAGTGCCCCTGCCGGGCGCAGGCCGCACTCCGTACGGCACAATTCGCTGTCATCGCGGGTCGGAATGTCCGGCAGCACGGCTGTGGTGGCGAGCAGATGCATGGGCGGCGCCCCGCGACGGTGGTGAGGCGTCGATGACGGTGACGGCGTCGATGACGGTGACGGCGAATGCCGAGGACAGCGGACGCAGAGGGCGTGCGCGGCGCGGGAAGGCGGGCTCGGGCGGTGGCGGTGCAGGATGCCGGAGGGGGCATGGGCTCGGCTGCCCATGAGGGCGGATGCACGTGCGGGGACTGCCCGCACGGTGCGCGCACGGGACACCGGCGCGCAGTCGCCGAGTTCCTTTCGAAACGCGAGGAGTTCGCCTCCGGGCAGGGCCTGCCCGCCGCTGTCGCCCACTCCGCGCCGGCCTCCCGCCAGTGGGTCTCCGACGAACTCACCCAGTCCGCCGCGGTCGTCGCCGAACGCGGCCGAGTCGAGGGCGAGGCCTGGCTCGGCCGGCTCTGGCTGCGCACGGCGATCGCCGTCTGGGCCGTAGTCGTGGCCCTGCTCCTGGTCCAGGCGCTCACCGCGATCGGCGCGGGCTGGACCGCCGCCCGCTCGGCAGGTCTCATCGCCGCCCTGCTCGTGGCCGCGGCGCTGACTGGCGCCGGCTATCTGCACCGTGCGCGCGGCGGCGCCCTCGCCCCGGTCATCGGCGAGGACAACCGTCTGTCCACCTCCCGCGCGATCGCCGCGAGCTGGGTGCTCTTCGTCGTCTTCTGCGTTCTCGTCCTGGTCGGCCGTCTGGCCGCAGCCTCCGAACACCGCGCACGCGACGCCCTCATCGCCGGCTTCGAACTCGATCGCGGCGCCGGCATCGTGACCGTCCTCGCCGTGGTCTGCGGCATCGCCGTCCTGGTACGCCGAGTCGTCGGCGTCCGCGTCCTCGGCCAGCGCCTGCAGAAGGTTCGCGCCCACCGCCCCCGCGCCGCCGACCTCCTCACCGACGACTCCGGCCGAGGCAGCTTCACCGACATCCAGTACGTGACCATCTGTGCCGTCGCCCTGATCTTCGCGGCGGTACGCCTGGCCCGCCGCCCCGATCAGCTCCCCGACCTCCCCTGGGGCCTCGCCCTCCTCGTCCTCGTCTCCGCCGCCACCTACGTCGCGGGCAAGTACGCCGAGGGTGGCCGCCCCGTCATCCTCTCCGTCGTCCGCGCCCGCGAGGCCGGCGACCTCGACGCCCCCATCCGTAACGGCGACGACATCGAGATCCGCGGTGCCGGCTTCGTCCCGCCGGGCGCCCAGTCCGCCGACCGCCTCTCCCGCATGGTCGTCCGTATCGGCCCCGTCCATGTCCACGTCCCCCTCGTCCCTGTCGCCGGCGGCTTCAGCAACCCCACCGACGCGGTCCTCACCGTGCCGGTCCCGGCCGACGTCGAACCCGGCAAGGTCGACGTCCAGGTCGTCACGGCAGCCGGCGTCGAAACCAACCGCTACACCATCGAGGTCTCCGCCGACTGATCGACACCGGGTGGGTGGACGGCGTGGCCGTCGACGCCGGGTGGGTGTGCGGCGTGGCCGTCGACGCCGGGTGGGTGTGCGGCGTGGCCGTCGACGCCGGGTGGGTGTGCGGCGTGGCCGTCGGCGGTGGGTGGGTGTGCGGCGTGGCCGTCGGCGGTGGGTGCCGTGTGACCTTCGGGTGGGTAGCGTGGCTGCCGGGTGGGAGTGCCGCGTGGCCGCCGGGTGGGAGTCCGGGTGGGAGTGCCGCGTGGCCGCCGGGGCGTTTTGCTGCGGGGCAACGGGGGGTGCCCTGGGGTTGCAGAAGGCACTGTCGTGCTTCGGCCATTGCAGCGGGGGATCGGGGGTGAGTCGGGGGCCGTGGGACCGTCTCGGGACGAGACCACCCAACTCGGAAGAAGAGTGACGCACCATTGAGCTTCCCCACCCCGGTGAACGTATCGTCTGTTGAGGGGTCAACGGCACGGCGGACACGAGGCGGCGCAGACTGATGACTCACGGTTCTCGCACGGACTCCCACACCTCCTACCTCGACAGTGGCCACGACTGGCGGGACGCAGCCACCCGCTATGCGCTTCTGCCCCTAAGGGTCTTCCTCGGCGTCACCTTCATCTACGCCGGCCTGGACAAACTCACCGACAGCGCGTTCATGGCCGAGTCCGGCTCCGGATCGATCGGCGACATGATGAGCGCCGCCCGCGACTCGTCAGCCATCCCCGCCATGATCGACATGGCCCTCAAGAACCCCGTCGGCTTCGGCTACGCCATCGCCATCGGCGAACTGGCCGTCGGCATCGGCACCCTCCTCGGTCTCCTCGCCCGCCTGGCCGCCCTCGGCGGCGCCCTCATCTCCCTCAGCCTCTGGCTGACGGTCAGCTGGTCCTCCAGCCCGTACTACTACGGCAACGACCTCCCCTACCTCATGGCCTGGATCCCCCTGATCCTCGCCGGCGCCCCCATCCTCTCCGTGGACGCCGCCTTCCGCTCCCGACGCAACGGGCACCGAGTCGGCAGCTACCGCTGACCCACCACGACGAGCTCCAGCCCACCGACCAAAGCCCCCGCGCCGCTCCTTGCCTCACTGCCTCGGGGCCTCACTGCCTCGGGGCGTGGCTGGGCAGGTCTTCGGGCTGTGGCGCTGACGTCGGCGGTGAACACGTTGAGATGAGCTCTCTCGGGGTGAGTCCTGGCGGGATGAGTCCTGCCGGGATAAGTCCTGCCGGGGTGACTCCAGTGAGGATGAGCCCTGTCCGGGCGAGCCTCCGCGCTGTGCGGCGGGCCGGAGCAGGGTGGACCGAGCGCGCCCGCAGCGACCCGTCCGACCGGGCTTCCTGTGTCCCGTTCCGCAGGTGAAGCAAACAGGTCTGGCCGTCGGCCTGGTCAGGCTCGTCGGGCCGGCGGCTGACCCGTGCCCGTGGCCTCCGCCCCACGCACCCAACCACCCCTCGGACCCTCGGCGACAATGCCCCTTTCGGTCCCCGAGTCGCCCGCGCGCCGCCCTGTCCCCGCCCGCCGGATCAGGCCATACCGTCCCCAGCCGAGCGACCCGAGCCGCCCGGTCCGTCTCCCGGTATTCGTCCTGCTGACCCCAACCCTGCCGAGCCCGCCGACCCTCTGGTGCCGATCGGCCCCGTCCGCTCCGCCGCTCCCGCCGGCCCTCCCCCTTCCGGCCGCCCGGACACCCGGTTGCCTCGTAGCGCGTGGTGTACGAAGGCCACGGCGCCCGCGAGGCACAGGCCGCCGACGGTGAGTGGGAGGACAACGAACCAAGGTGTCTCCCAGGAACCGCCCGCGTCACCGAGGTAGATGACGCCGGCGGCGGTGAGGAAGAAACCGCCGACGAGCTTTCCGGGCTGGAACTCATGTCGCAGCACGGGCCACCTCCGCCTGTCCCAGACCGACCTCCAGGTCAAGGGTGATCGTGCCGCCGCTCGCCGAGCCCTTCGGCGGGGAGAGCGTCAGACGATCGCTCTTGTCCGGTGCCACGTCCACCTCCTCCTTGCCCTCACCCGGCAGCTGGATGTCACCGAAGCCCACCTGCACATCAAGCCGCACCGTGACGTGCGGCGGGACCACGACCTTCACCTTGCCCGCGCCGACTTCCACCCTGGTGGACAGCGTCTGGCCCTTCGCCAGGTCCACCCGCGTCAGATCCAATGTGCCCACACCTGTCCCCAACTCGTATCTCGACGCCACCTCGGCGGCCTTTCCGGGCGTCCACTCCGTGCGGGCCCAGTCGGTCGTGATGTTCGACGGGAGCGCCGCTGCGCACGCGAGGAGCCCCGCGGTGACCAGGGCCAGGAAGATCGACCCCGCTCCCGTGCGGCCCAGGATGGCGCTCACCGCTATACCCAGGCCGAACACCACCAGCGCACACGCCAGCCCCGTCTGCACACTGTCGGCCAGCGTGCGGTCCTCCCATGTCGCGGTGGTACCGAGACCGCCGGCGAACAACGCGAGCAGGAAGACCCAGCCGCCTATCCAGCGCGGCCCGCGCGGCTTCGGCCCGCGCGCGGTGCGGAGGTCCTGGCGGGAGGGAGCGCCCCGGGCGATGTTGACCGCCGCGGCGACATCCCGCCCATGAGTCTCCCAGGGGCCCCACAGATAACCGGTGCTGCCCACATGGGTGCCGTCCTTGACTATCGGGTCCCGCCACCACGAGGGGTAGGAGGCGGCCACGGGGGGTGCCTGGGCCTCCGGCGGCGCGTCGGCGACGGCCTGGGCTGCCAACGGGTCGGGGTCGGGAGTGCCTCTCTGCCGTGACCAGTACCCCGCGCCGGCCAGCAGGAGGGAGACGATCACGGAGAACGTCAGGACGGTGCTGTTGCCCAGCATGGTGAGGAACACGCCGCAGCCGACCAGCGCGAAGAGCACGGCAGCCAGGGCCTGGCCGTCGACACGGCCGGTGAGCAGCTTCCGTACCTCGTTCTCCTCCTCGTCGTCGTACGGCACGAGCAGCCAGGCGAAGCCGTAGAAGATGAGGCCGAGACCGCCGGTCGCGGAGAGCACCGCGAGCACGATCCGGAAGATCACCGGGTCCATGTCGCACTGCCGCCCCAGGCCGGCGCAGACACCGCCCAACATCTTGTACCGCCGGTCTCGGCGGAACCCTTGAGGAGTGACTGGGGCGCCGACGGGTTCACCGGGAGCGGCTTGCCCCGTCGGACCGGCAGAGCCGCCGGAAGCGGCCTGACCCGTCGGACCACCTTCACCCGAGCCGGCCGCGTACGCTCCGTAAGCCGCTTGATCCGCGGGCGGGCCCGGAGGCGCGCTCGTGTCTGCATGCGGCTCCTTCGCCGCGCCCTGGCCGTCCTGTGCGCGCGGCTCCTCCGCCGTGCCCGGCGGGGGCACGGCGTCCTGCGGCTCGGTGGTCGGCCGCTGGGAGTGGGGGCCCGAGCTGGGTCCCGACTCCGATGCCGCGTGCTGGTGATCCGTCATGCGTCCATCGTGACCGCCGCGCCGGTTCGACGGCAGTCGGGATGACCCTGGTCGAACCCTGATATCCGCCCCGGGATGCGTTCGATCAAGGCCCGGCCGAAGATCAGGGGCGTCTCGGGGATCGACCCTGATGCCTCGATCGGCCGTGCGTGTGAACATCGATGGCATGCCGGAAGCCGCAGCACCGCCCATCGACACTCCGCGGCCCCCGCGCAAGCTCTACCGCAGCAGTGACGGTCGCTGGCTCGGTGGAGTGGCGCGGGGGCTCGCAGGGCATCTCGGGCTGCCCGTGACCTGGGTCCGGCTCGTGTTCGTCGGCCTGTTCACGGCAGACGGCCTGGGTGCGCTGGTGTACGCGGCGTTCTGGTTCTTCGTGCCGCTCGGCGTCGGCGGCGTCGACAACCAGCGGCCGTCGGCCATCACCACCGAGACGTCACCCGACGGCCGCCGCCGACTAGTGGCACGCCGGCCCGACCGGGGCCAGATCGTCGCCCTTCTCCTCATGGTCGTCGTGGCCATGGTCTTCGTCGGCAAGGTGAATCTGGGCGACGGCGCGAGAGCGTATCTCTGGCCGACGGTCCTGGTCGCCGCCGGTGTGGCCCTCGTCTGGCGCCAGGCTGACAATGCGCGGCGCGCCCGCTGGGCGGAGGTCGGCCGCCGTCGGCGCACCATCACCCTGCTCCGCTCGGTGGCCGGAGTCCTGCTGGTCACGGCCGGCGTCTCCGGAATATTCGTGCTGCAGGGCTCCGCCGCGCATCTCGGCTCGGTGCTGCAGGCGGCGCTCGCGGTCCTCGTGGGGATAGCGCTGCTGGCGGGCCCCTACCTCGTCAGGATGACCCAGGACCTCTCCGAGGAGCGCCTGATGCGCATCCGCGCTCAGGAACGGGCGGAGGTCGCGGCCCATGTCCACGACTCGGTGCTGCACACCCTGACGCTGATACAGCGCAACGCGGACAACCCGAACGAGGTCCGCCGCCTGGCCCGTGCCCAGGAGCGCGACCTGCGCAACTGGCTCTACAAGCCCGAGGGCACCGGCAAGGACGAGGACGACGAGCCAGACACCCTCGCGGAGGCCGTGCGGCGCAACGCGGCGGAGGTCGAGGACAAGCACGGTGTGCCCATAGAGGTGGTCGTCGTCGGCGACTGCCCCCTCGACGAGGGCCTGACCGCGCAGATGCAGGCCGCGCGCGAGGCGATGGTGAACGCCGCCAAGTACGGTGGCGAGGGCGGCGCCGTACAGGTCTTCGCCGAGGTCGAGGGAAGGACGGTCTTCGTGTCCGTCCGTGACCGAGGCCCCGGCTTCGATCTCGACGCGATACCCGCCGACCGCATGGGCGTCAGAGAATCGATCATCGGCCGCATGGAGCGCAACGGCGGTACGGCACGGCTCCGCGCCGTACCGGGTGGCGGCACGGAGGTCGAGTTGGAGATGGAGAGGGCGGAGACGACGTCATGAGTGACGCGAACGGGCCGAAGGACCTTGCCGCGCAGAGTGGTTCGGGTACGGAACCGACCGGGGACGGGGGAGACGACCGGGCCGCGCAGGGTCCCGGGCGCGCCGGAGGTGAGCCCGACGAGGCCGCGGCGCAGGGGGCGTTCGGTGACGCCGGTGTCTCCGACGCCTCTGCGTCCGACGGTTCCACCGGGCCCGTGCCCGGGGCTGAGCCGGAGACCGAAGTGTCCGGGCCCGGACGGCATGTCCGGGTCGTGCTCGTCGATGATCACCGCATGTTCCGTACGGGAGTGCAGGCCGAGATCGGCCAGACGGAGCGCACGGGGGTCGAGGTCGTCGGAGAGGCGCCTGATGTCGACCAGGCGGTCTCGGTGATCACGAGTACCCGTCCCGAGGTGGTGCTGCTCGACGTCCATCTCCCCGGCGGCGGCGGAGTGGAAGTCCTGCGTCGCTGCTCGGCGTTGATGGCGGACACCGAACGGCCGGTTCGCTTCCTCGCGCTGTCCGTGTCGGACGCGGCGGAGGACGTCATCGGGGTGATCCGGGGCGGCGCGCGGGGCTATGTCACCAAGACGATCACCGGCACCGACCTTGTCGACTCCATCTTCCGGGTCCAGGACGGGGACGCGGTGTTCTCCCCGCGGCTGGCCGGCTTCGTCCTCGACGCCTTCGCCTCCACCGACGCCCCGCCCGTCGACGAGGACCTCGACCGCCTCACCCAGCGTGAGCGCGAGGTGCTGCGCCTCATCGCCCGCGGCTATGCGTACAAGGAGATCGCCAAGCAGCTCTACATCTCCGTGAAGACCGTGGAGTCGCATGTCTCCGCGGTGCTCCGCAAGTTGCAGCTCTCCAACCGGCATGAGCTGACAAGGTGGGCGACGGCACGACGGCTGGTGTGAGGGCCGAGCGGCCACCGACAGGGCCGCTACCCCAGCCGGAACCGACGAGCCGGCCTGCGTCCTGGCACCGGCCCGCGTCCTGGCACCGTGCCGCGTCCTGGCACCGTGCCGCCTCCCGGCACCGTGCCGCCGACGGCTCCGACGGCCCAGCCGCGTGGCGCTGCCTTCTGCCTGGCAGTGTCGACCGGGGGTTCGAGACGCCGGTCATCAGTGCTCGCTCAAGCCACCCTTGTGGCGCCGACGAACGGCATTTCGTCGAGGGGCGCCACGCGTACCGGCGCTGAGGGGTTCGGGGCGTGGATCATCTGGCCGTTGCCCGCATAGATGCCCACGTGGCTGATGCCGGAGTAGAAGAAGACCAGGTCGCCGGGGAGCAGTTCCGAGCGGGAGACTCGGCGGCCGGCGCCGATCTGGGCGTACGTGGTGCGAGGGAGGGAGACGCCGGCGGCGCGGTAGGCGGCTTGGGTGAGGCCGGAGCAGTCGAAGGCGTTGGGGCCGGTGGCGCCCCAGACGTACGGGCTGCCGAGTTTGGAGTAGGCGTAGGAAAGGGCGGACGCGGCCCGGGGATTGGGGGCGTCGGAGGCGGAGGACGCTGGTGACACCGGGCCGGTGACGCCACGCGGGGACGACAGGGAGGAGCGTGAGGCGTGGCCTGTGCCGGATCCGGGGCTGCTCAGGCGGATGCGGTCCTCGGGCGCGAGGCGGTCGAGGAGCCGGCGTGCCTCGGTCAGCTTCGAGTCGACCGTCTTCTTGTGCTGCTTGATGTCCCGCTGTTTCGACCTGAGGGTGCCGAGTTCGACGCGGGCGGCACCGCGGAGCCGTTCGATCTCCAGTAGTTGCTGCCGCACGCCGGCGACATCCGCCGCCTGCCGGTTGCCGACGCGTTCGGCGAGGGCGGCGTTGTCGAGGTACTGGTCCGGATCACCGGAGAGCGCCAGCTGCCACGAGGGGTCGATACCACCGCTGCGGTACTGCGCTGCGGCCAGCGAACCTAGCTGCTCGCGGGCGGAGTTGAGACGGTCGGTGCGGCGGGCCGTCTGGTCGCGCAGTTCCTCCAGGTTCTCCTGCGCCTTGTCGGCCTTCTCCTTGGCGCCGTTGTACTTGTCGGTGGCGACCTCCGCCTCCTCGTACAGCTTGTCCACCTTCGCCTTGATCTGCTCGGGCGTGAGGTGGGGTTCGGCGTGTCCGGTGCCATCGAAACCGGTCGCGGACGCCGCGCCCGCGAGGGCGAGGGTCGCGGCGGTGCGGACCGTCGGGCCGCCGAGCGAGCGCTGTCTGGGCTTGCGGTGCGCTGCCACGTGGACTCCATGTCCTCTCGTACGACCGCCGTCCGTACGTCGGCGCGCACAGACCGCCTGGGGGAGCGGTTTCGCGTCCGGCGACGGCCCGCACAGGGGGGAGCGGGACGCCGCCGGACTTTCTCGGCGGTGGTGTCCGACTGCCGCCCCTGGCCCGGGCGGCGGTGGGGAGCCGGTCACCTGAGGGAGGACGCTAAACCTGGCTGTGTCGGCCCGGTGACGCGTTGTACGGAAGTGGCGTGCACCGACCGTGAGGTGACCGTATGTGACCGCGATCCCGCCCCGGCGTCGCCGCAATCACGCTGCGCGATGATCGATGCGGTGATTCCGGTCAAGGGCGGGACGATGGGGTGCTATGGGGTGCATATATGCAAGATCGTTCGCGCGTCGCGAGCCGTCATCGGGGGCAGCGCAGTGCCCTGTGCCCGCGCCCGGAAGCACCCGCCCCCGGTGCCGGGCCGGTCACCGTCCCCTCATTAGGCTCCGCCCATGGACGTACTCATCCACCTCTTCGTAGCGCTCCACATCATCGGGATCGCCGCTCTCCTGGGCGGCTTTCTCACTCAGATGAAGGCCATGGGCCAGGGCACCGCCCGCTTCGTCCCCGCCATGCTGCACGGTGCGCTCACCATGCTGATCACGGGAGCGATTCTCGTCGGCCTCAACCAGGCCGACGACCAGCCCGTCAACAACATCAAGATCGGCATCAAGATGGCGCTGCTGATCGTGATCCTCGGACTGGTGTACGTGAAGCGCGACGACGAGACCGTGGACAAGTCGATGTTCGGCCTGGTGGGCGCGCTCACCATGGCGAACGTCTTCATCGCGGTGCTCTGGACCTGAGCCGGCCCGCCCCCGGGGCGGACCGGTCGTTCCGACTGGCTGCTCGACGCCGCTACGCCGGCCGCACCACGCTGTGGATGGAGGACTCGCCGTCGTAGAAGATCGACTCCTCGCGGACGTAGGTTCCGGGCTTCGGGGCGTGGATCATCATGCCGTTGCCGATGTAGAGGCCGACGTGGCCGACGTTGTCGTAGAAGAAGACCAGGTCGCCGGGGAGGGCGGAGGAGAGCGGGACGGTCGTGCCGGCGTTGACCTGGTCATAGGTGGTGCGGGGGAGGTCGACGCCGGCGGCCTTCCAGGCGGCCTGGGTGAGACCGGAGCAGTCGTAGGAACCCGGGCCTGTGGCGCCCCAGACGTAGGGCTTGCCGATCTGCGCGCGGGCGAAGGTGAGGGCCTTGGCAGCCTTCGACGCGTACGTCGAGTCCTCGGCCGTCGTCGTGGTCTCGGTGGAGGTGGAGGTGGAGGTGTCCTGAGGGACCTCCTGCGTCTCCGGTGTCTCCTGCGCCGGCTCGGCCTGTGACTGGGCCGCCGCTTGCTGCCGCGCCAGTTCCTCCGCCTTGCGCTCGGCCTCCTCCTGCTTCTGCTGCTCGATCGCCGCGAGCCGGGCCTTCTCCTCCGCGGTGAGCTGGGAGAGCAGTTCGCGGGCCGTGGCGAGCTTCGCCTGGACCTTGGCCTTGCTGGACTTGAGGGCGTTCTGCGACTCGGTGAGCTGTGCGAGGCCTTCGGACGCCTCCTGGCGCCGCTTGGAGGTCTCCGCCTGCTGGGTGACGTACTCGTCGACGGCCTCCTGCTGGCGGTCCGTCAGCCGGTTCATCAGCTGGTTCTGGGCGAAGTACTCCTGTGGGTCGTCCGCCAGGAGCAGGGCCGCCGTGTCGGGTGCGGCGGCACCCGTGCGGTACTGGGCGGCCGCGTACGAACCCAGCTGGTCTCGTGCCTCGTTGAGCTTTTCCGTCCGCTTGGCGACGTCGTCGAGGAGGTTGTCGACCTGTTTCTTCTGCTTGGCCGTCTTCTCCTTGACCGAGTTGTAGCTCTCGGTCGCCGTCTCCGCCTGGCGGTAGAGGTCGTCTACCTTCTTCTCGACCTCCTCGAGGCTCGGCTTGTCATCGGTCGAGGGGGCGGCGGTGGCCGTCTGGGAGAGCAGGGCCACGGAGGTGAGGGCGGCCGTGGCGAAAGCGGGGGTGCGTATGCCCGCGCGTGTTCGGCCGGCCGGACGCGGCTTGCGGTGCGGCGCCATGGTTCGGCGACTCCTTCCGTAGTCCGCCTACCGAGTTAGCTGTCGGGTTCGGGCGCAAGCTTTCGGAAGGTTTGCCCTACGGCCCTCGCCGCGTGCGGCGGTCGGGTCGATTCACCCCAGAGGTCGGTGGGTCCCCGGCTCCGGCTGCCGTGAGGGGCGCACCGGACTCGGCGGAGGCCGTGCGGCCCGGCGACGTTCGCCGGTTGGGTCGTACGGCCTGACCCAAGACGCTAGCCAACTGGTGTGGTCCGTGTGAAGGTTGATGTTCGATATGCCCGATACGTTTTCCTGACCTCGACCTCGCGTGCACGACAAGTGGTATGTTCGATCGCTCACCGTGACGGGGGCGGTGCGACCGGTGGCCGGTGGCGCCGCGGAGAGCGGTCCGGAGCGACCCCGGTACGGACTTCCCGGGGCGGCCCCTCGCTGTCGGTGGGGGCGCCTAGACTCGGAGAGCGATGAGCAGCCTCTTTGACGACAGCTTCCTGGCGGACCTCCAGGCCCCCCGCGGCCGTGACGAGGAGCCCCCGCCGCCGCCCGAGGACGATCATGTGCCGGAGTCGATTCCGGACGATCTGTTCGGCGGGAAGTTCGACGTGCCGCCGGACCGGGACGCCTACTACCGCGACGGCGCCCCGCGCCCCGCGATCGACGCGGCGGCCCTCCTGGACGGGCTGAACGAGAACCAGCGCGCGGCCGTGGTGCACGCCGGCTCCCCCCTGCTCATCGTGGCCGGCGCCGGCTCCGGCAAGACCCGTGTGCTCACCCACCGCATCGCCCACCTCCTCGGCGAGCGGAACGTCCACCCGGGCCAGATCCTCGCGATCACCTTCACGAACAAGGCCGCGGGCGAGATGAAGGAGCGCGTCGAGCAGCTCGTGGGACCGCGGGCGAACGCGATGTGGGTCATGACCTTCCACAGCGCCTGCGTCCGCATCCTGCGCCGCGAGAGCAAGAAGCTGGGCTTCACCTCCTCCTTCTCGATCTACGACGCCGCCGACAGCAAGCGCCTGATGGCCCTGGTCTGCCGCGATCTGGACCTCGACCCCAAGCGCTTCCCGCCCAAGTCCTTCAGCGCCAAGATCAGCAACCTGAAGAACGAGCTGATCGACGAGGAGGACTTCGCCGCCCAGGCATCCGACGGCTTCGAGAAGACCCTCGCCCAGGCCTACGCGCTCTACCAGTCGCGCCTCCGCGAGGCGAACGCGCTCGACTTCGACGACCTGATCATGACGACGGTCAATCTGCTGCGCGCGTTCCCGGATGTCGCCGAGCACTACCGCCGCCGCTTCCGGCATGTCCTCGTCGACGAGTACCAGGACACCAACCACGCCCAGTACGCCCTGGTGAGGGAGCTGGTCGGCACCTCCGAGCACCCCGTCGACGTGCCCCCCGGCGGGTACGACATCCAGCCCGCCGAGCTGTGCGTCGTCGGTGACGCGGACCAGTCGATCTACGCCTTCCGCGGTGCGACGATCCGCAACATCCTCCAGTTCGAGGAGGACTACCCGAACGCGACGACGATCCTGCTCGAGCAGAACTACCGCTCGACGCAGACGATCCTGTCCGCCGCCAACGCCGTCATCGAGCGCAACGAGTCCCGCCGCCCCAAGAACCTGTGGACCAACGCGGGCGCGGGCGCGCAGATCACCGGATACGTCGCAGACACCGAGCACGACGAGGCCCAGTTCGTCGCCGACGAGATAGACCGCCTCACGGACGCGGGCCAGGCGAAGGCCGGGGATGTCGCCGTCTTCTACCGGACCAACGCCCAGTCCCGTGTCTTCGAGGAAGTCTTCATCCGCGTCGGCCTGCCCTACAAGGTCGTCGGCGGAGTCCGCTTCTACGAGCGCAAGGAGGTCCGGGACGTCCTGGCCTATCTGCGTGTCCTCGCCAACCCGGAGGACTC
The DNA here is from genome assembly GCF_055572155.1 of Streptomyces sp. NPDC030814. Lineage (NCBI taxonomy): Bacteria > Bacillati > Actinomycetota > Actinomycetes > Kitasatosporales > Streptomycetaceae > Streptomyces > Streptomyces sp. NPDC030814. The sequence goes on from NZ_JBVIDX010000011.1 coordinate 95,642, forward strand.
GGTCCCGCTGCGCCGCATCCTCAACGTCCCCAAGCGGGGTATCGGCGACCGCGCCGAGGCGATGATCGATGCGCTCTCCCAGCGCGAGAAGATCAGCTTCCCGCAGGCGCTGAAGCGTGTCGACGAGGCGTACGGCATGGCCGCACGGTCGACGAACGCGGTCAAGCGGTTCAACACACTGATGGAGGACCTGCGGACCGTCGTAGAGTCGGGCGCCGGCCCGGCGACAGTCCTGGAGGCGGTCCTCGAACGCACGGGCTATCTGGCCGAGTTGCAGGCGTCCACCGACCCGCAGGACGAGACCCGCATCGAGAACCTCCAGGAACTCGCTGCGGTGGCCCTGGAGTTCGAGCAGGAGTCCGGCGCCGCCGAGGGGGAGGGCGCGACGTCCGCCGGTCTCGCCGAGTTCCTGGAGCGGGTCGCCCTGGTCGCCGACTCCGACCAGATCCCCGACGAGGACGAGGACGGCTCAGGGGTCATCACGCTCATGACCCTCCACACCGCCAAGGGCCTCGAGTTCCCCGTCGTCTTCCTGACCGGCATGGAGGACGGCGTCTTCCCGCACATGCGCGCCCTCGGCCAGACCAAGGAACTGGAGGAGGAGCGCCGCCTCGCGTACGTCGGCATCACGCGCGCGCGGGAACGGCTCTATCTCACCCGGTCGTCGATGCGCAGCGCCTGGGGTCAGCCGTCGTACAACCCGCCGTCCCGCTTCCTGGAAGAGATCCCGGCGAACTATCTGGAGTGGAAGCGCAAGGGAGGCTCCGCGCCGATGTCCTCGGGCCCGGTCGGCGGGATCGCGTCGTCGTTGTCGTCGTCGCGCTCCCGGTCCTCCGCCTCGGGCGCGTCCGGCTTCGCCACCCGTCGCACCAACGAGAAGCCGGTGGTCTCCCTCGCGGTCGGCGACCGTGTCACTCACGACCAGTTCGGCCTCGGCACCGTCGTAGCCGTCAAGGGCACGGGCGCCAACGCGGAGGCCACGATCGACTTCGGCGACGCCAAGCCGAAGCGGCTGCTGCTGAGGTACGCGCCGGTGGAGAAGCTGTAGCGAGGTTCATCGGCGGCTCGACGACGAGCTTCCGGCGACATGACTCGGGCCCCTGCGTAGCAGGGGCCCGAGTCATGTGCCGACTTTGTGCGGTGTGCCGGTTATGTCGGGTCCAGTCCATGGCTGCGCAGCCACGGCAGGGGGTCTATGGCCGAGCCGCCCGCGGGGTGGACCTCGAAGTGCAGGTGCGGACCGGTCGAGTTGCCCGAGTTGCCCGAGTAGGCGATGACGTCTCCGGCCTTGACGGTCGCACCGGAGGCGACCTTGTACGTGGAGAGGTGGCAGTACCAGGTCTCGGTGCCGTCCTTGGCGGTCACGATGACCATGTTGCCGTAGGCAGGGTTCCACTGCGTGCGCACGGTGCCGTCGGTCGCGGCCATCACCGGCGTGCCGTAGGAGACGGGGAAGTCGATCCCGGTGTGCAGCGACATCCAGTTGACGCCGGACTGCCCGTAGTACGCGCTGAGCCCGTGCTTGGCGACCGGCAGCGCGAACTTCGGCCGCAGTCGCTCCTTGCGCGCCGCCTCGGCTGCCGCCTTCTTCTGCTCCAGCTCCTGCTGGGCCTTGAGGTCGATGCGCTCCTGCGTGCGGCTCGCCCGGTCGGCGAAGTCGTCCGCCTCGGCGGAGAGGTTCTCCAGCTGGGTGTCGAGCTGGTTGTTGGCGGTGGACGGCTTCACTGCGGTGGCGTCCGACTTGGTCGCCGCCGTGGTCTCCGTCTCGCCTCCGCCGACGCCGACGGAGGCCGCCGCGATGCCCGCGACACCCATGACGCATGCCGACGGAACGGCCACGGTCAGCAGGGCGGAACGTTTGGCCGGAGCGCGACGACGTGATCGTGAGGCCGCGCGAGTGGCCGCCCGGCCCGGGCTCGCGCTGCCGGTGCTGATCGGGGTGACCTCTTCCTGGTCGTCGAGGAGCGCGGCGCGGTCTGCGTCGCCCGGCTCGAACTCGCCGTTTCCGGGCAGGGGTTGGTCCTGGTCGTACGGGGCGATCTGTTCGAAGGTGGCGGTCGCCTGCTGGGCGAAGTCCACGGCTTCGGGGGAGGGGTGCTCGTGCGCCTCGGGCGACTCGGGGGCGCTGTCGCCGTGGTCGTACGACTCGGAGGCGACGCCGTCGTGCTCGTCGGAGGCCGACGCGCCGTCGGTGTTCCACTGCGTGGCGTCGAACACGCCGGTCGCGAAGTGCTGGACCCCGACCCACTGCTGGGTTTCATCGGCGTCCAGCTGTTCCGTCCGGCCGAGCTGTTCGGCCTGGAGCCAGCCGCTCGCATCCCACTGGCCGCTGGTGTCCGGGCCCGGCGACTGGGCCGGGATCTGGGCGAGGTGCCCGTAGCCGGTGGACCAGGACGTCGCGTCGTAGTTGCCCGTGTCGTACGCGGCCTGGTGCTGCGCGGCGTACGGGTCGTAGTTCAGCGTCTGGTGGCTGCCCGTGGACCACTGGGAGGCGTCGTAGGAGCCGGTACCCGGGTCGTTGCCCGGAAGGTCACCGAAAAGAGGGTCGGTCTCGAAGGTTCCGGTGGCGCCTGACCGGGCACTCGTGCCGGAGTCAAAACCGGTGGCGGAGTAATCGCCGTACGTGGTGAAGTCGCCGTAACCGGCTCCCTGGTGGCCGTACGACGCGTACTGCGCCGGGTCGGCATCGGAGGCCGCAGCCGGGGATGTTGCGGTCCCCGACGGGTGACGATCGTTCACCAACTTCTCTTTCGCCTCGACGACAGGGGCTGGCAGAGCAGTGCGGCGACTGTACCCGGCGGTATGCGGGCGCGACAATCTTCAACGGGTTTCACAGCCGCAGGAAACGGGCATTCGAGCGTCTTTCGGCGGTCTGTGGGTACGAGCTTGGTTTTGCGTTCGAAGTCTGTTCGATAATCGGCGGCTGTGTGGGGCTTGTGAGGCGGCCGAGTTCCGGGGTTCGGGCGCTTCTCGGCGCATGGGTGAGCCGCCCGTGGGGCGCGCGGATGCCGAGCGGAAGGGTGTCGCGGATCCGGCGCACGGCAAGGGCGCGCGGAGGTGCGCCGCGTTTAGGTAGGTATGTCCGCTCTGGTCACACCGCGACAGTGCTTCAGTGGAGGCAGTGGGAGTGCCGGGGCGATCGTGCCGCGGTTGCTGTCACGCGACGGTCAGGCCGCCCGGGTGTGCGACGGGGCGGGTCGCGGTCGGAGCCGAGTCCAGCGCCTGGCGGATCTCCGTGGCGACGGTGGGGTGCACGGGCAGCGCGAGGTGACCGATGCCGGTGACCTGGACGTTCCGCACCATGAGGTCCGGGTGGTCGATGCAGGCGGTCTCCACCGGAACCATTACATGGTCGAAATCGCTCCAGAACGCCACGAAATGAGTACGGCAGCCCGGTGCCGGCTCACGCAACTCCTCCAGTACGTCCGAACCCGGTCGCATCTGCCGGACGATCGGGTGCGCGTTCGCGAGGGGCGCGACCTGGGTGCCGCCGTGGGGGGTGCCGAGAGTGACGACCGTACGGACGCGGTGGTCGCCGCCGAGCCGCTGCACGTAGTACCGCGCTATCAGTCCGCCCAGGCTGTGCCCGACGATGTCCACCTGCTCCCGGCCCGTGCGCTCGCAGATGTCCTCGATGTGCCGGCCGAGCAGCTCGGCGGCGGTGCGGATGTCGAACGTCAGAGGCGAGTAGTTGAGGGACTCCAGGTGCCGGCCGCCGTCCTGGGCGAGGGCGCGGCGCAGCAGGACGAACACGGAGCGGTTGTCGATGAAGCCGTGCAGGAGCACGACAGGTGGCTTGTCCTCCGTCGGCAGCCGGGGTGCGTCCGTCGAAGGGGGCGCCGGTGCGGTCCGGCGCTCCTGGGCGATCCCGGAGGGGTAGAGCAGCAGATGTCCGGCGAGGATCGCCAGCTCCAGGGCGGTCGCTTTGAGGAGGGCCATGGAGAGTCCGGCCAGCCTGGTGGGCAGGAGCCGCTCGCAGAGCGGAAGAAGGGGCGCTGCCGCCCTGGTGACCTTCATGCCCGACCCTCCCGTCGGCAGACGGCCGGACGGCCGGCGTCCCCCGTATGCCCTAGTGGAGAGCCGGCGGTGCGGGCGGCGGGCGGCGTGGACACGATGCCGGATCATCTGCGACGCCTGGTGCGTCCGCGCACATCCGGGCTGTCCGAATGCCTCCGATCGGTGCAACGCGTGGTGCGTAAGCGGTGCGTGATGCACCGGTCACGCTACGGGAGCCGTCGATCCTCCTCATGGCCCCGCTTGTCCTGCCATCCACCGTCCGGCGTCGCTCCTCCATCGCCGTGGCTCCCGTGAACGGCGAGGGTGGTGCGGCGCCTTGCTGACGGCCCTCCTGTGCGCCTGCTCCCGTTCGTGACGTGCGCGGCGCGGGGGCTGAGGTGCCCGGCGGTTGTCGTGGCACCTCGATCCCTGCGACGCGTGAGCCGCGAGATCCGGGAACAGTGCGCGGTGAATGTGTCCCACCGTGTGATTTCCCCCTCGGTCTGCACCGTGAAACTGCCGGTTGCGGGATGCTGGGGATAACGTTCGTTCACTTCCCCGGTATGTGGTGCGGGTGGCTGTTCTGCGGGACTGATGACATGCGGGCATGCCCGGTGCGGCGGGTAGTGATATGTGCGGTTTTCGCGGTACGTGCAGTATTGGCGGCCGTGCTCTGTTACGGATGGGTGTAGTCGTTTCATGGAGGCAGTGATGGGTGTGGCAGCCGGTCCGATCCGCGTGGTGGTGGCCAAGCCGGGACTCGACGGCCACGATCGCGGGGCCAAGGTGATCGCGCGGGCGCTGCGCGACGCCGGTATGGAGGTCATCTACACCGGTCTCCACCAGACGCCGGAGCAGATCGTCGACACCGCGATCCAGGAGGACGCCGACGCGATCGGGCTCTCCATTCTCTCGGGCGCCCACAACACGCTCTTCGCGGCCGTCATCGAATTGCTCAAGGAGCGTGACGCCGAGGACATCCTCGTCTTCGGCGGCGGCATCATCCCCGAGGCCGACATCGCGCCTCTCAAGGAGAAGGGGGTCGCTGAGATCTTCACGCCCGGGGCGACGACGGCGTCGATCGTGGACTGGGTGCGGGCGAACGTGCGGCAGCCGGCGGGCGCGTAGCCGTCCCTGCGGGGGCCAGGGCAGGTCTCCCTGCGCCCCTGAAGCCCTGAAGGGAGGGCCTGCGGGCCCCTTCAGGGAAAAGCGTGGGGCGCAGCCCCCGCTTTTTCAGGGGGGCGGGGAACCGCGCGAGAAACCACACCCCACCCGCACCCGCCAACGCACGCCGCTGCCCCGAGCTATGAGGCGCTGGGCGTGTCCGGCGACGCCAACTCCGCTCGCATCGTCGCGCGCAGCCGCAACGTCGTCGCCAGTCGCTGGAACGCCTCGGCCCAGTAGCCCCCGGCGCCGGGCGCCGCGTCCTCCGGTTCGTCCGTGGCCGCGGTGAGCGGTTCGAGTCGGGCGGCCTCGTCGGGGTCCAGGCATCGCTCGGCCAGGCCCATCACCCCGCTGAAGCTCCAGGGGTAACTCCCGGCCTCCCGTGCGATGTCGAGGGCGTCCACCACGGCGCGGCCCAGCGGCGGCGCCCACGGGACGTCGCACACGCCGAGCAGTTGGAACGCCTCCGACAGGCCGTGCGTGCCGATGAACCCGGCCACCCACTCGGCCCGCTCGCCGGCGTCCAACGTCGCCAGCAGCTTCGCCCGCTCGGCGAGCGACACGGCCCCCGGCCCGCCCGCCTCGGGAGTGGCGGGCGGCCCCAACAGGGCCCGTGACCAGCCGGCTTCGCGCTGGCGCACCGCCGCCCGGCACCAGGCGCCGTGCAGTTCCGCCTGCCAGTCGTCCGCGACCGGCAGGGCCACGATCTCCTCCGGTGTACGGCCGCCGAGCCGTGCCGACCAGGCGTCGAGCGGTGCCGCCTCCACCAGCTGGCCCAGCCACCAGGACCGTTCCCCCCGGCCGGTCGGTGCCTTGGGCTGGATGCCGTCGCGTTCCATGGCCGGGTCGCACTCGTGCGGTGCCTCGACCACGATCGTGGGCGTGTCGCCCGTGCGGTCCAGGGCCACGCACGCGGTCGCCCGGCGCGCCATCCGGCCGGCCAGAGCCGAGGTGGGCAGCGCCGACAGCAACTCGGCCGCTGTGGCCCGCACATTGCGGCTACGGTCGGCCAACGCCCCCTCCAGGAAGGGTTCGTCCGCCGCTTCGAGCCCCGTCCGCAGAGAGTCGAGGAACATCAGCCGGTCCTCGGCCCGTTCCGTCGACCAGGTCGCGGCCAGCAACTCCCGTGCGGTCGCCGCGTCCTGGGTCCGCAGGGCGGTGAGCAGCGCCACGCGTTCGGCGAACAAGCCCTCCTGCCAGAGGCGTTGCACACGCTCCCGTTCGTCCGGGCCGGGCAGCGTCGAACCGCCGCCCGGCGCGGCCCGCAGCGCGAAACGCCAGTCCGTGTTCAGCCTGGCCAGCCACAACGCACGCGTGCCCGCGAAGGTCAGGGCCGCGGTCCGCAGATCAGTACGGCCGCGCGCCGCGTCCAGCAGCGCGGGCAGCGTCTCCGGCGGCGCCGCGTACCCGTGCGCGTTGGCCAGTGCCAGCCACTGGGGCAGCAGCTCCATCAGGTCAGGCGCCGCCCCCCGGCGGCCGGCTCCCGTACCGGGCCGGTCCGTCAGGAGCGTCGCCAGTCGGCGTGCCGCGGCCGGCGGCAGCGGGGGCCGCCCGTCCGGCGCGGCGGGCTGCGGTCGGGCCGCCGCCCGCACCGCGCGCAGCCCCGCCCTGCGCCGAACGGTCTCCACCGCGGCCGCGTCCAGCAGGGCCACGGGTGCCGCACGATCCGACGCCGGCACCGGGGGCGTACGGCGGTCCGTCCCGAGGAGTGCCGAGGTGACGAGTTCCTCCCAGGCGGGCCCCACCGGGGCGGCTGACGTGCTGGTCATGAGGGTTCCTTCCGTGCGGGGACGGCCTGGTGGGCGGGTCCGGTCGGTCGGCCGGGGCGAGGGCGCTCGGTGTCGCGGTCCCTCAGCACAGGGCCACCGCCTGTCGCGACGGCCCCTCCGCCCATGCCGTCAGCGGGCTGAAGCCGCGGTGGCCGCACTCGCCGAAGACGGTGACGGGGGCGCCACCGGAGAGGGCGACGAGGCGCCACAGGCCGGGGCGTGCGCGGGCGGACGGAGTGATGGGCAGCGCCAGGTCGGTGTCCGGGTCCGTCAACTGCCAGGAGTCGCCGTCCGGGGTGGGGATGACGCGGGTGAGCGTGACCGGGTACGAGTCGAGCCACGGGTCGTCGCGCAGGGCCTCGCCGTAACGGGCCGCCGCCTCGGCCGGAGTCACTCCGGCAGGCCGTATGTCCGCCGGTGCGGGCGCCGTGAACCGCTGGCCCAGCGCCGCTCGGAGCTGCCCGCCGCCCGGGTACGCCGACACCTCCGCCTCGAACGCCAGGCCCACCGGAAGCGACAGCTCGGGCGCGCGGCCGGCGGCCCCGTAGGACAGGAGCAGAGCCGTACGGCCCGACTCGGCGCCGTGAAGCCAGATACGGCGCGTGGTGAGGCGGGAGTCGGACGTGTCGTACTGGGCGAGGGCCAGCCAGCTGTCGCGGACCGGTGGGCCATCGGCGGAGCCCGGCAGGCCGACGCGGGAGCGGACCGTCGCCGCCAGACCCTCCGGGAGGCTGTCGCGGCGCAGCCAGCCCTGGTCGAGAAGGTGGAGGAGGGCGCACTCCTCCAGGAGCCGGACCGGCCACCCTGCGCCCGATCCCGGTATGGCGCCCAGCTCCCGGACCCGAGCGGCGAGTCCGGGAGCCTGCGCGTCGACCATACGGGCGGCCGTCTCCTCCCACAGGCCGTACCCCGCCTGCTCCGCGGCGGCGAGGCCGCCGCGGAGCAGGTCGGTCAGGCGCTGTTCGAGCTCGGTCGCGCCCGCGGTGATGCGCTCGGCGCGTCGCTCGGCCCGGCGACGCGCCGCCTCGGGGTCAGCGGACGTGGCCCCAGATGCCGCGCCCGTCCTCGTCGTCCTCTCCGCTGCGCGCCTGCGGCGGCCTTCCAGCCACTGCTCCGCCCAGTCCGGCGCCTGCCCAGGCGGCACCGCACCGGCGTCGCCCGCCCAGAGCAGCAACAGCCCCAGTGCGTGCTTGCACGGGAACTTGCGGCTCGGACAACTGCACTTGTACGCGGGCCCGGATGAGTCCGCGACGTCGACCACAGTCTGATACGGCTTGCTGCCACTGCCTTTGCACAGTCCCCACACCGTCCCCTCGTCCGAAGTGCCCGCCTGCGACCACGGTCCGGCCGCGGCGAGTTTGCTTCCGGCTTTGCGCGAGGCTGCGTCAGGTGCCAGTGCCAGCACCTGCTCAGCCGTCCAGCGCACCCCCTGCTGAGTCATGTTTCGAAGGTAGATCCCACCACTGACAATTGGCTTGCGCCAACGGATTTCCGCAGGTCAGACTGGATTGTCAGTGGCGTGGTGCAGTGTGGTCAGCAGATCCGAACCGGCCGAGCTGGAGGGGGACTCAGCCATGCCTGCGTCCGTAGAAACGACCACTGTCGACCCGAGCCGCAACCAGTCCGCGCCCGCGAACACGCACACGGATGCGCGTGTTGAGCGTGCGCCCGCCGGCGGCGAGGAACTGCGCCCGCACGCCGAGCACGCGTTCGCCCACGAACTGGCCGCGCTCGCCGCCCAGGACGACCGTCCCCGCCCGGTCCGCTGGAAGCTGTCGCCGTGGGCGGTCGCCACGTATCTGCTCGGCGGGACGCTCCCGGACGGCACGGTGATCACACCGAAGTACGTCGGCCCGCGCCGCATCGTCGAGGTCGCCGTCACCACCCTCGCCACCGACCGCGCCCTGCTGCTGCTCGGTGTGCCCGGCACCGCCAAGACCTGGGTCTCCGAGCACCTCGCGGCGGCCGTCAGCGGCGACTCGACCCTGCTCGTGCAGGGCACGGCCGGCACCCCGGAGGAGGCGATCCGCTACGGCTGGAACTACGCGCAGCTGCTCGCCCACGGCCCGAGCCGCGACGCCCTCGTGCCCAGCCCCGTCATGCGCGCCATGTCCGAGGGCATGACCGCCCGTGTCGAGGAGCTGACGCGCATCCCGGCCGACGTCCAGGACACCCTGATCACGATCCTGTCCGAGAAGACCCTGCCCATCCCGGAGCTGGGGCAGGAAGTGCAGGCCGTCCGCGGCTTCAACCTCATCGCCACGGCCAACGACCGCGACCGCGGGGTCAACGACCTGTCGAGCGCCCTGCGCCGCCGCTTCAACACGGTCGTGCTGCCGCTGCCGGAGAGCGCCGACGCGGAGGTCGAGATCGTCTCGCGACGCGTCGACCAGATCGGCCGCTCCCTCGACCTGCCGACCGCGCCCGACGGCATCGACGAGATCCGCCGTGTCGTCACCGTCTTCCGCGAGCTGCGCGACGGCGTCACCGCGGACGGCCGTACGAAACTGAAGTCGCCCAGCGGCACACTCTCCACCGCCGAGGCGATCTCCGTCGTCACCAACGGGCTGGCGCTCGCCGCCCACTTCGGTGACGGCGTCCTGCGCCCCTCCGACGTGGCCGCGGGCATCCTCGGCGCCGTCGTCCGTGATCCGGCCGCCGACCGCGTCATCTGGCAGGAGTACCTGGAAGCGGTCGTGCGTGAGCGCGACGGCTGGACCGACTTCTACCGCGCCTGCCGCGAGGTGAGCGCGTGACGGCCCAGCAGGAGCGCCGGGAGAGCGCGCGGCGGCCCGGCGCCGGGCCACTGCTCCTCGGCGTACGGCACCACGGGCCCGGCTCGGCGCGGGCGGTGCGGGCCGCGCTGGAGGCGGCCCGGCCCCGGGTCGTGCTGATCGAGGGCCCACCGGAAGCGGACGCCTTGATCCCGCTGGCTGCCGACGAGGACATGCGGCCCCCGGTCGCTCTCCTCGCCCACGCGGTCGACGAGCCCGGCCGGTCCGCTTTCTGGCCGTTCGCCGAGTTCTCCCCCGAGTGGGTGGCCATCCGCTGGGCCCTGGAGCAAGCGGTCCCCGCCCGCTTCATCGACCTCCCGGCGACGCACACCCTGGCCTGGGGCAGGGACGACGCTGCGGCCGCCGAGCCGCACGGACCGACCTCGGCGGCGGAGGGCCCGGCAGCGGGGGCGGAGGCGCCGCCTCAGGGAGCGCAGGGGAAGACCGTCCCGGACGGGGCCGACGAGCGGTCCGGGGGAGGCGGTGGTGAACCGGTCGAGGGGAACGCCGGGGACGACGGCCCGGCATCCGGCGGAGACACGGTTCGGGTCGATCCTCTGGCCGCGCTCGCGGAGGCCGCCGGCTACGACGACCCGGAGCGTTGGTGGGAGGACGTCGTCGAGCACCGGGGCACGGGCGGGAACGCGTTCGCACCGTTCGCCGTGCTGGAGGAGGCCATGGGCGCGCTGCGGGAGGTGTACGGGACCGGGGACCACGACCGAGACCCGGTGCGCGAGGCGTACATGCGCTTGCAGGTGCGGGCCGCGCAGAAGGAGTTCGGGGACGACGAAGTCGCCGTGGTGTGCGGGGCCTGGCATGTGCCGGCGCTGCGGGAGAAGCGGACGATCGCCGCCGACCGGGCCCTGCTGAAGGGGCTGCCCAAGGTCAAGACCGACATGACCTGGGTGCCCTGGACCCACCGGAGGCTGGCCCGGGCCAGCGGCTACGGCGCGGGTATCGACTCACCGGGCTGGTACGGGCATCTGTTCGGCGCGCCCGACCGTCCCGTGGCGCGATGGCTGACCAAGGTGGCCGGCCTGCTGCGTGAGGAGGACCGCATCGTGTCCTCCGCGCATGTCATCGAGGCGGTACGGCTGGCCGAGACGCTGGCCGCGATGCGCGGCCGCCCCCTTCCCGGCCTCACCGAGACCACCGACGCCGTACGGGCCGTGATGTGCGAGGGCTCCGACGTGCCGCTGTCCTTGGTGCACGACCGGCTGGTGGTCGGGGACGTACTGGGCGAGGTGCCCGCGGCGGCGCCGGCCGTTCCGTTGCAGCGGGACCTGGCGCGGCTCCAGCGGCGGCTGCGCCTCAGGCCGGAGGCGCTGGAACGGGAGCTGGAGCTCGACCTGCGCAAGGAGAACGACGCGGAGCGCAGCCGTCTCCTGCACCGGCTGCGGCTGCTCGGCATCGAGTGGGGCGAGCCCGCGGTGTCGCGGAGCAGCACGGGGACGTTCCGGGAGACCTGGCGGCTGCGCTGGGAGCCGGAGCTCGCGGTGCGGGTCGCCGAGGCCGGGGTGTGGGGGACCACGGTGCTCGCGGCGGCGACCGCGAAGGCCGAGGCGGACGCCTTCTCCGCCCAGTCGCTCGCCGACATCACCGCACTCGCCGAGCACTGTCTGCTGGCCGAACTGACCGACGCGCTGCCCCTGGTGATGCGGGTTCTCGCCGACCGCGCCGCCCTCGACACCGACGTCGCCCATCTCGCCCAGGCGCTCCCGGCCCTGGTCAGGTCCCTGCGCTACGGCGACGTCCGCGCCACCGACACCCGGGCGCTGTCGGAGGTCGCCGCCGGGCTCGCCGAGCGGATCTTCGTCGGGCTGCCGCCGGCCTGTGCCGCGCTCGACGCGGAGGCGGCACAGGAGATGCGCCGCCATGTGGACGCGGTGCACGCAGCGGTGGGTCTGCTGGGTGAGGCCGTCGGCGCCGGGCACGGTGACCTGCCCGACCGCTGGCACTCCGTGCTGCGGGTGCTCTCCGGGCGGGACACCGTGCCGGGTGTCATCCGAGGCCGGGCCGTACGAATCCTCCTGGACGACGGGGAGTTGGGGCAGGACGAGGCGGCCCGGCTCATGGGGCTCGTGCTGTCGCCGGGCACGGCGCCGCCCGACGCGGCTTCCTGGATCGAGGGGTTCGTCGGCGGCGGCTCGGGCGGCGGGATGCTGCTGGTCCACGACGAACGGCTCCTCGGACTGGTGGACGCCTGGCTGACCGGGGTGCCGGGGGACGCGTTCACGGACGTACTGCCGTTGCTGCGACGGACGTTCTCCGCGTACGAGCCGGGGGTGCGCAGGACGCTCGGCGAACTGGTGCGGCGCGGACCCGGGCGGGGGAGCGCGGCAGCGGTCGGCGGTTCCGGCGCACCGGGCTTCGCGGACGAGCTCGACAGCGAGCGCGCGGACGCGGTGCTGCCGGTGGTGCGGCTGCTGCTCGGCCTGGACGAGGACCGGGCGCACATCGATGACAACGAGCTTGCGGGGGTGGCGGGATGACGACGAACGGACTGAGGGAGACAGGGCGGGTCGCCGAAACGGTGGCCGCCGGGGACGCGCACGGCCACGCGCCGGGGAACCGGTCGGGTGACAGGCCGACGACGACTGTGCCGGTGATGCCGCTCTGGGCCCGCCCTCGTACGGGGGTGCGCGGATGACGACGAAGGGGATCGCGGACGGGGCGAAGGGGGCCATGGAGGGCCCGCGCGGGGACGCGGCCGACGAGCGGTTGCGGCGCTGGCGGATGGTGCTCGGCGGGGACTCGGCCGACGGCACCGGGTGTGCGCTCGGCGGACGGGACGCGGCGATGGACCAGGCGCTGACCGCGCTGTACGGCAAGGGGGACAAGCCACAGGCCGGGAGGGACCGTTCGGCCGGACTCGGGGCGTCGGCGCCGTCGGTGGCGCGGTGGCTCGGGGACATCCGGACGTACTTCCCCTCCTCCGTCGTCCAGGTCATGCAGCGCGACGCCATCGACCGGCTGGGGCTCTCCACGCTGCTGCTGGAGCCGGAGATGCTGGAGGCGGTGGAGCCCGACGTCCATCTCGTCGGCACCCTTCTCTCGCTCAGCAAGGCCATGCCGGAGACGACGAAGGAGACCGCACGGGCCGTCGTGCGCAAGGTCGTCGAGGACCTGGAGAAGCGGCTCGCGACCCGCACCCGGGCCACTCTCACCGGTGCCCTCGACCGCAGTGCCCGAGTCACCCGGCCCCGCCATCACGACATCGACTGGAACCGCACGATCGCGGCCAACCTGAAGAACTATCTGCCCGAGTACCGCACGGTGGTGCCGGAGCGGCTGATCGGGTACGGCCGGGCCTCGCAGTCGGTGAAGAAGGAAGTCATCCTCTGCATCGACCAGTCGGGGTCGATGGCGGCGTCGGTCGTCTACGCGTCCGTGTTCGGGGCGGTGCTCGCGTCGATGCGGTCCATCAGCACCCGTCTCGTCGTCTTCGACACGGCGGTCGTCGACCTCACCGACCAGCTCGACGACCCCGTCGACGTCCTCTTCGGCACCCAGCTCGGCGGCGGCACGGACATCAACAGGGCACTCGCGTACTGCCAGTCGCAGATCACCCGGCCCGCCGAGACGGTGGTCGTGCTGATCAGCGACCTCTACGAGGGCGGGATACGCAACGAGATGCTGAAGCGGGTGGCGGCGATGAAGGCGTCGGGGGTGCAGTTCGTGACGCTGCTCGCGCTCTCCGACGAAGGGGCGCCCGCGTACGACCGCGAGCACGCGGCGGCCCTCTCCGCCCTCGGCGCACCGGCGTTCGCCTGTACGCCCGACCTCTTCCCCGAGGTGATGGCGGCGGCGATCGAGAAGCGGCCGTTGCCGATACCGGACAGCGCCTGAGGGGCCCCGACCACAGTGAGCCACGGCGGGCGCGGGGCGCTGGGTGCGAGTGCGGGTTGGGCATGGCGCGGTGGAGCCGCCCAAGGGGGGCGGTGTGACCCGCGCGAGGAACCGGACAGGGGAGGTCGAAAAGCGGACATGACACCGCATCGGCGACGTGGGGCTTGCGCGACGGCGGGCGGTCCGTGCGAGGATCGGCAGCGCTTCACGGCCTTCACACGGGTGTTCGCATCTTCGCCCCGTACTCCGTGCCCCCTACTCCGTAGTTCCGCCGCACGGGAGGAACCTCCTCGTTTTGACTCCAGCAGCCGCACTTCCCGGTGCCGGTGCCGCCCTGCGCGCGTTGCGCGGGGCCACCGGGCGCCGTGTGGTGCGACTCCTGCTGGTGGTGGGCGGGTTGTTCGTCCTCGGGATCCTCTGCGGGGGACGCGCGAACGCGGCGGAAGTCGCGACGACGTCGACCGCGGTCGCCACGAGCGCCGTGGACACCCGCCCTGGTGACATGCGGCCCGGGTACCTGGGCCCCGTTGGTCCGGTGGGCGCCCTCACCGACTCGGTCGCCGAAGTCACCGGCGTGGTCGATGACGTGGTGTCGCCGGCCGGCGAACAGATCACCGAGCCGGTGAAGCGGGACGCGGTGCGGCCTGTCACCCGGGATGTCGTGCGGCCCGTGACGCAGCACGTCGTACGGCCGGTCACCCAGGACGCCGTACATCCGGTCACCCAGGACGTCGTACGGCCGGTGACGGACGAAGCCCTGCGGCCGGTCGCCGACGGGATTCTGCGGCCGGTGTCCGAAGACGCGCTGAGGCCGGTCACCCAGGATGTCCTGCGGCCGGTCACCGAAGACGTCCTGAGGCCAGTCGTCGAGGGCGTGTTGCGGCCGGTCGGTGATGTCGTGGAGCCGGTGACCGATGGGCTGGAGGACGCGCCGTCGTTCCCGCCAGGGCCTCAGATGCCGTCGTGGCCTGGGGGCTCCGGTCTTCCGCAGCTGCCGGAACTGCCTGAGCTGCCCGGGGTCCCGGAGTGGCCCGCGTTGCCCGGGGAGACGTCGCCCGTCGACGTGACGCCTCGGGAACCGGGCGCGGCGCGGCCGGAGGAGGCCGACCGGGGCGTGGACGGTGGCCGTGAGCGGCGCGTCGGTCCGGCTCCCGCCGTCCATGGGCCGTTCGCCGGGCACGGTGACATGGCAGCCGTGGCGGTGCCCCGCCGTGACGCCGGGGCAGGGGACGCGCATGTCGGGCGGACGCCCGGACCGCAGGGCCCCGGCGGTGTACCCACGGGTGCCCTCGGCGGCCACTCCGCGGCCGACAACGGCGGGCCGCGCCACGCCGAACCCCATGCCGTCACTTCTCTTCACCGGGCGCCGCTGAGCCTCGCGCCCGGCGCCACCGCGGCCGATACCGCGGACGGGACCCGGGACCGGCACCGGGACATCCCCGAGTTCCCCGGGTAGGGCAGTCCGTCCTCCCCCGCCGCACTCGTCGAGCGGGGGCGCGACAGATCCGCCCTCCGTCCGGAACGCCCCTCCCCTTCCCGGAGGACCGGACGAAACCCCTCGGAATCGGTACCGCGACCCCGTCGTAGCGACGGAGGCGACGACGCCGGTGCGCAGCCGCCGGTCCCCACGCACGGGACCACAGACAAAGCGGCGGCACCGGTCACGGTTCCCCACCCGGTTCCCACGACTCGGATTCCCGAAGGAACTGACGTACGCATGAACAAGAACATTCGCCGCTCCATCGTCATAGCCGCCGGTGTCACCGGCGCGTGGGCGCTCGGGTCCACCGCCGCCAGTGCGGACGAGCTGCCCGCGTCGACGGTCACCGTGCCCGACGTGAGCGTGGACACCGCCGACACGGATGCCGCAGGCACGGTCGCCGACACGCTGGGCACGGTCACCGGCACGGTGGACGGCGCCCTCTCCGAGGTCACCGGCACTGCCTCGGACGTCACCCCGTCCGACGAGGTCAGCGGCGCGGCCGGGAAGGTCGCCGACACCACGGCCGGGCTGACGTCCGACAGGGCCGGCGACACGGTGGGAGCCGTCACCGGCGACGCCTCCACCAAGGTCAGGAAGGCCGCCACCCCGCCTGCCAAGGACGCCGACCAGGCTCGCCGCTATGTCGACGGCAAGCTCCCGCGGACCGCCGAGAAGGTCACCGGCAGGGCCGCCGCGACCATGGAGTCCACGGCCGGCAGCACACGGGCGACCGCCGCCGACCTCCAGAGCCCCGGCGACGAGATCGACTACCTCTTCGGCCCGCTGGCCGCCTTCGCCCCGGAACTGGAGGAGGCGCTCGCCGCCGCCCAGACCCGGCTCCACGGCGCCAGCACCGGCGCCCGTGGCATGGCACGGCAGAAGGCGCAGGCCGTGACCACCGGTGCGGACCGCACGGCGACCGCCGCCCGCACCGCGGCCCACGGCACCGCCGACGGCGCCCGGACCCGCCTCACCACGTGGACCGGCGAGGCCCAGTCGCAGGTCACGGCCGCCGCGACCGCCGCCCGGTCCGGGGTCGCCGCGGTTCCGGCCCACATCACGGGCAGGGCCGGGGACGTCCGTACGACGGTCGTCGGAGCGGTCGGCACCGCCACCGGCACCGTGAACGGCGTCGTGGCGCATGCCCGCGGCACCGCCACCGGCACGGTCGAGGGCCTCCCCGGCGCTGTTACCCACACGGTCACCCCGGTCGTCGACGAGACCGGCACCGCCGCACTGCCCCCGGTCGTCGGCACCGCCGTCGACGGTATGACCCCGATGGCGGGCCACGCCGCCGGTGACACCACGACGCTGACCGGCACGACCACCACCCACACCACCGCCGTGGCGCACGGCGCTGTCGCCGGCGCCGCGAACATGGCGCAGGGCGCTGTCGCCGGTACCACCGCCGTGGCGCAGGGCGCTCTCGCCGAGACCGCCGCTCTCTCCGATCAGGCGTGGACCGGCGGTCACACGCTTGGCCACGGGGTCGCCGGGGACGCGTCCGCGCTCGCCGGGCACGTCGTGGCCGACGTGCCGCCGTGCGCCTCCGGCGTCGCCGCCCACGCCGTCGACGGCACGACCGACGCGGTGCTTCCGCCGGTCGCGGGCACCGCCGTGGACGCGGTGCTGCCTGTCACCGGACAGGCGATCGGCGATGCGACCGGGGTGGTGTACGGCGTCGCCGCGGATGTGACGCCATTCGCGCACGGCGCGGTCGCGGGGGCCGGTCAGCTGGCCACGGGCCTGGTCGGGGGGCAGATCGCGCCCTTCACGGAGCAGCTGGTCGGGGACAACGTGGCCACCTTCGCGCAGGAGCAGGTCACCGACGGCGCGGCGGTCTTCGCCGGTCAGCTGGTCACGGAGGACGCGGTGCCGTTCGCGGGGCAGCTGGTCACGGGGGACGCGCGGCCGTTCGTGGGCGGCACGGTGGACGCCGTGCAGCCGTTCGCGGACGGCACGGTCGGTGCCGTGCAGCCGGTCGCGGACGCGGTCGTCGGTTATGTCCGGCCCGTGGCCGACGGTGTCGGCGGGAGCACGACCGGCCTGGCGGGCGGTGTGGCAGGCGACGCGGCGCCCTTCGCCTACGGCGCGGCGGGCGACGTCGCCCCCTTCGCGCACGGCGTCGCCGGTGACGCGGCGCCCTTCGCGTACGGGGTGAGCGGGGCCGTGGCGCCCTTCGCCCACGGCGTGGCGTGCGACGTCGCCCCCTTCGCACACGGCGTGGCGGGCGAGGCCGGCCCGTTCGCCGGGCAGGTCGCCCCGTTCGCGCAGGACCTCACCGGGACCGTCCGCACGACCGGCCCCCGGCTGGCCGGCAACGCCGTCACCGGCGTCGAGGCCGGCGCCGACTCGGTCACGCCGGGCTATGTCCCACGCGGTGTCTGACCGGGCCTGCACGCGGCGCCCGGCGGTGCCTCGGCCCGGGCGGCGTCCGACTGGGCCACGTCCCGCACGGTGTCCGATCAGGACGGCCGGGTGAGGACGGCCGGTCCGCAGTACTCCCCTCCGTCGGTGGAAACCCGGACGGCCGAAAGCCGTCGGTTGGATCGGGTGGAAGCCGACGGA
Source organism: Streptomyces sp. NPDC030814 (assembly GCF_055572155.1). Classification (NCBI taxonomy): domain Bacteria; kingdom Bacillati; phylum Actinomycetota; class Actinomycetes; order Kitasatosporales; family Streptomycetaceae; genus Streptomyces; species Streptomyces sp. NPDC030814. The sequence continues at coordinate 113,245 of NZ_JBVIDX010000011.1, forward strand.
GGGCGGCGGGTGGTCCTCAATGGGGAGACGACCACCCGCCCGGGGCCCTTCCGAGTCAGGCGGGGAAGGGCTTGCAGAGGGCCTCACCGGGCGCACCCCAGCCCGGTGAGGCACCGCAATCCCGCGCACATGCGGCTCACTTCCGGCACGCCGTGCCAGTGAGCGCGGCATCATGTGACAGGTATCACCGCTCAGGTGTGACGCGCGATTTAGAGGGCTCCCGGAAGCAGAGATAACCTGCGAGACGGACATGCCGCGCGCTCGGACACCGTGTGCGCCTCCCTTGTGACTCTCGGCGGACGTCACGTTGCCCTTCGCGGCACGCCCACGCATCCAACGAACCGCGATCACTGATAGGGACGGAAGCGCGTGGACCTGTTCGAGTACCAGGCGAGGGACCTCTTCGCCAAGCACGGTGTACCGGTGCTGGCCGGTGAAGTCATCGACACGCCTGAGGCGGCGCGCGAGATCACCGAGCGGCTGGGCGGCAAGTCGGTCGTCAAGGCTCAGGTGAAGGTCGGTGGTCGAGGCAAGGCCGGCGGTGTGAAGCTCGCCGCCACCCCGGACGAGGCCGTCGCCCGTTCGACGGACATCCTCGGCATGGACATCAAGGGCCACACGGTCCACAAGGTCATGATCGCCGAGACCGCTCCGGAGATCGTCGAGGAGTACTACGTCTCCTTCCTCCTCGACCGCACCAACCGCACCTTCCTCTCCATCGCCTCCGTCGAGGGCGGCATGGAGATCGAGGAGGTGGCGGCCACCCGCCCCGAGGCCGTCGCCAAGACCCCCATCGACGCAAACGAGGGTGTGACCCCCGAGGTCGCCCGCCGGATCGTCGCGGACGCGAAGTTCCCGGCCGAGGTCGCCGACAAGGTCGCCGACATCCTCGTCACCCTGTGGAAGACCTTCGTCGCCGAGGACGCGCTCCTCGTCGAGGTCAACCCGCTGGCGAAGGTCGCCTCCGGTGACGTCCTCGCCCTCGACGGCAAGGTGTCCCTGGACGAGAACGCCGAGTTCCGCCAGCCCTCGCACGAGGAGCTCCAGGACAAGGCCTCGGCGAACCCGCTGGAGGCCGCCGCCAAGGAGAAGGGCCTCAACTACGTCAAGCTCGACGGCGAGGTCGGCATCATCGGCAACGGCGCGGGTCTCGTCATGAGCACCCTGGACGTCGTCGCGTACGCCGGTGAGGCGCACGGTGGCGTCAAGCCCGCCAACTTCCTCGACATCGGCGGTGGCGCCTCCGCCGCCGTCATGGCGAACGGCCTGGAGATCATCCTCGGCGACCCGGACGTCAAGTCCGTCTTCGTCAACGTCTTCGGCGGCATCACCGCGTGCGACGAGGTCGCCAACGGCATCGTGCAGGCGCTGCAGCTGCTGAAGGACAGGGGCGAGGAAGTCACCAAGCCCCTCGTGGTCCGCCTCGACGGCAACAACGCCGAGCTGGGTCGCAAGATCCTCTCCGACGCCAACCACCCGCTGGTCCAGCGCGTGGACACCATGGACGGCGCGGCCGACAAGGCCGCCGAGCTCGCGGCTGCGAAGTAAGGGACGAGGACACACAGCCATGGCTATCTTCCTCAACAAGGACAGCAAGGTCATCGTCCAGGGCATGACCGGTGCCACGGGCATGAAGCACACCAAGCTCATGCTGGCCGACGGCACGAACATCGTCGGTGGCGTGAACCCCCGCAAGGCGGGCACGAGCGTCGACGTCGACGGCACCGAGATCCCGGTCTTCGGCACCGTCGCCGAGGCGATCGAGAAGACGGGCGCGAACGTGTCCGTCCTCTTCGTGCCGCCGGCCTTCGCCAAGGCCGCCGTCGTCGAGGCCATCGACGCGGAGATCCCCCTCGCGGTCGTCATCACCGAGGGCATCGCGGTGCACGACTCCGCCGCGTTCTACGCGTACGCCGTCGAGAAGGGCAACAAGACCCGCATCATCGGTCCGAACTGCCCCGGCCTGATCACCCCCGGCCAGTCGAACGCCGGCATCATCCCCGGTGACATCACCAAGCCGGGCCGTATCGGTCTCGTGTCGAAGTCCGGCACGCTGACGTACCAGATGATGTACGAGCTCCGTGACATCGGCTTCTCGTCGGCCGTCGGCATCGGTGGCGACCCGGTCATCGGCACCACCCACATCGACGCGCTCGCCGCGTTCGAGGCCGACCCCGACACCGACCTCATCGTGATGATCGGTGAGATCGGTGGCGACGCCGAGGAGCGTGCCGCCGACTTCATCAAGGCGAACGTGAAGAAGCCGGTCGTCGGCTACGTCGCGGGCTTCACCGCGCCCGAGGGCAAGACCATGGGCCACGCCGGCGCCATCGTCTCCGGTTCCTCCGGTACGGCCGCCGCGAAGAAGGAGGCCCTCGAGGCCGCCGGCGTCAAGGTCGGCAAGACCCCGACCGAGACGGCGAAGCTGGCTCGGGAGATCCTGGGCGGCTGAGCCCACGGACCTCCGGCGGGGCTGAACCGTCGGGCGGGCCCGTACCCCCGGTGGGGGGTGCGGGCCCGCCCGCGTTTGCCCCGGCCGGCTCCGGTCGCGCGGTGCGGGCGGTTACCTGGCCGCCGGCGGCTCCGCCGCGGGTTCATCCGGCTTCCGGACGCAGTCGCTCGGGCCCCGCGGCCGCCGCTGCTCCCAGCCTGGCCCGCAGTTTCAGTTGCGCGTCGGAGAGGGGCCCGGGGACCGGCTTCGGGGGGACTCCGCGGACGGGGGCGCCCGGAGGGACCGGGGGTTCGTAGTGGTCGGGGGCCGTGCGGAGGGTCAGGGCGATGGTGGTGAGGAGCATGCCGGCGAAGACGACGGCGGCATGGACCCAGCGCTGGGCGCGCAGATCGGCCCTGGTGCGCAGGACGATCGGCCTCGTGGACCGGGGGCGGACGTCTGCCGACAGCTCGGTCAGGAGCTGATGCAGCTCCTCGGACGTCGCCGTTACCGGAAGGCACGCGGCGACGGCCGCGCGTGCGTGCTCCACACGTCCCGCCGTCGCCAGGGTGCTCGCCTCCGTCTCGGCGGCCGTCTCCGGCAGGTTCAGGCCCACGTCGTCGTAGAGGACCAGGGCGCGGCGGTACGGGGGTGGCAGTTTCTGCAGTTCGGCGAGCAGAGCGGCACAGGTCGGATCCGCCGGTGCCGGCTCCGGGTCGCGGAACCGGGCAAGGAGGCGGTGGCACAGTCGGTGCCAGGGCGAGAGGGCGCAGTCGTGGGCCATCGCCCGCACCCACCCGGCCGGATCCCGGTCGACGGCCACCTCCGGCCAACACTGCCAGGCCAGCTGGAAGGCACGCTCGACCGCGTCGCGGGCCTGCCGACGGCTCCCGGTGAGCAGATACGCCTGCCGTACGAGGGCGGGGGCGCAGTAGCCGTAGAGGGCGTCGAACGCCTGAGTGGGTGTCAGTGGCGGGGGCGCCAGCGCCGGATCGGCGGCGGCTTCGGTGTCCGTGCGGTCGGGCTGCTCGTACCACTCGACCTCGGCCTCGCCCTGCGCCCCGGCCTCGCCCTGCTCTTCGGCAGTGGCCGGTGCCTCGGTGTCGGCCCCGCCCGCACCCGTGGCATCACCTGCGGCGTCGCCCTTGGCGTCGGTCGGAGCCCCGGCCTGGGTCATCGGTGGCCCGCGCGTGGTGCGGAATCCTGTGGCGAACCCTGCCGGGCCGCTCTCCGCTGCCTTTGATGGACCGTTCTGCGTACAAAAAAGCACATAAACATATATTGAGCGACACGTGCGTGAATCACCTGTTACACGAGTGAAGCGCGTGTCGTTGGCAGCATGGCGGACGTGACGCAAGCGACCGATCCGACCGACCCGCCCGCGCCGGACCGACCCACCAGGCACGGCCGGTCGGCGCAGACCCCAGCCTCCCCGGCCGGCACGTCGTCGCTGTCCGCGCTGTCGCCCTCGCTCCGCCGGACCCGCCGCCGGCCATCCACACTGTTCTCCGGGATGCTGGGCGGAATCCTGGCGGCGGGGCTCGGTCTCGGCGCGTTCGCGGCGCTGGTGATGATGCTGTGGATCAGCTCGCCGTACTCGGACAGCGGGCCGGGCGGGGCGTTGCGCGTGGCGGCGGCACTGTGGCTGCTGTCCCACGGTGTGGAACTGATCCGTATGGAGACCCTCTCGGGCGCCCCCGCCCCCGTCGGAATCTTCCCCCTGCTGCTGCTCGTTCTGCCGCTGGTCCTGCTGTACCGCTCCGCTCGCGACCAAGCGGGGGACGGCCTCTGGACGAGCACGCGTACGAGATGGGCCGGACTCGTCGCGGGCTACACGGCCGTCGGCGGGGCGGCCACGTGGTACGCCTCGGGTGGTGCGCTGCGGCCCTCGTGGCCGTGGGCGGCGGTGTGCCTACCGACGCTGGCGGCGCTCACGGCGGGTACGGGGATGTGGGCGGCGTACGGGCGCCCCCGGCTGCCCCTGCCCGCCACCCTCGGCGGCACGCTGGCGACGGAGGGGCGGCGGCAGGCACTGACCGCCGCTGGACGGGCCGCCTGCGCGGGCACGCTGGTGCTGGTCGGTGGTGGGGCGCTGCTGGCGGCGGTGTCCCTGGTGGGGCACGGTGACGCGGTCCGTGCCTCGTTCCCGCAGCTCACCGAGGGATGGCCGGGGCGGTTCGCCGTACTCATGCTCTGTGTGGCCCTGGTGCCCAACGCGGCGGTGTGGGCGGCGGCCTATGCGCTGGGCCCCGGCTTCGTCCTGGGCGCCGGGTACGCCGTAGGGCCTCTGGTGCCGACGGCGACGGCCACCGCCACTGCGTCTCCGCTGCCTCCGTTTCCGCTGCTCGCGGCGGTGCCCACGGGGGGCGGTGCGCCGGTGATCTGGGCGGTGGGGGTGGTGCCGCTGGCCGCAGGGATGACCGTGGGGTGGTTCACGGGCGCGCGGGCCGCGGCCGACCGCGCTGTCCCGTGGTCCGTGCGCCGTAGCGCCGCCGCGACACTTGTCGCCGCCTGTCTGTGCGCCGCGGCCGTCGCCCTGCTCACCCTCCTCGCGAGCGGCCCCCTCGGAGTCGCCGCGCTCGCCCACTTCGGCCCCACCTGGTGGCAGACCGGCGGAGCGGCCGGCGGCTGGGTGGCCACCGTCGCCCTGCCCGTCGCCCTCACCTCGCGCTGGTGGCGCGCCCGAGGACGTGAGACGGACACGGACACCCGGACCACCGGGGAGCGGACCCGCCCGGGAGGTGGCCTGTTCCGGCGCAAGAGGGCCACGGTCGAAGGGGAGGCGCCCGGGAAGGAGTCGGGCGGAAGGGAGTCGGGCGGAGTGGGCCGAAAGTGGGGGACGGCCGTTGCGGAGACACTTCGCAAGCGGCGGGGGACGAGGCATGGATTGCTTTCGCGAAAGCCGAAGGCGGTCGTACCCCGCCCGGCGTCCGAGAAGGCGGTGCCCGCCGCGTCTCCGCATGACGTGGAGGAGGCGCCGGACGCCGAGGCGCCGGGTGAGCGCTTCCTCGATCTGTCCTTCGCCGCCATGATGTCCACGGCCGAGACCCCTGAGGGCCGGCCCCTGCCCGAGGGCCCGGCGGCGGACGGCACCCCGGCCACGATTCACCCGGACCGGCTTCTCACGGACGCCCCCTCCGCCGTCCCACCGTCACCGGAGCCGAGCCCCTCAGCGGGCCCGCGGCCACGGCGGCTCCGAGCGGGGGCTCGCCGTCTGTCCTCGTGGTTCGCCGAGCCGCGATTCTCCAGGCCGGCACGGCCTCCGGTCGCCGAGCCGTCGCAGTCCCCTCTCGGCCCCGACGAAACGGCGAGCGCGAAGGAACCCGGCCAGGCCCCTTGACCCCGGCGCCATCGGCGCGCGGCGGCGCACCGCACCGTGTCGCGCCCCGAACGCACCCACCCCGCTCGCGTCGGAGCTTGCCCCGCCGCCCGCTGCTCCCTACTGCGCGCTGCCCAGCATCTCCCGCACCGGGCCCTCCGGGAGGAGTTCCTTGCAGGACTTCTCGGAGGCCGTGGTGAGGGCGTCGTTGACGCAGGTGTAGTAGTCCCGGTAGACGAACTGGGTCGTGAAGGTGGCGATGACGACGGTGAGAGCCAGGGAGCCGGTCACGAGCCCGCTGATGGCCGCCGTCCGCTGGGGACGGCCGGTCACCTCGGGGCGGGCCGGCGCGTCGGGGTCCGGCGTCCGCGGCTTGGCGCGCAGCGCACTGATCGCCCAGTACAGGGCCAGCGAGCCGAGCAGCAGCGCCACGTACGGCCAGGCGAAGAGCGCGAAGAAGAAGGCCCACATCCCGGAGAGCAGCGCGTACCGTGCGCGACGCTGGGAGGGGTCGGTGGGGTCCCAGCGCATTCCGGCGCCCGGACCGCCCTCGGGGCCCTGCCCCGGACCGCCGGGACCGTCCGGACCCTGCCCACCGGGACGCTCACCGAAGTGTCCGCCGCTGGAGCGGCCGGGCTGCCGGTCGCTCCACTGACTGCCCCACGGCGAATGACCACCCCCGCCGTGACCGCCTCCGTGACCGCCTCCGTGGTCACCGTCGGAGCCCTGACCGCCCGCGGGGCGCCGAGGCTGCCACGGCCGATCGGGTGCCCCCTCCGGCGGTGGCGCGAACGGATTGTCCTCGCTGGAACCCGGGGCACCCGCGGACCCCGAGGAACCGGCGGACCCCGACGCCCCCGGCTGCCCGGGCCGCTCGGCGGCGTCCTCGCTCTCGCGCGGAGGCGTGGGAGAGGAGCTCCGCTCGCGCAGCAGGAGCGAAGGAAGGCGGAGGCTGCGGTCCGGCATCAGGAGTGCGTCTTCCCCTTGGTGGATACGGCGGCGGTTACGGTGGTTGCTACCGCGATGGACACGGTGGTGAACAGGTCGGTGTCGACGGTGTCGACGGCGTCGGCTGAACACGGTGCTGAGCGTGCTGGGTGCGGCGGTGGACTCGGCTGGTACGGCATGAGCTGTCACTTCGTGAACGCCCCGCACACCGACCGCGTTCCCGACCGCCTTCCCGGGCCCGCTCCTCGCAGACGCTACCTTCCGGCCACGCCCCCGTCCCACGGGGGCCGCCGGGTGTGCCGGTATCGTTGCTGACGGTCGGCCGGTTCGTAGACTTCCCCGTATCGCGGGACGTAAAGCATTCGTATGAATGTACAAGTACGGCCCGGCGGACCGGATCGCTCCGCACGACCGTGGGGCGACCCCCCAGGAACCCGTGCGCACCCGCACGGGACCAGAACCGCAGAAAGGGTCCCACCGTGGCCGCCAAGCCCGTGGCCAAGCGCCTCGTCGTGCTGGTATCCGGATCCGGCACCAACCTCCAGGCGCTGCTCGACGCCATCGCCGAGACCGGCGTCGAGGCCTACGGCGCCGAGATCGTGGCCGTCGGGGCCGACCGCGGCGGCATCGAGGGGCTCGCCCGGGCCGAGCGCGCCGGGCTGCCGACGTTCGTCTGCCGGGTCAAGGACCACGGCACCCGCGAGGAGTGGGACGCGGCGCTCGCCGAGGCCGTCGCCGCGTACGAGCCCGACCTGGTCGTCTCCGCAGGGTTCATGAAGATCGTGGGCAAGGAGTTCCTCGCCCGGTTCGGCGGACGGTTCGTCAACACCCACCCCGCCCTCCTGCCCAGTTTTCCCGGAGCCCACGGTGTGCGTGACGCGCTCGCGTACGGCGCCAAGGTCACCGGCTGCACCGTCCACTTCGTCGACGACGGCGTCGACACCGGACCGATCATCGCGCAGGGCGTGGTGGAGGTCCGGGACGAGGACGACGAGAGCGCTCTGCACGAGCGCATCAAGGAAGTCGAGCGAAGGCTGCTCGTCGATGTCGTGGGGCGGCTCGCCCGCAACGGCTATCGCATTGAGGGACGAAAGGTAGTAATCCAGTGACCGCCGACAGCACTGTCACGGCCGAGAGCGGCAGGCGGGCCATCCGTCGCGCGCTCGTCAGCGTCTACGACAAGACCGGGCTCGAGGAGCTCGCCCGTGGCCTGCACGAGGCGGGCGTGGAGCTCGTCTCCACCGGGTCGACCGCCGGGCGCATCGCCGCCGCAGGCGTCCCCGTCACCAAGGTCGAGGAGCTGACCGGCTTCCCCGAGTGCCTGGACGGCCGGGTCAAGACGCTGCACCCCAAGGTGCACGCGGGAATCCTCGCCGACCTCCGTCTGGAGGACCACCGGCGTCAGCTCGCCGAGCTGGGCGTGGAGCCGTTCGACCTGGTCGTCGTGAACCTCTACCCGTTCCGTGAGACCGTCGCCTCGGGCGCCACCCCGGACGAGTGCGTGGAACAGATCGACATCGGCGGCCCGTCGATGGTGCGCGCGGCGGCCAAGAACCACCCGTCGGTCGCGGTGGTCACCAGCCCGGCCCGGTACGCGGACGTCCTGACGGCCGTCAAGGACGGCGGCTTCGACCTCGCCGCCCGCAAGCGGCTGGCCGCCGAGGCGTTCCGCCACACCGCCGAGTACGACATCGCCGTCTCCTCCTGGTTCGCCTCGGCCTACGCGCCCGCCGACGACTCGCCGTTCCCCGAGTTCATCGCAGCCGCCCTGGAGCGCAAGAGCACCCTGCGCTACGGCGAGAACCCGCACCAGCCCGCGGCCCTCTACGTCGACGGCACGGGCACCGGTCTCGCCGAGGCCGAGCAGCTGCACGGCAAGGAGATGTCGTACAACAACTACACGGACACGGACGCCGCCCGCCGTGCCGCGTACGACCACGACGAGCCCTGCGTCGCGATCATCAAGCACGCCAACCCCTGTGGCATCGCGATCGGCGCGGACGTCGCCGAGGCGCACCGCAAGGCGCACGCCTGCGACCCGCTGTCCGCGTTCGGCGGGGTCATCGCCGTCAACCGGCCGGTGAGCAAGGAGATGGCCGAGCAGGTCGCCGAGATCTTCACCGAGGTCATCGTCGCGCCGGACTACGAGGAGGGTGCTCTCGACGCCCTCGCCAAGAAGAAGAACATCCGGGTGCTGAAGGCCCCGGCCGCGCCCTCCCACCCCGCCGAGGTCAAGCCCATCGACGGCGGTGCCCTCCTCCAGGTGACGGACCGGCTCCAGGCCGACGGCGACGACCCGGCGAACTGGACGCTCGCGACCGGTGAGGCCCTCTCCGCCGACGAGCTGGCCGAGCTGGCCTTCGCGTGGCGGGCCTGCCGCGCCGTCAAGTCCAACGCGATCCTCCTGGCCAAGGACGGCGCCTCGGTCGGCGTCGGCATGGGCCAGGTCAACCGCGTGGACTCCGCGAAGCTCGCCGTCGAGCGGGCCGGCGCCGAGCGGGCGCAGGGCTCGTACGCCGCCTCCGACGCCTTCTTCCCGTTCCCGGACGGGCTGGAGATCCTCACCGCGGCCGGCGTCAAGGCCGTCGTGCAGCCCGGCGGTTCGGTCCGCGACGAACTGGTCGTCGAGGCCGCCCGGAAGGCGGGCGTCACCATGTACTTCACGGGGACGCGGCACTTCTTCCACTGACACACCTGACCGCCGGTCGTAGGCGGGGTCGGCCCACGGCGGACACGGCCGAAACGGCGGACAGGGCGAGGGGCGCGCCGCTCGATGCGGCGCGCCCCCTGTCGTTCCGTCAGCGGGACCCGGGGGTCAGCAGTTCTTGCTGACGACGCCCGTCCACTGTTTGTTGTGCCCCGTGTACAGCTTGCCGTTGAAGTGCACCGGCTTGCGGTCCTTCTGACCGGGGACGCCGCTCTTCTTGTAGCGCTGCTCGTAGTGCAGATGGGCCCAGCTGCCGCCGTTGCTGCCGGTGGAGCCGATCCGGCCGATCTGGGTCTTCGCGCCGACCTTCTGGTTCACCTTGACGTACTTGGTGGGCTTGTCCTGGAGGTGGTAGTACGCCGTGTACCAGCCGCCGCCGTGATTGATGATGATCATGTTGCCGGCGCCCTTGTCGTAGTACGCCCTGACCACGGTGCCCTTGAGGCCGGGGTAGACCGGCCTGCCGTCGGAGCCGGGGTTGCCGTTCACCACGATGTCGATGGCCGGGTTGTGGCCCCAGGTGTTGAGCTGCCACTTGGTGTTGCACTTGAGCGGCATCTGGAACTTGGGCTTGGCCGCTGCGGCCGCGGCGGACTCGGCGCCGGCGGACTGACCGGCGTACGACGTCCCGGCGCCGAGTCCCGCGCCCAGGGCCAGTGCCAGTGCGGTGGCGCCGATCGCGACGGTCGCCCTGCGGCGGGCGGGCATGCGTGTGCGCATGGAATGCTCCCCGTTTCTTCCCCGTTGGCGGGAGCGGATCCGATGCCCGCTTCCCGCGTCTCTTTGCGAACGCGTCCAGCATGGGTCGTCGGCCGGGGGCGTGGTACCTCGGAACTCATAGGGTGCCCACGTCTGTTCAGCAGGAGGCCACCCATTCGTGGGAGCGGATGAGGAGACCGTCACCGGAGAAGTCGGCCTTCTCGTTGAGGGAGACGCAGCCCACAGGCCCCTTCTTGTCGGCCTCGCGGTACATCCGGACGGCGGTGGCGGGGTCCCCGGCGTAGCCGTTGTTGAAGACCGACCTGGGTCTGGTGTCCGTCGCCCAGTCGCAGACGATGTTCCCGCTGAGCCAGTCGACGTCGTAGTAGAACCAGGAGCAGATCTCGCCCCTGCCGCCCGGCTTCGAGAAGAAGCAGACGTCGCCCTTGTCGCAGCGGTCGTATCCCTGCGGCGCGGGTTCGCGCAGCGCCAGCAGGCCGGCTGTGACCAGGGAGACCGCGGCCACCGCGGCCAGCCCGCCGAGCAGGGCCGGATGAGGGCCTTGGCGCGGTCGCAGGCGGGGCAGGCGCGGGGAGCGGGCGGCTCCGGCGGCGGGCTCGACGCGGCGGAGCAGCGACTGCGCGGTGTGGGCGGCACGGGTCTCGTGCGTGGGAGCGAGGCAGTCGGCCACGATCTGCCGCCAGCACTCCGGCAGTTGGTGCGAGAGCCGCAGCTCCTCACGGCCCTTGGCGTAGCGGAGGACAGCGTCGCGACGCGCGGCCTGGTTCGCGCCCGCGAAAGGCAGACTGCCGGTCAGCACCAGGTGGGCGAGGACACCGAACGCCCAGATGTCGGCGGTGGGGCGGGTGCGGTGACCGCGTTCGCCGACCTCCGCCCACAACAGCTCGGGCGGGGTGTGGTCGACGGTGGTGAACGCGGGCGCGTAAGCGTGGGTGCCCTGCAGTTCTGCGGCCAGGTTGAAGTCGGCGAGCCGGACCGAACCGTCCCTCATCAGGAGCACGTTGGCCGGTTTGAGGTCGCCGTGGATCCAGCCCGCGTGATGGAGGTGGGCCAGCCCCTCGCAGATCTGGGCGAGCATCGACGGGCCGCCGGGGACGGCCACCGCCCGGTCCGGCCGCACCGGACGGCGCTCCCCGACCCGGTCGATCAGCTGGTCGAGGGAGCCCTCGGCGCGTTCCAGCACGAGGACGGTGGCGCCGTCGAGCAGCGGCTGCGACGGGTCGTCAACGGTCAGTGTCTCGTACATGCGGATGAGCCTCGGGCGCCGGAGCCGGCGCAGCAACTCGGTCTCCCGTTCGGCGAGTTCCTGGAGGTGGCGCAGCTGGCGCGGGGTGCGGGTGCCGGTGGGCAGGAACTTCAGGGCGGCCTCGGCGGGCAGGTCCCCGGCGGGCTCGGCGCGCCGGGCGGCGTACACGGTGCCGAAGCTCCCGGAGGCGATGGGCTCGCGCACCTCCCAGACGCCGACGCGATACCCCTTCGGCACCGGAACGGCGTGCGTGGTCCGCCCGCTCACCGCGCGGCCCTCTCCCACAGCAGCTCCAGGTCTTCCTCCCGGACGAGGTCGAAGCGCAGCGCCAGGGCGACCAGACGGTCCTTCTTGCCGTTGAGGCGCGGTCCGCCGGCCGGCGTCGCGTCGGGCACCGGTTTCAGGCGCAGCTTCACCGCGAGGTAGTCGATGTTCCACTGCACCGAGGTCCGGGAGACCGTCGGCCAGGCCGGCCGCAGCGCCTGAACCAGCTCGTCGGCGGTGGGCAGCGGTGCGTGCGGTTCGTCGCGCAGCCGCGGCGCGCACAGGGCGACCAGAACCTGGAAGTACCGCTTACCGCGGTCGAGCGGGAACGCGCACTCGGTGGGCGCGCCGTGCCGTGGGCCGGTGCGGTCCACGTATTCGTGGCGCGGCGCCCACACCTCGAAGGTCAGCAGCTCGCTCCCCGCGGGCAGGACCACCCGGGAGAACTCGAACGGGACCGGGGCGTCGAGCCGTCCCGGTGCCACCTTGACGTGCTCGCCCGCGCCCTCCGGGTTCTCGACGACATACGTCTGGCCGCGACTGAGGTTGCTGAGCTTCCAGTAGGCGCCGGCCGCAGTGATCTCACCGGCCTCGCGGGACACGCCGTCGTGGTCGATGGTGAGGTGGGGGCCGTGCGGCCGTGGTGTGCGACCGAAGGACAGGGACTCGCAGGGCCCGAGACGTACGTGGTCGGCCGGGCCGGTGCTGTGCGCAGGTACGACGATGATGCTGTGCATGGCGGTTGCCTCCCCCGACGGAAACAGACCACAGGGTAAGGAGAGGTCCGGAAGCCACTCATGGGCGCGCAAAAGTGGAGTGTCCTGTGCGAATGGGGCATCTCGGGCACACCAGGGCCTTCATTCCGCCTCCACGGCGCGGCCCATGTGCCGGGGCCGACGTCGCGGTCGATCTTCAGCCACTGCTGCACCGCGTGAGTGCTCCGTGTCCTCCGCGCCAAGGGAGGAGGAGAGTGGAGAAACCGGGCACGGCGGACGGGCGGGCAGACAGGAAGGCGCCCAAGGCCACGAGGTCCAGGGCCGTTCCCCGAGGTGAGGGCGAGACACGCCGTACGCCGCCTCCGCCCGCCGGTGGGCGGAAGCTGGCGCACGCCACCGGCGCGGTGGTCTGCCCGCACGCCCTCGGAGGCGCTGTCCGTACAGGCCCGGCAGTGGGGGTGAGCCGTGTGCGATGCCCGGTGAGGGCGCCGATCCGTACGCCACCCGATCGGGGCTCTGCTCGTCCGCGCCGGGCGGGGTCGCCGGGTCGAACCGCCCCGTGGTGTCACGGGTCCGGGGGCGAGTTCGCGGGAGCGGCAGGCCTGGCCTTCTGAAATGGCCGATACCCCGGTACAGAGGCATCCGTTCCGCTGCGAGGCTCAAGGGATCAACCCAATCGCCAGAGTCTCAGGGGGCAGTCATGGGCAAAAGGTCTGGTCCGGCACGGCGGATCGCGGTCGTCGGCGCGGTGCTCGCCGTCGCGTTCGGTACCGGGATCAGCGGCGCCGCGAGTGCCACCGCCGCCGTGGACGAGGCGGCGGTCGTCTGTCCGGTCGGGTACCTGTGTCTCCAGCCGCAGTCCGGCTCCCGGCCGGTGCTGGTGAGACAGGGCGACCGAGCTTCGTTCAGTCCCGCGCTGCGGGTCGCCGAGGTCACCAACAGCACGAGAGTCACCTACTGCGTGAGCGGTGACTTCAGCTATGCGCTCGGTGCGGGCGGCACACAGGGCCGGGACAGTTCGGTGATCTCCGTGGCACCGATGCCGGCCGGCGGGGCCTGCCTGGCCTGAACGTGCCGAAGGGCCGTACCCCTGGAAACCGCCGACGGGGTACGGCCCTTCCGGTGCTCGGCGGCTCAGTGGCGCGGGCGGTTGAACCACGCCTTGCCGTTGGCGTTGCCGGCGAAGACGGCGATCAGGATGCCCAGCACCAGGTGGACCAGGCCGATCAGGAAGAACGGGTAGATGCTCAGGACGGCGGTGATGATGCCGAAGACCAGCGCGGCGACGCGTACACCGTTGCCGCCGCTCTTGAACTTCACGGCCAGCATGATCGCGTAGACGAGCCAGCCCACGGCGAACACGGCGATCGCCCACATGAGGCCCACGGGGATGTCACCGAGCGCGTCCTGGAGCGCAGGGTCCTCGGTCTTGTCGCTGGCCGCGCTCACGGCCACCGCGCCGATCGCGTACAGCAGCACGCCGATCACCTGGAGACCGGCGATGACCCAGAGCATCACGCGGGCAGCGCTGACCGTGCTGGGCATGGTCGTGGGCGCGCCGCCCGGGAAACCACCGCCGTACCCCTGCGAGACCGGCGGGGCGGTCGGGTAGCCGTAGCCGGGCTGCTGGGGCTGGTTCTGCTGCGGGTAGCCGTAGCCCTGGGACGGCTGCTGCTGGGGCTGGCCGTAGGGGTTGTTCGGGTCGCCGAAGCTCATGGCGGGTCTCCTCCGTTGCCTGGTGCGGGGACGCGCGGCACGGGTCGGAGGAATGCCCTGATCTGTTGTGGTCACGCCCCCCGGCAGTGCCCGCGGCACTGTGCCCCAATCGTTTTATATGCCTGCCCGGATGTCCAGCCACATTCTCGGGACGTTGTGCAAGTGCAACACATCCGATCTTGGCCGACAGGCGGCGCGGCGGGGTGTCGGGGGAGCGGCGGGAAGCCCGGTCCGGGGGCGCCCGTGGCGCGTCCGCCGACCGTTGGCGGTCCGTCCGCCGACCGTTCGGGGGGCCGCCCGCAGACCGTCCGCGGGTGTCCGATGGGCGACCGGATTGGAACCGGGAGCCCGTCATCCGCGAAGATTGGGCCATGACCGCCCAGATTCTCGATGGCAAGGCCACCGCAGCCGCGATCAAGTCCGATCTGACCGCCCGCGTGGCGGCGCTGAAGGAGAAGGGCGTCACGCCCGGCCTCGGCACGATCCTCGTCGGGGACGACCCCGGCAGCCAGAAGTACGTCGCCGGCAAGCACCGCGACTGCGCGCAGGTGGGTATCGCCTCCATCCAGCGCGAACTGCCCGCGACCGCCACCCAGGAAGAGATCGAGGCGGTGGTGCGGGAGCTCAACGAGGACCCCGCCTGCACCGGATACATCGTCCAGCTGCCCCTTCCCAAGGGCATCGACGAGAACCGCGTTCTCGAGCTGATGGACCCGGACAAGGACGCCGACGGCCTCCACCCGATGAACCTCGGGCGCCTCGTCCTGAACGAGCCGGCCCCGCTGCCCTGCACCCCGAACGGCATCCTCACCCTCCTGCGTCACTACGGCGTGGAGATCAAGGGCGCCGAGGTCGTGGTCGTCGGCCGCGGTGTGACCATCGGCCGCCCCATGCCGCTGCTGCTGACCCGGCGCAGTGAGAACGCGACGGTGACCCAGTGCCACACCGGCACGCGTGACCTGGCCGCCCACCTCAAGCGCGCCGACATCATCGTCGCCGCCGCGGGCTCCGCCCATCTGGTCCGTCCCGAGGACGTGAAGCCGGGCGCCGCCGTCCTCGACGTCGGCGTCTCCCGCTCCGCCGAGGGCAAGATCGTCGGCGATGTGCACCCGGATGTCGCCGAGGTCGCCGGCTGGATCTCCCCCAACCCCGGCGGCGTCGGCCCCATGACCCGGGCCCTGCTGCTCGTCAACGTGGTCGAGGCGGCGGAGCGCAGTGCCGGCTGACGACAGGGCGTCGGGGAAGGCCGAGGGCCCGGTGAAGCCCGGGACGTCGGCGAAGCCGAGCACGTCGCGGACGCCGACCGGTTCGGGGACGCCGAGTACGTCGTCGGCGCCGACCAGGTCGGTCGGGCCGGGCGCGTCGGCGAAGTCGGTCAGGGCCGAGAAGCCGGGCGCGTCGGAGAGGACTGGGATGCCGGGGCGGGCGGGGGAGACGGAGAAGACCGGGACGGCGGCGGTGGCGTCCGGTGCGCCGGACGGGATCGAGGTGCCGGACCCCATCAGCGCGCCCGACGAGATCGAGGTGCGGGACCCCATCAGCGCGCCCGACGCAGAGGGCAGGCCCGTCCGCGTCACCCGGCGCTTCCCGATGTTCACCAGGGACACCGCCCGGCCCGAGGGCGGCGGCCGGGCCGCGCCCCGGGACGCGCCCGCGCCCGCGCGGCAGTGGCCGATCCTCGCCGTGCTCTGCACCGTGGGCCTCGGACTGCTGCTCACCGCGTTCGACGCGTTCCGGCTCGGCACGATCCTGATCGGCGCCGCGCTGCTCGCCGGGGCGCTGCTGCGCTGGCTGCTACCGGACGTCGGCATGCTCGCCGTCCGCTCCCGCTTCACCGACATGGTCACGTACATAGCGCTGGGCACCGCCATCGTGCTCCTCGCGCTGATGGCGCAGCCCAAGCCGCTGCTGGAGATCCCCTTCCTCAAGGACACCCTGCACTTCACGGTCGGCGACGAGACCGGCTGACCGGACGCGAGACGGCGGCCCGTCCCCTCCCCCGAGTCAGGACGGACCGCCGTCGCGATCCACCCTTGTGCACGGCGAACTCCCGGTTCAACAGCTGCCGACCCGCTGTGGCACGGAAGTGACAATTCCGCCGAGGTGTCCCCGCCCGGCCACGACGGCGGCACCCGCGGGTCATCTCCGCATGCCTGCCGCTCCCGGCCCCCCGCAGTGAACCCACCGGCCGACCGCCAGCAGGCCGCTGGGTGCCCCTGCCCCGTCGCCCCCGTCGCCCCCGTCGTCCCATCGCCTGGCCCCGTAACCCCGCCCCCGGCGCACCCACACGCCGGTCCGCCGCGCGCCCTTCCCGCTCGTGTACGCCGGGGGGACGCCTCACGCGCCCGTGCCGGTGGCCGGGCCGGCGGGAACCGGTCTCCCCACGGCCGTCGTCACTTGCTCAGACCCCGACCGAGCCCAGGAGGCAGTCGATGAGCGCCTGGCAGCCGCTGCCGGACGGACTCCCCCCGGAGGTGCAGCACTTCGTCGAGCAGATGCGGCTGCTGAAGGACCGCACAGGGCTCAGCCTGGTCGCCCTCGGGGCCCGCACCGCGTACAGCAAGTCCTCCTGGCAGCGGTATCTCAACGCGACCCAACCCCCGCCCCGCCAGGCCGTCGTCGCCCTGTGCAAGGTCGCGGGGGAGGACGCCGAACGATTCGGGGTGCGCTGGGAGCTCGCCGTACGGGTCTGGCCGCGCCCGGCGGCACCCGCCGTGACCCCGAACCCGCCGTCGGCCACCACCGGAGCCGCGAAGGGGGAGCCGGAGGCGTACGAGGACGACCCCACACTGCCGTGGTGGGACACCCCCGCCGAGGAACCGGAGCCGCGCCGCCCCGGCCGGCTCGCCCTCTGTGCCGCGCTCGCCGTCCTCGCCGTCCTGGTCCTCGTCGGTGCCGCACTGCTGGGGGCCGCCACGCTGTCGTGACGGCCCCCTCGTCGCAGGTCGGCGGCAGCCCGACGGCACCTTTCGGGGCGCCGTCGGGTCCGGACCTCAGCCCCGCCAGTCGTACGCGGCGAGCTTCCACTTCGAGCCGATCCTGACGTAGTACTTCCCGTCGAGCCGCTTGAAGGTCACCTGGTTCTCCGTGCCCGTGTACGTGACCAGGCCGCCGGTGTACGGCCCGTCCAGGAAGCCGTCGGCCTGCCCGAAGGTCTCCTGACCGACGATGCCGTCGATGTCCTCCAACTCCTCCTGCGCCTGCCAGTACTTCGTGGCCGAGCGGGTCTTCCAGCCGAAGATCCCGTCGATGTCCCACTGGGTGAAGGTGTGCAGATTCCCGCCGGAGTCCTTCCACTTGGCGCCGTCGGCGTAGAGCACGCTCTGCCACAGCCGCGTCGCGTTGCTCTTGGAGTGGCTGTTCACGGACAGCGTGCCCTCGTCGCCCCAGTCGTTGTACGCGGCGCCGGCGCCGTCGACGACGTGCGGCCCGGAGGCCGTGGCGAGCGGAGCGGCGGCACCGAGCGCGAGCCCGGCCGAGGCCGTCACGGCGGCGGCCGCGAGCAGCAGCCTGGCCTTGAGTTGCATGTGATCCCCCTGGTCCCCGTATGACCCTTCGACCTTCACCGGTGCACAGGACGCCGACGCCACTCCCGTATCCCTGTTCGACGCGGGTGGCTGTGCCTGTGTGGTGGTCGTGTCGATGTGCTGACGAGTTCGAGGATTTACCGACGATCGGCTCGGTGCCAGGGCTAGCGTGAGCATTTGGGACGGTCCGGGACGTCCCGCGCGGGGATCTGTCATTCCGTCCGGAAGGCCGGGATGTCGGTGGGACACTGGACCACGGGCCGGCAGGGGGCGCGCAAGGGTGTGCGCCCAGCCCGAAATGCTCCCGCGCGCCCCTTTTCCGGGAACTGACGTCCCGGCCGGGTGCATCCCAATGGGTAGTCCAGAACGGGGTTCGAAAGAGGGACCTCGGGCTCGGTCACGGACCAGGATTCAGCGAGGGCATCATGCGCGGCACAGGGATAGTCGGCACGGGGGGCATGTACAGAGACGCTCGGGGGGAAGAGGGGGGAATCAATGCCTCGTTGGAGGGCCTTGCCGGATGAACTCGATCCGCAGGTGAGGGAGTTCGCAAGCCAGCTGCGCAGACTCGTCGACCGCGGGGGGTTGAGCATCGCGGCGGTGGCCGACCGTACGGGCTACAGCAAGACGTCATGGGAGAGGTATCTCAACGGCAGACTGCTCGCGCCGAAGGGCGCGATCATCGCGCTGGCCGAGGTGACCGGTACCAACCCCGCCCATCTGACGACCATGTGGGAGCTGGCCGAGCGCGCCTGGAGCCGCTCGGAGATGCGCCACGACATGACCATGGAGGCCATCCGGATATCCCAGGCGCGCGCCGCGCTGGGTGAGACCGGGGGCCAGGCGGCCGTCAAGGGCGGGAGGAACGCCAGGGCGGGCCGGAGCGCGACGGTGACACCGGGCGTTGCGGGCCCGGCGGGGGTCTCCCCGACCGTCCCGGCGCAGCCCCGGGGACCGGAGGAGGAACGCACCACCCGCCCGTCGTACGGGAGTTCGGCCCCGTCATCGAGACCGTCGTCCGCCGCGTCCTCGTCGTCGCCGTACGGCGGCGGGCCGGGAGCCGTCTCGGGTGCTCCCCGTGTCAGCTGGGGCGCCACCCCGCCCTCGTCCCCGTCCGGCACGCCGTCCACTCCGTCGCCCTCGGTCGCGGCGTCGTCGGCCCGTGCGGGCGGTGACACGGCGGCTCCGTCCGGCGTCTTCGGACCGCCTCCCGGCGGCACCGGCCGACCCGACGGCGGCGATTCGGCACCCAGGCGGCGGGTGTCGATGTTCCTCGCGGGAGCCGTCGGCGCGCTCGTCGTGATCGCGGCGGCCTTCTTCCTCACCCAGGGCGACGGCGGGGGAGAGGCCGAGGGCAAGCCGCCCACGAACACCTCCGCCGGGCCCGGCACCGAACCCGACCTCCCGGCCGGCGTCAAGTGCGCCGGCGCCGGCTGCACCGGCAAGGACCCCGAGGCCATGGGGTGCACGGCGGGTGTCGTGAAGACCGCCGACGAGGCCACCGTCGGCACGGCCCGGGTCGAGGTCCGCTACAGCGAGAACTGCCGCGCGGCCTGGGCCCGCATCACCCTGGCGGCCCAGGGCGATCAGGTGCGGGTGACGGCCGGCAAGTCCAAGCAGAAGGCGGCGGTCGAAGCGGCCGGCGACAACATCGCGTACACCCCGATGGTCGCGGTCAAGGACGCGGGTGACGCCACGGCGTGCGTGAAGTTGGCGACGGGCGAGGAGGGCTGCACGCGCTGAACCACTGCCCGTCGGACGGGCCGGACGACCGGACGGGCGGCCGGGGGGGGGTGACGAGTCGCCCACGTCGCACGGGCCGCACGCGGTCGCTCGGCCCGTATGGGCCGCGTCGGCCCCACCGGCTGGCAGACCGTAGAGGCCGAACGGGTAGCGCGGGCGGCAGGGCTGACGGACGGCACAGGTCCGACGGGTTGCACGGGCGGCACGGGCTGACGGGCGGCACAGGCCCGAGGCGTTGCACGGGGCCGACGGACCGCAGAGGCCGACCGGGTTGCCCGGGCCCGACGGGTCGCTCGGGCCCGAGGGACCGCAGAAGGCCGAATGTGTTGGCCGGCCGGGACGGGCCCGAGGTGTGGCGCGGGGCCGACGGACCGCAGAGGCCGAATGTGTTGGCCGGCCGGGACGGGCCCGAGGTGTGGCGCGGGGCCGACGGACCGCAGAGGCCGACCGGGTTGCCCGGGCCCGACGGGTCGCTCGGGCCCGAGGGACCGCAGAAGGCCGAATGTGTTGGCAGGCCGGGACGGGCCCGAGGTGTGGCGCGGGCCCGACGGGTCGTACGGCCCGAAGGACCGCAGAAGGCCGAATATGTTGCCCGGCCCTGACGGGCCCGAGGCGTTGCACGGGGCCCTACGGGTCGCACGGGCCCCCGCGCAGACGGACCGCAGACGCCGAACGGGTCGCGGGCCGAACGGGCTGCGGGCCGCACAGGCCGTACCGGCTGACGCGGCCGTGCCCAGGCGGCCCGCGACCAGTCCCGTGACCGGGGGTGACCCCGGTCGCGCCCAAAGTAGTCAGGAATTGATGGGAATGCCTTCCGCTCGCCGGGGCAGGCGGAAGGTACCCCCACGGGAGTCCGGCCCGCCCGGGAGAGCGACACCTCTCCCGGCCCGGCACCCCCAACCGGCGGCCGCCGATGGTCCTTCCCCCCGGACCGGCGGCCGCCTTTCATATGGCCGGCCCGCCACGGCGACGGCCGTGTGTGGTGGGCCACACGAACCCGGCCGTCCGGGATCCCGGATGCGCGATAGCCTGACCACCGATCTCTCTTGACGCCAAGAGATCGATCAAACGTCCGGGGCAGGGACGCCCCACCGCCAGCTGTCATACGGAGAACGCCATGACCCGCACTCCCGTGAACGTCACCGTCACCGGCGCGGCCGGCCAGATCGGTTACGCCCTGCTCTTCCGCATCGCCTCCGGCCAGCTGCTCGGCGCGGACGTGCCGGTCAAGCTCCGCCTGCTGGAGATCACGCCGGCGCTGAAGGCCGCCGAGGGCACCGCCATGGAGCTCGACGACTGCGCCTTCCCGCTCCTCGCGGGCATCGACATCACGGACGACCCGAACGTCGCCTTCGACGGTGCCAACGTGGGCCTGCTCGTCGGCGCCCGCCCCCGCACCAAGGGCATGGAGCGCGGCGACCTGCTGGAGGCCAACGGCGGCATCTTCAAGCCGCAGGGCAAGGCCATCAACGACCACGCCGCGGACGACATCCGTGTCCTCGTCGTCGGCAACCCGGCCAACACCAACGCCCTCATCGCCCAGGCCGCCGCGCCGGACGTACCGGCCGAGCGCTTCACCGCCATGACGCGCCTGGACCACAACCGCGCGCTGACCCAGCTGTCGAAGAAGACGGGCGTCGCGGTCTCCGAGATCAAGAAGCTCACGATCTGGGGCAACCACTCCGCCACGCAGTACCCGGACATCTTCCACGCCACGGTCGCCGGCAAGAACGCCGCCGAGGTCGTGAACGACGAGAAGTGGCTCGCCGAGGACTTCATCCCGACCGTCGCCAAGCGCGGTGCCGCCATCATCGAGGCCCGCGGCGCCTCCTCGGCCGCCTCCGCCGCCAACGCCGCCATCGACCACGTGTACACCTGGGTCAACGGCACGGCCGAGGGCGACTGGGTCTCCATGGGTATCCCGTCCGACGGTTCGTACGGTGTGGCCGAGGGCCTCATCTCCTCCTTCCCGGTCACCGTGAAGGACGGCAAGTACGAGATCGTCCAGGGCCTGGAGATCAACGAGTTCTCCCGCGCCCGTATCGACGCCTCCGTCAAGGAGCTGGAGGAGGAGCGCGAGGCGGTCCGCGCCCTCGGCCTCATCTGATCGGCCCCCCCGCCGGCCGCCCCAGAGGTCATCCGGGCGGTTCCACAACACCGTTGACCCAACGGCTGGGCGTCACGGCCCCATAGCGGGCTCGCACAGGCTCTGTCCCGGTTTCGCCCGGGACGGGGCCTGTCGGCGTGTACGCCGCTATCGTCGTGAAACGTGTTCACGCGCCCGCGCGTCGACGCACGTCGTGAACGCCCGCGGCGGCAAGGGGGACTTGATGACGCACTGGGATCCGGGAACCGGACGCTGGGTGGACGACCCGCCCGGCCCTGGCAATGTGGGGCGCACGGTCGTGGTGATCGTCCTCGCGGCCCTGCTGGGCGGCGGCGCAGGCCTCGGTGTATGGACTCTGGCCGGGCAGGGCGGCGACACCAACCGTACGACCGCCGCCAGCACGTCCTCCTCGACGCCGTCGGCCTCCGCCCCGGCGGCCGGCCCGAAGGGCAGCGGCGACACCGGCCAGGATCTGCCCCAGGGGACGGGCGGAGGCGCGGGCGGAGGTGGCGACGGGGGCGGCGACGGGGGCACCGGCGGGGCGCCCGGTGACGACCCGGCCGGCGGTGAACCCGGCTATGTACGCTCCGAGGACCCGGCCGGGTTCACGGTCGACGTCCCCTCCGGCTGGACCCGCACGGCGAAGCAGCCCGACGGCAAGCCGACCGTCGTGACGTACGAGTCCCCCGACGGCACCCGGGTCCTCCAGCTCTTCGAGGTCAGCGAGGAGAGCCCCGCCGCCTCCATGGACGACGCCGAGAACGCGAACTACGGCTTCGCCCGCCTCGACGGCTACCGCGTCCTGGGCCGCTCCGAAGAGGCCACCTACTCCGAGGTCGTCTACCGCTTCGACGGCGAGAGCGGCACCGGCCCCCGCAGGGTCATCGACCACCGCTTCCTGGCCGCTGACGGCAAGCCCTACGGCGTACGCTTCAGCGCACCCGAGCCGACCTCCTTCACCGACCTCCGTGAGCCGGTCACCAACGCGGTGACGTCCCTGTGTCCGACCGGTACCACCTGCGTACGAGGCTGAACCCAGCGACCCGAACGCACGGCCGGCACCTCCCCGGACGAGTCCCCCCGGGAGGGGCGGCCGCTCAGCCCCGCCGGCCCTGCTCGTACGCCGTGAAGGCCCGCAGGAGCCGTGGGGCCGTGTTGTCCTCGGAGTCGATCCTGTGAAGCTCCGCGCCCTCGAACAGGGCGACCTCGGCGCTGCGCGCGAACATGGCCTGCTCGTACTCCGTGAGCGCGGCCTCGATGTCGTCGGGGTGCGCGGCGAGAGCCCTGCCGAGTTCGGCGCCGTCGAGCATGGCCAGATTGGCGCCCTCGCCGTTCGGGGCCGTGAGATGGGCGGCGTCGCCGAGCAGGGTCACCCCGGGCACCCGGTCCCAGCGGTGCCCGGTCGGCAGGGCGTGATGGGGGCGCATGACAGGCGCGGTGTCGCTCTCGGTGATCAGCGCGGTGAGTTCGGGCGCCCAGCCGGCGAACTCCTCCGCGATCCGCGCGAGGGCCGCGGCGGCATCGGTGAAGTCGATGGCCGCGAACCAGTCCTGAGGCCTGCTCAGCGCCACATAGGCGTGGAGGGTGTCGCCGCTCTCCCGGTGGGCGAAGATCTCCCGGCCCGGCGCGGGCGCCATCAGCATCCCGCCGCCCACCGCTTTCGCGGCGGCCGGGTGCCGGGTGTCGGCGTCGAACAGGTAGGTCTCGACGAACGACGTGCCCATGTACTCCGGTACGGCGGGGGAGAGCAGCGGCCGGATCCGTGACCACGCTCCGTCCGCCCCGACCAGCAGACGGGTGACGAGGGTGTCGCCGTCGGCGAACGTCACCTCGAAACGCCCCTCGCCGAGGGCGCGGGCGCCGGTGACCTTGCGGCCCCACCGGACGGTGCCCGCTGGGAGCGAGTCGAGCAGGATCCGCCGCAGTTCGCCGCGCTGCACCTCGGGACGGCCGCCGGTGCCGTCGTCGGGCCTGTCCAGCAGGACCGTCCCATTGGTGTCGAGGAGCCGCATCGCCTGCCGGCCCTCCAGGACGATGCCGCGGAACTCGTCCATCAGGCCGGCCGCGTCGAGGGCGAGCTGCCCGTCGTGGTCGTGGATGTCGAGCATCCCGCCCTGTGCGCGGGCAGACGGGGAGGGCTCCGCCTCGTGGACGGTGGCCGGGATTCCGTGGACGTGCAGGACACGGGCCAGGGTGAGGCCGCCTAATCCGGCGCCGATGATCGTGACAGATGTGGTCATGGTGGTTCCTCCGCAAGCGAGTTCACAGCGTGAGGCCGACCGGCCTCGCTGGTATGACGTTCCATTCTGGTACGCCGTTCCAACATTGGAACGGCGATCCAGACGTGTCAAGATGGCGGTATGGCAACGCGGACGCGCCGGTCTCAACGGCGCACAGAGGCGCTCTCCCGTGAACGCATCGTCGAGGCCGCGATCGAGTTGCTCGACGCGGCGGGCGAGGGCGGGCTGACGTTCCGGGCACTGAGCGAACGCCTCGCCACCGGGCCCGGAGCGATCTACTGGCATGTGGAGAACAAGGGGGAGCTGCTCGAGGCCGTGACGGACGCGGTCGTCGCCGACGCCGTGGTCCACCCGCCCGTCGGGTCCCCGAAGTCACCGGAGGAGGGGATCCGCGCCGTCGCACTCGGGCTCTTCGACGCGATCGAGGAACACCCCTGGCTCGCGCCGCAGTTGGCGAACCAGCTCGCCCGCAGCCCGTGGGGGGCGGTGGCACCACGGATCTTCGAGAGCGTCGGCCGCCACATCCGCGCACTCGACGTCCCCGAGGACAGCTGGTTCACGGCGACCTCGGCCCTGATGCACTACATCCTCGGCGCCGCCGGCCAGAATGCCGCGAACAGCGCGAGCGCCCGCGCCCTCCCGCCCGATGTGGACCGCGCCCGGTTCCTCGACGCCGTGTCGACGGCGTGGGAGGAACTCGACCCCGACGACTACCCGTTCACCCGGGCCGTCGCCGACCAGGTGCGCGGGCACGACGACCGCGAGCAGTTCCTCGACGGGATCACCCTCATCCTCGCCGGCATCACCGTGGTCCACCCGCCCGCCGGGTAGCCGACCCCGTCAGATCTTCTCCAACTCGCCCGGCAGCTTCGAGACGTCGACGGAGTCGTCCGCCGACGGAGTGTCGGAGGGCACAGGCTCGTCGTAGTCGGTGAAGTCCATGGTGACGTCGGTGCCGTCGCCCTTCTCGGTGGCCCTGACGAGGCGGTGGCCGGAGTCGGTGGTGATGTACAGGGTGGTGGTCGTGCCGGCCTCCGTACCGGAGACGGGGACGACCTTCTGCCGGTCGATCGTCGTCTCGCGGCCCTTCTTCAGCGGGCCGGTCTCCGGGGTGTCGCCGGTGAGCTGGTCCTGGAGGTCCTTGAGGTCGCAGGTGTCGGCCATGCCCTTGAGCAGGGCGTCGGACGTGGAGCCGTGGATGTAGCGGTCCTTGAAGAGCTCGGCGGCCGCTTCGCCCTGGTCGCCGGGGACCTGGGCCTTCCAGAACGCGGCGTCCGGCTTCATCCAGACCTCGTCGCCCTGCTTGACGATCTCGACGCTGCCGCCGTCGGCCCCCATCTCCACAGAGCCGGCGCAGTTGCCGTCCCGGTCGAGGGCCAGATCCATGGAGGTCGGCCGGGTGCCGGCGGCCCGGGTGCCCTCGCTCCTGTCGGTGAGTTCGAGATGCACCGCCTCGGCCTCGCGCAGAGCCTCCTGCGCCTTGTCGGTCAGCTCCCGCGCGCTCGGATCCTCCTCGTGGTCCCCGTACGACGGGGCAGGGGAGAGGAAGAGGGCCGCCGCCGCGGTGCAGACGGCCACCGCCGCGCCGCCGCCCCGGCTGTGACCGGCCATCGCGTCACCTCCGTGGTGCTCCATCCCTCAGCGTAAGGTCGGCCCTCCCCCTGCGCACTTTCACCGGCTCGGCGGTTCCTCCGGCCGTCCGCCCACATCCCGGGCGACCGGCCCCAGGCGAACCGCGGGGAGCCGGTTGGCCGTGCCTGGACTCGATCACTAGTCTGAGCGCCGATAGAGCCTGGGATGAGCCGGGCGCCGAGCGTGGAACCTCGGGGGCCGGCCCCCCGGCCCGGTCCCGCTCGGCAGAGCACACCAGCCCGACGGGGGAGCACATGGGAGAACAGCGCAGGCGACTGCGGTCCAGCACGGTCGTACTCGGCGGCATGGGCGTCGTCGCCGCCGCCCTCACCTCCTGCGGATCCGACCCGGACCGCCGGTGCGTGGACCGCGACAGCTACGACTTCGCCAACGGCTACAAGATCATCGCCGACAGGAACTGCAACTCCAGCTCCTCCTCTTCGTCGTCCTCCGGCAAGAACAGCAAGAGCAACAGCAGCGGCAACCGGAGCCAGCCCGGCACGGTCGACGCCGCCTGGTACTACGACGCCGATGTCACCGGCAACCGGGCCGACTACGGCACCTTCAGCCGCAGCGAGGCCGTCGACCGGGACGGCTTCGGCTGCTCCGGCTCCAGCGGCGGCTGACCCCCCGGGAGACAGAACCATGGAACGCCGCACCATCGAACCCCGGCCCGGCTGGCAGCAGACCGTCGAGGAACAGGGCCTCATCTACCCCCTGACCCGCTACCCGGACGGCTCCCTGCGCCCCTACTGGGACGAGAGTGCCTACTACGTCTTCTCGCTGCCCGAGGTGGAGGCGCTGGAGGAGGTCGTCGAGGAACTGCACACCATGTGCCTGGCCGCCGCCGCGCACATCGTCGAGCACGACCGCTTCGCCGACCTCGGCATCACCGACCCCCGCCTCGTCGGCCTCGTTACCGAGGCGTGGCGCCGGCGCGCCGAACTGCCCTCCGTGTACGGCCGCTTCGACCTGCGCTACGACGGCACCGGCCCCGCCAAGCTG
This sequence comes from Streptomyces sp. NPDC030814, assembly GCF_055572155.1. Classification (NCBI taxonomy): domain Bacteria; kingdom Bacillati; phylum Actinomycetota; class Actinomycetes; order Kitasatosporales; family Streptomycetaceae; genus Streptomyces; species Streptomyces sp. NPDC030814. The sequence goes on from NZ_JBVIDX010000011.1 coordinate 139,566, forward strand.
CTGGAGTACAACGCCGACACCCCGACCTCGCTCGTCGAGGCGGCCAGCCCCCAGTGGTTCTGGATGGAGGAACGCTTCCCGGGCGCCGACCAGTGGAACTCCCTCCACGAACGCCTCGTCGACGCCTGGAAGAAGCAGGCCCACCTCCTCCCGCCGGGCACCCCCCTTTACTTCGCGCACTCCGCGGGCGACGAACTCGGCGAGGACCTGATGACCGTCGCCTATCTGAAGGAGACCGCCGAACAGGCCGGACTCGACACCGACTGGATCTCCATGGAGGACATCGGCTGGGACCGCCTCTCCGAGCGCTTCGTCGACAAGAAGCTCCGCTTCATCCGCAGCATCTTCAAGCTGTACCCGTGGGAGTGGCTCACCACGGACCGCTTCGCCCCGCACGTCCTCGCCACCCTCGACAACGGCGGCGGCACCGGCACCACCCTCTGGATCGAGCCCGCCTGGAAGATGCTCCTCAGCAACAAGGCGCTTCTCGCCGTCCTCTGGGAGCTCTACCCCGGCCACCCCAACCTGCTCCCCGCCTACCTCGACGGCCCCCGCGAACTGGCCGCCGGCCATGGCTACGTCTCCAAGCCCCTCCTCGGCCGCGAGGGCGCCGGTGTCACCGTCCACGAGCCCGGCGCCGATCCGGTGGCGCGCGAAGAGCCCTGCTGCTACCAGGAATTGGCTCCTCTTCCGGCCTTCGACGGCAACCATGTCGTTCTCGGCGCCTGGGTCGTCGAGAACGAGTCCGCCGGCCTCGGCATCCGCGAGTCCTCCGGCCTGGTGACGGACGAGTACGCCCGCTTCCTGCCGCACCTCATCCTGTGACGCCCGCTCCCTGCTCCCCGCCGGTCCCCTTGTCGTTCGAATGGTGGACGCCCGGGTCTGCTGGTCGGAACCGCCCGATAAGGTGATCGGCGGGCCGTGACTGGCGCGCTGGGATGGGACGGACCATCGGGGAGCGGCCCGGGAAGATGAGTGCCGTGCGCCTGGGCCGTACCGTGAACGCTGAACGCAACGTCCGGAGGTCCCCATGTCAGCCGAGCCCCTCTCCACCGAGTCCACCGCCTTCCGCTCCGCCCTCGACGTGATCCGCGCCGTCGAGCCGCGCGTGGCCGACGCCATCGGCCAGGAGGTCGCCGACCAGCGCGAGATGCTCAAGCTGATCGCCTCCGAGAACTACGCCTCCCCGGCCACCCTCCTGGCGATGGGCAACTGGTTCAGCGACAAGTACGCCGAGGGCACCGTCGGCCGCCGCTTCTACGCCGGCTGCCGCAACGTCGACACCGTCGAGTCCCTCGCCGCCGAGCACGCCCGGGAGCTGTTCGGGGCCCGCCACGCCTACGTCCAGCCGCACTCCGGCATCGACGCCAACCTCGTCGCCTTCTGGGCCGTCCTCGCCGACCGTGTCGAGGCCCCCTTCCTGGAGAAGGCCGGCGCCCGCCAGGTCAACGACCTCTCCGAGGCCGACTGGGCCGAGCTCCGCCATGCCTTCGGCAACCAGCGCATGCTCGGCATGTCCCTGGACGCCGGCGGCCACCTCACGCACGGCTTCCGCCCGAACATCTCCGGCAAGATGTTCGACCAGCGTTCCTACGGCACCGACCCCGCCACCGGCCTCATCGACTACGAGGCCCTGCGCGCCTCCGCCCGTGAGTTCAAGCCGATGATCATCGTCGCCGGCTACTCCGCCTACCCCCGCCTGGTGAACTTCCGGATCATGCGCGAGATCGCCGACGAGGTCGGCGCCACGCTCATGGTGGACATGGCGCACTTCGCGGGCCTCGTCGCCGGCAAGGTCCTCACCGGCGACTTCGACCCGGTGCCGCACGCCCAGATCGTCACCACCACCACCCACAAGTCGCTGCGCGGCCCGCGCGGCGGCATGGTCCTGTGCGACGACTCCCTCAAGGACCAGGTCGACCGCGGCTGCCCGATGGTCCTCGGCGGCCCGCTCCCGCACGTCATGGCCGCCAAGGCCGTCGCCCTCGCCGAGGCCCGCCGGCCCGCCTTCCAGGACTACGCCCAGCGCATCGTCGACAACTCACGCGCCCTCGCCGAGGGCCTGATGCGCCGCGGCGCCACCCTGGTCACCGGTGGCACCGACAACCACCTCAACCTGATCGACGTCGCCACCTCCTACGGTCTCACCGGCCGCCAGGCCGAGGCCGCTCTGCTCGACTCCGGCATCGTCACCAACCGCAACGCCATCCCGGCCGACCCGAACGGCGCCTGGTACACCTCCGGCATCCGCATCGGCACACCCGCCCTGACCACCCGTGGCCTGGGCACCGCCGAGATGGACGAGGTCGCCGGCCTCATCGACCGCGTCCTCACCACCGCGACGCCCGGCACCACCAAGTCGGGCGCGCCCTCCAAGGCCCAGCACATCCTCGACGCGAAGGTCGCGGACGAGATCTCCCGCCGCGCCACCGACCTCGTGGCAGGCTTCCCGCTGTACCCGGAGATCGACCTCGGCTGACGCCGCCGGACGCCGGACGCCGGACGCCGGACGCCGGACGCCGCTCGTCGCGACCGCGACGGGCGGCCACGTCCGTCGTCAGGCGTCCCGCAGCTCCTGACGGAACCCCCGCGGTCCGGCTTCACGCCGGACCGCCGCGCCACGCAGCAGCACCGTGAGGCCGGAGCCGAGGGCCAGGCCCGGAACCAGCGCGGACATCACCCACCGGGCCCTGATCCTCCAGCCCGGTATCCACCAGCCCGGTCCGCTCGCGGTGCCGTCGGCCGCCACGCAGGAGTCGGCCCATGCCCCGGCCGACGGTCCGACGGTCCGGCGGATGTGTGCATCCCCACGGCGACCCGGATCGGCCGCCGGTGGTGTCAGCGGCTCGGCCGCCACGAGAGCCGCCTCACGGGCTGCCCGGGACCGCCGGCGTCCGGCTGCCGCACTGTGTTCCTCGTCTCATCGGCCACGATCGACAGCAGCCACCGCCGGGACGCGGCGCCGCCCAGGGAAACGGCCGAGCGAGCAGTACGCCTTGAAGAAGGCATGCCGCACCACGTGCTCCGCGTCCGGACCGGCGCCGAGCGCCCGGGCCGCCCCCGGCGCGATGCCCGTGCGGGCGCGCACCATCCCACCTGTGTCCCATCTGTTTCCGGTTGGTTCCGGAACGGGCCCCGATACCTGAGAGAATGGTGAGCATGGCCTCTGACCGCCCACCCGTCGCCCACCACCGCCCTCAAACGGGGCGCTCCGCGCCGCTGCCTCGTTTGCGTGTGCTCTCCGGAATCCAGCCCACCGCAGGCTCGTTCCACCTCGGCAACTACCTCGGCGCCGTGCGCCAATGGGTGGCCCTGCAGGAGTCCCACGACGCGTTCTACATGGTGGTCGACCTGCACGCGATCACCGTTCCGCAGGACCCCGCGGACCTGCGGTCGAACACCCGGCTCGCCGCCGCGCAGCTGCTCGCGGCCGGTCTCGACCCCGAGCGGTGCACCCTCTTCGTCCAGAGCCATGTTCCCGAGCACGCCCAGCTCGGCTGGGTCATGAACTGCCTCACCGGCTTCGGCGAGGCCTCGCGCATGACCCAGTTCAAGGACAAGTCCGCCAAGCAGGGCGCCGAGCGCGCGAGCGTCGGCCTCTTCACGTACCCGATCCTCCAGGTCGCCGACATCCTGCTCTACCAGGCGAACGAGGTCCCGGTCGGCGAGGACCAGCGCCAGCACATCGAGCTCACCCGTGACCTCGCCGAGCGCTTCAACGGCCGCTTCGGCCAGACCTTCGCCGTCCCGAAGCCGTACATCCTCAAGGAGACGGCGAAGATCTACGACCTTCAGGACCCCGCGATCAAGATGAGCAAGTCGGCGTCGACCCCCAAGGGGTTGATCAACCTGCTCGACGATCCGAAGGCCACCGCGAAGAAGGTCAAGAGCGCGGTCACCGACACCGACACCGTGATCCGCTACGACGCCGTCGAGAAGCCGGGTGTCAGCAACCTGCTGACCATCTACTCGACGCTCACCGGGACGGGTATCGCGGAACTGGAGCAGAAGTACGCCGGCAAGGGCTACGGTGCGCTCAAGACGGACCTCGCCGAGGTCATGGTCGAATTCGTGACGCCTTTCCGGGAGCGCACCCAGCAGTACCTGGACGACCCGGAGACGCTCGACTCGATCCTGGCCAAGGGTGCGGAGAAGGCGCGCGCCGTCGCCGCGGAGACTCTCTCCCAGGCGTACGACAAGGTGGGCTTCCTGCCCGCCAAGCACTGAACCGCACCACCCCCGTCGGCCGAGCGCCGACCGCGCCACCAACAGCGCCGTACGAGCGCCGTACATCACTACGACCGCGCCTGCCCGGAACCCCGCCGTGGCCGTACAGTCGATAGCCGGTGGCGCGCCACGACAGACGAAGACACGGACGCATGACACGACGACAGGAGACGACGTGGGGACCGTAACGATCGGTGTGTCGATCGCGGTCCCGGAGCCCCACGGCAGCCAGCTCCAGGAGCGGCGCGCGGGCTTCGGCGACGCCGCGGCTCACGGCATCCCCACGCATGTCACGCTGCTGCCGCCGACGGAGGTCGAGGAGTCCGAGCTGCCGGCGATCGAGGCGCACCTCGTCGAGGTCGCGGCCGCCGGCCGGGCCTTCCCGATGCGTCTGTCCGGCACGGGCACGTTCCGGCCGCTCTCACCCGTGGTGTACGTCCAGGTCGTCGAGGGTGCCGAGGCGTGCACCTGGCTGCAGAAGCAGGTTCGGGACGCCTCGGGCCCGGTGGCGCGCGAGCTGAACTTCCCCTACCACCCGCACGTCACGGTCGCGCACGGCATCTCCGAGGAGGCGATGGACCGGGCGTTCGAGGAGTTGGCCGAGTACGAGGCCGAGTGGCCCTGCACCGGCTTCGCGCTCTACGAGCAGGGCGCCGACGGGGTCTGGCGCAAGCTGCGCGAGTTCGCCTTCGGTGGCCCGGTCGTCCCCCCGCAGCCGGGCGCCCCGGTGGGCGACACCACGCTCCCCGCCCACTGAGGGCCGGCCCGCCAGGGCCGGGCGTGATCCGAACGACAGGTCCCGCGCCCTACAGCGGCAGCCGGCGGAACAGCGGCCTCGGCACATGGCGCAGCGCCGCCATCACCAGCCGCAGGGCCCCCGGTACCCACACCGTCTCCGAGCGGCGCCGCAGCCCGAGCTCGATGGCCGTCGCCACCGCCTCCGCAGTGGTGGCGAGGGGCGTCTGAGGGCGGCCCGCCGTCATGCGCGTGTGGACGAAACCGGGCCGTACGACCATCACATGGACGCCGGTGCCGTGGAGGGCGTCGCCGAGGCCCTGGGTGAAGGTGTCGAGGCCGGCCTTGGCGGAGCCGTAGATGAAGTTGGAGCGGCGGGCGCGTTCGGCGGCCACGGAGGACAGCACGACGAGGGAGCCATGGCCCTGCGCCTGGAGGGCCCGCGCGCAGACCAGCCCGGCCGACACGGCACCCGTGTAGTTGGTCTGCGCGACGCGTACGGCGGCCGCCGGGTCGCGTTCGTCGTGCGCCTGGTCGCCGAGCATCCCGAAGGCGAGCAGCACCATGTCGACGTCGCCCTCGGCGAAGACCTTGCCGAGGATCGTCTCGTGGGAGTCGGGGGCGAGGGCGTCGAAGGTGACGGTGTGGGTGTCGGCGCCGAGGCCGCGCAGGTGGGCGGCGGCCCTCTCCAGGTCGGGCGAGGGCCGTCCGGCGAGCCAGACCGTACGCGTGCGGCGGGCGATCAGCCGGCGGGCGGTGGCGAGCGCGATCTCCGACGTACCGCCGAGGATCAGCAGGGACTGGGGGGTGCCGAAGGCGTCCTTCATGACAGCTCCTGAGCGACTGGGGAACGGGGTGGCAGGTCGCGGTACGGGGGGCTACAGGCCCAGGCGGCGGGCCAGGTCCGACACGAACACGCCGTCGGGGTCCAACTCCCGGCGCAGCGCGCGGAACTCGGGCAGGCGGGGATACATCGCGGTCAGCAGTTCGGGGCGCAGCCGGGCGTCCTTGGCCAGGTACACGCGTCCACCGGCCGCCGCGACCTCCTCGTCGAGCCGGTCGAGGAAGGCGGCGAGGCCGGGCAGGCCCGCCGGGAGGTCGAGGGCGAGTGTCCATCCGGGCGTCGGGAAGGACAGCCAGCCCGGGTCGCTCTCCCCGAACCGCTTCAGCACGGCGAGGAAGGAGGGGCAGCGGTGTGCGGAGATCCGGGCCACGATCCGCCGCAACGTCTCCTCGTGTCCGTGTCCTACGGCGAACTGGTACTGCACGAGCCCGGAGCGCCCGTAGAGCCGGTTCCAGTGCGGGATCCCGTCCAGCGGGTGGAAGAACGTGGAGATCCGCTGGAGCCGGTCGCCGCGGGCCCGGGGGGCCTTGCGATACCACAGCTCGTTGAACAGGCCCACGGTCGTCCGGCCGAGCAGGCCCTCGGGGACGAAGGCGGGGGCGGCCGGAAGACGGGAGGTCCGGAATTCCAACGGACTGCCGAGCGCCTCCCGGCGTGAGAAGTGTGCTCCACGCACGCGTGCGGTCGATGACTCCAGCGCGTCCAGGGACGCGTGCTCGCCCCGGGTGAGGACCGCGCGGCCGGTCGCCGAGCCGCGGGCGAGGAGGTCGATCCAGGCTACGGAGTAGCGGTGGCAGCGGTCGGTGGCCGTGAGCCGGGCCAGCAGGTCGTCCAGGTCGCGGGCGCGTTCGGTGCCGACCGACATCCACGACGTCTCGACGGGCAGCAGCCGTACGGTCGCGGTGAGGATCACCCCGGTCAGGCCCATGCCGCCGGCCGTGGCGTCGAAGAGCGGGGTGCCGGGGACCACCGTGCGGATGCCGCCGTCGGCGGTGAGCAGTTCCAGCGACAGCACATGGCGGGCGAACGACCCGGAGACATGGTGGTTCTTGCCGTGGATGTCCGCCGCGATGGCGCCGCCCACGGTCACCTGGCGGGTCCCCGGGGTCACCGGCACGAACCAGCCCAGCGGCAGCAGCACCTCCATCAGCCGGTGCAGCGAGACACCCGCGTCGCACAGGACCGTGCCGCCGTCCGCGTCGATGGCGTGGACCCTGTCCAGACCCGTCATGTCGAGCACGGCTCCGCCCGCGTTCTGCGCCGCGTCCCCGTACGCCCGCCCCAGCCCCCGGGCGATCCCGCCGCGCGCCCCGCACGCCCGCACGGCGGTCGCGGCCTCCTCGTACGTACGGGGGCGGATCAGCCGTGCGGCGGTCGGGGCGGTGCGGCCCCAGCCGGCGAGGGGGGTGACGCGGTCGGGGACGGGGACGGCGTTGGCTGGCATGCTCGCGACCGTATCGCCGCGAATACCCAGGTATCCGGCGCATCGGCTCACCTTCCCAGACGCCTCACCGAAATGGGTGATTAATGGGATGTCGTTCAAGATTGCCGGAATTCTTGGGTCGCCGCCTAGAAGAGTGGCATCGCATGGACGAAGTTGACGCTGTCGACGGTGTGCGCGGCCTGGACCGGCGGCTGCTCTCCGTGTGCCGGGCCCGAGGCTCGGACCCTCGCATCGCGGCCCTCGCGTGCGGACTGTCCCGGGCCGGGGAGCACGGCGCGCTCTGGCTCGCGGCCGGGCTCACGGGCGCCGTCGCCGACCGGGAGCGGCGTGCCGCCTGGGTGCGCGGCACAGCCGTGACGGCCGGGGCGCATCTGGTGAGCATGGGCGTCAAACGGCTTGTACGCCGCGCCCGCCCCACCCACGTCGAACCGCTGGTCCGCACCGCCGGACGGCACTCCTTCCCCAGCTCGCACGCCACGTCGTCGGCGGCGGCGGTCGTGGCGTACGGGACGCTCGGCGTCGTCCCGCTCATGGCGCCGCTCGCCGCCGCGATGTGCCTGTCGCGGCTCGTGGTGGGCGTGCACTACCCGTCGGACGTGGCGGCCGGAGTGGCGCTGGGAGCCGTCACTGCCGCGCTGGGTGCCCGTTGGGCGACCCGACGGGGGGTGAGCAGTGGCTGAGCACACGACGGTGCTGGAGCGAGGGACGGTCCCCGGAGCGGCGCCGCCGAAGGGCGGGCTCGCGTTCGGTCTCCTCCGGACCGCCCGCCCCCGTCAGTGGATCAAGAACATCCTCGTCGTCGCCGCCCCCGCGGCCGCCGGTGAACTCTTCACGCCCCGCGCGCTGACCCTGCTCCCGCTCGTCTTCGTCCTCTTCACGGCCTGCGCCGCCGCCGTGTACCTGATCAACGACGCCCAGGACGCCGAGGCCGACCGCGCCCACCCGGTCAAACGCCACCGCCCGGTCGCCGCCGGTCAGGTCCCCGCGGCGGTCGCGTACGCCGTCGGCTGCGCCCTCGCCGTCCTCGCGACGGTGGCCGCCGCCTGGCTCTGCTCCTCGTCCACCGCCGCACTGCTGACCGCGTACCTCGGACTCCAACTCGCCTACTGCGCCAGCCTCAAGCACGTCCTGGTCGTCGACCTCGCCGTCGTCACCACCGGGTTCCTGATGCGGGCGATGATCGGCGGGATCGCCCTGGGCATCCCGCTGTCGCACTGGTTCCTCATCACCACCGGGTTCGGCGCACTGTTCATGGTCGCCGCCAAGCGGTACTCGGAAGCCGTGCAGCTCGCGGACCGGGACGGAGCCACCCGGGCGCTGCTCAGCGAGTACACCACCGGATACCTGCGCTTCGTCTGGCAGTTGGCCGCCGGGCTCGCCGTCCTCGGCTACTGCCTGTGGGCCCTCGAGGAGGGCGGCGTCCCGAGCACCGATGTGCTGCCGTGGCGCCAACTCTCCATGGTCGCCTTCGTCCTGGCCGTCCTGCGCTACGCCGTCTTCGCCGACCGGGGCACGGCCGGCGAACCCGAGGACGTCGTCCTGCGCGACCGTGCCCTCGCCTGCATCGCGCTGGTGTGGCTGGCGATGTACGGGCTGGCCGTCACCGACTGGTGATCAGTGCTCGCGTGGGTACTCCCGCATCGGGTGACCACGACGAGGGCAGAGACGGATCATGGACTGGCTGAAAAAGCTCCCCGGGATCGGCCCGCTGGCCGAGCGCCTGATGGCCACGCACGCATGGCGCTCGTACGAACGGCTGGAGCGGGTGACGTGGACGCGACTGGCCGCGGCCATGACGTTCATCAGCTTCCTCGCCTTGTTCCCGCTGCTGACCATGGGCGCGGCCATCGCCGCTGCGACACTCGGCGAGGACCGGCAGCGGGAACTGGAGGACCGGCTCGCCGAACAAGTGCCCGGCATCTCCGACCAACTCGACATCGCCGGGCTCGTCGAGAACGCCGGCACGGTCGGGATCATCGCCGGCGCGCTGCTGCTCTTCACCGGTATCGGCTGGGTCGGGGAGATGCGGGGGTGCCTGCGGGCGGTGTGGGAGAAGCCGGAGCCCGAGGAGAACCCCGTCCTCGCCAAGGCCAAGGACGCGGGCATCCTCGTCGGGCTCGGCGGCGCGGTGCTCGTCTCCCTCGCGGCCTCCATGGTGGCGTCGGCGGCGGTCGGCTGGACCGCGGACCGGCTCGGCGTCGACCGGGACGGGTGGAGCGGTGTCCTCCTCCAGATCGCCGCGTTCGGTGTGGCCGTGCTGGCCGACTTCCTGCTCCTGCTCTACGTCCTCACGCTGCTGCCGGGCGTCCACCCGCCGCGGCGGCGGCTCGTGGTGGCCGCGCTCACCGGGGCGATCGGCTTCGAGCTGCTGAAGCTGCTGCTCAGCGGGTATATGCAGGGGGTCGCGTCGAAGAGCATGTACGGGGCGTTCGGGGTGCCGATCGCGCTGCTGCTGTGGATCAACTTCACGGCGAAGTTGCTGCTGTACTGCGCGGCTTGGACGGCGGAGGGGAAGGGGGAGGAGGCCGAGGGCGCCCAGTAGCTCGGGGGTGCGTGTGGTTGTGACGGGTGCGGGTGGTGTGTGGTTTCTCGCGCAGTTCCCCGCGCCCCTGAAGGCATGGGCCTGCGGCCCCGCCTTCATCGGAAAAGCACGGGGCGCAGCCCCGGTCGCTTTTCAGGGGCGCGGGGAACTGCGCGATCAGCCCCCATGCTCCCGCGGACCGCAGCGGACAACAGCCCCGCGGACGCGACCCGGAGCGACGCCCTACTTCCCCCGCCGCAGGGGCCACTTCCGGTTGACCAGGAACAGTCCGCCGGCCACGAGGACGAGCACCCCGCCCATGACCCCCAGGGCGACGCCGATCCCGCTGGATCCGCCGGCCGCCGCGGAGGCCACCGCCTTGCCGCCCGCGCCCCCGGAGGCCGGCGCGGGGGAGGAAGCCGGTGCCGTACCTCCCGGCTGCGTACCGGCCCCGGCGCTGCCCCCGGAGGTCTCCGCTCCCTTGGGCGGCACCAGTTCACCCACCGGCTGCACCTTGCCCGCTGCCGCGAACCCCCAGTCGAAGAGCTTCGCCGTCTCCCGGTAGACCTGGTTGTGCTCGTCCTTCTCGGGGTGCATGACGGTGACGAGGAGCACGCGGCCGTCCCGCTCGGCGACCCCCGTGAACGTCGCGCCCGCGTTTGTCGTGTTGCCGTTCTTCACACCCGCGATGCCCTGGTAGGAGTCCAGGCCGCTGTCGCCCGTGAGCAGTCGGTTGGTGTTCTGGATCTCGAAGGACGACCGGCGCTTCTTGCCGTCCTTGCCCTTCTTGGTCTCACCGGGGAACTTCGCGCGCACGGTGGAGCAGTACTCCCGGAAGTCCTTCTTCTGCAGCCCCGACCGGGCGATCAGCGTCAGATCGTACGCCGACGACACCTGCCCCTTGGCGTCGTAGCCGTCCGGGCTGACCGCGTGCGTGTCGAGGGCCTGGAGCTCCTCGGCGTGGGCGTTCATGTCGGCGACGGTCTGCTTGACGCCGCCGTTCATCGCGGACAGCACGTGCACCGCGTCGTTGCCGGAGCGAAGGAAGACACCGAGCCACAGATCGTGGACGGTGTACGTCTCGTTCTCCTTTATCCCGACCATGCTGGAGCCCGCGCCGACCCCCGCGAGGTCGGAGAGGGCGACCTTGTGCTTGTCGTCCTTGTTGAACTTCGGCAGCAGCGTGTCCGCGAACAGCATCTTCAGCGTGCTCGCCGGGGCCAGCCGCCAGTGCGCGTTGTGCGCGGCCAGCACCTCGCCGGACTCGGCGTCCGCCACGATCCACGAGCGGGCGCTGATGCCCTTGGGCACCACCGGCGCGTCCCCGCCCAGGTTGGCCTGCGTCCCCGGCCTGCCCAGCTGTTCACCACCGACGGTCGACATCGCCGCCGGGGGAGTCACCGACGGGGAGGCGCTCCCGCTCGGTGTCGGGTCGGCGGCATGGGCGGCCGGGGCGACCGCCGGTGAGAACAGCGACGTCAGCGAGAGGGACACGGCGATGGCGGAGGTGACCAGCAGGGAGCGCCTGGCGGTCTTCTTGGAGGCGGGCACGATCGAGAAAGTACATGGCTCCGCCCGGTGGATCCCACCGCGGTTTCCGGTCACCGCGTCACCCGCGCCCCCGCTCGCACCCCGGCGCGACCCCCCGGCGGGCGGCGGCGATACTGAACGCATGAAGCTCAGCCGCCCCCTCTCCTGGTTCCTGCTCGCCTTCGGGGTGTGGAGCTGGGTCATCTGGGTCACTTTCATCCGGAATCTCTGGAAGGACGGCAGCGGCCTCGCGTTCGACGACGCGGGCGATCCGACCGCGTACTTCTGGGTGCATCTGACGCTCGCAGTCGTCTCCTTTGTCCTTGGGACGGTCATCGGCGTCATCGGGTTGCGCGGTCTGCGCGCACTTCGCCGGACCGCGTGACGGGGAGTACGACGTGATGGTGATCGCCTTCGTTCTCGTGGCCCTGCTGGTGCTGGCCGCCTTCGGGGTCCTGCACTGGTACGCCTGGCGCCGGTTGGTGCGCGACACGACACGGGGGCCGGGTCTGGCCAGACGTGTGGGCACCGGTGTGTTCGTTGCCGGGCCGGTGCTGCTGTTCGCGGCCTTCGGCGCCGAGCGCGGCGGTGCCCCCTTCTGGGTGCAGCAGACGCTGGGCTGGCCGGGCTTCCTGTGGCTCGCCCTCACGCTGTACCTGCTGCTGGCCCTTCTGGCGGGCGAACTCGTGCGCCCCCTGCTGAGCCGTCTCCTGGCACGGCGCGCCCCGGCCCCGGCGGAGCGGCCCGAGCCCACGGTCCGCGAGCCGGAGCCGGTCCCGGCGGGCGCGAAGCCCGCGGACCCGGCCGACGCGTCAGCGACCACCGCCCCGGCCGGTTCGGCTGCCCCCGAACCGGCGGGAGCCGCCGCCGACCACACCCCGACCGACGGTGCCTCTCCCGTCGACGGCCCCGCCCCCGCGGGCGTCTCCCGCCGACTCTTCGTCTCCCGTGTGGTCGGCGGTGCCGTTGCCGCCACCGCCGTCGGGACGGTCGGCTACGGCACGTACGGCGTCGTCCGGGGCCCGAAGGTCAAGCGGGTCACCGTGCCGCTGGCCAAGCTGCCGCGCGCGGCCCACGGTTTCCGGATCGCGGTGGTCAGCGACATCCACCTCGGCCCGACGCTGGGCCGGGGCTTCGCGCAGAAGGTCGTCGACACCATCAACGCGACCCAGCCCGATCTGATCGCGGTGGTCGGCGACCTGGTCGACGGCAGCGTGAAGGACCTGGGCCCGGCGGCGGCACCCCTCGCGGGTCTTCAGGCGCGGCAGGGCAGCTACTTCGTCACCGGCAACCACGAGTACTTCTCCGGCGCCGAGCAGTGGGTGGAGGAGGTACGGCGCCTGGGGATGACCCCGCTGGAGAACGACCGCCGGGAGCTGCCGTACCTGGATCTCGCCGGGGTGAACGACATCGCGGGGGAGGACGAGGGCCAGGGCCCCGACTTCGCCAGGGCGCTCGGCGACCGGGACACCTCGCGGGCCGTCGTGCTCCTCGCCCACCAGCCCGTCCAGATCCACGACGCCGTCGACCACGGCGTGGACCTCCAGCTCTCCGGGCACACCCACGGCGGCCAGCTGTGGCCCATGAACCACGTCGCCGAGGCCGCCAACCCCACCCTCGCGGGCCTGGAGCGCTACGGCGACACCCAGCTGTACGTCAGCCGCGGCGCGGGGGCGTGGGGGCCTCCGGTGCGGGTGGGGGCGCCGTCGGACATCACCGTCGTGGAGCTGGCGTCGAAACAGGCCTGACCGCCCGTCAGAGCCCTTTCGGGAGGCTGCAGTTCGCACGCCCACCGAGTCCTTTCTCGATTCCATCGGACGGCGAACGGGAGCCGGTGGCCTTTCAGCGCGTCGGGAGGGTGACAGTCACCGTCAGGCCGCGACCGGGAGACGTGGTCACCGAGACCTCGCCCCCGTGGGCCTCGGCCACTCCCTGGACGATGGCCATGCCCAGGCCGCTGCCGGTGCCTCCGCCCGCCCGGAAGAAGCGGTCGAAGATCCTCGCCGCGTCCTCCTCGGACAGCCCCGGACCCTCGTCCGCGACCGACAGCCGTACGGTGCCGTTCTCGCGCACCACACAGAGGCGGACCGGCACGTCCGCGGGGGTGTGGGTGCGTACGTTGCTCACCAGGTTGCCCAGGATCTGCCGCAGGCCCGACTCGTCGGCGTGGACGAGGAGGGCGCCCTCCGCGGCGACGGTGACGGGTCGCTCGGGCTGCTGGGCGCGCAGATCGGCGGCGGCGTCGCGGACCAGGCAGGCCAGGTCCACGCTCCGCAGCCGGAGTTCGGGGTGCTGGTCGAGGCGGGCGAGGGTGAGGAGTTCGTCGACGAGCCGGCCCATGCGGTCGACCTCTCCGTTCATGCGGTCCCAGGCGCGGCGGCGTTCGGCGGGATCGGTGAGCATGCCCTTCTCGTAGAGCTGGAGGTAGCCGCGGATCGCGGACAGCGGGGTGCGCAATTCGTGGGAGGCGTCGCCGACGAAGCGGCGCAGCTGGGCGGCGCCGCGTTCGCGGGTGCGGTAGGCCGACTCGACCTGCTGGAGCATCGCGTTGAGGGCGAGGCGCAGCTGCTCGACCTCCAGCGTCGCCTCGGAGCTGGAGGGCACGCGGCGGGTCAGATCACCCTCGGCGATCGCGGACGACGTCTCGACCATGTCCTCCAGGGGCCGCATCCGGCGGCGCACGCTGAACAGGGTCAGACAGGCGAGGAGCGCGAGGAGCAGGGCACCGACGCCGAAGTCCAGCCGGAGCGCCTTGCCGATCACCTTGTGGAGCGAGTCGGTGGAGGTGGCGAGCAGGACGGTCGTGCCGTCGTCGAGGCGGGCCGCGGTGACCCGGTGGGGGGCGCCCGCCACGTCGATGTCGTGGGGTTCGTCGTCGTCGACGAGTGCGGCCGGGTCGTCGACGGCGGCGGCCAGCGCCCGCTGGCCGGAGGTGGGCGTGAAACCGGCGACGGGCAGCGGCTCGCCCCGGTCGTCCAGGGCGGTGAAGACGGCGCCCTGGACCAGGGAGTCGGCCTCCTCGGCGGCGGGATCGGTGGAGGCCTTGCGGCTGATGGCGACCAGCGCGCTCAGTGCGTCGACCTGTTCCATGCTGACCCGCGCGTGACCGATCGAGTCGCGGGTCGTCATCAGCTCGGTGTCGACGCTGTCCAGCAGGTAGAGCCGCATGCCCATCGCGCTGGAGGTCGTCGCCGCGGCGATCGCCACGGCCAGCAGCACCACGTTGGCGAGGGTGAGCTTGGCGCGCAGGGAGTAGTGGCCGCGTCCCCGCCGGGGCCGACCGGAGAGCCGCCGGAGAAGAGTCATGCCAGCCCGTATCCGACGCCCCGCCGGGTGGTGATCAGCGGCGGGCCGAGCACGTCCAGCTTGCGGCGCAGATAGCTGATGTAGGTCTCGACGACGGTCGACTCGGCCGGTGCGTGCTCGTACTGCCATACGTGGCGCAGGAGTTGCTCCTTCGGCACGATCCGTCCGCCGTTGCGCACCAGGAACCGCAGCAGGGCGTACTCGGTCGGTGTCAGCTCCACCGTGCGGCCCGCCCGGTGCACCGAGTACGTCGTCTCGTCCAGCTCCAGGTCGCCGTAACGCAGCGGCGGGCGCTGGGGGAGGACGTCGGTGCGCCTGGTGCGGCGCAGCACGGCGGTGACGCGGGCGACCACCTCGTCGATGTGGAACGGCTTGGTGATGTAGTCGTCGCCGAAGCCGAGCGCGCCCACGATCTCGGCGGGCGAGTCCCGCGCGGTCAGGAAGACCAGCGCCAGCTCCGGCTGCCGGGCACGCAGCTCGCGGCCGAGGGCCCGCCCGTCGCCGTCCGGGAGCATCACGTCCAGCAGGGCCGCGTCGGGCCGGGTGCGCTCGGCGAGCGCGAGCGCCTCCCGGACCGTTCCGGCCGTCATCACCTCGAAGCGGTGGTAGCGCAGGGCGATGGCGAGGACGTCCGCGATGCTCGGCTCGTCCTCGACGACCAGCACGGTGGCCGCCGTCCCGTCCTGCCCGGCCCCGGCGTGGCCCAGGGCCTCGTCGACTCCCTCGTGTCGGGTCATGTCCTCAGTATCCGCACAGGCGTTCCGCGCAGGGGCCGCTTCCTCCTTGGAGTTCCTTGAGAGTCATGGCCGGGCCATGTCGTCCCGGCCGTCCGGTCGTCGAAGGTGTTCCAAGGACCTGGGGGACCAATCGACTGCCGAAGAAGGAGAGTTGAACGTGGCGACACTGGCACGGTGGTGCTATCGGCACCGACTGGTGGTCCTGTTGCTGTGGGTGGGGACGGTCTTCGGCGTCGGCTTCGCCGGCTCGGCCGCGGGCACCGACTACGCGAACGTCTTCTCGCTCCCGGACACGGACTCCAAGCACGCGTACGACCTGATGGGCAAGGCCTTCCCGGAACGCGCGGGCGACGTCGACACGGTGGTGTGGAAGGTCGACGAGGGGTCCGTGAGGGACGCGTCCGTACGGTCCCGGATCGAGCCCGCGCTCGAACGGATCGCGCGGATGGACGGCGTCGGTGAGGTCACCGGCCCCTACGACGAGGGCGGCGGCACGGGCGGAGGTTCGGGCGTCAGCCGGGACGGGACGATCGCCTACGCCCAGGTGACCTTCACCGAACAGGCGAACTCGGTGCCGAAGACACTGATCGACGACGTCATCGAGACGGCACAGGACGCCGAACGGGACGGGCTGCGGGTGGAGTTGGGCGGCCAGGCGATCGCCCGGGCGCAGGAGGCCACCCAGGGCACGTCCGAGGCGGTCGGCATCCTCGCGGCGGCCGTCGTCCTCTTCCTCGCCTTCGGCTCGCTCTTCGCGATGCTGCTGCCGATCGTCGTGGCGATCGCGGGCGTCGGCACCGGCATGATGGCCACGGCCGTGCTCAGCCACACCACGAACATCCCGGACGTGGCCCCGCTGCTCGGCTCGCTCATCGGCCTCGGCGTGGGGATCGACTACGCCCTGTTCATCGTCACCCGGCACCGGCGCGGCATCCTGCGCGGCATGAAACCGGAGGAGGCGGCGGTGACCGCCCTCAACACCTCCGGCCGGGCGGTGCTGTTCGCGGGCGGCACCGTGTGCATCGCCCTCGCCGGCATGCTGGTGATGAACCTCCGCTTCCTGGACGGCGTCGTCATCGCGACCTCGCTGACCGTGGTGCTGAGTGTGCTCGCGGCCGTGACCCTGCTGCCGGCCCTCCTCGGGGTGCTCGGCCCGCGCGTCCTCAGCCGCCGTCAGCGGCGCCGGCTCGCGGTCGCCGGGCCCGAGCCGGAGACGACGAGTGGCCTCGCGGCCCGCTGGTCGGCGTACGTGGAGCGGCGCCCGCGTTCGACCGCCGTGCTCGCCCTCGTGGTGATGCTGGTCCTCGCCGTGCCGGTCCTGTCGATCCGGCTCGGCACCTCCGACCAGGGCAACCACCGGGACACGACGACCACCCGGCAGGCCTACGACCTCCTGGCGGAGGGCTTCGGCCCCGGCTTCAACGGCCCCCTCCAGGTGGTCGTGGACGGGACGGACGCCAAGGGCCTCGTCTCCCGCATCGAGTCCACGCCGGGTGTGGCCCAGGTGGCCGCCGTACCGCCGGCGAACGGGGTCACGGTGATCCAGGTGGTCCCGACGACCTCGCCGCAGGACGAGCGGACCGACCGGCTCATCGACCGGCTGCGGGAGGACGTGATCCCGGAGTCCGGGGCCGAGGCCCATGTCGGCGGGGTGACGGCGGTGTCGAAGGACTTCGCGTCGGTGACCGGCGACCGGCTTCCCTACTTCATCGCGACGATCATCGCGCTGGGCTTCCTGCTGCTGATGGTCGCCTTCCGCTCCCTGATGGTGCCGCTGACGGCCGCGCTGATGAACCTCGTCGCGGCGGCCGCGTCCTTCGGGGTCCTGGTGGCGATCTTCCAGTGGGGCTGGGGCACGGAACTGCTCGGCGTGGGCAAGGAGGGCCCGATCGCCGCGTTCCTGCCGGTCATCATGCTTTCCCTGCTCTTCGGACTCTCCATGGACTACCAGGTGTTCCTGGTGAGCCGGATGCACGAGGAGTGGGTCCACACCCAGGACAACGCCCGGGCCGTGCGGGTCGGCCTGGCCGAGACCAGCCGGGTCATCAACTGCGCGGCCCTCATCATGATCTGCGTCTTCAGCGCGTTCGTGCTCAGCGGTGAGCTGGAGGCCGCGATGGCCGGCATCGGCCTCGCGGCGGCCGTCGCCCTGGACGCCTTCATCCTGCGTACGGCGCTCGTGCCGGCCGCGATGCATCTGCTCGGCAAGGCGAACTGGTGGCTGCCGGTCGGGCTGGAGAAGCGGTTGCCGCATCTGGCGGTGGAGCCGAAGGAGGAGCCGGCGGCCGTCGAGCCGGTGACCGGGTCGGAGGGCGGTGGACCCGCCTCGGTGATCCACGGCTTCATCCGCACGGCGGACGGTGAGCCGGTGGGGGACGCCGACGTGACCCTGCTGACCCGCGGCGGACGCCGACTGGACCGGGTGACGTCCCTGGCGGACGGCTCGTACATCGTCGCGGTGCCGGGCCCGGGCGCGTATCTCCTGGCGGCGACCTCACCGGCGTACGCATCGCGCGCACGGCAGGTCGTCGTGGGAGAGGGGTCGCTGGTGTACGACGTGGAGCTGGCGGGGCTGACGGAGGGGGAGGTGGACGCGGTCAGCTGACCTTCGTCTGCCCGGCCTTGAGGATCAGGTCGACGTCCAGGGTGACTTCGGCGCCGATCGACCTGGGCAGCGTGACGGTTTCGCCGGGGGCGTGGATACGGTGGGTCTGGTACTCGCCCCCGGTCGGCTCGGTGAGCACGTGCACGCGCTGGTGCTGGCGGTTGATGATGACGTACACCGGGATCTTCGCTTGGGCATAGGCGCCGACCTTGCCACGAAGGTCGTTCTCGTAGTTGCTGGAGGTGACCTCCAGAACGAGACGGAATGCGATGGGGTCGTAGCAGTTGTTCTCGATGAGGTGGTCGTCGATGTCGGCGTCGACGACCGCGAGATCCGGGATCGCGTAGTCTTCGGCTCCGTCCGGCAGCCAGACCCCCACCCCCTCGAGTACCTCGGTTTCACCGCCGGCCAGGCCCGCGGCGATGAAGGGGGTCCGCAACCTGGACAACGCACGGGCGTGGCCGACGTTGGGGGGCGGCGTCACAACGATCGTGCCTCCGATGATCTCGACGCGGTACCCCGGGAGCCGGTCCACGATCCGGTTCGCCTCCGCGATCAGCGGATGGTTGCCGTGGGGCCGCTCGACGGATGCTGCGGACATCGCGTGCCTCCTGTGGGCTGGGGTCGAGGCCATCATCGTAGGCAGGAGCGAGGCCAGAGGTCCCGTTCGACCCCATTCACCCGAAAGTGATCACCCGAGTTTCCTGTTGGCCCCCGGATCCGGCAGCACTTTCGTCATCCCCGGCAGGAAGTCCGTGAACAGTTCGTGGACTTCGTGGACGAGGGGGCGCAGGACCCGGAAGCGGGCCAGTGACACCCCTCTGGTCGTCAGCCGGGCCCCTCGCTCCGCGAGGCGGTAGCTGCGTTCGCGGCCCTCCGTGCGGTCGAAGACCCAGTAGAGGACGAGGCCCATCTGGGAGAGCCACATCAACTCGGGCAGGACCTCGCGGAGTTCCTCGGGGACCTTCGCCTTCGAACCGGCGAGGACCTCGCGGTGGATGCCGATCGACTCCTCGCGCGCACCCGACGACTCCGGGGAGAAGGGGCTGAGGGGGCTGTCCGGGTCGGCCGCGTTCTTGAAGAACTGCGCCGCGAACTCGTGGTACGGCTCCGCCACGTCCAGCCAGGTCGTCAGGACCCCGGCGATCCGCGCCTGGAGGTCCGTCTCCCGCTCCAGCACCGGCCGCACCGCCGCGAGGTGCTCCGCGCCGATCCGGTCGTAGAACCCCTGGATCAGGTGTTCCTTGCCGGCGAAGTAGTAGTACGCGTTGCCGACGGAGACCCCGGCCTCCTTGGCGATCGCCCGCATCGTCGTCTTGTCGTACCCGCGCTCCTGGAAGAGCCGCAGCGCGGTCTCCAGGATGAGCGCGCGGGTCTGCTCGGACTTCGCGGAGCCGCCCTTGGGGCCGCCGGGCGCCCCGTCGTCCTTGACGGCGGCCGCCGGCTCCGCCCCCGGGGGCTCGGGGCCGGGCTCTGCGCTGGGTTCGTCGTTCACTGCGGGCACGGGCAGAGCCTAACCAGTCGGGCAGGTACCGCTGTCGCAGTCGCCGGGGGAGGCGGGGGAGGGGCTGGAGGGGGAGCCTGGTCGCGGCTGCGGCGCCGTGTACGTCCAGCCGTTCCGGGGGTCGTACGTCCAGCCCTCTGCGGTGGAGTAGATGCTGCCGCCCCACTGCTGCCCGGCGCCCGCCCCGCGCGTACCGCTCCCGTGCTCGACGCCCCGCCACTTCGCGGCGGCGAGCACCGCGCCCCGTGCGAGCCGCGCCCCCGCGGGAGTGCTCAGCCGGTGGGCGAGCGGCCGGTGCTCGCGCAGTGCCCACAGGCAGACGATCCAGGCGGCGGAGCCCCGGTACACCTGCCCGGCGTCCCCGACGACGGTGATCTCCGCCAGGGTCGCCCGGTGGTCGAGCGCGGGGAAACGTCGCCGGGCCTCGTCGGAGCCCGCCGCGACGAAGTCGAGCGGCACCAACTGCCGCTGCCTGCCCAGCCACCCGCGCACGAAGACGCAGAGGGTGCACCGGGCGTCGTACAGCACGGTGAGCCCGCGGACCGGGACGCGCTCGGCGCCCCGGTCGGCGGTGGCCGCGATCGCCGCCATCGAGCTCACGCCCCGGCCGGCGGGACCGAGGGCGCCCCGTGCGTGGTCCAGCCCTGGGGCGCGACCGGCGGAACCTGCTCCCGCTCCATGGCGCCCCGCCGCCGGAACTTGTTCAGCACGAACACGTTGCCCAGGTGCAGTGCCCCCAGCACCAGCAGCACCACGCCGAGCTTCGCCGACACCGCCTCGAACACCTCCCGAGGGCTGCCGATGGCGCCGTCCTCGTTCAGGTAGAGGGCCACGAACCCCAGGTTCACCAGATAGAACCCGACCACCAGCAGGTGGTTCACCGCGTCCGCGAGCTTCTCGTTCCCTCGCAGCACATCCCCCAGGAAGATCCGCCCGTTCCTGCTCAGCGTCCGCGCCACCCAGATCGTCAGCCCCACGCTGACCAGTAGATAGATGACGTACGCGACGACCGTGAGGTCCATGCCCCCACCCCTTCCGGGTTCCTTGAACACGTTCAAAACGTGCTGTCGGTGAGACAGTAGACCTGTTTTTGAACATGTTCAAGCGAAGTTGGTGAGGGGGTGGGACGGGGGCCGGGGGAGACCTCGAGGAAGGTTCGGGGGAGGGTCCGGAGGAAGGTCAGGAGGACGGTCGGGAGGCGGTCAGGAGGTGCGGGCCAGCTCCGGTCGCTTGCTGTAGTCCGTGAGGCCGATGACGTTCCCCCAGGGATCGGCGAACTCCACGGTCCAGCCGGTGGCGACGGAGAACGGCGGGGCGATCGGCTCGATGCCCGCCGCCGCGAGGGCGCGGGCGGCGGCCCGGGCATCCCGCACCTCCAGCCACACCCGTGCCGAGGCCCACGCCGGCAGCCGGTGCGGCAGCTCGCCCTCCAGTCGGAGCAGCAGCCCGGGAGTCTCCTTGCCCACCTTCAGCTGGGCGATCCCCACCTCGTCCAGATGGAAGGCGACATCGAAACCGGCCCGCCCGTAGAAGGCGACGGCCGCGCCGAGGTCGCCGACCGGGAGGAGAATGTTGTCGAAGCCGAGCAGGTCGTACGACTCATTTTCTGACATGTCGTCAGATTAGAGCGTCCGTCGGTGTGGTACCGGGAGCGACAGCACTCGTGTGACGCGGGCAGGGGCAGAGTGCACATGAACATGACCGCGGGCATGGAGAGGGGCCGACCGCGGACGTTCGCGGTCGGCCCCTCTCCTTCTCCGAGCTGCGGTCAGCCGATGGCGATCCGGGTCTTCCAGTAGCTCACGGGTGCGATGATCTCCGTTCCCGAACCCGTCAGGACGGTCTTGCCGCCGGCGTAGAACCGGACCGAGCCGTCGGAGCGAACGGTCCAGACGTCGGGGATCCCGTCCCCGTTCGCGTCCGGGGTGCCGATGAGCAGGGGGACGTTGGCCCTGGACCAGCCGGCGGAACCGTACTCGAGATCGGTGCCGCCGGAGGAGTCGGCACCGGAGGACAGGGAGTCCAGGTCGGTGCCGCCGCCGCTTGCCGCCTTGCCCTTGCGGAGCATGAGCTGGGAGTGGACGTCGGCGCGGTACACCATGTCCGTCACACCGTCGCCGGTGATGTCCAGGACGGTGACGATGTCGCGCTCGGTCCAGGCGGAGGCGGACAGACGGATCGCTTGGTCGATGGTGGCGCCGTGGTAGCCGGTGAGAGCCCAGAGTTCGTCGCCCGCGGTGGCGAAGAAGTCGGTGCGGCCGTCGCCGGTGGCGTCACCCGTGGAGACGATCTGCGTCAGCGAGGACGGGCTGGGAGCCCCCTCTGGGAGCAGGATTTCCACTCGCTTGTCGATGTTGACGGCACCGTAGCCGTCGCCGGGATACACCCAGAGCTTCCCCCCGACGCGCACCACCAGGTCCTGGAGGCCGTCACCGCCGTAGATGTCCCCGTTGTGGGTGATCAGGGCGCCCTTGAAGTGTCCTGAGGGTGCGGCGACGTACGGTGGCAGGTCGTCGCCGTTCGGATCCTTGGCCGGGTTGGACCGGTAGGCGCCGGCCATCGAGTAGTCCAGGTCGCCGGAGCCCTTGGTGAGGTCGTTGGTGGCCTGGGAGGGGTAGAGGGCGAGATTACCCGCGTCGGTGACGACCATCAGGTCCGGGAGCTTGTCCCCCGTGAAGTCGCCGGGTGAGTCGGCCTGGTCGCGGGGGGTGACGTAGAAGAAGTACTTCGTGGGCTGCGACACGTTGCCCGCGCCGTCCACGGTCCGTACGTACAGGACGTTGGGACCGGCGGTGGGCGGCTTGGCGTTGGTCAGGGTCGCGCTGACGGTGGTCGCGGTACCGGCTTTCCGGTCCACGTGGAAGGGGTAGCTGGGCGCGTTGAACCCGTACTCGTACCGTACGACGTCCGCGTTGAGGGCACGCACGGTGAATGTGCCGGGGGTGCCGAACTTCTTGGTGCTCCACTTCGTGTCGTCGGCGCCGCTGCCGAAGCCGTTCTCGTCGCTGTCGGCATTGGGGAAGTCGACGGAGCTGACCTTGGGCGATTTCGGCGCGGCGGTGTCGAGGACGAAGCGGCACGGTGTTTTCGCCGGGGAGAACGGCGAGGAGGAGTCCGCGTCGTCCCAGGCCTGTACCCGCCAGGAGTAGAGGGTGCCGTTGGTCAGTTTGCTGGTGGGGAACTCGTCAGTCGTCCTCAGCGCGGTGTCTTTGTCCTTTCCGACAGTCGCTTTGCCGGTTTTGCCGAGGAGGTCACCCGTTTTCGCCCACTTGCCGTGCGGCCACAGGTCGAAGTCGAGGTATTCGAGGTTCTTGTCCTTGTCGGACGCCTTCGCGGTGAACGTGAGGCTTCCCGATCCCATGCGGGCGTACGGCCGAGTGGTGGTGCACTTGGCGTCCGGGCCGAGGTCGAGGGAGGTGGGAGCGGTGGGCCTGCGGTTGTAGACGAGTTCGAGCACGGGCGGATAGTCCCCGTTGGCCATGAACTTCTTCCACGCGTACTGCGAGTTCTCGTCCCGGGCGCGCATTCCGAACGTGATGCTGTCGCGGCCCTCGTCAGCCCTTTTCTGGGCGGCCGAACGAACGTTGAAGCCTTCCCAGGCGTCCCGGCAACTGGACTTGTAGCCGTGCGCGAAACTCTTGGTGGTGATCTTGTTGCCGTCGTGCAGCTTGGGCGCGTTCCTCCAGTTGGTCCGCCCGTTGACCTTGCCGGTGAGGTGCACGCTCACCGAGCGGGCGCTGCATGACCAGGAGTACGTCTCCAGCACGCGCAGCGTCGCTGTCTCGATCTTCGTTCCCTTGATGTCCTTGTCGAAGTCCATGTTGAAGTACGAGCGCGAGGTGCCCCAGGTGTCCGACTCGAAGCCGACCCGGGCCTCGTGCGTCCCGCCCTTGTTGAAGCCCTTGCCGTTGTAGAACGTGGCGTTGGGGTGTCGGCTGTACGCGGTGGTCCAGTTCTGGATGTGCTTCTTGACCGACGGGTCGACGAAGACCGGGTACGTGGTCGCCGGGTCGGTGAGGAAATCCTGATCGGGAGTGAGGCGCCAGTTCCCCCCGGACAAGTCGGTCTCGACGAGCTCACCATGGGAGTCTGGAGAGGGTCCGTCGAGCCCGGGCAGGCTGAGCGTGGCGGCCGGGCCGGTCCGGGAGGGCTCGGGCGTCGGCTCGGCCGGGGCGGCCGGCGGGGGAGAGTCCGACGGAGTGGGTGCGGGACCGTCGGTGGCCACGGGGAGCTCTTCGGGGTCCGGGTCGATCTGCTCGTCCGTCTCGACCAGCTCTTCCTCGGTCGGGCTCGCGTCGTCGCTGGGAGTGGGTGTGGATGTGTCGACGGGGTCCGGGCTCTCAGGCTCGGTCGGCTGGGCGGAGGCACCGACCGAGCCGTCGGTGACCGCCGGGGCGCCGCTGCTGTCCCACATCAGGGGCGTCGGTGACAGCGCGACCTCCTTGCCGTCCGCGTCCTCGGCGGCGAGGACGCCCGTGATCGGGTTCAGCCGGAACGACAGGTCCGCCGACGTGATGCCGTAGGTGAGCTGCTTTGTGCGCGGGTCGGCCGCCGCCTGTCGGTTCTTGAGGACCAGCAATTGCGCGAAGCCGTCGTCGTCGGCGGTGAGAACCAGATCGGCGCCCGGGAGGATCTCCGGGTACAGGGCGCGGGAGCCGTCGATGATCGGCGCCGGCACCGCACCCGGCCAGGTGAGCTGGATGTCGTGGCCATCGACGGTCAGGGTGACGAGGGTGTTCGAGTCGGAGGCGGCAGTCTTGAGGCCCTTGAGCAGGGAAACCCGGTGCACCACGGACCGGGAGGCGCGCTGCTCGTCACGCGTCGCCTCGGAGCCGGCCGAGAACACCATTTTGGTGTTGGTGGCTTTCGGCTCCCAGCCCTTGCCGGTGCGGTGCAGGTCGTAGTCGATGACCTTCCAGCCATCGTCCACCTTGGCCCGGATGGGTGAGGAGTAGAGCTTCTTGGCCATCTTGCCGTCAGGGCGCGCCCAGGTGGTGGATCGCGCGGTGCGCAGTGCCGTGACCTCGACCGACTTACCGGTCTTGGAGGCCTGTGCGAGCGCGACGGCTTCGGTGACTGGCTTTGCCTTGCGGTCGCCGTTCGACTTGCCGCGTGCATCAGGCTCGTCCAGGCCGAGTCCGACGAACGTGATGCCGGTCGCGGCGAGCGCCGCGGTGAGTACGACGGCGGTCGTCCGTCCCCCGGGCACGCGGCGCCGGTTGCGCTCCTTGCGCGTCATCGGCGAGTTCCCCTTCCCCCCTTGGAACCGGCACGGGACATGGCTCGGCCGGGCCAGCCGATGATGGCTCAAGAGATGGCTGCCGTCACGCTTCGCAAACGACGGGATGCGAATGAGTCGGACAGTGACGAGGCTCGTAAGTGTGGTTGACAGTCTGAGTCCCCAACTAGCCCATGGGCTGGTCTTTTTGGGATATAGGGCGGCAGATCGCACCTCAACTGCGCTGATTAAGCGCGTATTTGCGGTGGGAACCAGCGAATCGGGCACTTGACGGCAGACGCGTGAAGGATGCCGGTACCTCAGGTAAATGAAGATTCGGACTTCACTACCCGTTACGTTGCGCTACATACCGTGGCGATCATCACATCCTCACAGTCGATCTAGCGGAACTCCACAAAGTCGACACAGAATCTGCGACATCTGATACGCCATCACGCGTGGTCCGTTCCTGGTCCCGCCTCGAATGGTCCGGGGGGACCTCGCCGTGTTCGGTCGCTTTTCGTCTGTCCGCTCGCGTCGGCTGCGCCGGGTGCGCGCTGCCGTCGTGCCAACTGTCGGGGCAGCGCTGCTGGTAGGCCTTCTGCCGGCACAGTCGTTCGCGTTGCCGCCCGACCCGGCCACGGCTGAGAAGGGCCGCGAGACCCTCGACCTGGAGCCCCTCGACTCGGAGGAGGCCGTCGCCGGAGCAGTCTCCGAGCCCGACCTGGAGACCCTCAAGGTCGACGTCCCGCCGGACCAGCAGCAGGCCCCGACGGGCACGGCCACCACTCCGGCTGCCGGCACGGGGTCCGTCGACTTCGGCTCGGCCGGTGGCGCGACCCCCGCATCGGCCCGAACGACCGAGGAAGCCCGACAGGTCGCCCTGACCCCTGTCGAGAATCTCCCCGTCAGCCTCGGACAGGCTCCGGACCAGGCGGCCCCGAGCGGTACCTGGCAGGTCCAGGTCTACGATCGCGCCGCCGCGGTGTCCCAAGGGGTCGACGGCACGGTCGTGAAGGTCCAGGCTCCCGCGACCGGCTCCGTGCCGATCTCGGTCAAGCTCGACTACGCGAAGTTCAAGAACCTCTACGGTGCCGACTGGGCCTCTCGTCTGCGCTTCGTCCAGTTCCCCGAGTGCTACCTGACCACGCCCGATGTCGAGGCCTGCCAGGAGTACGAGGAACTGGAGACCACCAACGACCCCCAGGCCCAGTCGATCACCGCCACGGTCGACACGGCGGCGGACGGGACCGTCACCCCTGCTTCGGCGAAGTCGACGACGACCGACGGGCCGGCGATCGCCCGAGCGGCCTACCGCACTTCGGACACCGGGGTCACGCCGGTCGCCGCGACCGGTGACACGGCCGTCGTCGGCGCGGTCGACTCCGGCGGCGGTGCCGGCGGCACCTTCAAGGCCACGCCGTTGGCCTCCAGTGGCAAGTGGTCGGCGGGCGGCTCGTCGGGCGCGTTCACCTGGACGTACCCGCTGACGGTTCCGGCGGCCCCCGCCGGCCCGGCTCCGAACGTCGAGTTCACCTACAGCTCCCAGAGCGTGGACGGACGTACCGCCGTCGCCTCTCCCCAGTCCTCCTGGATCGGCGAGGGCTGGGACTACGACGCCGGTCACATCGAGCGCCGCTACCGCGCCTGCCAGGACGACCGCAAGAAGATGAAGTCCGGCACCGCCAACAACACGGCCAAGAAGGACAAGACGTCCGACCTGTGCTGGGTGTCGTACAACGCGGTGATGTCCCTCGGCGGCAAGACGACGGAGCTGGTGCGGGACGCCGCCTCCGGCAGCAACCCCGAGACCGACACCGAGATCTACCGCTCCGAGAGCGACGACGGCACCCGGATCGAGCACCGCGTCGGCGGCACCAACGGCGACAACAACGGTGAGTACTGGATCGTCACGACCACGGACGGCACGAAGTACTACTACGGCCTCAACCAGGTCGGCGGCGGCCACGCCGACACCGACTCCGTCTCCACCGTCCCCGTCTTCGGCAACCACCCGGGCGAGCCCTGCCACGCCACCTCCTTCGCCGACTCCCGCTGCGGCGCGGGCAAGAAGCAGGCCTGGCGCTGGGGCCTGGACAAGGTCGTCGACGTGCACGGCAACACGTTGGTCGTCACCTGGAAGCAGGAGACCAACCACTACGCCGTGAAGAAGAAGTTCAAGTCGCCCGAGCAGTACGACCGCTACGCCTACCCGAAGACCATCGAGTACGGCATGCGCTCGGACCTGACCAAGCCGTCCGCGACCGTCGAGTTCGGCGTGGCGCAGCGCTGTCTGAAGTCGGCCACGGCCTGCGACGCGGCGAACTTCGCGAAGACCTCCGATCCGGGCGCCTATCGCCCCTGGTGGGACACCCCCGGCAACCTCAACTGCAAGTCGACGTCGAAGCTGTGCCCGGCCTTCCCGTCCTTCTGGACGCAGATGCGCCTCGACTCCGTGACGACGAAGGCGGCGCGCGCCGGCCAGACCGGCCTGGGCAAGGTGGACACGTACGAACTCCACCAGTCCTTTCCCGCGGACTGGTACTACACCTCCCCCGGGCTCTGGCTGAACTCGATCACCCGCCGTGGCTTCGCCCCCGGCGACACCACCGGCACCCTCCAGCACAAGGACGGCGTCAGCTTCGGCGAGTACACGGTCGGCTCCTCGTCGCCCCTGAAGGGTCGCCTGAAGGACCGCCAGCTGCCCAACCTGGTGTCGAGCGGTCCGAAGGACCAGCGCCCACCCTTCACCCGCCCCCGCATCGGCACGGTCGCCACCGAGCACGGCGGTGACATCGAGGTCGAGTACAAGGGCGGCTGCGCGAGCGAGCCGTCCGAGGACAAAGGCAGGAACAACGGCACCTGCTACCCGGTCCGCTGGTCACCGGACGGCGACGAGAAAAAGCCCGCGAAGTCCTGGTTCAACAAGTACGTAGTGCACTCCGTGACCGAGAACGACAAGGTCACCTCACGCGGCAAGCTGATCCACACCACGTACGACTACTCGGAGCCCGCCTGGGCGAAGTCCGACGACGAGTTCACGCGGCCGTCCCTGCGCACGTACAACGTCTGGCGCGGTTACGGCCGGGTGGCGGTCACCAAGGGCAGCAAGACCGCCTCCGGAGAAGGGCCGCAGGCGCAGTCGTACTCCGAGACGCGGTACTTCCAGGGCGTCGGCGGCGAGGTCAAGGATTCCACCGGGAAGTACACGCTCGTCAGCGATGACGAGCCGCAGTACGCGGGCATGACTGCCGAGACCCTCACTTACGTCGACTCGGACAAGGGAAAGCCGCAACAGCGCACCCTCAACTACCCCTGGTCGAAGCAGACCGCTTCCCGGTTCCGTGAGGCCGAGGACGGCGCGGACATGGATCCGCTCCTGGCCCACCGCAGTGGCGTGAAGCGCACGGACGAGATCCAGAAGGTCGGCGACAGCTGGCAGGCCGTTCGGACCCTGACGACCGTCGACGACACCTACGGCATCCCGACCCAGGTCGAGACGGCGGTGGTCAAGCCGGACGGCTCCGGCGAGACCCTGTCCGACCAGATCTGCACCAGGACGACCTACGTCCACAACACGTCGGCCTGGCTGATCGGACTGCCGAAACAGCAGCGCACCACGGGCACCACCTGCGCGGCCCACGACACCGCCGACCCGGCCACGAAGCTGATCAGCGCGACCCGCACCACCTACGACAACCAGTCGTACGGCGATGCCCCGACGAAGGGCCTGGTCACCGCCTCCGCCGGGGTGGACGGCACCGGGACCTCGTACTCGGTCGTCACGAAGACGACGTACGACCCGCTGGGCCGGGTCCGCACCGTCGCCAAGCCCGGTGCCGGTACGACGGAGATGCAGTACACCCCCGGAGACGCGGGTGGACCCGTCACCTCCGTGAAGGCGATCAACGCCAAGGGCCACGCCGTCACCACGACCTTCGACCCCGGCCGGAGCCTGGCTCTGACGGTCACCGACGCCAACGGCCGGGTGATCCGCAGCGAGTACGACGCCCTCGGCCGCTTCGTGAAGGGCTGGTCTCCGTCCCGCTCCTCGGGTGGGAAGTCGCCGAACGTCGAGATCGAGTACCAGCCGGCGATCGCCACATCGAAGGAGTCCCGCCCCGCCGCGGTCACGACCAAGTCGCTCAAGGACGACGGCACCTACAGCCGTCAGGTGACGATCTACGACGGTCTGATGCGTCAGGTCCAGACACAGTCGGAGGCGCACGGCCCCGGCCGCGTCGTCACGGACACCACGTACGACGACCACGGCCTGGCCGACGAGCAGACCAGTGCGTACCTCGCGAAGGGCGAGCCGGCCGCCGAACTCTTCTCCCCGAAGTCGAAGTCGCTCGTCCCGAGCCGGGTCAAGTTCCGCTACGACGGCCTGGAACGGCCGGTGAGCGAATCGAAGTACCACGACGAGACCGTGGTGCACACGACCAGGACGGAGTACGGCGACACGAGCACGTACGTGGATCCGCCCGGCTCGACGTCGCCGCGGACCCGGACCTACACGGACGCCCTCGGCCGAGTCACCTCGATCGTCCACTACAAGGACGACACGACGAGCGCGGGACGCACGACCACCTACGGGTACGACGCCCGAGGCCGGCGCACCACCGTCACCGATCCCGCGGGCAACGAGTGGACGTACAAGTACGACGCCCGGGGCCGGGTGACCTCCACCACCGACCCGGACGTGGGCAAGACGGAGACGTGGTACGACGAGGCCGACAGGCCGTACAAGGTCACGGACGCGAAGCAGCGGACGACGTACACGGAGTACGACGAGCTGGGCCGGATCAAGTTCGTCCGCGAGAACTCCGAGAGCGGTACGCCGAGCAAGTCGTTCACGTACGACTCCCTGCCGGGCGCCCTCGGCCAGCCGGTCGCCTCCACCAGGCACACCACGAACGGCGACTACGTCAGCCGTGTCACGGGGTACGACACCGAGTACCGTCCGACGGGCACCGAGACGGTGATCCCGGCCAACACCATGACGACGGGAGTCTCCGGGACGTACGCGTACAAGTACACGTACACCCCGACCGGAAAGCCGCAGACGGTCACACTCCCGTCCGTGGGCGGACTGGCCCAGGAGAAGGTCGTCACCCGCTACAACAGCGACGGCCTGACCGAGTCGACCTCGGGTCTCGCCTGGTACACGTCCGACATCACCTACTCCCCGTACGGCGAACCCCTTCGCACGGTGTCCGGCTCCCAGCCGAACCGCGTCTGGACGACCAACTTCGTCGACCCGTACACCGGACGTCTCCAGCGCACGGTCGCGGACCGGGAGACGGCGGGCCCGCACCGCATCTCGAACAGCCACTACGCATACGACAAGTCCGGCATCATCACGTCGAACGCCCGTCAGCTGTCTGACGCTTCGGGCGACACCTGGGACACCCAGTGCTTCACCTACGACGTGATGGGCGAGCTGGTCAACGCCTGGACGTCGAACATAGCGCCCACCGGCAACGGCACGGGCTGCAAGTCGGCGGACGGCACGGCGTGGGGCCCGCGGACGGACTTCGCGTCCTCGTCGGGACCGGTGGCGGACGCTCCGGACACGGCGAGTGACGCGTCCACCCCGGACGCCTCCCTGAAGTCGACGCTGGCGGCCACGGCCCCGTCCACGGGGACGGTCACCACGGGTGCGACGGCCTACCACCAGTCCTTCACCTTCGACTGGCTGGGCAACCGGGCCACCCTCACCGAGGCCGACCCGGCGGACACGGCCAAGAACGTCACCTTCACGTACGGCTACAACGCCAAGCAGCCGCACACGATGACGTCGATCGGCTCCAGCCCTGCGGGGCAGAGCAGCACGTACACCTATGACGCGGTGGGCAACACGACGGTCCGTGACCTGGTCGCCGGGCCCCAGGACCTGAAGTGGACCTCGGAGAACAAGCTCGACACGATCACGGTCGGCGGCAAGAAGACGACCTACGTCTACGACGCCACCGGCAACCGCCTCCTGGAGAACTCCCCCTCCGGCTCGACGCTCTACCTGGGCGAGACAGAGGTGACGACGGGCAGCGGCGGTGCGGTGACTCGTGCCTCCCGGTCCTACGCCCAGCCCGGTGCTCCGGTGGTGACCCGCACCGCGACCAGCGGCGCGACGACGGGACACCAGCTCTCGGCCCTCCTGGCGGACCACTTGGGCACGGCGAACACGGCGGTCGCGCTGACGAGCGGTCAGGCGGTCACCCGCCGAGCCGCCAAGCCGTACGGCGAACTCCGCGGCCCGAAGCCGGCGTCATGGCCCAACAAGCGCGGCTACATCGGCGTCGGCATCGATGACGCCGCCACTGGCCTGACCCACATCGGCGCCCGCGAGTACGACCAGAACTCGGGCCGATTCATCTCAGCGGACCCGATCATCGACATCGCGGACCCGCTGCAGATGAACGGATACGCCTATTCCAACAACAGCCCGGTCTCGCACTCCGACCCCACTGGTCTGTGCTTGACCTGCGGCGAGGGGTATCCGATCGGAGGAACGGGCGGCAAGGGGAACAAGAAGCGTTATGTCAGCGCTTCCCAGGGCGCTTCCCAAGGAGGGGGCGGGGTCGGCGAGCCGAGCAGTACGCCAGACAGGCAGTGGGTATGGGCCCACACTCCCAGATCGAACGACGCGCGCAAGGTGGCCAGCCAGTACTACCTCAACGGGCCCAACACGTTCCTGAATACCGCGAGTGGCTACTGGTATCCCCAGACCAATGTGTTCGGCACTCCGGAAACCGTCTGCTTTGGTCGCATGGCCTGCAGCAACGCGTACAAGTACTTCCTCGCCCACCCAGGGGATGCCGCCGGAGCGAAGGAAGTCGCTGCCAACTATTGCGTCGACAATCTGAAGGAATGCCAGAAGGACGCCCGTATTTGGGCGCGGTCAATGGAGCTCGGGGACGAGTTCGTCGCGGCCATGGGCATGGGACCAGGTCGTCTACTCAGTGCGGTTGGCCGTAAAGCCGGAGGTTGCACCCAGTGCTTCCTCGCCGGGACCGACGTCCTCATGGCTGACGGAACGACCAAGGACATCGAGGACATCGAAGTCGGCGACAAGGTCCAGGCCACGGATCCGGAAACCGGCGAATCGGGAGCGCGTGAAGTCACCCGCCTCATCGTCACGGAGGACGACAAACACTTCAATGAACTCTCCATCGCCACGGAAGACGGCGTCGAGCAGCTCACGGCGACCTACGAGCACCCCTTCTGGTCACCGTCAGAGGACGAGTGGATCGAAGCCGGCGACCTAGAGCCGGGCATGACCCTGCTCACTGACGAAGGCAGCACGGTCGTTGTCACAGGGAACCGTGCCTACACACAGCACGCCCGGACGTACAACCTCACGGTCGACGACCTGCACACGTACTATGTGCTGGCGGGCGAGACGCCGGTACTCGTTCACAATAGCAACTGCGCAGCACAGCCTGATTTCAATTCAGGATTCTCGGCGGCGAGGCACTATGCCAAGCACGTGTTGGGTGTGAAGGCTGGAAAGAGAGGCAGGCTTACGGCCGGAGATACGGCAGACATGCCCGAGTTTAAAGGGCCTGGCGGGCTGAAGCGTTACCGTGAAACCGCGAGAAACTTCATGTCAGGCGATGGCCCGGAGGGTTCGATCTCACTGCCAAGTTCTAGCGGTGGAATGTTCCGTGTTGATCCGCAAACCGGATACTTTGGATACATGAACTCATCGGGGACTATCTCAACGTTCTTCAGGCCAAGGGGGAATCCAGTGGATTACTTCTGGAGTCAGTTCAAGTGAGAGATCGGGTGAGCAGGTTTGACGATAGGTTCCAGGAGATCGCTCAAGCCCGCGGGTGGAGCCAATCGCTGCTGCCAGTTACTGCCCTGGGGATGTGGGAGGGGTTCGTCAACGAGTGTCAGATCGGCTATGGGCTTGACCTGTCCGAGTATCTCAATGATTTGGCCGTCCGAGATCTGCTTGCCGCAGCCCTGGCGGATGTGGAGATGGAGGGCCTGGATGAGTACGAGTGGCTAGTTCGCGAGACGCGCAGAATCGACTCGCTCTTCCGGGAGCTTCTGGCCAATGGACCAGTAGTGTGGCTAAATTCCGCGACCTGGTGGAGTAAGTCGTTGCCTGAGTACGGGTCGGAGGAATTTGTGTCTGATGTTCGGGAACGTCATGACGTGGTTCTGAGGGTCAAAGAGCGGTAGGCGAGATGCGCGTTCGGTGCTGGCCTTCAAGGTGCTGAAGGCTGCCAACGGGGCCGAGGGGTAGCCTCGATACCACTCACGAGCGGCTCCAGGTCCTGGCTGTCGTGCACGTTCGAGCCGGAGATCCCTAGGGACAGCGGCAGTATGTTCCTGTCGGCGATCAGGTGGTCTTCGATCCCGACTTGCCGCGGCCGGTCGGATGCGGTTCCGTCAGTGGCCCCCCTTGTGGCAGACATTCGTCAGACGGTGCGGTCGGGACCGCTGAAGGACCCGCACACACCGATCGACATGAGCGCCGTGAGACCGGGAGACTCCGTGATCCAGTCCGAGCTGACCGTCCGTTCCGTCGCGGACCCCGGGGAAGTGGAAGTGTCCGGGACCGTGGCGGCGCTGGAGGACTGGGCCGAGAACATGATCGGCGACGACACGGAGATCACCACCCGTGCCGGGACCGACCCCGCCCCCGTACGCCCGCCATCTAGCGGGCATCCGGGTGCGGTCGACCTCGACTGGGCCGGTGAAGC
This sequence comes from Streptomyces sp. NPDC030814, assembly GCF_055572155.1. Taxonomy (NCBI): domain Bacteria; kingdom Bacillati; phylum Actinomycetota; class Actinomycetes; order Kitasatosporales; family Streptomycetaceae; genus Streptomyces; species Streptomyces sp. NPDC030814. The sequence continues at coordinate 172,954 of NZ_JBVIDX010000011.1, forward strand.
TCTCCGTCGACGAGGACCGGCAGACCTGACCCTCACGGGCTCGGAGGCGTTCACGTCGGTTCTCGCGGAGAACATCGGGGGCCTGTGCCAGGAGGGCGTGCCGGGGGAGCACCTGCACATCGAGTACTTCCCCGACCACTTCTATCTGGCGGAGTCCCGGATCGCCTTGGTCGTGGCCCGCGTCGACTGACGCGGGCCCCGGCTCAGGAAGCGCAACCCCCCACCCGCCGCGTGCTCAGCGCGACGTCGTCCATCCGCACGTCGTACGACGACGGAGTCGGGTTGGCCTGGTACAGCTGCCAGCCCAGCTTCAGCTTGTCGAAGGTCGGGAAGATGAAGTCGTCCGCCGTGCCGCCGTGCTGCTTCGTCGAGACCGTCAGGTCGGGCTGCTCGACGCCGTTGAGGTACACGGTGACCCGGTTGTCCGTCGCGTCGAGGTGGAACTCCGCGCAGGTCCACGCCCCGTCGGCGGCCGGCGCGGACGTGCGCCAGTTCGTCCAGTCGCCGGTGGGGCCGAGGTCGGAGCCGACGCCGTAGAAGTTGCCGTTGTCGGTGGGGGCGAACTGGCCGCCGAGCGGCCGGACCAGGGTGGGGGAGTCGGCGCCGGACGCCTCCGCGAGGGTCCAGTGGGCCCAGGGGGGCCCTTCCGGGAAGCGGTCGACCCGCAACCGTATCCGCGCCCAGAAGCTGTTGCCGGGCGCGGCGAGGTCGGGGAAGACCATGAAGGCACGGCCGTTGCCCTCGGTGTGGATCCGGAGTTCCCGGCCGCGCCCGTCGGCGGCGCGCTCGACGGTCAGCGAGCCGTTCGCGGTGTCGGTGGTCCAGCCACGGCCACCGGTGACGGGGCCGAGGGGCAGCCGGTTGAAGTTCTCCTTCGCGAAGGTCCCGCCGTACATGTCGTGCGGGGCGGGGGTCGCCGAGGCAGTGGGGGGTGTCGCGATCAGCATCGCGGCCGCGGCCGACAGCGCGGCGGCGGCTTTCCTCAGGGAGTTCATGGGAGCAGTGTGTGATCAACAGCCCCATCCGTCACATGAGTTGCATGCTATCCAGCCAAGCGACACCCCCGCTCCCGCTACCGCTACTGCGGGAAGGTCGGCTTCAGGCTCAGCTCCGTCACGGTGTCGGTCGTGACCCCAGAAGCGCTCGCCCGGAAGAACAGGCTCGTCTCGCGGTTCTCGCTCCCGGCGAGGAGGTCCTTGTCACCGTCCCCGTCGAGGTCGCGCAGGCGGATGGCGGAGCCGAACATCTCGTACCGTTCAGGGTGGCCCGGTACTCCCGCCGTGGCCCGGCTGAACCACTGGAAGCCGGTGCCGGTCAGGCCCTTCCTGCCGCCGCGCAGGATGTGGATGCCACCCCCGTCCTTCGTGGAGCCGACCTTCTCCCCGGAGACTCCGACCGCGAGGTCCGGGTAGCCGTCGCGGTCGGTGTCGCCGGCGGAGAGGTCGTACCCGAAGCAGTCACCCTTCGACGCGGCCGTGGCGATGCCGGAAGTGGCTTGGGTGAGGCGGTACTTGGTGGTCGGGCCGCTCTTGCCGCCCCGCACGACGACCACCGAGCCCGCGCCCTTGTTGTACGACGTGTCGCCGACCGCCAGGTCCCCGTAGCCGTCCTTGTCGAAGTCGGCGACGACGCCGGTCGGGTCGTAGTCCGGCTCCGTGTTGTTGATCGCGACCAGCTTGCCGCTCCACCTGACCGTCTTGCCGCCGCGCAGCAGCCAGGCGTCCTGGGTCATCTTGTTCTTGCGGTAGCCCTGGCCGAGGACGTACAGATCGGTGGCCCTGTCCTTGGTGACCTTCCCGGCGACCAGCCCCGTCGGTTCGAGGGTGTGGGTGGCGTCCGAGCGGGTGTGCTTGGTGACCTTGCCCGTCCTGTCGGCCTGGGTGAAGCCGCCCCGGTAGATGTGGACGGTGTCGAGGCCGTCGGCGACCGCGAGGTCCGCCTTGCCGTCACCGTCGAAGTCACCGGTCTCCAGCTCGTTGCCGAAGCCGCGGTGGGACTTGGCCTTGAGGGGGAGCCTCGTCGCCTTGGTGCCGAGACCGGACCTGCCGCCCCACATGATGGTGACCGCGCCCGCGCTGACCTTCCCTCTCACCTTCTCGCTGCGGTCGGCGACCGCCAGGTCGGCGTAGCCGTCACGGTTGAGGTCGGCGGCGGCGAGATCCTCACCGAACCCGTCGACGTAGCCGCCCGCGTCACCGGACTTGCCCGGCACACCTGCGCTGTTCTGCGTGAACGTCCTGGTCCTGCTGCCGGGACCGGTCGCCGTCCCGTAGGTCACCGTGAACGAGCCATGGTCGGTGGTCGCGTAGTCCCGGTACCCGTCGCCGTTGAAGTCGTCGGCGTACTTGGCGGGGGCGGCGCTCGCGCTGCCCGTCGAGAGGGCGAGCAGCCCGCCGGTCAGCGACACGGCCGCGGCCGTCGCGAGAACCAGACGGGTGTTCCTGCGTGTGAACATGCGTCTCCTGCGGTGCGCACGGGGGCTCGTCGGCCGGCCCGCGCTGGTCTGGGACGCCGGAGAGGGCAGAGCCGGGGGCGGTATCGATAAGGTCGACTCGCGGTACGGCTGAGTCGTCGTTGTATCCACGGCTTTGCCGAACAGGCGTACAGAAGAGACACGTGTCGAGGCGCAAGGGTTGTACGGGACACGTGGGGAAGTGCGTGCGCCGGGCTACGCCACGACCACCCGGGTTCCGTTGAAGTTCGCGACGATCTCCAGCTCCCCGCCCAATGCCTCCACGTAAGCCGCGACTGTTCCCACCTCGGCGGACTCGGTCCTGCCGCGTTCGATGGCGGACACCCGCTCCTGTCGTACGTGCATACGGTCGGCCACCTCGCGCTGGGTGAGGCCGAGTTGTCTGCGCATCTCGGCCAGCCGGTGCGCACGTGCTTCGGCGACCATTCGCCGTGCACCCGCCGTGATCTCGTCCAAGTCCTCGGTGTCGAAGACCTCTTCCTTGACCTCGTCCCATGAGTGAAAGCTGGTCATCGCTCTGTCTCCTCGTGACGTCGCCGGGCCAGGTGGTCCAGCCACTCGGTATAGCGTTCCTCGGCCAGGGGGATCGAGCGGCGGTACCACGCCGTCCATCGCCCCGCCTTGTCACCGGCCACCAAGAGCACCGCGCTGCGCCCGGGATCGAAGGCGAAGAGGATCCTGATCTCTGTGTCACCGGACGAACCGGGTCGCAGCTCTTTGAGGTGATGCAGGGCTGAGCCCTTGATCCGGTCCACCAGAGGGCGCCCGAGATCCGGGCCCTCCTCCACGAGAGCCTGGATCGCTTGGCCCACTAGACGCGCCGTGATGCGGTCGTCCTTGCGCAGTGCGTGCAACCAGTCGTGTCTCTCCGGTCATTTCAAGATGCCAGGCCATCAACGATCACCATGTAGTACGTGTGCATACTAGTACCCTGGTGTACTGGATGCCATCCGGGAGTCACAGTCCGGCGCAGGTCACACGATGGAGTGACCGTTCTCCAGCAGGCCCCTCTCCCTCTCAAAAGCCGTGCGCCTCGGACCCGTTCGTCCCGGGGGTCGGCTGCACGCTGGTGCCGCCCACGGCCAGTGCCTGCCGATCGCGACGAAATCCGTCTCCCCGGCGCGGACGGGAACCGACCTCCGTCGAGCGACTGTCTCCCCCAGGGGGTGGACCGCATGCTCGCCGTCATCCTCAGTAAGCCGATGCTGCTCGCCCAGAGCACGGAGATCACGGACCCGACGATCCTCAGCCAGCTGTGACCACGAGGTAACAACTTCTCTCCGGGGCCCCCTCTCCTGCAATATGACGGACAGCCCATATTCAGCCGCTCAAGCAACCAACACGCAGGAGTCAGTACCGTGACCGAGCAGCCCCAGCAGCCCGCTCAGCCCCCGCAGCCGCCCCAGCCCGGCTACGGGTACCCGAACCAGGCTCCTGGCCAGGCGCCGGGCGCCAACCCGTACGGCGCTCCGCAGGGCGGCTACCCGCAGGACGCGTACCAGCAGCCGGGCGCCGCTCCGGGGTACGGCTACCCCCAGCAGGGCGCACAGCCGGGCTACGGCTACCAGGCGCCCCCGGCCGGTGGCATGTACACCGGCGACCCCAACGCCCCCTACGGGTACGACCCGTACGGCCGCCCGTACTCCGACAAGTCGAAGATCGTCGCCGGCATCCTCTCGCTGTTCCTCGGCTCGTTCGGCGTCGGCCGCTTCTACATCGGCCACGTCGGCCTCGGCCTCGGCCAGCTGTTCACCTGCGGCGGCTTCGGCATCTGGGCGCTGGTCGACGGCATCATCCTGCTGACGAGCAGCAACACCACGGACTCCAACGGGCGGGTCCTGCGTGGCTGAGCGCGGCCCCGCCGTCCTGCAACACCCGGCGGCGGCCCCCCTCGTGGTGGCCGCCGCCGGGCTGGCGGGCGCCGCCTATCTGTACGGCACCAACCCGCACGAGCCCGGCCATCTGCTGCCCCAGTGCCCGTTCCGCTATGTCACGGGGCTGCTCTGCCCCGCTTGCGGCGGCACCCGCATGGTGTACGACCTGATGCACGGCCAGTTCGCCGCCGCCTGGTACGACAACCGGGTGCTGCTGCTCGCCGCGCCCTTCGCGCTCGTCCTGCTCGGCCGCTGGTTCGTCGAGGGGGTGCGCGGGCGCCGCTGGCGTCCCGAACTGAGACCCCGCACCCAGGTCTTGATCCTGGGTATCGCGGTGACCTGGACGGTCGTCCGCAATCTGCGCTGAACGGTCGGAACATCTCCGCCGAATCGTCGCTTCTTCCCACCGCGGGCTGCCGTAAATCCCTTACGCCCGCTTTATGTCGCGCAGTTGTCGCAACTTGGCCGGAACCGGATCACGGAATCGGAACGATCGGCTGTTTCCCCTCCCATCCGTCCCATGCGCCTCACTACGCTGCAACGGCGACAGGGGGGATGACGGGGGATTACGTCGTGCTCGATCGTCGGCCGGTGTTCGCCGTGCCCGATTGCTGCCGGTTTTCGCCGCGCCTTCCCTCCTGGACTCCCCCCGGAGCAATCCGCTTCGGCCTTTTCAGTCAGTACATCCAGGAGTTACTTCCATGACCGTCCCCACCCCTGACGCTCCCTTCGGCTACGACCCGCAGGGCCGTCCCTACTCCGACAAGTCGAAGATCGTCGCCGGCGTTCTGCAGCTCTTCCTCGGCACGCTCGGCATCGGCCGTTTCTACGTCGGTTCCGTGGGCGTGGGTGTCGCCCAGCTGCTCACCTGCGGTGGTCTGGGCTTCTGGTCCCTGATCGACGGCATCCTGTTCCTCACGAGCAACGACCGCACCGACTCGCAGGGCCGCGTCCTGCGCGGCTGACACTGCGTCCGGGCCCCTGGGCCCGGTGAGGTACGGCGACAACGCTGAGGGCCCCGCTCCGATCCCGGAGCGGGGCCCTCAGCGTCGTACGGCCAGGAGAGGCCGGGGAGTTCTAGAAGCGGCGCGTGATGAGCGCCCGCTTCACCTCCTGGATCGCCTTGGTGACCTCGATACCGCGCGGGCAGGCGTCCGTGCAGTTGAAGGTCGTGCGGCAACGCCACACGCCGTCCTTGTCGTTGAGGATCTCCAGCCGCTGCTCGCCGGCCTCGTCACGCGAGTCGAAGATGAAGCGGTGGGCGTTGACGATCGCGGCCGGGCCGAAGTACTGGCCGTCGTTCCAGAACACCGGGCACGAGGACGTGCAGGCGGCGCACAGGATGCACTTCGTCGTGTCGTCGAACCGCTCGCGGTCCTCCGCCGACTGAAGCCGCTCACGCGTCGGCTCGTTGGTGTCCTTCGTGATCAGGAAGGGCATCACGTCCCGGTACGCCTGGAAGAACGGCTCCATGTCCACGACCAGGTCCTTGAGGACCGTGAGGCCCTTGATGGGCTCGACCGTGATCGGCTTCTCGGGGTTGATGTCCTTGATCAGCGTCTTGCAGGCCAGACGGTTCTTGCCGTTGATCCGCATGGCGTCCGAACCGCAGATGCCGTGCGCGCAGGAACGGCGGAAGGTCAGCGTCCCGTCCAGGTCCCACTTGATCTTGTGCAGACCGTCGAGGACCCGCTCCTTGGGGTCGATCTCCAGCTGGAAGTCTTCCCACACCGCTTCGGCCGCGACCTCGGGGTTGAAGCGGCGGACCCGGAAGGTGACGGTGATGTACGGGGACGCGGCGGAGTCGGCCTCGACCTTGTCCAGAACAGGGGTAGCCATCAGTACTTACGCTCCATCGGCTGGTAGCGGGTCTGGACGACCGGCTTGTAGTCGAGGCGGACGGTCTCGGAGCCGTCGTCGCCGACCTCGCGGTACGCCATGGTGTGACGCATGAAGTTGACGTCGTCGCGGTTCGGGTAGTCCTCGCGGTAGTGACCGCCGCGGGACTCCTTGCGGGCGAGCGCGGAGACGGCCATGACCTCGGCCAGGTCGAGCAGGTTGCCCAGCTCGATGGCCTCCAGCAGGTCGGTGTTGAACCGCTTGCCCTTGTCCTGGATCGCCACGTTCTTGTAGCGCTCGCGCAGCTCGGCGATCTTCTCGACGGCCGTCTTGATCGTCTGCTCGGTGCGGAACACCATGACGTTCGCGTCCATGGTCTCCTGCAGCTCACGCCGCAGGTCCGCCACGCGCTCGTTGCCCGTGGAGGAGCGCAGCCGCTCGATCTGCTCGACGACCAGGGACTCCGGGTTCTCCGGCAGCTCGACGAAGTCGGCCTTCTGCGCGTACTCGGCGGCCGCGATGCCCGCCCGGCGCCCGAACACGTTGATGTCGAGCAGCGAGTTGGTGCCGAGACGGTTGGCGCCGTGCACGGAGACACAGGCGACCTCACCGGCGGCGTACAGACCCGGCACGACCGTGGTGTTGTCCGACAGGACCTCACCCTCGACGTTGGTGGGGATGCCGCCCATGGCGTAGTGCGCGGTCGGCTGGATCGGGATCGGGTCCGTGTAGGGCTCGATCCCGAGGTAGGTCCGCGCGAACTCGGTGATGTCCGGGAGCTTGGCGTCCAGCTGCTCCGGCGGGAGGTGCGTCAGGTCCAGGTAGACGTGGTCGCCCTCGGGACCGCAGCCGCGGCCCTCACGGATCTCCGTGTAGATGGAGCGGGACACGACGTCACGGGACGCGAGGTCCTTCATGACCGGCGCGTACTTCTCCATGAAGCGCTCGCCGTCCTTGTTGCGGAGGATGCCGCCCTCACCGCGGGCGCCCTCCGTCAGCAGGATGCCCATGCGCCAGATGCCGGTCGGGTGGAACTGGAAGAACTCCATGTCCTCCAGCGGCAGCCCGCGGCGGTACACGGCCGCCTGGCCGTCACCGGTCAGGGTGTGCGCGTTGGACGTCACCTTGAAGAACTTGCCGCAGCCGCCGGACGCGTAGATCACGGACTTCGCCTGGAAGACGTGGATCTCACCGGTCGCCAGCTCGTACGCCACGACGCCGGCGGACTTCTTGACGCCGTCGACCTCGGTGATCAGCTGGTCCAGGACGTAGAACTCGTTGAAGAACTCCACGCCGTGTTTGACGCAGTTCTGGTACAGCGTCTGGAGGATCATGTGGCCGGTGCGGTCGGCCGCGTAGCAGGAGCGGCGGACCGGGGCCTCGCCGTGGTTGCGGCTGTGACCGCCGAAGCGGCGCTGGTCGATGGTGCCGTTCGGGGTGCGGTTGAACGGCAGGCCCATCTTCTCCAGGTCGAGGACGGAGTCGATGGCCTCCTTCGCCAGGATCTCGGCGGCGTCCTGGTCGACCAGGTAGTCACCACCCTTGACCGTGTCGAAGGTGTGCCACTCCCAGTTGTCCTCCTCCACGTTGGCGAGCGCGGCGGCCATACCGCCCTGCGCGGCGCCCGTGTGGGAGCGGGTCGGGTACAGCTTGGTCAGCACGGCGGTGCGGCTGCGCTTCGTCGACTCGATCGCGGCGCGCATACCGGCGCCGCCGGCGCCGACGATGACGGTGTCGTACTTGTGGATCTTCATGATCGGTTGCCTCAGCCCCGTGCCTAGCGGATGTTCGGGTCGAAGGTGAAGATCACCAGCGTGCCCAGCAGGATGGTGAACACCGTGGCGGTGTACAGCAGGCCCTTCAGCCACAGCCGCGTGTTCGGACGCTCGGCGTAGTCGTTGATGACCGTGCGCAGGCCGTTGGCGCCGTGCAGCATCGCGAGCCACAGCATCAGCAGGTCCCAGACCTGCCAGAAGGGGGACGCCCAGCGGCCCGCGACGAACGCGAAGCCGATCTTGGAGACGCCGCCGTCCAGGACGAGCTGGATGAGCAGGTGGCCGATGACCAGGACGACCAGGACGACGCCGGACAGCCGCATGAACAGCCACGCGGCCATCTCGAAGTTGCCGCGGGTCGACTTCGGGGTCTTCTTGGTGCGCTTGCGGGGCGGCTCGATGAGCGGCGCCGGGTTCTCCGGGCTGTAGCCGGACAGGCTGCCCGAGCCCTCGACGGGGCCGATGCCGGAGGCGGTGGTCTCAGTGGTGGACATGGCTGTCAGCTCCCCCACAGTTCACGGACGGCGTGACCGAGGACGGGGTACAGGGCCCCGATCATCAGCACGGCCCAGACGCCGAGGACGATCCACAGCATCTTCTTCTGGTGACGCGGGCCGTTCGACCAGAAGTCGACGGCGATCACCCGAAGGCCGTTGAGCGCGTGGAAGAGGATGGCGGCGACGAGGCCGTACTCCAGCAGCGCGACGATCGGCGTCTTGTACGTGGCCACGACCTTGTCGTAGGCCTCGGGGGACACACGGACGAGAGCGGTGTCCAGCACGTGTACGAACAGGAAGAAGAAGATGAGGACGCCGGTGACTCGATGAGCCACCCAGGACCACATTCCTTCCCGGCCGCGGTACAGCGTTCCAGCCGGCACGGAAGAACCCTCCGGGAGCGGGATTGGGGCCGGCCGGCTTGTCTGTCGGTCTGACCCGGCCGGGTACGGTCCACCGGCCCTGGCCATCGTAGCCACGTGTGCCTGTGGCGCTTAAGCCGGGTGTGTCGGTGTGATCAAACTGGCATCGAGAGCTGCACGTAAGGGTGAGTATCGGGCGGCATCCGGGGAGGGCGTCACCGCGGTGTGCCGGGTGCGGGTCCTACGTGGCGGGGCGGGCCCCGCGGCCCGGCCGCGTGCGTCAGGGACCCGCGCCCCCGAGGCGGCTGATCAACCGTTCTCTCGCCAGGCGCCGCAGTTCCTCCGCCACCACCGTCCGTTCCTCCTCCGGATCGTGTGCCAGCCGTGACCGGAGGGCTTCGAGGGCGCGGTCGAGCAGTTCGGGGGCCGGGACGCCGTCCAGGCAGATGACGAACACATGGCCGAATCGGGCCTCGTAGGCGGCATGCGCGGCGCTCAGGGCCGTGTGGGCCACGTCGTAGGTGTCCGAGGGCAGGGCGGGAAGGGTCTCGCCGGCGAGGGCCTCGGCCAGGTCGGTCGCCGTGAGGTCGTACGCGGCCTCGTCGGAGGCGGCGAGGAGGGCGTCCAGGTCCGGGTAGGGGCGGTGGTCGGAGAGCCGGTCGGCCCAGCGGGGGCTGCGCAGACAGGTGAGGAGCGACTGCCTCAGCGTGTCCTCGGGGGCGTCGTTGAACCGCTCCAGGGCCGCGGGGCTCGGGGTGCGCGCCTGCTCCGGAAGGGTGACCCGGCCGGGGAGCTGGGTGAGACGGTGCGGAGGCAGGGTGGTTCCTCGGCGATGCGTAGGGGCCGGCAGGGCGGGGTGTGCGAGATGTGCCACCACGTTATCGAGGCGGGTCATGGGCTGTCCGTTCGATGCCCGAATTTCACCCGGTCGGGCAAGTTTCGGAACCTGTGGTGGACTGGTGGGGTGGTGGGACGTCGTAGGTTCGTGGGGGAGGTGCGGGGGAGCGGACGGCAGAGAGGTGCGGGAGATGTGGCGGATGCGGACCGAGGCCGGGAGCGCGTCGTGAGCCGTGGCCGACGCCGGGCTCCCCGCAGGAGGACGGCGATCACGTCGAAAGGGTTGCTCCTGGGTTCCGGGGTCGCCCTTGCGGGTGGCGCGGTGGCGGTGGCGGTGGCGGTGTGGCCGGGCGGCGACACCAGCACGGCGGGCGGCTCGCAGCCCTCGCGCGAGCGGGCGTCCGTGAGCGCCTCGACGGGATCGCCCTCGCCGTCCCCCTCGCCCTCGCGCTCGTACGCCCTGTCGCAGAAGCCCCGCACCATTCCGGCGGTACGGCAGCACGAGGCCGCCCGCGGGCCGGGCTGGCGACCTTCCGGCGGCGGCCGGGTCGTCGTCCGGAACGGGGCGCTCGCCGACGAGGGGCGGCTGACCGCCGGGGAGCTGGGCCTGACGTACGCCGGGGACGCGAAGCCCCGCGAGGGCGACGTGGAGCTGGCGCTCACCGGGTCGGGGAAGTCCGCCTCCGAGGCGTACACGCTGACGGTGAAGGCCCGGCGGGTGCGGATAGCCGCGCCGGCCGAGGCCGGTGTGTTCTACGGGACCCGCACTCTGAAGCAGACGGTGCGCGGCGGCGGTACTGCGCCGGAGGGCGTCGTCGAGGACGAGCCGGCCAAGCCGCAGCGCGGGTTCATGCTCGACATCGCGCGCAAGCACTTCACGGCGGGCTGGATCGAGGACCGCGTCCGGGAGCTGGGTGACCTCAAGTACAACCAGCTCGGTCTGCACTTCTCCGACGACCAGGGCTTCCGGATCGAGTCCTCGACGCACCCCGAGGTGGTGTCGGACCAGCACCTCACCAAGGCGCAGGTGCGCAAGATCGTGACCCTCGCCAGGAGCCGGCACATCGAGGTCGTCCCCGAGATCGACTCGCCCGGTCACCTGGGGGCGGTGATCGCCGGCAACCCTGAGCTCCAGCTGGTCAACGCGCAGGGCGTCGCCGCGAGCGGGGCCGTCGACATCTCCAAGCCGGCCGCCGCGAAGATCGTCGACGAACTCCTCGACGAGTACGCCGGTCTCTTCCCCGGCGCGCAGTGGCACCTCGGCGCCGACGAGTACCGGGCGCTGATGGCGTCGAATCCGGAGGCGTCCTATCCGCAGCTGGCGACCGCCGCGCGGGCGAAGTACGGCGCGGGCGCGACGGTCGCCGACCTGGCGACCGGCTGGCTCAACGACCGGGCCGCGGTGATGCGCGGCCACGACCGGACGGTACGGGCGTGGAACGACGGGTTCTTCCGGGGCGGCCGGGTCCAGGCGGACCGGCGGATCCAGGTCGCCTACTGGACGGGCAAGGAGATCGGGGCACGGCAGCCGGTCGAGTACCTCAGCGCCGGGCGGCAGGTCGTCAACTACAACGACGAGTACCTCTACTACGTGCTCGGTGAGCCGAACCAGTTCTTCTACCCGACGGGACAGCGCATCTACGAGTCGTGGACCCCTCGGGTGCTGCGCGGCACGACCCCCGTGCCCGCGCGGTACGACCGGCAGATCCTCGGCGGTGTCTTCGCGGTCTGGTGCGACCTCGCGAACCGGCAGACCGAGGCGCAGGTGGCGGCCGGTGTGCGGATGCCGCTGCGGGCGCTGTCGCAGAAGCTGTGGGACCCCGCGAAGCCGGCGTTGTCGTGGACGGAGTTCCGGGCGCTGGCGGCAAAGGTGAGCTGAGCGCGCCGGCGGGAAGGTCAGCTGAGCGCGCCGGAGCGGTGGGCGCGGGGCGGGGGATCGAGGGCGCCGGGGCGGGGTCCGCCCTGCCGACGGCGGCGGACTTGTCGAGCGGCACCGGGACGGCGTCCGCCACGTCGGCGACCACCGGCTTGTCGAGCACGACTTCCGGGCAGCGGCACCCCCGGGCTGCGGAGGGGCGTCAGCGGGCGGGGGCTGAAGGACCGGAGCGGTGGGCGGGGCGCTGAAGGAGTGGAGCGGTGGGCGGGGCGCTGAAGGAGTGGACGGGCGGAAAGAGCGGACGGTGGGAAAGGAGTAGACGGGAGGGGCCGGTGAACCGTATGTTCCGCCTGTTCTGATCGCCGAGCGTGAGGGTCTGGGGAGGGCCGCGCTCGATTCCTTCACCGCATTCGTTTCTTCCGCGTCCCTGGGGGCGCGGTCGCAGGGGGGCTTCTGCATGACCTGTACGCGCTGCCGGCAGTTCGACGCGGCACCAGGCGGAGAGCTGTGCCGGGCCTGCGAGGCCGAGGACCTGCACCCGGACGTGGGCCCGGGCCTGCCGCAGGCCCCGCGGCTCCCGCACGCCCCCGAGGCGCCGAAGTTCGGCCCGGGGAGCCCGGCCGTCTGGCTGCGGTCGCCGGTGGGACTCGGACGGGCCGTGGCGATCATGCTCGGCGTGGTCGCCCTGACGGACCTGGTGGCCGTGTGGGCGGACGTCACGATGCTCGACGTACTGGGCCGGATGGTGGACGGCCAGTACGGGGCGGCGGTCGAGGCCGACGCGGACCGGGCCGACCGCCTGTTCGCCATGACCGGTACGGCGCAGTCGGTCGCCTACCTCGCCACCGTGGTCGTCTTCCTCGTCTGGTTCCACCGCGTGCGGGTCAACGCCGAGGTGTTCGAGCCGTTCGGGCACAGGAAGAAGCGGGGCTGGGCGATCGGCGGCTGGTTCGTGCCGGTCGTGAACCTCTGGTTCCCACGCCGGATCGCCCTCGACGCGTGGGACGCGAGCAGCCCCTGGAAGAAGCCCCGCTCGCATGCGCTCGTCAACGCCTGGTGGACGTTCTGGCTGATCTCCAACGGAGTGAGCCAGGCAGGTACCCGAGCCTACGCGAGGGCCGAGACGGCGGAGGAACTCCACTCGTCCACGCAACTGGTCCTGTTCGCCGACGCCTTCGAGATCCCCACCGCCGCACTCGCCATCCTCTTCGTCATCGCGCTCACCCGGATGCAGGACGACAAGGCGCGCAGCGGGCCCCACGCCGCGGAGCCCGTGTCGGCCTGAGCCGGTCCCCGGTTCCCCTCGACCCCGCGGGGCCCGTCTCGGTTTGCGGTCGTCTTCGGGCAACCGGGCGGATTGCCCGATTCCGTGGGCGGACCGCCGTGCCGCTGTGGTGTATTCCCGGCATGGGGTACTGGGGGTACTACGTCGTGGCCCGCAGCGAGCGGCCGCTCGCGGAGTCCGTCGCGTCGGCCGCGGCGCGGGGGATGGTGCCGCGGACGACGGCGGCCGACGGGTGGCAGGTGTGGGCCTGCCCACGCGGTGACGGCGCGGACGACGGCGATGGTGTCGGTGACGTCGGAAACATGAACGCGCTGGCGCTGGAGACGGGTTCGCCGGCGCTGTTCGGCTACGTCATGGACAGCGACTGCGTGGTGGTGGAAGCCGCCGGGCCGGAGAGCGGGGCGTGGACGACCTGTCTGGCGCGCACCGCCATGACCGACTACCTCGGCGACGGCGGTCAGGGGCTCACCGTCGACGACTACTTCCTGGAACCCCGCGACGCCGCCGGTCGGGCCGTGGCCTGGGCGGCGGAGGCGGGACGGGTCGCGGACGAGGAGGCCCTGGTCGAAGTGCTGGCGTCGGAACCTGGACCGGCGGACCCTCTGGCTGAAAATATCCTCTTCCGGTTGCTCGACCGGCTCGGGGTCGTGCCGCTGTGACACTCCCGGGCCGTTGCACGCAGTAAGGGGAAGTGCGGGTTCCGTTAGCGGTGTCGGGGGAGAGCCCGGTGGTTCTCGGGATACGGGGCCCTGTCGAGTGAGGACGAGCAGGATCGAGGGAGGCGTGATGAGCCTGGTGGAGCTGATCGCCCAGGCCGACGAACGCGGTCTGGCGGCAAGCGGGTTGGCTTGTTTGGACCGGTGCGTACCGCTTCTCGGCGGCGACGACGAGGTCCTGCGCCCGCTGTGGGCGGGCCTGGTGGACGACGGGGGCGACTGGGGCGAACGGGTCGCGAAGATACGGGGGGAGCTGGGGGACGGCACCGCCTCCACCGGCGACGGCGCCGGTCACGAGGGCGAGGACATCGTCGTGCTCGCCCGTCGGATGCTCGACGCGGTGCCCGACGAACGGTGCGGGGACGGGCTGCGCGCGTGGGCCGAGGAGTGCTCCGTCGCCGCGCTGCGCATCCATCAGCTGCTCGATCCGCTGGACCGCGGGGGTGCGGAGGCCGTCGCCGCGTGCAGGGAAGGGCGCACCGACGGCGCGTCCCATCTCGTCGCCGCCGAACTCCGCCGCCAGGTCGTCGTCCTGGAACTGATCGCCGGGCACGGCGCGGGGGCCGTCCGGCAGGCGCTCGACGTCTCCACGGAGGGACGGCGGATACTGCGCGCGGTCGTGTCGCGGCGCGCGCGGGGAACCGGGGGCTGAGGATGCCGCGTCGTTCAGGGGGCAGCGCGGCCAAGGGGGGCGCGCACCCGGTAAACCGCGCTTTCTGAGCGGGTCGTGTGGGTGTCCTGGGGGCGGGTGTGGGGGTCCTGCGCCGGTGTCGCCGAAGGGGCCCGGATCGTGTGACGCGAGGGGTGCGCCGAGCGCTTGTACGGGTGTGAGCGCACAGCAGACATTCGTTTCGGTCGGTTCGGTCGGTCAGTTCGGTTCGGGTGAGGGGCCCGCACGGCGGTCGGGGAGTGCCGCCAAGCCCCTGCGGTGGGCGGCCGACGCGGTGGCGGTGATGCGGGAAGGGGCGCGGGTGCGTCTCGACTACTCGGCGCAGAGCCTGTGGCGGGTGGACCGGATGATCGAGGAGATCCGCCAGGAGGGGGCGCCGTACGCCGCCGTGGAGGGGGTCCTGCGGGGGTTCGGTGCGTACGGCGGCGAGGTCGTCGTGCGATGGGCCGGCGGTGAGTGGGTCGAGGACGGGGGCGCGCACTGGGTCCGCACCTGGGACGGCCGTTACTGGGACCCCTTCGAGGAGGCCCGCCGCTGCTACACGGGTGAGGGTTCCCTGCGGCTGCTGTGCCGCGACGCGATGCGCTCCGAGTGATGCCGGGGGGCCGCTTTTCGGGTGCGGGCGGGTGGGGGTCGTTCGCGCAGTTCCCCGCGCCCCTGAAAAGCGGCCGGGGCTGCGCCCCGTGCTTTTCCCTTCCACGACGAACCTGCACCCCCCGAGCCATGAGGCGCCCAAGCGCCCGCCCTCACGGCGTCAGATGCTGCCCCAGACGCGCCCCTGTCGCCGTGCCCAACTGCGGCACGCCGTAGTACGTCGACTTCGTCGTCGTCGGCGTGCCCCCCGGAGACGGCACGTACAGGATCGTGCCGTTCCCCGCGTCCTCACCCTCCGCACCGATGACGAGATCGGCGTGACCGTCACCCGTGAAGTCCGTCAGGGAGACGGCCGAGCCCAGCTTGTCGTCCTTCTCCGTGGAACCGGCGACATCGGGGGAGTCCTGGGAGAGGGCGAGGGAGCCGGTGCCGGTCGGCCCCGAGGACGTGCCCTTCAGCAGCCACACCGAGCCCGCGTTCGCGCGGTTCGTCCCGGCGCGGGTGATGTCCTCGTTGGGCGCGCCGGTGAGGACGTCGGCGTAGCCGTCCGCGTTCACGTCACCGACGGACACCGACGCCCCGAACCCGTCGGACGTCTCGGACGCGCCCTCCACGTTCGCCGTGCCCTGGTGAATCGTCCGCACGCCGGTCGTGGTGGGGCCCGTGGCCGAGCCGGGGACCATGGTCACCTGGCCGCCGGCGTCGCCGCCCGACTCGCCGGTGTAGGGCTGGCCGATGACGATGTCGTCGTAGCCGTTGCCGTCGACGTCGCCCGCGGCGACGGCACGGCCGCCCTTCACCGTGAGGGTCGCCACCTTCGTCAACCCCAGCGACCGCGAACCCTTGAACCAGGTCACCTTGCCGATCCCGGAGGCGTCCCGGTAGTTGAGGGCGACATCCGCGTACCCGTCCCGGTTGAAGTCGCCGCTCGCGGCGTCCGCGTACGCCAGCGAGCCCGTCGCCGTGGTGAGATCACCGGCGACCTCGTGGCCGTCGTTGAACCGGGCGGCCCAGTTGCCGCCCGTACCGGTGGCCGCGGTGAACACGTCCGCCCTGCCGTCGGCGTTGAAGTCGCCGACCGCGACGGTCGCCCCGAACCGCGCGCCCTTCGGCTCGTAGTCGTCGCCGAGAGCCATCGTGTCGGCGTCGGCGGTGAAGGAGGGCCCGTAGAGGATCGTCACCGCGCCGCGGTCGGCGTGCCCGGTGGTGTCGTCCTCGCCGGGCGCGCCGACCGCGAGGTCCGCGTACCCGTCGCCGTTGATGTCCCCCCACGCGGTGGCCGCGCCCCACTGGTCGCCGGACTCGGCGGCGCCGGGGACGCCCGTGCTCGCCTGGTCCAGACGAAGCCGGGCGGCGGCGACCGGGCCGCCGGCCCCTCCCGGCACGAGGGTGATCACACCGCTGCCGCTCCCCGGCGTGGCGGCGACCAGGTCGCTGACACCGTCGCCCGTGTAGTCGGCGGTCGGGATCGCGGAGTTGCGGGCGGGGGAGGCGGCGTAGCGGCGGATCTCGGGGAGTTCGGCGTACAGGTGCGCGCCGGGGGAGGCGGTCGACGCCGCGTCCTTGCCGCCGGAGACGACCTCCAGTCCGGCGGACTCGTCCTGCTTGTACACGCCGCTGTCCTCGGACGCGGTCAGCGTGACCCTGCCGGTCGGGTCGCCGCCGTACTGGCCGAGCTTCCAGGCCGCGAGCCGGGCCACGGACTCCACGGCGGCCCGGCTGGGCGTGGCGCCGTCGTAGTCGCCGAGGACGGCGACGCCCGTCGAGGCGCCGTCGAAGCCGGGGGTGTGCGCACCGCGCACCGGCAGGTCGGCGCCGCCCGCGCGGCCCTCGTGGATCCGGCCGCACTTGTCGACGACGAAGTTGTACCGGAGATCGCCGAGGCCGGCCGTCTCGGTGTCGTACGCCATGAGCGCGCGGATCAACGCCGGGGACTCGGCGCAGCTGTAGGCGTTACTGCCGCCCGTGTGGTGCACGAACACCGCGCTGACCTTGTTGTTGTACTGCGGCGCCCCCGCCACCGCCGACTCGTCGGCGCCCCACCGGGCCCGGCCGACGATCGGGGGCCGGGTGACGGTGGAGGTGACGGCGACGGGCGGATCGTCGGTGACGAACGCCGCGTTGCGCATGCCGGCGGCGCCCGCTGTGCCGGGCCCACCGGTCGTGCCGGCCGAGTGCCCGGTCGTGCCGTCCGCCGTCCCCGGGTCGACGAGGTCGACCCGCAGCCCCGTCGGGAGCCCCGCCGTCGCTGATCCGCCGACCGTGACGACCCGGGCCTCGACGCCGTCGCTGGGGCCGACCCACAGGGGCTCGGAGGTGCCGCGGGCGCCCTGGGGGCGTGCGGCGGACGGACGCAGACGCTGCCAGGCGCTCCACTCACCGGTCGCGGCGTCACGGGTACGCACCTGGGCCGTGCCGTCCAGCCGGGCGGAGGCGTCGGCCCAGGAGACACCGAGGAGGGAGAAGGGGGCGGTGCGGGTGCGGGCCACGGCGGCGCGATGGTCGGCGGCGGCCGTGAGCGCCACGTCGTGCACCTCGGCGGGACGCTGGGCCCGCGCGGGGGACGGCGCCGTGCCGTTCTGGGGGCCGGCCACGGCGTACGACACCACGCTCGCGCCGCCGGCGACGGCCGCGCCGAGCGTCAGCCACGCCCTCCGCTTCGTATTCATCGGTCGGTACGCATGGCTCCTGCGGCGAATCAAATGCCCCACCCCTACATGGACAACGCAAGAAAGACACCACCCGGCACGAGGGTGGCCTTCTATTCAGAGCACAGGCTGCCGTGAACATCACCATTGCGTGGCACGCGTGTGACTCAAGTCATGCGTACGGGAGTTGCTCCCCTCTTACGGGTGATCCTCGCCGGGCCGGCCCGGCGCTCTGTGACACTTCCGCGGGGCGGGACGCAGAGGAGCGTGGGGCCCGGCGACGATCCCAAGGGGGTCGGGGCGGGACCCCGGACCGCGATCCCGTACTGACTAGGACAGCTCTTGGGCCAGGGAGGCGAACCTCGCCGCGTGCAGGCGTTCGACGGGGAACTGGGCGCGGCCGTCGCGCGGGCACAGGAGGGCGACGAGGCCGCGTTCGCGGTGGCGTACCGGCTGGTGCAGCCGGGGCTGCTCGGGTACCTGCGCGGCATCGTGGGGGACGACGCGGAGGACGTCGCCTCGGACGCCTGGCTGGAGATCGCGCGGGACCTCGGGCGGTTCAAGGGCGACGGGGCCGGGTTCCGCGGCTGGACCGCCACCATCGGCCGGCACCGCGCCCTCGACCATCTGCGGCGCCAGAAGGTCAGGCCCCGGGTGACCGCCCTGGAGAACGACCTGCTGGAGGTGCCCGGCGTCCACGACACGCACGACCAGGCGCTGGAGTCGCTCTCCACCGGGCGGGCCCTGGCGCTGGTCGCGCGGCTGCCCCGCGACCAGGCGGAGGCCGTGCTGCTGCGGGTGGTCGTCGGCCTCGACGGCCCCGCCGCGGCCCGCGTCCTCGGCAAACGTCCCGGCGCCGTCCGCACCGCCACGCACCGGGGGCTGAAGCGGCTGGCCCAGCTGCTCCGCGCCGAGGGTGTGACGGAAGAGGGCGTCCGGACGCTGGGGGAGTCGGGATGAACGGCAGCGGCGGCCGCCGTCGCGGCCACGACAGCGATGGGCAGCACGGCGACAGCGAAGGGCGCGAGATGCCGTCGGGCAGGGCGGAGTCGGACATGGGCGAACGACGACACGACAGGGCCGGCCGGGACGGCCGCCCCGTCCCGAACGACGCCCCGGCCTCCGACGGCCCGGCCTCCGACAGCGTCCGTACCGGTGACCTCTCCGATGTCGGCCTTCCCATCGCCGACGCCCCCTACCTCGACCTCCTGCTCGCCGCCGCCGTGCGTGGCCGGGCCGAGGTGGACAGTGCGGGGGAGGCGCGGGCGCTGGAGGCGTTCCGGGCGGCGCGGGAGCAAGGGCGGTGTACGGGGCGCACGCGACGACGGGACGACTGGCGCCCCAACCCGCGGCGCCGGGTACAGCTCTCCGTCCGCACCACCCTGGCCGTGCTGCTGTCCAGCCTCACCCTCGGCGGTGTCGCCTTCGCGGCCATAGGCTCCGCCACCCGCGACGACAACGGCGCCGGGCCGGGGCGCGAGGAGCGGGACGGCCGTACGGGGACGTCGCCCAGCGCCCCCGCCACGCCGGGCCCCTCCGCCGCTCCGGGCGAACCCGCCCCGGGTGGCCCCGCCCCGGGCGACCGGCCCGTGACCGCGCAGGACGCCGAGGCCCATTGCCGCGCGTACGAGGAGGCCGGAGGACGGGGCAGGGCTCTGGAGGCCACCGCCTGGCGCCGGCTGACCGAGGCGGCCGGCGGCACGGCGAAGGTGGCCGCGTACTGCGCCGCCCAGCTCGGCGACGCCGAGGACACCGAAGCCGCCGAGGGCCGGGAGGAGCGGGCCGGTGACCCCGCCGGGAAGCCGGACGGCAGCGACCGGCCCGCCGGGCCCGGGGCCGGGCAGAGGCCCGAGGACGCGGGCGAACCGGGCGCGGCCGCCACCGGGAAGCCGGAGCGGGCGGGAGAGCCGACCGCGTCGGGCCCCTCGGGCAGGGCGGACCAGCAGGAGCAGGCGGAGCAGACGGGCGAGCCGGTTCACCCGAAAGAGTCAGACCGGGCGGCCGGGACGGACGAGGTCCCCGGAACGAAGTAGGGCCGGCGAGTTCGTGAGATCCCCGGAACGAAGTAGGGCCGGCGTGCTCGCGAGACCCCCGTACTCGCAAGACACCCGGCCGACTCCGCCGATGGCAACGGCCGGGGCCGCCACCCCCCACAGGAGAGGCCCCGACCGTCGCGCGGCACGGGCCGCGCGGCGACCCGTACTACCTACAGCGCCGCACCCCCGATTTCTGTCACACCTTGCCGGATCACGAGTTAGTTGCATGTTCTACGGACATGGACGTGCAGCGGTTTCACGCCGTAACGTGCCATTCGCGCCGGATCGCGGATGACGGAAGACCACCGCAACCATCCAGCGGTCCCGGGACCGCGGCAGTAATTCAGGAACGACGACGGCGAACGACCCGGTCCGCGTGAGCGGCGCCGGTCCAGGCGCAGAAGGGCGCGCGGTGCTGGGGGACGACGCGGAGCTGACCGCCGCGGTGCTTGCCGCACAGGACGGGGACGAGACCGCGTTCCGGACTGTGTACCGCGCCGTGCATCCACGGCTGCTCGGATACGTACGGACGCTCGTCGGCGATCCGGACGCGGAGGACGTCACCTCCGAGGCGTGGCTCCAGATTGCCCGCGACCTGGAGCGGTTCACCGGTGACGCCGACCGGTTCCGGGGCTGGGCCGCCCGGATCGCCCGCAACCGTGCGCTGGATCACATACGCATGCGTGGCCGCCGCCCCGCGATAGGCGGTGACGAGACCGAGCTGACCGGTCGGGCGGCCGAGTCCGACACGGCGGGTGAGGCGATGGAGGCACTCGCCACCGACCACGCGCTGTCCCTCATAGCCCAGCTGCCGCAGGACCAGGCCGAGGCCGTGGTGCTGCGGGTCGTGGTCGGGCTCGACGCCAAGACGGCCGCCGAGACACTGGGCAAGCGCGCGGGCGCCGTGCGCACGGCCGCGCACCGGGGACTCAAACGCCTCGCGGAGCTGATCGGGGAGAATCCGGAGACGGCCGCGCAGGCCGATCCGGAATCCGGCGACTCACTCGACGCCGTGCCCCCACCGAGAGAACCGCGTACCCGCGCGGCCACGTCCGCCGGTGTGACGCATACGCGTTCGCGGACGCAGAAGGACATGTGATGGCCGACGAGCAGTACAAGTGGCTGAACCGCGATGTGGCGGAGCGGCTGCTGCGTGGCGAGCCGCTCGAAGCCGTCGACCCCGACACCCGCGCCCGGGCCGACCGGCTCGCCGAGACGCTCGGCGCGCTGGCCGCCGAAGTCACCCCGGCGCCCGCGTCGAGCGCCGAACTGCCGGGCGAGGAAGCCGCGTTGTCCGCCTTCCGCACCGCCCGGAGCGCCCGCGCGTCGCAGCAGGACGAGGCCGCCGTGCCCGCCCGGGGCAGCCGTACCCACACCCCGGCGGCGGTGGCCGACGCCGGGCTCGTACGTCTCGGGCGGCCCGCCCCGGACGGCCGGCGGGCCCGTTGGGGCAGGCCCGTGCGTTTCGGGCTGGTCGCGTCGCTGGCGGCCGGCATGTTCAGCGGGGCCGTCCTGGCGGCGGGCAGCGGTGTCCTGGCGGGCTCCCTAGGGGGCGACGAACCGGAACCCCCCGTCTCCGTCTCCTCCCCCGCCGAGTCGCCGGACCGGCCACTGCTGTCGCCGTCGCCGGGCGAGGCAGCGGGGGGTGACACGGATGGCGGGGCGCGGGGCGAGCCCACACCGCGGGGCGGCACTTCGGGCGGGAACACCCCCGACAGCGGGGATTCCGGCGGTACGGCCGAGGACGGCACCGGGCGGAATCAGGGCGGCCTCACCCCGGAGTGGTGGAACAGCGTCCTCTCCGCCTGCCGCGACGTCCGCAACGGCAAGGACCTGGACGACGACCGCCGGCGCAGCCTGGAGGACGCGTCCGGCGGCAAGGGCGAGGGCCGGCTGAAGAAGTACTGCGACGGTGTCTTCGCGGGCAGTGGCAGGAACCCCGGCGACACGACCGACAAGGGCCGGGGCACCGGTGGTGGGTCGGATTCCGCCGGTTCGTCCGGCGCGGGGTCGAAGAACCGCTCCGGGCTCGACCCCGACGAGGACGGCGACTCCGACCGCGGCCGGGGCAACGGACACGGCAACGGCAAGAGTCATGGCCGGGGCAACGGCAGGAACAGCGGCGGCAAGGGCAACGGCCACCACAAGGGCGGCAAGGGCAACGGCGGCAACGGCCACCGGAGCCAGGGCGGCGCGGTGGCGATGATCGCAGGTGACCAGGGTGCGAGCCTGGCCGACGCGCCCTCTTACCGGGCCTGACCTGCGATTTCCCATCCAGTCAGAAATTTCTTCCCGTAGCGGGTAACACTTTTGGCCGCTCCGCCGCAGTAATGAGTGAGCCGACTGGTCATCGGCCGTCGCACAGAGCCGGGGTTCCCCCCGTACCTACGGCTCGTGCATCAGGCGCGGGCGGGACACGTTCCCCCGGTCCCGCCCGCGCCCCAATCCCCCGTTTCACCCCGTACTCCCAGCGACGCTTCCGGCGCCCTCCCGCTATGCGCCCTGTGACGCACCTCACTCGTCGCCGCTTCCCGGTCGTCCGTCAGCCGCCGCCTCGGCGCCGTCGGTTCGGCCCCGTCACCAGTGGACGACCACCTTGTCGCCGTTCCTGACCTGAGCGAACAGCTGGGCGATCGCCGCCTCGTCCCGGACGTTGACACAGCCGTGCGAGGCGCCGTAGTAGCCG
The DNA here is from genome assembly GCF_055572155.1 of Streptomyces sp. NPDC030814. NCBI lineage: Bacteria > Bacillati > Actinomycetota > Actinomycetes > Kitasatosporales > Streptomycetaceae > Streptomyces > Streptomyces sp. NPDC030814. The sequence continues at coordinate 195,122 of NZ_JBVIDX010000011.1, forward strand.
CGGGCCGCGAAGTCGGACGAGTAGTGGACGGCCTGGCCGCCGCTGAAGAACATCGCGTACGGCATCGCCGTGTCGTACAGGGTCGACCAGTGGTCGCGGGACTTGAAGTAGACGCTGAAGACGCCTTCGCGGGTGGGCGTGTACTGCGAGCCGAAGCGCACCTCGACCGTCGTCAGCGTCTTGCCGTCCACCATCCAGCGCAGGGTGCGGCTCGTCTTGCTGATGCACAGCACCCGGCCGGTGAGACACCGTGGGTCCGGCGCCGCCGCCGGCTGGCCCCCGAACGCGTACAGGTCCCACTTGCCCGGCTCCCGCGTCATCCGCACCAGCCGCGCCCAGGTGACGGTGTCCGTCCGTCCCGTCCGCGGCAGCCCCCGCTTGCCCTGGAAGCCCTTCACGGCCTGTACGGTCAGATCGTCGTACGTCCCCGTCGGTCCGACGTGCAGCCATGCGACCTGCCGGAGACGGGCCTGGAGTTCGCGTACCTCGAACCCCTCGTCGCCGCGGGACCACAGGACCTTGGCCGGGACCGCGGGGGTGGGGTCGCCGCCGGGCGGCGCGGTTGTCGGGGCCGCCGGGCCGCCGGGTCCCTTTCCGCCCTTGTCGTCGTCCTCGTCTCCCGCCGTCTTGTCGCCGCCGTCCGCCGGAGGGCCGTCGCCCGGCGTGGCCGTCGCCTCGATGCGGACCGGCTGCCGCTGGTCGCCGTCGATCTCCACCACCTGGCCCGTGCAGCCACCGGCCACCACGATCGCCGCGAGCGCGGCCACAGATCTCCGCATGTCCCTGGTACGCATCCGGCTCCTCGTCGTCTCATGGCGCCGTCCCGCGGTCGCGCGGGCCCGGCCGTCAGCCGCGCCGGGCCTGCCGAAAGGCTGCCCCGCGTGACCCGTCGCGAACATCGGGGCATGGTTGTGAGCAAGGTCCCAGCAGGTGCCCCTCCACCGGGCGCACGGCCGCCGCTACAGTCCGTCGCGAGGGTCCGTCTGTACTAGCGAGTAACCAGCGAATGACCAAGCAACGCGGAGGCACACACCATGGCGCGCGAGTCGGAGTCCGGACTGCCCATCGAGCCGGTGTACGGACCGGAGGCTCTCGAGGGCTGGGATCCGGCGGACAAGCTGGGTGAGCCGGGCACGTACCCGTTCACCCGTGGTGTGTACCCGTCCATGTACACGGGCCGGCCGTGGACCATGCGGCAGTACGCCGGTTTCGGTACGGCGGTGGAGTCCAACGCCCGTTACAAGCAGCTCATCGCCAACGGCACGATGGGTCTGTCGGTCGCGTTCGACCTGCCGACCCAGATGGGCCACGACTCCGACGCCCCGATCGCGCACGGCGAGGTCGGCAAGGTCGGTGTGGCGATCGACTCCATCGACGACATGCGGGTGCTGTTCGACGGCATCCCGCTGGACAAGGTCTCCACGTCGATGACGATCAACGCCCCCGCCTCGCTGCTGCTCCTGCTGTACCAACTCGTCGCGGAGGAGCAGGGGGTCAGCGCCGACCAGCTGACCGGCACGATCCAGAACGACGTGCTGAAGGAGTACATCGCGCGCGGCACGTACATCTTCCCGCCCAAGCCGTCGCTGCGGCTGATCGCGGACATCTTCAAGTACTGCAAGGCCGAGATCCCCAAGTGGAACACCATCTCGATCTCCGGCTACCACATGGCCGAGGCGGGTGCCTCCCCGGCGCAGGAGATCGCGTTCACCCTCGCCGACGGCATCGAGTACGTGCGCACTGCCGTCGCGGCCGGGATGGACGTCGACGACTTCGCGCCCCGGCTGTCGTTCTTCTTCGTCGCCCGGACGACGATCCTGGAGGAGGTCGCCAAGTTCCGTGCCGCGCGCCGCATCTGGGCGCGGGTGATGCGTGAGGAGTTCGGCGCGAAGAACCCCAAGTCGCTGATGCTGCGCTTCCACACCCAGACCGCGGGTGTCCAGCTGACCGCCCAGCAGCCCGAGGTGAACCTCGTGCGGGTCGCCGTCCAGGGCCTCGCGGCGGTGCTGGGCGGAACGCAGTCGCTGCACACCAACTCCTTCGACGAGGCGATCGCCCTGCCCACCGACAAGTCGGCCCGGCTGGCCCTGCGCACCCAGCAGGTGCTGGCCTACGAGACGGACGTGACGGCGACGGTCGACCCCTTCGCCGGCTCCTACGTCATCGAGAAGATGACCGACGACGTCGAAGCCGCCGCGGTCGAGCTGATGCGGAAGGTCGAGGACCTCGGCGGCGCGGTCGCCGCGATCGAGCACGGCTTCCAGAAGAACGAGATCGAGCGCAGCGCCTACCGGATCGCCCAGGAGACCGACTCCGGCGAACGCGTCGTCGTCGGTGTCAACCGCTTCCAGCTCGACGAGGAGGAGCCCTACGAGCCGCTGCGCGTCGACCCCGCGATCGAGGCTCAGCAGGCGCAGCGCCTCGCCAGGCTCCGCGCCGAGCGGGACCAGGCGGCCGTCGACAGCGCCCTCGCCGACCTGAAGAAGGCCGCGGAGGGGACCGACAACGTCCTCTACCCCATGCGGGAGGCGCTCAAGGCCCGCGCCACGGTCGGCGAGGTCTGCAACGCGCTCCGCGAGGTGTGGGGGACGTACGTGCCGTCGGACGCCTTCTGACCTGCGGGGCACATTGTCGTACCTCCGTGCCACAATGCGGCCCATGTTCGGAGTCGTCGACCTTCCCACCTATCTGGCGGGCCTCGTCCTGATCGTCCTGCTGCCCGGCCCCAACTCCCTGTACGTGCTGTCCGTCGCCGCCCGGCGGGGCATCCGTACGGGGTACCGGGCCGCGGCGGGCGTGTGGTGCGGGGACACCGTGCTGATGACCCTGTCGGCGGCTGGGGTGGCCTCGCTGCTGCAGGCCAACGCCGTGCTGTTCGGGATCGTGAAGTACGCGGGCGCCGGATATCTGACGTGGCTCGCGGTCGGCATGCTGCGGGCCGCGTGGGGCATGTGGCGCAGCCGGCGGCAGGCGGTGGCCGAGGCGGCGGGCGGGGAGACCGTGGAAGGGGAACGGCCCTTCCGGCGGGCGCTGGTCATCAGCCTGCTCAACCCCAAGGCGATCCTCTTCTTCGTCGCCTTCTTCGTGCAGTTCGTGGACCCGGCGTACGCCTACCCCGCGCTCTCCTTCGTGGTCCTCGGCGCCCTCGCCCAGCTCGCCAGCGTGCTGTATCTGACCGCCCTGATATGCGGCGGCACCAAGCTGGCCGCCGCCTTCCGCCGCCGCAAGCGGCTGTCGGCCGGGGCGACCTCGGCGGCGGGCGCGCTGTTCCTGGGCTTCGCGGTCAAGCTGTCGCTGGCCGGCGGCGCCTGAGGGGGCTGTCCCGTGATCCCGGGCGTCGTGCGCCCGCCGGGGATCAGCCCTCAGGGAGTCACGGCGCTGCGGACGAGGCCCACGCGGGCCGCGTACCGGCGCAGGCCGCTCGCCGTCCCGCCCGCCCAGCCGACGTAGCCGTCCGGGCGGACGAGGAAGACCCCGGTGCCGTACGCCTCGTAGGACGGTATGCGGACCGGTGGGACCTCCCGTAGCTCCGGGAGGTCCGTGGCCTCGGTGCCGACCGTGAGCAGCGTCCAGTGCGGGCCGCGGAAGGCGTCGAAGAGACGTACGCCGCCACGCCGGCCGTCGGGTGCGCGGTCGCCGGCGCGGAGGGCGTCCGGGGGGAGGCTCTCGCGGGTGTCGACGCTGAGGGAGGCACCCCGGTAGCCGAGGCCGAGCTGGCGGGTGGCGCGGCCCCGGCGCTCCTCGCCCCGGTGGACCCGCGTGGACAGACCGAGCACGGCCGCGGCCACCGGTCGCCGCTCCTCCTCGTAGGTGTCCAGCAGGGTCTCGTCGGTGCCGCCGCGCAGCACCGCCCCCAGCTTCCACCCCAGGTTGTAGGCGTCCTGCACGCTGGTGTTGAGACCCTGGCCCCCGGCGGGCGAGTGGACGTGCGCGGCGTCCCCGGCGAGGAACACGCGTCCCTCGCGGAAACGGTCCGCGAGCGCGGCCCGGGGCCGGAAATCGGACGCCCAGCGCACCTCCGTCACCTCCCCGGCCGCGAGGTGCGAGCGGGCGGCGACCACCTTGCGGATGCCGTCGGGAGACAGGTCCACCACGGTCCGGGGGTCGGGGAAGTTGGCGACCAGCTGGAAGTCGTCGGTACCGGGGAGCGGGCAGATCGCCATGAAGCCGCCGGTCAGGGAGCCTGGGCGGGCGGGTCGCGCCGCTCCCGCCGGGTCCGCGCCCAGGGCGCCGTCCGGTTCGGCCGCGGGCGGGAACACATGCCAGTTGTCGCGATCGAGGGACGGGATGCGTACGTCGGCCACCAGGGTCGGTGTGGGGTCCACGGTCTCGCCGGTCATGCCGATGCCGAGGAGGCGGCGGACGGTGGACCGGCCCCCGTCGGCGGCGACGGCGTAGCGGGCGCGGACCCCGGGGCCGTGGGCGAAGGACGCCGTGACGCCGTCGGGGTCCTGGACCAGTCCCACCAGCTCGCGGTCGAAGACCACGTCGCCGCCCAGCTCCCGCAGCCGGGCCAGCAGGATCTCCTGCGTACGCCACTGCGGGATCAGCCAGGGGCCCGGGCAGGGCTCGGCCTCCGTCGGTTCCACGTCGTCGAACATCCGGTGCTCGCCCTGTCGGCGTCCGAGGCTCCAGATCATGCCGACGGGTGCGGGGCCGCCGGCGGCGAGGACCGCGTCGAGGACGCCGAGGTCGTCCATGACCTCCAGCGTGCGCGGCTGCATGCCCTTGCCGCGCGACCCGGGGAACAGGGCTGCGGCCCGCTCCACCAGCAGGGCGCGGATACCGCGGCGGGTCAGGTCGACCGCGAGGGCGAGGCCGGTGGGGCCCGCGCCGACGATCAGGACGTCCGTGGTGTGCGGGGTTTCATTCATACGAGCTTTCCTTAACGGTGTTAAGTGCCGAGGGGTGACAGCATGCGCTTAACGCCGTTAAGCTGTCAATGTGGTTCCCAGGAAATCCCCGAAGCTGGACAAGAAGCAGGTCGCCGAGACGGCCCTGCGGTTGCTGAACGAGGTCGGCCTGGAGGGGCTGAGCCTCCGGGTGATCGCCAAGGAGCTCGACGTCCAGGCACCCGCGTTGTACTGGCACTTCAAGAACAAGCAGGACCTGCTGGACGAGATGGCGACCGAGATGGTCCGCCGGATGGCGGCGGACTGGGCCGGGATGCCGTCAGGCGGGACAGCGGGCTCCGTGAGCGGGGACGCCGTGGAGGGCGGGGGCGTCGACTGGCAGGAGGGGCTGCGGGCGCGCATGCGGGGCATGCGGGAGCATCTGCTGCGCTACCGCGACGGCGCGAAGGTGTACAGCGGCACGCGCTTCACCGACATGTCGTACGCCGAGCCCATGGAGGCGCATCTGCGGATGCTCACGGCGGCGGGGTTCAGCCCTGCGGGTGCCGCACGGGCCTGGCTCACGGCGTACAGCTACACGATCGGGTACGTCATCGAGGAACAGGCGATGGGGCCGGATCCGGTGGGGGGTGCGGAGGGGTACGACCTCGCTGCGCGCGCCGAGCGGTTGGAGGGGTTCCCGCTGGCGGCGGAGGCGGGCTGGGAGATCTTCCAGGACCATGAACAGGGCTTCGAGGCGGGGCTGGAGGCGGTCCTCGTGGGGATCGGAGCGACGTTGAGGAAGGCGGGGGAGTAACCGGCCGCGCCCGACCTGTGCCGAGGGCCGGCAGCCCTCAAGGGGACGCGGGGGAGCGGGCCGGGTCCGCCCTGAGGGGCGCAGCCCCGAATGGGGCGCGGGGAACCGCGCGACCAGCCACACTCCGCCCGCGGTTCACCCCCGCACGGCAGCGCCCCCTGCTTCTCTCTACTTCCCCGGCCCCCTCCGAGCCCGTGCCCTTCGAATCGCCCTGGTCACCACCGGCGGCAACAGGTCCACGGCCAGTCGGCGGGCACCGCTCCGGGGCGGCCGGGGCCGCGGCTGCGGCTGTGCGGCGGTGGCCGCAGGCCCGGTCCGATCGGTCGGCTCGGGAGGCGTCCAGTGGCGGGACTTGGGGAAGGCCGGGGCCTTCATGCCCTTGGACTTGAGGCGGATGATGCGGTGGCCGGCGGCCCGCTGGTTGCTGAGGTGGCAGTCGTCGCGCCCGGCGACCATCTCCAGCAGGGCCTCCTGGAGCGGCTCGGGGTCGTCCCAGGTGCCGTAGAGCTTCTGGGTGCTCAGGCAGATGGGGTTCAGGCCCCGGTTGAGGACGGCCTCCCAGGCGGCGATCGACACCCCGGGGGTGTGCTCGGAGCGGAAGTCGTCGAGGACGACGACGCCGCCGGGGAGCAGGATGTCGCGGGCGGCGGTGATGTCGCCCCGGACGTGCTCGTAGAGGTGGGACGCGTCGATGTGCACGAAACGGCACGAGCGCGGCTTGACCTCGCCGGGGACGATCGAACTGGGCCCTTGCAGGACGCGGGGCAGCTCGCCGTGGAAGGCGAGGTAGTTCGCCTCGAAGGCCCGACGGGTCAGTGTGCTGCGGTACGACTTGGTGGCCTCCGCCGCGTTGGCGTCGTCGGGGGCGTCGCTCTCGAAGAGGTCGCAGACCGTGTAGGCCTCGCCCTCCTGGAGGTGGCGGCCGAGGAAGACGGCGCTCTTGCCCATGTAGACGCCGACTTCCAGGAGGTCACCCCGCTCACCCGCGGCCTCCTGCCGGTCGAGGAACCAGTCGAAGAGGAGTTGGTCGAGCACCGGGAACCAGCCGGGGACGTCGTCGAGTTCCCGGGGTAGCCGGATCGTGCCTTGTTCAGAGGTCATTTCAGAGGTCATGAGAACGGAAGACTCTCTTGCGTCGACGAGGCGAACAGGCGAACGGGCCAGGAACCTATGAGAAGCCCCTGACCCGGTCAAGGATGCTGCGGAGCCTCTCCGCGCAGGCCGTTTCGAACCCCTGACCTGGGTGAACACTGGGACAATTTCGGGTTCAACGACGGCGTCCCTGAAGTGACGCGCGCAGCCGTGGCTGCAGCGGCCGTTCGACCCCGTGGTGGAGCAGCCACGCGAGCAGCAGCATCAGCGCCACGGTGACCGCGAGCGTCAGCGAGGAGGACAGGCCCAGCTCCTGGTGCAGCGCCTGCACCACCGGCCAGCCCAGATGCTCGTGGACCAGGTAGAAGGGGTAGGTCAGCGCGCCGGCGGTGGTCAGCCAGCGCCAGTTCACCCAGTCGAGCCGGCCCAGCGCCACCGCGCCGACGGCCACGAAGCCGAGGGTGACGGCGAGAACGATGCCCAGTTGGGGGCGGTACGAGAAGAAGGCGTCGTTCGGCGCGTGCCACATGTCCCGGACCGTGTGGTACTGGCTCAGCAGCAGACTGAAGGCCACGATCAGCCAGGCGGTGGTGTCGCGGCGGTCCCGGTGCACCAGGTAGAGGCCGATGCCGCCGATGAACAGCGACGCGTACTCCGGCATCAGCACCAGCTGCAGGAACGGTTCCCTTGAGGCCTCGGCCAGGGTCGCGGCCAGTGTCCAGCCGCCGCAGAACCAGATGACCCGTCTCCGGGTCACCCCGGGCAGGACGACGCACAGCGCGAACAGGACGTAGAACCGGACCTCCGCCCACAGCGTCCAGCACACCCCGAGGACGCGGTCCGCGCCCAGCGGCATCTGCAGCATGGTCAGGTTGACCAGGAACTCGCTCGCCGACACCCGCGCGAACGTCATGCCCGGCAGGGCGAGGACCGCCGCGACGAGGACGACCGCCACCCAGTACGCGGGCAGCAGCCGGGCCGCGCGGGACGCGAGGAACGACTGGACCGAACGCCCCCAGCCGCTGGCGCAGATGACGAAACCGCTGATCACGAAGAACGCCTGCACGCCCGCCCAGCCGTAGGCGAACCAGCTGTGCGCGGTCGGGAACTGCGCGGCGGGCGAGGACCCCCACGCCTTCCCGATCTCCCCGTCGCGGCCTCCGTAGTGGTAGGCCGCGACCGAGAGAGCGGCGAGGAGCCGCAGCCCGTCGAGGGCGTACAGCCGGGGCGCGGGACGATGTGCGCCGCGCGCCCCGGCTGTCCCCGGGGCCGCGGCAGGGGTGGGACGTGCGGTGGTGCTCGCCTCCGGTGAGAGCGTCGGAAGCGTCGTGCTCTTCGCGGTCACCCCGCGCTCACCCCAAGGTCGCCCGCTTGAAGGACCTGGCCCGGCGCGCGACTCTTCGCACGGTCGCGTTGCGCGGGATGAACGCGAGCTGGACCGGGATACCGCCGGGCAGACCCAGCGAGGTGAGGCGGCGCCGCTTGAAGTAGCGCAGGGCATGGGTGCTCAGATGCCGCGTCAGATACGACTCGGCCTCCGTGCGCAGCGACGGGTAGATCTTGGACTGCATGGCGTACCCCACCGCGCGGACCAGCCGGTTGAGGTCCGCCACGGTCATGCCGGGCTTCTGCGCGGCCACCGCCGCCCGGTCGCCCAGCTCCGGCAGCAGCGCGTCCACGACGGTGACCGGCACCCGGTTGCTGTTCTCGTACGGCGCGAGCCGTTCCAGCAGGGTCCCGGTGCCGACCCGGGCCACCGGCAGACCGTACAGCGCGGAGGCGGTGAGCAGGGCCGTGGAGAAGCAGCCGACCACCAGCGCCGGACGCATCCGCTGGTAGAGCACCTCGGCGAGGACCGGCGTGTCGAGCACCATGAGGTCGGCGCCGAGCCGCTCCGCCTCCTTCTCCAGCCCGCGCGACCAGCGCGCCGGAGCGCTGGGGTGCGGCTTGAACACCACCCGGGTGTGCCCGAGCGCCACCGCGCCCTTCAGCATCCGTACGTGGAGGTCCTCCTCCTCCTCGGCGGTGAGGATGCCGAGCGCGGAGAGGTACTGGCCGAGCATCAGCGCCGGCTCCTCGACGGCGGGCAGCGCGTCACCGGTGTCGACCAGTTCGGCGAGGACCTTCACGAAGGCGTCCGTCGGCACGATCTGGGCCGGGACGCCGAACTCGGTCAGCAGGAGCGGCTCCAGGCCCGGCACCAGGTCCAGATGGAGCAGCCGGTCGATACGGGTGCCGACCAGCGGGTCGATCTTGTTGCGGGTGGGGCCGTAGCTCATCAGGCCGTCCGCGTACACGGTGACGGGCGCGCCGGTGAAGATCTGGGTGAAGCCGAGCGCCGGGTGGACCTGGATGGACTCCACCGCCAGCTCGACGTCGTCGTCGCCGAGGCCCCACAGCAGCCGCAGATGCCGTTCCCACAGGGGCACGTCGTCCAGGCGCGGGGACCAGCCGCCGGGATGGAACGGGGAGATGGTCTCGTTCCAGGAGATGATGTCGTCGAAGCGGGCGCCAAGCCGCTCGAAGCCGGGCATCTCGTCCAGGGCGGGGGTCGTCTCCGGCGTCGCCGCGTTGTTGGAGATCAACAGGATGCGCCGGTCGGCCGGGCGGAAGCACTCGGTGTCCAGGGCGGCGGCCAGAGTGGCCGTGCCGTACAGCGTGGACGCCATGAAGATCTGCGTGGTCACGCGGCGACCCCCGTCGAGGCGGGACGGCGGCGCAGCCGGCGAAGCCGCGTCGCGCGCTGGACGTCCATGGAGTCGAGCGCCTCGTCCAGCACGCCCTGCGGCATTCGGCGCAGCGCGACCGCGCTCATCGACTTCAGTTTCCGTGCCACCGCCGGCTCGAACCTTTCGATGGATCCCAAATGGTGGGAGATGATCGCGCAATACGTGCGCACGGCCTTGGGGAGGAGTTTGTCCGCGTCCCGGTCCTTCGCGGTTTCCGCGATGACCTGGTCGAATGCGCGAATGAAATCCAGCTGGCGTACGTCACCGATCTGGGTGAGGGAAGAGGACACTCCGCGCCGGTAGAAGACACCCAGCAGACCCACCGTCGCGAAGGATTCCGCCTCCCGGTGCAGCTTCCAGATCCAGGGCCGGTCCTCCGCCGTACGCAGCCCGTGGGTGAAGTGCAGCAACCCCCGCTCGACCAGCCGGCGGTGGTAGACGCCCGCCCAGGCGTACGCGTAGTCGACGGAGGTGGAGCGGTCCGCCGGAAGGATCGCGTCACGCGGGTTCATCACCACGCCCCGCCGCCCGTTGGGCACCCGGTGGACCGAACGGGCCCGCGCGGTGCACTGAACATGGTCCGTACGGACGAAGTCGCAGCCCAACTCCTCGATGGCGGATACCAGTTGAGGGTAGTAGCCGGGGGCGAGCCAGTCGTCCCCGTCGAGGAACGTCAGGTACTCGCCGCGGGCCTTGTCGATGCCCGTGTTGCGCGCGGTCGCCAGTCCTCCGTTCTGCTCGTGTCTGACATACACGGCGCCCGGCAGCTCGCGCTCCGCGCGCGCGAGGATGTCCGGTGTCCCGTCGCGCGAGCAGTCGTCGACGAGAATGAATTCGAAGTCCTCACGCGCGTTCGCTCTGAGGCTCTTCAGGGTGTCGGGCGCGTATTGCTGCACGTTGTAGAACGGCACGATGACGGAGAGCTTGACCACCCCTGTGACGTTAGGCGGCCCTCCGGCATTCGTCTTGACCACCCGCTTGATGCCAGGTGAACGACGCGTGGCGGTACCGTGAACCAGGCGCATTTCCCGGCGTTCCACGGCCCGATTCGCTATTCGTCGACGCGCTGTTAACCCTTTGTTGCATTCGGGTTGGGCCGATCAACGGAATCCCTTCCTAGCGTCTTCGATGTGCCAGCAAGTGCTACGAACAGCCTGCGAGTCGCCGTTCTCGCCGATTCCGACACCCGGTGGAAATGGGGCGCGCTCACCGCGAGCCGCCTCGCCCCCGAGGGCGCGGACATCCGCCTGGACGGCTTCCTCCTGCGCGGCCGTGCCACCCCCACCGCCCGCCAGCTCCAGGAGGTCGGTGTCCGCCCCGACTCCCTGCGCGAGGTGACGGGCGTCGAGTTCCTGCGCGCCCTCGGCGCACCGGAGGCGGCAGAGTCGTACGACGTCCTCGTGCTGGCCCTCGTGGGCGGCGGCGTCCAGGCGATGCTGCACGGCCTGCGGCACGCCTGGGGCGCCCGGAGCAGGCGGCCCGTCGTCGTCACCGGCTATGTCGGTGTCGTCTACGAGAAGCTCGCCGACGGTCTGCTCCTGCGGCACGGCGCGGACATCGTCCTCGCCAACTCCCGTCAGGACGCGGAGCGTTTCCGCGCCGTGTACGAGGGGGTCGGGGCCGACGCCTCCTCGGTCACCGAGGTCGCGCTGCCCTTCCTCGGCGGCAAGCCGTACGAGGGCGCGAACGACCCCTCGGCGCAGCCGGGGGGCAGGCCCTACACGGTCGTCTTCGCGGTCCAGCCGTCCGTCCCGGACAACCGCAAGGACCGTACGTACCTGCTGAACCGGCTCATCCAGCACGCCAGGCTGCACCCGGACCGCCAGGTCCTGCTGAAGCTGCGCTCCAAGCCGGGCGAGCACACCACGCACATCGAGGAACTGCCCTACCAGAAGCTGGCACAGAAGACCGATCTGCCACCCAACTTCCGCCTGGTCTACGGGCACATGGGCGAGATCCTCGACACCACCGACCTACTCGTCACCATCAGCTCCACGGCCGCCCTGGAGTCGCTGCACCGCCGGATCCCCACCGTGGTCCTCACCGACCTCGGGATCCGCGAGGCCCTCGGCAACCACCACTTCGTCGGCTCCGGATGCCTGGCCTCCTGGGACCAGCTGGACGCCGGGCACGAGCCGGCGCCCGACCCCGACTGGGTGGCCCGGCAGGGCGTCGCCGCCGGGGACACCCCCGCCGGGGAAGGCTCGTACGCCACCGCCTTCGACGCCGCCCGCGACCGCATCGCCAAGCTGGTCGCCGCCGAACTCCCGCCCCTCACGCCGTACTACACCCCCGTCACCGCGCCCGGCTATCTGCCCGGCATCCTCGCCCGCCACAACCTCGGTCCCGACGGCAGCCCGCTGCCGGGGGCACCCGCCGCCGACCGGCAGGCCGGACCCGTACGGCAGATCGTGCGCCGGGCGGCGCGCGGCGCCTACCGGCACGGGGTGCAGCGCGTGGCACCCGTCATCCGGCGGATGGGGGAGCTGTGAGCCGCCACCCGTCGTCCTCGCAAGGAGCTCCATTGATGTCCCACCAGGAAGCGGACCGAGCGCCCTCCGTACGCCGCGTCCTCGCCGTCATCCCCGCCCGCGGCGGCTCCAAGGGCGTCCCCGCGAAGAACCTCGCCCCCGTCGGCGGTGTGCCCCTGGTGGCCCGCGCGGTCCGCGAGTGCAGGGCCGCCCGGCTGGTGACCGACGTCGTCGTCTCCACCGACGACCACGCCATCGCCGCCGCCGCCCGCGAGTCCGGCGCCGAGGTCGTCCTGCGCCCCGCCGCCATCGCCGGCGACACCGCCACCTCCGAGGCCGCCGTCCTGCACGCCCTCGACGCCCACGAGGCACTCCACGGCGCCGCCGTCGACGTGGTCCTCCTCGTCCAGTGCACCAGCCCGTTCATCCTCCGCGAGGACATCGACGGCGTGGCCCGCGCCGTCGTCGAACACGGCGCCGACACGGCGCTCACGGTCGCCCCGTTCCACGGCTTCATCTGGCGGGACACGGCGGACGAGTTCACCGGCGGCGACGCGAACCGCGTCGGCGCGTCGGCGGTCGGCGGCGCGGCGACGCACGCGGAGGCCGACACCACCCACGCCGGCTCCGGCACCGGTCCCGAGCCAGGGGGCGACGGCCACCTCGAGCCCGCCGACACCGAAACCGGCGGTTACGGCGTCAACCACGACAAGTCGTTCCGACCCCGCCGTCAGGACCGCCCCCAGGACCTGCTGGAGACCGGTGCCGCCTACGCCATGGACGCGGCCGGACTCCGCAAGCACCAGCACCGCTTCTTCGGCCGTACGGAACTCGTCCGCACCGACCCCGCGCGGGTCCTGGAGATCGACGACCCGCACGACCTCGCCCGCGCCCAGGCCCTCGCGCCGCTCTTCGACGCGAACCGGCCCGGCGCCCTCCCCACCTACGACGACATCGACGCCGTAGTCCTCGACTTCGACGGCACCCAGACCGATGACCGGGTGCTGATCGACTCCGACGGACGGGAGTTCGTCTCCGTGCACCGCGGCGACGGACTCGGCATCGCGGCCCTCCGCAGGAGCGGCCTGAAGATGCTGATCCTGTCCACGGAACAGAATCCGGTCGTGGCCGCCCGGGCCCGGAAGCTGCAGATCCCGGTGCTCCACGGCATCGACCGGAAGGACCTCGCCCTGAAGCAGTGGTGCGAGGAACAGGGCATCGCGCCCGAGCGCGTGCTCTACGTCGGCAACGACGTCAACGACCTCCCGTGCTTCGCCCTCGTGGGCTGGCCCGTGGCGGTCGGCAGCGCCCACGACGTCGTGCGCGGCGCCGCACGCGCGGTCACCACCGTCCCCGGTGGCGAAGGCGCGATCCGGGAGATCGCCGGCTGGATCCTCGGTCCCTCTCTCGACTCTCTCGACCCCCTCGACAAGTAAGGAACGTTCCGCCATGTCTGCCATCAACTCCCGCCTCCGCACCTTCGGTACCGAGCGCATCGCCGGCCCCGGCCAGCCCGTCTACATCTGCGGCGAGATCGGCATCAACCACAACGGCGAGCTGGAGAACGCCTTCAAGCTGATCGACGTCGCCGCCGAGGCCGGCTGCGACGCCGTCAAGTTCCAGAAGCGCACCCCCGAGATCTGCACCCCCCGCGACCAGTGGGACATCGAGCGCGACACCCCCTGGGGCCGCATGACCTACATCGACTACCGCCACCGCGTGGAGTTCGGTGAGGACGAGTACCGCCAGATCGACGCGTACTGCAAGGAGAAGGGCATCGCCTGGTTCGCCTCCCCGTGGGACACCGAGGCCGTCGCCTTCCTGGAGAAGTTCGACGTCCCCGCCCACAAGGTGGCCTCCGCCTCCCTGACCGACGACGAGCTGCTGCGCGCGCTCCGCGCCACGGGCCGCACGATCATCCTCTCCACCGGTATGTCCACCCCGAAGCAGATCCGCCACGCGGTCGAGGTCCTCGGCTCGGACAACATCCTGCTCTGCCACGCCACCTCGACGTACCCGGCGAAGGCCGAGGAGCTGAACCTCCGCGTCATCAACACCCTCCAGGCCGAGTACCCGAACGTCCCGATCGGCTACTCCGGCCACGAGACGGGCCTGCAGACCACACTCGCCGCGGTCGCCCTCGGCGCCACCTTCGTCGAGCGCCACATCACCCTCGACCGCGCGATGTGGGGCTCCGACCAGGCCGCCTCCGTCGAGCCGCAGGGCCTCACCCGCCTGGTCCGCGACATCCGCACCATCGAGGCCTCCCTCGGCGACGGCGTCAAGAAGGTCTACGACTCCGAGCTCGGCCCCATGAAGAAGCTGCGCCGTGTCACCGGCGTCGTCGCCGAGGCGGAGATCGCGGCGGCCGCGGGCGAGCCGGTCGGCGTCTGACCGCTGCCGCCGCAGCTGCGGGCAGTCGCGCCGCCGGGGTGGCACGGGTGGGCGCGGCGGCACCCTGCACGCGCAGGCGAGCGAAACCCACCCACCCCCAGAAGATCCGTACTCACGGAAGCGACGGTCGTACGTCGATGAGCCCCCGTGCCGGAACCGCCGGCCCCCACACTCTCGCCTTCGTCGAGAGCCCGGTACAGCTCCTGAACGTGCTCGAGTGGGCCCACACCCACGCCCTCGGCACGCTGCAGGCCCCCGGCACGGGGCCGGCCTCCGAGCCGGGGGCACCCTCCGGCCTCGCCGCCTCCTACGGCGTGCGGCCGTCGCCCGGGGCGTCCGGCACGGGGCTCACCCTGGTCGTCCTCTCACCCAACGACCCCATGACCCGAGGCCAGTTGCGCCGGATGGCGGAGCTGGCGCGGGACGAGGGCCACGAGGTGCGCTGGGAGGAGGCACGCGGCGGGACGGCGGCCCCGTTCCGCACCGTCGGCGGGCTCACCCCGCTGCTGCGCGCCGCGCGGCGCGTCGTCCTGGGCGACCCCTTCTCCCGCTACGTCCAGCTCCTCCTGACGATCACCAAGGCACCCGAGGTCGTCGTGGTCGACGACGGCACCGCCACCATGGAGTTCGTCTCCCAGCTGGCCCGCGGCGAACGCCTGGTCCGCTGGCACCGCAAGGGCGGCCGCCCCGGTCCCCGGGACCTGGTCTTCGCCCCGGTCTCCGCCAGGGCCCGCAGACGGCTGACCCCGGCCGCCGGCCGGCGCGTCGAGGTCTTCTCCTCCATGCCGATCGACGAGGCCCCCGACGGCGTCACCGTCACCGCCAACGACTTCGCCTGGACCCGGTCCCGCTTCGGCCCGCCCCGCATCACCAAGGGCGCGGACCTCGTCGGCACCTCCCTGGTGGAGACCGGCGTGGTGGACGGCGACCGCTACCTCCAAGCGGTCCGCTCCCTCGCCGGGGCCCACGGCGCGACCCGCTACTTCGCCCACCGCCGTGAGAGCTCCGAGAAGCTCCACACCCTCGCGGCCGAGACGGGCCTGGAGATCGTCCGCCCCGACCTCCCCCTCGAACTGATCGCCCGCCGCGGCCCCATCGGCCGCACCATCCTCAGCTTCCCGTCGACCGTGGTCCACACCCTGCCGCTGGCCCTGGCGGGCACCGAGGTTCGCGTCGCCGTCTGCGACATCGACCCCAGCTGGCTGACCGAGACCGCCTCCCCGCGCGCCCAGGGCTTCCTGTCCGGGGTGACCGGCACGGCGAGGGACGTGCACCGCCTGTCGTCGGTGGCGCCGGTCTAGTGGTCGGGCTTTCGGTGCGTCGACTCTGCCGGTGAGCGGGGCGTGGTGCGTGCGGCTGCAAGGCGGCGGAGGGAGTCGACGCGACGGGGGTCCCCCGCGCGAGGTTGTTCGAGCGTGGGGGAGTAGGCGACTGACGACAACGCGGCAGATGCGCGTGCCACGCCCCGCGGACCAGGCGAGACCCCAACGACAGGTCCTGGCGGCGGGCCGGGGCCCGCCGCGAGGAACCGACGCACCGCGCGGTCCCGGCGCATCCGGAGCGCGGGCTTCCCCGGTTATCGTGCCGCGTGGACGGGGCGCGGGCGAAGTGCCGCCCCCATGGGGGAGTTGGGAACAGTGACGACACACGGCGAACGCACCCGGCTGACACCGACGGCGGACGGCCACAAGGTCACCCCCGCCGAGCTCTTCTTCGACCTGGTCTTCGTCTACGCGATCACCCAGGTCACCGCCCTGATGGCGGACGACCCCACGGCCCTGCGCCTGCTGGGAGGCATGGTCGTGCTGGCCCTTCTGTGGTGGTGCTGGTGCTGCTTCGCCTGGCTCGGCAACGTCGTACGCGCCGACTCCGGCGGCATGTTCGCGGTGCTGGTGTCGGTGATGGCCGTGGTCCTGATCGTCTCGCTGACGGTCCCCGACGTCTACGCCGACGCCACGGGCGGCCTCCCCGCCCCCCTGCTCTTCGTGGTCTGCTACGGCGCGGTCCGCGTCCTGCACCTGACGACGTACTGGCTCTCCGACCCGGACGACAAGGCCCTGCGCGCCACCCTGCGCCGTACGGCCCTGCTGTCGGTCCTGCCGCCGTTCGCGCTGCTGCTGCTGGGCGCGGCCTTCGAGGGCGTGCCGCGCATCCTGATCTGGCTCTCCGCCGTCGCGATCGACTACGCGGGCATCTTCATCACGGGCAAGTCGGGCTGGAAAGTGGCCTCTCCGGCGCACTTCTCCGAACGCCACGGCCTGATCGTCATCATCGCGCTCGGCGAGTCGATCGTCGCGATCGGCGTGGGCGTGACCGGCTATCCCGTGACGGTCCCCGTGCTCGTCGCGGCCTCCCTCGGCCTCCTGGTCGCGGCCGCGCTGTGGCGCCTGTACTTCCACGGGGTGTGCGAGCGCCCGGAACACCGCCTCGCCGAACTGACGGGCGACGCCCGCACGGTCCTGGCCCGCGATGTCTACACGTTCCTCCACCTGCCCCTGGTGGCGGGTGTGGTCATCACCGCCCTCGGCATGAAGAAGACCCTCCAGCAGGTCGCCGACACCGACCACTACGGCCTGACCGAGCCCCTGCACGGCATGCCCGCGTGGGCCCTCGCGGGCGGAGCGGGCCTCTTCCTCCTCGCCTCGGCCGCGATCCTGCTCCGCACGACGGGCCGGCACTTCCCGCTCCTCCTCATCGGCGGCACGGCCTGCCTGGCAGCGGGGCCGGCGGTGACCTTGGTCCCGGCTCTCCTGGCCCTGGCGATCCTGTCCGCCGCGCTCACTGCGCTGCTGTTGTTGCACGGCAGAAGGACGAGCGTGGCCGAGGAGTCGATGTGAAGGCCGACGCCGCATCCTGGAGCACCGCCGTCACCGACCTGTTCGGCGCCTGGACCTTCGCGGCGGTCGGACCCCGCACCCGCGAGGACTGGCGCCACGATCTCTCCGAGCTGCTGACCCTTGACACCCATGACCCCCGCGGCTGGCTGAGTGTGAATCACGCCCCCCTTTGCGCCGACGACCTGAGTGCCGACACCGCTCCGTTCCACAAATGGAACGGCGAGGCCGTCAGCCGCAGCCTTTTCGAGATCACGGAGAAGTCCGCGACCGAGCTCCTCGTCGCCCTCAGGGCCCCTCTGTTCCAGGCGGAGAACATCCCCGACTTCGACCGCCACAAGGAGCGCCTCTTCCACAGCGCGGCCACGGTCCTGGCCAGGTTCGGCCCCACCGCGCACCACTACACCAACTGCTCCTCGGCCCACGATGACCCGAACCTGGACCTCCTGAGGCCCGTGAACCAGTTCACGTGTCTGTCCAAGTACACCGCCGACTGCGGTGCCGTGGTGGTGTCGGAGACCGAGGTCGGAGCCTTTTGGGGCTTCTACGACGACTGATACGGCCGAGGCGACTGAAGGGAACGGCTCACGGCGCCAGTCACCGACCCTCGTCTCCGGGCGCCGAGGCGGGAGACGGAGCCACCCCCGATCCCCCCGGCGACCACACCCGGTTGTCCACCGAACACGGCGGCCCAGCCGACTTCCTCACCAAGGGCCTCCACTACAGCTCCTCGCTGAACGAACTCTCGGCCTTTGCCTCACGGGAGTCTCCCCGGACCACCTCGTCGTACCTGGTTCGAGGATGCCTCACGCGTCGGCCGCCCGGTGGTGACCCGAAGAAGGCAGCGCAAACCCGACTCGTAGGATGCACGTGCGAAATGCGGGAGTTGGCGCAACCGAATGGTCGGTGACGCCGACGAGACGGAAGACGGGGGAGTTGCGCCATGGGGGAACCCGGCATACCAAGCGGGGAGGCCGGAGGCCGCAACCTGCGCGTCTCCAGTGACAAGCTCACCAAACTCGCCGATGACCTCGACGACATGCAGGACCACCTGGACAAGCAGATCAAGCGCATGGACGGGATCGTGGACCGCGTCGAGGCCGGCTGGCAGGGCCCCGCGGCGACGGCGTACCGCGAGTTCCACCGCGCGGCCGCCGAGGACGCCGTACGCATCCGCGAAGTGATGCGGCATCTGGAACAGGCCGTACGCCTCAGCCGCGACGGTTTCGACAAGCAGGACCTCGACGTACTGGCTCGCATCCGGCAGATCCAGGTCGACGTGGACAGCGAGGTCGACAAGCTCTCCACACCGAACCCGGACGCGGCGACCTCCGCCGCCCCGGCAGCACAGCCTCGCAGCAGCCTCGACTCGTTCTGAACCCGCGCCCGCGTCACCAGCACCCGAGGAAAACCATGTCCACCGCGCACCCCGACGACCGCATCAGCGTCTCCTTCGCCACCCTCAGCGAACTCGCCGGCGAACTGGAGGACATCCTCAAGAAGCTCAACGGCAAACTCGACGACCTCTACGACCGCGCGGTACCCGTCGTGACCTCCTGGGAGGGCGAGGCCCGCGAGATCTTCGTGGAGAAGCTGGACGAGTGGGACCGCTCGGCCCAGGACCTCCAGGCGGCCCAGAAGTGGCTGCACGAGATCGTCACCACGGGCCACATCAACTACACCGCAGCCCACCAGGCCGTGCTGCGCGGCTGGGGAGGAGCCTGATGGGGACGCCTCCACCGGGGCAGGGCGGCACCATCGACGTCAAGCCGAGCGACCTGTTCCGGGTCTCGGGCCGTGTGGCCGGCCAGCAGACCATGATGGACCGCGGCGTCAAGATCCTGCTCGAGGACCTGCGCAAGTACCCGGACGCCGGTGGTTACGGCACATCACCGCAGGCTTTCGCCGCGTCGTACCTCAAGGTGGCCGACCGCTTCCTGGAGGTGTGGGCCAGGAGTGTCGTCAGCATCGGCGGTGTGGCGGTCGGCTTCACGGCGACCGCCAACGCCTACGGGAAGGCGGAGGCGGCCAACGACGCCACCGGCAAGACGAAGGCGGTCGTCCAGCCCCTGCCGAAGGTCATCGAGACCGAGCCGGACTACGGCTCCGTCCCGGACCTGAAATGGGGGGACGACGACGGGGGCGACGACTTCATCCGTACGCTCCTCGAATGGGTCCCCGAGCCGGTCCGGGACGCGCTGCGCCCGGTCGTCAAGCACGCCTTCCGCATGGGCAAGGTCGCCGACGTCTACCCCTTCCCGCAGCAGCACTACCTCAACTCGCTCTCCCAGGCGTGGATGGCGACGACCTCGGCCCTCTCCGTCGTGGAGAGCGGGCTGACCGGCGACGTCAGCAGCATCACCCAGCAGAGCAACAGCGAGTGGCACGACGCCATGCGCAAGTTCTGCAGCTCGCTGTGGGGTACGACGGCGTGGGGCAAGAGCCGCGAGGGCTACCAGTGGGGGCACGACAGCGCTTCGTCGCCGACCTCCACGCACCCGGTCATGACGGTGCTGTTCGACACGGCCCAGGAGATCAGCGACCTTCTCCACGCCTTCGCCGAGGCAGCCGTCTACCTCAACCGCGAGGTGTGGGACGTCTATGTCGAGGCCGTGCGGGACGCCATCCCCAAGGTCGAGGTGAACCTCAAGGACGGCGTCGGCATGGACGACGTCAAGGGATTCGTCAAGGGCGTGGTGAAGGGCGCCGTCAAGGGCGCCCAGCAACTGGGGGCGGGCATCGTCCTCAACATGGACACCCCCCGGCTGAACGCCATCGTCACGACGTACAACAGCAAGGTCGATGCGCTGGTGCCCCGACTCGACGCTCTCATGGGCCCCTTGAACGAGGCCCATCGCAGCGCGCCGCGGTTCGCCGCGCAGGAGGCGAGAGCCGAGGCCTTCGGCACCCGGGCGCTCAACGAGTTCAAGCACGAGCACCAGTGGACCAAGAGGGAAGACACCGACAACGGCGTCTACAAGATCGACCTGGCCGAGAACGAATGGATGGGCGGCGGCCACACTCTCGACAAGCACGTCGGGAAGTCGGACGAGCAGCTCGCCCAGCGCCTGAGGGACCAGGGTACGGATCCGACGGCCGCCTGGCCGTACGGCAAGCCGTCGATCGGAGGTGCGTCCACCTTCACCACGGCTGAGCGGGCCCAGGAGTTGACCCAGTACAACATCGATGTGAACTCGGCCGAGATCCAGGAGTGGCTGGGCCGCCCGCCCAAGGCGGAGAACGGTGACCTGAAACTGCCCATCGACACGGTCGCTCCGAACGGCGAATACAGTGGCCGAAGTGTGACCAAGCAGCCCAACGACATCAATAACGAAGGATTCAAGAACAAGGGCATGGATGCCGAGGCCATCGATGTGACGGGCGTGAGAACCGTCCTGAAATACGATGACTCGCTCGACCCGCCGTTCGTGGTCCTGACGTCGATGCCGGAGAGATAGCGGCCGCGGCAGATGTCACAGCCGTGGTGAAGACAGTCGTACGGATCTCAGGAGCAGTCATCACTTCAGATTGGTACCCCGCGTCGATGACGTGGCATGACGTCGATCCGGCCACGCACCCGTTCTCCTCCGACGACGTGCGCGACGTGGTTCGCGACGTGATTTCCTCGGCGGACCCCGACTCGGTGCGGCCACGAGGATCGTGGTCGACGCATTCGGTCGCCCGGGGACTTGCCGAGCACTACGGCTCGTGGGCCTTCGGCTGGTACTCCGCGACGGACACCTCCAGCGACTCCGGGGCGGTCATCAGGCATCTCCCGGCCGGCGCTCCCGGCGACACCGAACTGGAGCGGCAGACGCAGCGGTGCACCAGCGCGCTTCTCCAGTGGCGGGCGTGGCTGGAGGAACTCGCTGCCCTGTTCGCCGAGTTCGCTCCGCCACCGGACGTCCCCGAGGAGGAACTGCGGCGGCTGCGCGAACGAGCCGTCGCGCCGGTCGTGACCCTCGTCGTCGAGAAGACCGGGGCCGGCGAGACATGGCGCGGCGCATGCTCGCAGGCGCTCACCTGGTATCTGGAATCGACCGGTCTTCCGGCGGACCAGGCCGAGGAACTGGCGGACGACGTGGTGGACTCGGCGTTCGAGAGCTGGATCGCCCCTGATGAGAACGCGTTGGGCCGTGCCCGGAAGGCTCTCGGAGAGCACGGTGCGTGACGATCTGCAGAGCTGGCTCAGCGTACGCGCGCAGGTCGCCTGGAACCAGGCGACCGAGGACCTGGCGGGTCCGATCCGGGGGCGGCGCGACGCGATCGACGCCGCCGCCGTCGCGCGGGACGAGTCCGGTGACCCGACGCGTGGAGAACGGATGCGTACGGCGTGGCGGTCGGTCCAGGAGGACGCCGCGGCCGGGCGATCGCTGAGCTTCGACCTCATGGCCGGGTGGCAGCGTGTGGTCCTCGGGCGCGCGGACATCGCCTTTCGCGACCTCCCTGCCTTCGCCAAAGGGGGACGCGAACGGTACGGCCTGCATGCCGGAACACCCGGGGACTTCGACCGCTGCCTGGCGCAGGCCACCGCCACGGACGTCCCGCTGCCGGCCCGAGCGGCCCGGGCTTACCTCGACGTGTGCTTCTTCCACCCGTTCGACGACGGCAACGGGCGAGCCGCCCTGCTCGCGATGGCGTTCGTACTGGCGCGTGAGGAGGTCTTTCTGGACGAGGTCGGCCCCGTCCAGGTCCGGAGATACGCCGACGATCACGTGGGCGCACGGGCACTGGCCCGCCTCGTCCACCTTCTGGCCACGGCGGCACAGCGCCGCGGGCCCGTAGGCCCGCACGCTTCGACACCGTGCGCGGAGACCCCCGATCACCCGTCCCGGCATCCGTATTCGTTCACCAGCGCACTCACCAGGCGGTAACCGTGGCCCAGGCACTCCCCGTCCGTACGAGGACCTCGACGTACCCCGACCGTGAAACCGCCCAATGGGCCGCCCAGCAGGTCGTCACCGCCAACGAACAGCTCATCCACCGCTGGCTGGCCCAGTCCACGCGTCCCCGGCTGACCATCGAGGCGTCCTGGCCATCCCGGGAGGAGCCGGTGGGCAGGGTGCTGCTGCAGGCGATGATGCTGGCCGGGCGGGAGCCGGTGGACGTGAGGGCGGCCCGGGTGATCCTGAAGCGGGACGCCGGCCGGCCTCACGGCTTCCTGATCCACGCCACGTTCCCGATCTACCTGTAGGCACACCGGGTTCGTCGCCCGAACCTGCCCGGCCCGCCCCTGCCGGCGCCTCGTCCCGCACGCCTGGTGCGGACCCGCCCCCGTCCCGCCCGTCCTCTCCCCGTAAGGCCGACCGTGCCCTTCAGCCCCCTCGAACACGACCGCCGCTACGGTGAGCTCGACCAGGTGATCCGTGCCTACGCCGGGCAGCCGGCCGACGACACGGCGGAGCAGCCCAGCCAGGCCCTGACCGCGTACCTGCGCCACACCTGGCACACCCGCCCGTGGGCCCTCGCCATCGCCGAGCGGCAGCTGCGCGAGTACGCGGACAAACCGCCGGGCCGGCTGCGTCTGCGGCTCGGCGAGTTCTACGCCATCCCGGATGTCGGCCTCCCCGAGGCGGACGTCCAGCAGTGGCTGTACTGCCTCGCCGACCACATCAAGCGCAGCGTCGAGGAGGGGCGGATTCCCCCACCGGCCGTCCCCGCCACCCACTGGGAGTGGCACGCCCGCTTCCCCGAGATGGCCCAGCTCCTCGGCGGCTGGTTCTCCCAGGACATGCCCGACGAGTTCGACTCCCACGACGCCGCCATGGACGACTATCGGACAACCACCGACCCCCAGCTCGCCGCCCGCCTCGCCGGTGAAATCCACGAGCTCCTCGCCCTCGACCTCGACGAGCCCGATTACGCCCTCGCCGTCGCCGAACTCGGCATGGAGGTCGACCCGCCGGCCCCGTACACCCCGAGCGCCTGGCTGGCCCACGTGGCCGACCGCCTCACCGCCACCCGCCCCGACTACGGACCGCCCCAGCCGCACATCCAGCGGTGACGCCCGCCGTCCGCCCACGACTCGCCGGTCACGGCCCGCGATCACAGCGGGCTGACCGGTCGCCCCTTACCGTCACCACCACGCCCGGTCGACCTCGGCACACCTCGTGACGCTGGTCACCATCGCCTCCTGAGTTCTCACCTCACATCCCCTCCCCGTACCAGGTGAGTCTCGCCCGCTGTAGTCGAACAGTCACCCAGCGGCGACAGGTTCAGCACAACAGAGAGCCCGGAACGTGGTATCCGTGGAACATGGGAATCGTTCGGGAACCCCCGGACGTTTAGACGATGGGATTCGCGGGCAACCCCCGGCATTCCCGGAGGGCGCCCCGGTCACCCCGGTGACGACGGCGGTCCGGTGTCATGGCGTCGGCGCCGGCCGATCGTGTCCCGTCCCTGCGGTCTGCCCGCCCCGAAAGGCGGACGGGTATACCCATCCCTGCCAATACGTATGCGTTGGGCGGCCAGAAATCTTCCCCTGTCGGGCTGATTTTTTGTTGATCGAGGGTTAGATGGTCGCTCGATCGCCCTACCCTTCAGAGGGTGAACCAACTGATGTCCCGAGAGTCCGAGGCCGATCTGCCAGGGGAAGCCGAAGCCGCCCTCCCCGGCAACCTGCCCGAAGCCCTGCGTGCCGAACTCGTCGCGTTCCGCCGCGACTTGCACATGCACCCGGAGCTCGGCAACCAGGAGTTCCGCACGACCGCCGCGATCAAGGCCCGCCTGGAGAAGGCAGGGCTTCGACCGCGCGTGCTCGACAGCGGAACCGGACTCGTCTGTGACATCGGAGAGTGGGACGGCGGCCGGCCCCGCCTCGCGATGCGCGCCGACATCGACGCGCTGCCCATCCCGGACACCAAGGTGGACTGCGAGTACCGCTCCACCGTCCCGGACCGCGCCCACGCCTGCGGCCACGACGTGCACACCACCGTCGTGCTCGGCGCCGGACTCGTCCTCGCCGACCTGCACCGCAGGGGCCAGCTGCCGCGCCCCGTACGGCTGATCTTCCAGCCCGCCGAGGAGGTCCTCCCCGGCGGAGCGGGCGACGTGATCAAGAGCGGCGCGCTGGACGGCGTCGGGCGGATCATCGCCGTGCACTGCGACCCGAGGGTCGACGCCGGCCGCATCGGTCTGCGCCACGGGCCCATCACCTCGGCCTGCGACCGCCTGGAGATCGCGCTCGACGGTCCCGGCGGCCACACCGCCCGCCCCCACCTCACCACCGACCTCGTCACGGCCGCCGCCCGCGTCGTCACCGACGTGCCGGCGCTGGTCGCCCGCCGGGTCGACGCCCGCAGCGGACTCTCCGTGACCTGGGGCCGCGTCGAGTCCGGCCACGCACCGAACGTGATCCCGCAGCACGCCGAGCTCTCCGGCACCGTGCGCTGCCTCGACATCAACGCCTGGCGGCAGGCTCCCGACCTGGTGCACGAGGCGATCTCCGAGGTCGCGACCCTGCACCGCGCCAAGTCCGAGATCAACTACGTCCGGGGTGTCCCGCCGGTCGTCAACGACCCCGTCGTCACCGAGCTGATCCACGACGCCATGGTCGCCCGTCGTGGCGCCACGGCCGTCGAGGACACCGAGCAGAGCCTCGGTGGTGAGGACTTCTCCTGGTACCTGGAGCACGTCCCGGGCGCCATGGCCCGCCTGGGTGTCCGCCGTCCGGGCGACCTCACGGTCCGCGACCTCCACCAGGGCGACTTCGACGCGGACGAGCACGCCATCACGGTGGGCGTGGAGCTCTTCACCGCCGCCGCCCTGCTGGACGCCCGGATGCAGGTCCTCGACGGCGTGGTCTAGCCGTCTGCCCACACCGATCGCGCGAGGGGCAGCGCCACGCCGAGGGTGGCGCTCCCCGCGGCCCGCGACGCTGCCCGTGCTGGGCCACCCCGATCGGACCAACCAGCCCGCTCCGGCTCGCTTCCCCCACCGTCGGCGCCGCTCACCGGCCCGGCGGACGCCGTAACGGGGCCGAACGTGCGCGATCGCGCACGTCCCGCGTGGGTATACGTCACCCTTCCCGTCCCGGCCGCGGGCGAGCCGCCGGCGCGTGACACCACCCGTCACCGCCCTGTCGTGCGGGTCGCCCGGGACCGCGACAAGGTGTGAACGCCGCGATGTGCAACTACGGTGTTTACCACTGAGAAGGTGACGAGGACGTAACCGGCGGCACGAATGCATAACGTCCCGCTTAACCCCGTTCCCTTGGGTGTCTACGCGCGTTAATGTGCGCCGAACTGAGCACCCGGCTGCGGGGCTTTGGAGAAGATGGGGAACTTCAAGATGCGTCGGATTTCCAAACTGACCCGCGTCGCGGTGGGGGTCGCGTCGCTGGCGCTCGCCGCCACGGCCTGTGGTGGGACCAGCAGCGAGAGCGGCAACGGCGGCGACGGCGAGAGCAAGGGCACCAAGGGCCTCGCGATCGCGTACGACATCGGCGGCAAGGGCGACCAGTCCTTCAACGACGCGGCGTACGCGGGCCTGCAGAAGGCCGAGAAGGAATTCGGGTACAAGACCGCCGACATCGAGCCCACCGAGGGCGAGACGGACGCCGACAAGCAGCAGCGCCTGGAGTCCCTCGCCAAGCAGGGCTACAACCCGGTCGTCGGAGTCGGCTTCGCCTACGGTCCGGCGATGGAGGCCGCGTCCAAGAAGTACCCGAAGACCACGTTCGGCATCATCGACTCGGTCGTCGAGGGCGACAACGTGGCGTCCCTCGTCTTCGCCGAGGAGCAGGCCTCCTACCTCGCCGGTGTCGCGGCCGCCAAGGCCACCAAGACGAACACCGTGGGCTTCGTGGGCGGCGTGGACATCCCGCTGATCCACAAGTTCCAGGCCGGCTACGAGCAGGGTGTCCAGGACACCAGCGGCGGCAAGGTCAAGGTCATCTCCCAGTACCTGACCCAGACCGCCGAAGAGGGTGGCTTCTCCAGCCCTGACAAGGGCAAGGCCGCCGCCGAGGGCCAGATCGAGAAGAAGGCCGACGTCATCTACGCCGCGGCCGGCCTCTCCGGCCAGGGCGTGATCGAGGCCGCCGCCAAGGCGAAGGTCTGGGCGATCGGTGTCGACTCCGACCAGTACAAGCAGGAGGCCCTCGCCTCCTACAAGAACTACATCCTCACCTCCGCCCTCAAGGACGTCGGCGGCGCGGTCTACGCCGTCGCCAAGTCCGTCAAGGACGGCAAGCCGCTCAAGGGCGTCCAGACCTTCGACCTGAAGGTCGACGGTGTCGGCCTGGCCGAGTCGAACCCGGAGTTCGCCAAGATCGCCGGCCTCTCCGACGCCGTCGCCAAGGCGAAGGAAGAGATCATCAGCGGCAAGATCAAGGTCAAGACCGAGTAGTCACACCTCCTCGGCCCTCGGGGGCCCGAGAGTGACCTGAAGCGGGCGGGTGCGGCGGCACCCGCCCGCTTCGCTTTCCCTCACCCGCCCGCTTCGCTGTCCCGCACCGGCCGCTGAGCGCCCGTCAGCGGCACAGGACGCCCTGCCCGCGCCGACCCGTCGAGCGCTCGGCGGAGGCGGGCGCGGGTCGCCCCGCACCGGCCCGCGGGCGCGCCGTCAGGAGCCCGGAGAACCGCCCGACCAGCCACAACGAACCCGTACGCGCGGCTTGGCCGAAACCACCCCGCACCGAGCGTCCCGACAGCCCCGTCCCCCTTGCGACACGGCCCCATAACAACAGGGCAACCGGGGCTTTCCCGCCAGGGTCTACGCGCGTTACCCTCGGCGAAAGCCAGCGCCGACGCTGTGAAGCACCACTGAGCAGTACCCTCCGGCGCTTGTACGACTAGGAGCACCAGAACATGCGCCGGGTTTCCCGCATCGCGGTCGCAGGCGCAGCGACCGCCTCCCTCGCCCTCGCCCTCTCCGCCTGTGGCGGCACCTCGACGGAGGCCTCCTCCTCCTCGGACGCGAAGGGCGGCGACAAGGGCCTCGCGATCGCGTACGACGTCGGCGGCAAGGGTGACCAGTCCTTCAACGACGCCGCCTACGCGGGCCTGGAGCAGGCGAAGAAGGAGTTCGGGTACAAGACCGCCGACATCGAGCCCACCGAGGGCGAGACGGACGCCGACAAGGAACAGCGCCTCGCCTCCCTGGCCAAGCAGGGCTACAACCCGGTCATCGGTGTCGGCTACGCGTACGCGACCGCCGTGAAGGAGGCCGCCGAGAAGTACCCGGACACCACCTTCGGCATCGTGGACGACTCCACCGTCCAGCTGAAGAACGTGGCCGACCTGGTCTTCTCCGAGGAGCAGGCCTCGTACCTCGCGGGCGTCGCCGCCGCCAAGAGCACCAAGACCAACGTGGTCGGCTTCGTGGGCGGCGTGGACATCCCGCTGATCCACAAGTTCCAGGCCGGCTTCGAGCAGGGCGTCAAGGACACCAACCCCAAGGCCAAGGTGCTCACCCAGTACCTCACCCAGACCGCCGAGGAGGGTGGCTTCTCCAGCCCCGACAAGGGCAAGTCCGCCGCCGAGGGTCAGATCGAGAAGAAGGCCGACGTCGTGTACGCGGCGGCCGGTCTGTCCGGTCAGGGCGTGATCGAGGCCGCCGCCGCCAAGAAGGTGTGGGCGATCGGCGTCGACTCCGACCAGTACAAGCAGGAAGCCCTCGCGAAGTACAAGGACTCGATCCTGACCTCCGCGATGAAGGACGTCGCCAAGGCGGTGTACAACCTGGCGCAGTCGGTCGAGGGCGGCAAGCCCGAGACCGGTATCGTCAGGGGCGATCTGAAGAGCGGTGAGGTCGGCCTCTCCGCGTCGAACCCCACGTTCAAGGACGACACCGAGCTCCAGGAGGCCATCGAGACGGCCAAGGAGAAGATCATCAGCGGCGAGATCAAGGTCAAGACCAGCTGACCCAGCAGGACCTCGAGCAGACACGCGACCCTCGGGGGCGTGAGGTCGGGCCGGAGCCGTTCCTCCGGCCCTCACCTCCCCGAAGTCGCCGGTAACCGCGGGGTTACGTCCGCTCAACGGGGTACGGGGAGTCTGCCTCCCTGTACCCCGTTGTCTCGGGCGTCGCCCCTTTCGATGCCGTAGGGGCGCTACGCGCGTAGACGACCCCCTTTCCCAGGAGAGTGCGCCATCAACGCGTCCAGCAGCCCTCCGGCCGACGCGGCGGTCAACGGTCAGGCGACCGCCGTCGAACTCGCCGGGATCACCAAGCGATTCCCCGGCGTCGTGGCCAACCACGACATCCACCTCACCGTCCGCAAGGGCACCGTCCACGCCCTCGTCGGTGAGAACGGGGCCGGCAAGTCGACCCTGATGAAGATCCTCTACGGCATGCAGAAGCCGGACGAGGGCACCATCGCGGTCGACGGCGAGCAGGTGACCTTCTCGTCCCCCGCCGACGCCATCACGCGCGGCATCGGCATGGTGCACCAGCACTTCATGCTGGCCGACAACCTCACCGTCCTGGAGAACGTGGTCCTCGGCAGCGAGAAGCTCTACGGCATCGGCGCCAGGGCCCGCCGCACGATCAAGGAGATCTCCGACCGGTACGGCTTCGGGGTCCGCCCCGACGTCCTGGTCGAGGAGCTCGGTGTCGCCGAGCGCCAGCGCGTGGAGATCCTCAAGGTCCTCTACCGCGGTGCCCGCACCCTGATCCTGGACGAGCCCACCGCCGTCCTGGTGCCGCAGGAGGTCGAGGCGCTCTTCGCCAACCTGCGCGAGCTCAAGGCGCAGGGCCTGTCGGTCATCTTCATCTCGCACAAGCTGGGCGAGGTGCTGTCCGTCGCCGACGAGATCACCGTCATCCGGCGCGGTACGACGGTCGGTACGGCCGTCCCCGCCGAGACCACCCCGCGGCAGCTCGCGGAGCTGATGGTCGGCAGCGAGCTGCCCACCCCGGAGACCGCCGAGTCCACGGTCACCGACCGTCCCGTCCTGAGCGTCGACAAGCTTCATCTCGCGGCGCCCGGCGGCAAGGCCCTCCTGGACGACATCAGCTTCACCATCCACGCGGGCGAGGTCCTCGGCCTCGCCGGTGTCGAGGGCAACGGCCAGACCGAGCTGGTCGACGCGCTGATCGGCCTGAAGGCCGCCGACTCCGGCACCATCACGCTGGCCGACGACGAGATCACCGCGTGGCCCACCCGCAAGCGCCGTGAGCAGGGCGTCGGCTACATCCCCGAGGACCGCCACCGGCACGGTCTGCTCCTGGAGGCCCCCCTCTGGGAGAACCGTATCCTCGGCCATGTGACCGAGCGGCCGAACGCCAAGGGCGTCTGGCTGGACCCGAAGGCCGCCCAGGAGGACACGCGCCGGATCGTCGCCGACTACGACGTCCGCACCCCCGGTATCGACGTCACCGCCGCCTCGCTGTCCGGCGGCAACCAGCAGAAGCTGATCGTCGGCCGCGAGATGAGCCACAAGCCGCGTTTCCTGATCGCCGCCCACCCCACCCGCGGTGTGGACGTCGGCGCACAGGCCCAGATCTGGGACCAGATCCGGGAGGCCCGCCGTGAGGGCCTGGCCGTCCTGCTGATCTCCGCCGACCTCGACGAGCTGATCGGCCTGTCCGACACCCTCCGGGTGATCTACAACGGCAAGCTGGTCGCGGACGCCGACCCGGCCACCATCACCCCCGAGGAGCTCGGCTCCGCCATGACCGGCGCCGCCACCGGCCACCTCGAACACGCAGAGACCCCCGAGACCCCGGGCAAGACTCCCGGGTCTCCGGAAGGCGAGGCCCGCTGATGAAGAAGTTCGACAAGGAGCGCGTGCTCCTCGCGGTGGCCGGGCCGGTCCTCGCGCTCGCCGTCGCCTTCGTGCTGACCGCGATCGTGCTGCTCGCGTCCGGCAAGAGCCCGGTCGAGCCGTTCGCGATCATGTTCGAGCAGGCGTCGTTCTCGGACATCCAGGTCCGGATCATCAACCAGGCGTCGCTGTACTACATCGCGGCCCTCGCGGTGGCCATCGGCTTCCGCATGAACCTGTTCAACATCGGTGTCGACGGCCAGTACCTGCTCGGCGCCATGATCACCGCGATCGTCGGCGCGCACCTGGACCTGCCCGCGATCCTCCAGATCCCGCTGCTGATGCTCACCGCGATCTTCACCGGCGCGTTCTGGGCCTCCATCGTCGGTGTCCTCAAGGTCACCCGCGGCGTCAGCGAGGTCGTCTCCTCGATCATGCTGAACGCGATCGCGACCTCCGTCATCGGCTACCTCTGGCTGCCGAACGTCTTCGGCGTCAAGGTCGGCAACAACAACACCACCGGTGAGATGGCCGAGTCCGGCTGGGTGCCCGGCATCGACATGGGCGCCGCCGGCGAGATCTACGGCCTGGTCCTTCTCGCCGTCGCGCTCGGTGTCGGCTACTGGGTGGTCATCAACCGCACCCGCTTCGGCTTCGACCTGCGCGCCTCCGGCGCCTCGGAGACCGCCGCCGCCGCCAGCGGCGTCGACCCCAAGCGGATGATCCTCACCGCCATGCTGATCTCCGGCGGTGTCGCCGGCCTCGCGGGTCTGCCGATCCTGCTCGGCGACACCCACACCTACAGCCTGAACTTCCCCACCGGCATCGGCTTCCTCGGCATCGGCATCGCCCTGCTGGGCCGCAACGGCCCCGTCGGCATCGCCTTCGCGTCCCTGCTGTGGGCCTGGCTCGACAAGGCTTCGCCGGAGCTGGACTTCCACGGCTACGACAAGGAGATCGCGGTCATCATGCAGGGC
The DNA here is from genome assembly GCF_055572155.1 of Streptomyces sp. NPDC030814. Lineage (NCBI taxonomy): Bacteria > Bacillati > Actinomycetota > Actinomycetes > Kitasatosporales > Streptomycetaceae > Streptomyces > Streptomyces sp. NPDC030814. The sequence continues at coordinate 225,978 of NZ_JBVIDX010000011.1, forward strand.
CTGATCGTGCTCTCGGTCGTCGTCTCCTACGAGACCGTCCGTGAGTGGGGCCTGCGCCGCCAGCAGCGCCGCGTCGGCGCCGAGCTCGCCGCCGGGAACGTCCTCGGCGCGGACAACAACGTCAAGAAGGAGGTGGCTGGCCGATGACCACGAGCACCACCGCGACCGACCTCAACCAGCCCTCGCTGGAGCCGACCGCCCGGACCGGGCGGAAGATGTCGCTGCCCGTGCTGCTGCTGGTCATCTCCGGCGTCCTGGCACTCACCTCGATCGTCCGCATCATCACCGGCGCGGACGGCATCACCAACGTCAGCCAGATGTCCACCGCGCTGGAGCTGGCCGTCCCGATCGGCCTGGCCGGTCTCGGCGGTCTGTGGGCCGAGCGCGCGGGCGTGGTCAACATCGGCCTCGAGGGCATGATGATCCTCGGCACCTGGTTCGGCGCCTGGGCCGGCTTCCAGTGGGGCCCGTGGACCGGTGTCCTCGTCGGCATCGCGGGCGGCGCGATCGGCGGTCTGCTGCACGCCTTCGTCACCGTCACCTTCAACGTCAACCACATCGTCTCCGGTGTGGCCATCAACATCCTGGCCCTCGGCGCCACCCGCTACCTCGCGCCCCTCGCCTTCGAGGGTCACCAGGGCGGCTCCGCCAAGCAGTCCCCGCCGGTCGAGTCCCTCGGCGACTTCACCATCCCAGGGCTGTCGGACGCGCTGACCGAACTCAACTCCAAGGGCTGGTTCTTCATCTCCGACCTCGCCGGCCTGCTCGGCGGTCTGGTCACCAACATCTCGTGGCTGACCCTCGTCGCCGTCGCCCTGATCCCCGCCACCTGGTGGATCCTGTGGCGCAGCGCCTTCGGTCTGCGGCTGCGCTCCTGCGGTGAGAACCCGATCGCCGCCGAGTCCCTCGGTGTCAACGTCTACAAGTACAAGTACATCGCCGTGATCATCTCGGGCGGTCTGGCCGGCCTCGGCGGAGCCTTCCTCTCCATCGTCGCCAACCCCTTCTACCTGGAGGGCCAGACCAGCGGCCGAGGCTTCATCGGCCTCGCCGCGATGATCTTCGGCAACTGGATGCCGGGCGGCCTCGCCCTCGGCGCCGGCCTGTTCGGCTACACCGACAGCCTCAACCTGCGCGGCGGCTCCGAGAACGTCCACGCCCTGCTGCTGCTCGGCGCGCTGCTGCTGTTCATCGGCGCGATCTGGCTGGCGGTCCGCAAGAAGTTCGTCCCGGCCCTGATCACCGCCGTCATCGGCGCCCTGGTGTTCACCTGGTACTCCGTCACCAACGAGGTCCCGAACCAGGTCGTCGCCGCCACCCCGTACGTCATCACCCTGATCGTCCTCGCGCTCTCCGCGCAGCGGCTGCGGATGCCGAAGGCGGACGGTCTGCCGTACCGGAAGGGACAGGGCAAGTGACCGCCGTCGACTGGGAGAAGCTGCGTACGGTGGCCCGGGACGCGATGTCCCGGGCGTACGCCCCGTACTCCGGCTACCCGGTCGGCGTGGCGGCCCTCGTCGACGACGGCCGGATCGTCTCGGGCTGCAACGTCGAGAACGCCTCCTACGGGCTCGGACTGTGCGCGGAGTGCGGTCTGGTCTCGGAGCTGCAGAACAGCGGCGGCGGCCGCCTCACGCACTTCACCTGCGTGGACGGCAAGGGCGAGATCCTCGTCCCGTGCGGCCGCTGCCGGCAGCTGCTGTACGAGTTCGGCGGGCCCGACCTGCTGTTGGAGACCCCGGAAGGGATCCTCCCCCTCGCGGAGATGCTGCCCCAGGCCTTCGGCCCGGACCATCTCACCAAGTGACTCCCGTGCGGCCCCTCCTGACGACCGTCGGAGGGGCCGCGCCCTTTCCGGTCCTCACCGGGTCGCTTTCGAAAACCCTCGAAAGGAAAGCCATGACTGTGTTGTCGATGGACGCCATCTCCGTGATCCGCACCAAGCGGGACCGCGGTGAGCTGAGCGACGAGCAGATCGACTGGGTCATCGACGCGTACACCCGCGGGGAGGTCGCCGACTACCAGATGGCCGCCCTGAACATGGCCATCCTCCTCAATGGCATGAACCGCCGCGAGATCGCCCGCTGGACGGCCGCGATGATCGCCTCCGGGGAGCGCATGGACTTCTCGTCCCTGTCCCTGCCGACCGCCGACAAGCACTCCACGGGCGGCGTCGGCGACAAGATCACCCTCCCGCTGGCGCCCCTGGTGGCGGCCTGCGGCGCGGCCGTCCCCCAGCTCTCCGGCCGCGGCCTCGGCCACACCGGAGGCACCCTGGACAAGCTGGAGTCCATCCCCGGCTGGCGCGCGCTCCTCTCCAACGAGGAGATGCTGTCCGTCCTGGACAGCGTGGGCGCGGTGATCTGCGCGGCGGGCGACGGCCTGGCCCCCGCGGACAAGAAGCTGTACGCGCTGCGCGATGTCACGGGAACCGTCGAGGCCATCCCGCTGATCGCCTCCTCGATCATGTCGAAGAAGATCGCGGAGGGCACCGGTTCCCTGGTCCTCGACGTGAAGGTGGGCAGCGGAGCCTTCATGAAGACCATCGAGGACGCCCGTGAGCTGGCCTCCACGATGGTCGGCCTGGGCACGGACCACGGCGTGAAGACCGTGGCGCTCCTGACCGACATGTCCACCCCGCTGGGCCTGACCGCCGGCAACGCCCTGGAGGTCCGTGAGTCGGTCGAGGTCCTCGCGGGCGGCGGCCCGGCGGACGTCGTCGAGCTGACCATCGCCCTGGCCCGCGAGATGCTCGACGCGGCCGGTGTGAAGGACGCAGACCCGGCGAAGGCGCTGGCCGACGGCTCCGCCATGGACGCCTGGCGTCGCATGATCGCGGCCCAGGGCGGTGACCCCGACGCGGAGCTGCCCACCTCCCGCGAGCAGCACGTCGTGAAGGCCCCGTCCTCGGGTGTCCTGACCCGCCTCGACGCCTACGACATCGGCATCGCCGCCTGGCGTCTCGGCGCAGGCCGGGCCCGCAAGGAGGACCCGGTCCAGGCCGCCGCGGGCGTCGAGATGCACGCCAAGCCCGGCGACACCGTGACCGAGGGCCAGCCCCTGCTCACCCTCCACACGGACACCCCCGAGCGCTTCTCCTACGCGCTGGAGGCCGTCGAGGGCTCGTACGACATCGCGGCCGCGGGCACGCCGTTCACCGCGAACCCGATCGTGCTGGACCGCATCGCCTGAGCGGACCGCGCCGCCGTCGACTGTGCTGTCGTCGTGTCCGCGATGAGTTCCGGGGGCCGCTCCGGTCTACCGATCGTGGATGCGACGACACCCGCCGTACTCGTGTTGCCAGGCCCCGTCACCCGGGACGAGGTGCCTCGGCTCTGTGCCGAGGTACGCGCGCGACTGGAGGCGAACCGGGCAGGCGGCGTCGTGGTGTGCGACGTCGCTGGGATCGGCCCGCCCGGCCTGGGCGCCGTCGACGTCCTGGCCCGGTTGCAGCTCGCGGCGCGACGGGCCGGGGGCCGCATACGGCTGAGGGACCCCGACCCGGCGCTGTGCGCGCTACTGCGCCTGGTCGGGCTTGCCCTCGATGTGGAGGGGCAGGTCGAAGAGGGGGAACCACCGGGCGGTGTCCAGGAAGCAGTGGAACCCGGCGATCCGGCCCTCTGATATCTCCAGCACCTGCACGGCCCAGGCAGTGAAGCCGCCCTTCTCCGGATCGGGCTTGTACTGCGCGAAGCCCGGCAGTCCGTTCACCGCGACGGGCACCAGATGTGATCCGGCACAGGCGGCGCCCAGCGTGGTCATGAATCCGGTGATGTCGCTCGTCCCGGTCAGCCACAGGTCGAACGGCGGCATCGTCATCACCGCGTCCTCGTGCAGCAGCGCCGTCAGCGCCGTCATGTCGTACCCCTCGAAGGCGGCGACATAGCGCTCCAGCAGCTTCTGCTGCTGCTCGTCGAGCGGGTCGGAGACATCACCCTCGGCCACCCGGCCGCCGCCCTCGCCGAGGGTCGCGCGCGCCCGCTGGAGCGCGCTGTTCACCGAGGCGACCGAGGTGTCCAGCAGTTCGGCGACCTCGCTCGCCTTCCAGGCCAGCACCTCGCGCAGGATGAGCACGGCACGCTGCTTGGCGGGCAGCTGCTGCAGGGCGGCGACGAAGGCGAGCCGCACGGACTCCTTGGCCACGGCCGCCTCCGCCGGGTCGGCGGTCGTCGGCAGCACCCGGGCGTCCGGGACGGGTTCCAGCCAGGTGTTGTCGGGGCGGGGAGCGAGGGCCGCCTGGGCGAGGGGTGTGGACTCGGTGAGATCCATGGGACGAGCCCGCTTGTTCCCCGCGGTGAGCATGTCCAGGCAGACGTTCGTCGCGATGCGGTACAGCCATGACCGAAGGGAGGACCGGCCCTCGAACTTCTCGTAGCTCCGCCAGGCCCGGATCATCGTGTCCTGCACGGCGTCCTCCGCCTCGAAGGACGAGCCGAGCATCCGGTAGCAGTACCCGGTCAGCTCGACCCGGTGCTTCTCCAGCCGGACGTCCAGATCCGCCGTCGCCGTCGCCGTACCGTCACTCATGGCCAACCCACCCCTGGCTCACTCCGTCACACGCACCTGTGCGCGCCAACACTCCGGAAGCTACCGCAGCCCACTGACAATGGCCCCCGGAGCGGGAAGAGGGCCAGGTCAGCGGGCTGTCGTAGAACGGGGCGGGGAGGTGTCAGACGGTGGCGAGCCTCCGCTGCACCCGTGCCGCACGCGACCCCACCACGGTGATCGCCACGACCCCCAGCACCGCCAGCAGCCCCATGGACACGGTCCCGAGCCAGCCGCCCGCGTGGAACGCCACCGCGCCGAGCGTGCTGCCCGCGCTGGACCCCACGTAGTAGGCCGACTGGTACAGCGCGGACGCCTGCGCCCGACCCTGCTTCGCCGTGTGGCTGACCGCCGACGACGCCACCGCGTGCCCCGCGAAGAACCCGGCGGTGATCAGCACCAGGCCCAGCAGTACCAGCGGCAGCGAACCGGAGAGCGAGACCAGCAGACCGGCGGTCGTCGTACCGCCCGCCAGGTACAGCGCACCCCGCCGCCCCAGCCGCGCCACCAGCTTCCCGGCGGTCGAGGCGGACACCGTGCCCACCAGGTACACCAGGAAGACCGACCCGATGACACCCTGCGGCAGCGAGAACGGGGCCTCGGTCAGCCGGTAGCCGATGACGGTGTACACACCGCCGAAGACGGTCATGAAGAGCGCGCCGATGGCGTACAGCCGCCGCAGCAGCGGGTCGCCGAGGTGCGAACGGACCGTACGGACCAGCACCGCCGGCCGCAGCGACCCGGCCACGAAGTGCTTCGGCGCGGGCAGCAGCAGCCGGAAGGCCACCGCGCACCCCACCGCGATCAGCCCGAGCACCCCGAGCGCGACCCGCCAGCCCCACTCCTGCGCGACCCAGCCGGTCACGACCCGCCCGCTCATGCCGCCGACGCTGTTGCCGGCGACGAACAGACCGATCGCGGTGACGAGGGCCCTGGGCCGGACCTCCTCCGCGAGGTAGGCCGTCGCCGAGGCCGGCACCCCGGCCAGCGCGGCGCCCTGCACCGCACGCAGCACCACCAGCGCACCCAGCGAGGGCGCGAAGGGCACCAGCAGCCCGACCGTGACCGCGACTGTCAGCGACGCCGTCATCACCGTGCGCCGCCCGAACCGCTCCGACAGTGCGCTCATCGGCAGCACGAACAGCGCCAGCGCCCCGGTCGCCGCCGACACCGTCCAGCTCGCGGTGCTCGCCGTTCCTCCGAAGTCGTTCGAGATCAGCGGCAGCAGGGCCTGCGTGGAGTAGAGGAGGGCGAAGGTGGCCACCCCCGCGAGGAACAGCGCCAGGCTCATCCGGCGGTAGCCGGGACCTCCCGGCGCCACGCGGGAATCGGCGGCGGTCTCACGGGTGGTGGGGACGGACGGCGTGCGGGGGACGGCTGGGGCGGCGTCCACGGTGGTGGACGCCCCGGTACTGGCGGAAGGCATGCCTCGAAACTACGTACGGCATCGCTCATCCGTCCAATGCATGGAACCCTCATAATCGTTCCTGTGATGCATGAGCAGAGGTCAGAGCGGCGGCTGTCACAGTCCAGTGACACAGAACAAATCCATGGCCATTCCATCGATCGCCCCGGAAGCGCCGATCACCCTGCAGGTGCCGATCGCCCCGGAGGTGCCGATCGCCTCGGAGGCGCCGATCGCCCCGGGAGGGCCGGGAGCCCGGTCGCCGCCGAGAGCGAGGACATCGAGGACATCGTCCTGCGGCTCGCTCCCCGCCTCGCCTACTTCGCCGGTGTCGCCCGCACCGAGCACGTCACCCGGGCCGCGCAGGAGATGCAGGTCCCGCAGTCGACCCTGTCGCGGGCCATGGTCCGGCTCGAACAGGACCTCGGTGTCGATCTGTTCGCCCGCCGTGGCCGCACGGTCTCCCTCACCCACGCCGGCCGCACCTTCCACGCCTCCGTCGAACGCGCACTCGCCGAGATCGAGCGGGCCGCCGACGAGGTCCGCGCCGACGCCGACCCGGCCACCGGCAAGGTCGCCTTCGGCTTCCTGCACACCATGGGCGCCGAGACCGTCCCCGGCCTCCTCCAGGCCTTCCGCGCCGAGCACCCCCGCGTCCGCTTCAGCCTCGTCCAGAACTACGGCGAGGCCATGATCGAACGCCTGCGCGCGGGCGAACTCGACCTCTGCCTCACCTCACCCGTCCCGGACGCCCCCGACCTCGTCGCCCGCCGCCTCGACGAACAGAAGCTCCGCCTCGTCGTCCCCGCCGACCACCGCCTGGCCGCCCGCAAACGCGTCCGCCTCGCCGAGGCCGCCGACGAAACCTTCGTCACCCTCGAACCCGGCTACGGCATGCGCCGCATCACCGACGACCTCTGCAAACAGGCGGGCTTCAAACCCCGCATCGCGTTCGAGGGAGAGGAGGCCGAGACACTGCGCGGCCTTGTCGCCGCCGGTCTGGGCGTCGCCCTGCTGCCCCCGCCGGCCGTCCCGAGGCCGGGCGTCGTCGAACTGACGGTCACCGCACCCCGCGCGGCCCGGGAGATCGGCGTCGCCTGGCTGGCCGGCCACCCGGACACACCCCCGGTGGCGGCCTTCAAGAAGTTCCTGCTGTCGAGAAAGGGCCGCCTCCTCCATGACTGATGATGTCTCCAGGGTGAGAGCGCCCCGGTTCAGGGGCGAGGGGCCCCGGAGTGAGAAAATCTGCCGGAGGCTAACCTCTGGACGTGGCTCGACCTACTGGCCCTCTCAAGGTCATCACGCGGCTCGTTGACGGAAGCATCTGCGCCTACGACCTGGCTGCCGATGTCCGCGGTCTGCTGACGCCCGACATGATCTGCCGGCCTTCTGCCGAGGACGACGTCGTGGACCACGCGGTTCCTGCTGATCTTCAGCGCGTCTACTACACGACGCTGAACGCGGTCGTGTGCGTGACAGCAGACGGGGCCGAGGTCTGGCGCTCAGAGTTCACGCCGCCGTCGGACCAGCAGTTCGGACACCGTCCCAGCTGCGCGCTCTCGTGGGACGGACATGTGGTCTGGGTCTACCGGCCTGACGCCATGGCCGGCCGCAACCGCCCCGACCAGTGGGTCGCCCTGGATGCCACGACCGGAGCGGTCGTCGCGCAGGCGGATCTGGACACCGTCGGGCATGGCGGTCAGCAACTGGTGCACCAGGCGGGCGACGAGATGTTCCTCGATGTGGGAGAAGGGCAGGACGGCTCGGTCATCCACCGCGCGTCGCTGGCCGGGGGCCGGATGGATCTCATCCGCTATCCCTGGGGCGACCGATGCCTCATCGACCTGGCGCCCGACGGACGCCAGTTCATGACGGTCGACCACGAGCAGGCAGACGTCGCCATTCACACCTGCCCGGACGGCGAGGTGACGTTCACCCTCTCCGTCGACGACTTCGGACACGACCCTGACGAGATCTGCGTGGAATGGAGCGGCGGCTACCTGGACCAGGACACCGTCATCGTCACTCTGGCCGGCGAAACCGAGGACGAGGAGGAGTGGTTCCGCCATTACCGCGTCGAGGTGAGCTCCGGCCAGGTGCAAGCTGCGTTCGACGCGCACGGAACGAATCCCTACGACATCCAGCCTCTCGGAGACGGATCCTGGCTCACCACGGATCCATCCGGTCACCCGATCCGCTGGAGCGACTCCTGGAGGACCCCGCGGCAGCGTCATTGACATCCACCGGGTGTGCGGAGGCAGCTCCCGGCTCCCTCTCGGTCGCGTAGCCCCCCTCAACCGCCCCACCGCGAGCGAACCATCCCGAAGCCGGAGGCGAGCGGCATCCGCAGTCCCAGCGGCGGCGGCGCGGCGAGCGCGTCCTCCACCGGGCGGGAGAACGCCCGCCCGAAGAGCACGCCCATCACGAAGTCCGAGGCGAGCGCGTGCACCTCGTCCCGGTACTGCGTCAGCCCGTGCCGGTCCGCGTGCACCTCGAACCGGCAGATGCCGGGGTTCGTCTTCTTCGCCCGCGCGGCGAACCGGAACGACAGCTCGGGATCGACCCGCTCGTCGTTCGTGCCGTGCACGATCAGCACCCGCCGTCCCGCGAGCTGTTTCACCGGTTCGGGCGGCGCGGCGGCGTCTTCTTCCGGCAGCCAGGGAGCGATCGCCAGTACGGAGTTGACGGCTTCGTGCCCCCCGGCGTGCAGCGCGGCGCGTGCTCCCATGTGGAGCCCCACCAGACACACCGGCACGTCCCCGTAACGCCGGACCACCTCGTCCGCGGCCCACTCGGCGTCCCGCGCCAGCCGCGCCTCCGTGCCGTTCCAGCCGCGGTACCGGTAGTGCACGACATGGGTCGCCAGGCCCTCGTCCCGCCCCGCGCGGGCGAGCCTGCGGCCCAGGGCGCGTACGGAGGCGGTGGCGACCATGGGGGAGGGTCTGCGGGCGGAAGCCTCGTCGCCGGCCGGGAGAAGCAGGACCACTCCGCCGACCGTGCTCGGCTCCGGGCCGAACGTCCGCCCAAGTCGGGGCGTACGTACCGGCATTGCTTGCTGCGCCATGACAGAACAGTGTCAGAAGAGATGGTGTACGCCACCCGTCCTGCGGGTCACCGTTGGGTATCGGCGGCACCTGCCGACGGGTGATCTACGCGCGTAGGCTATATGGTGCGAAAATGACGAACCAGACTGACCGGACCGGAACCGCCCCGGACTCGGACCAGATCCGCCGGGCGCCCAAGGTTCTGCTGCACGACCACCTCGACGGCGGGCTCCGCCCCGGCACCGTCGTCGACCTCGCCCACTCCTCGGGCTACACCCCCCGGCTTCCGGAGACCGACCCCGACCGGCTCGCCGTCTGGTTCCGCGAGGCCGCCGACTCCGGTTCCCTGGAGCGGTATCTGGAGACCTTCTCCCACACCGTCGGCGTCATGCAGACCCGCGACGCGCTCTTCCGTGTGGCCGCCGAGTGCGCGGAGGACCTCGCCGAGGACGGTGTCGTCTACGCCGAGGTCCGCTACGCCCCCGAGCAGCACCTCGACGGCGGCCTCAGCCTCGAAGAGGTCGTCGAGGCCGTCAACGAGGGCTTCCGGGCGGGCGAGCGCCGGGCCTGGGAGGCGGGGCGGCGCATCCGCGTCGGCGCCCTGCTCACCGCCATGCGGCATGCCGCCCGCGCCCTGGAGATCGCGGAACTCGCCAACCGCTACCGCGACCTCGGTGTCGTCGGCTTCGACATCGCCGGCGCCGAGGCCGGCTACCCGCCCACCCGGCACCTCGACGCCTTCGAGTACCTCAAGCGCGAGAACAACCACTTCACCATCCATGCCGGGGAAGCCTTCGGACTCCCCTCCATCTGGCAGGCGTTGCAGTGGTGCGGGGCCGACCGGCTCGGCCACGGTGTCCGCATCATCGACGACATCCAGGTCCACGAGGACGGCACCGTGAAGCTCGGCCGTCTCGCCTCCTACGTCCGCGACAAGCGCATCCCGTTGGAACTGTGCCCCAGCTCCAACCTCCAGACGGGCGCCGCCCGTTCCTATGCCGAGCATCCCATCGGGCTGCTGCGGCGGCTGCACTTCCGCGCCACGGTCAACACCGACAACCGGCTGATGTCCCACACCAGCATGAGCCGCGAATTCGAGCACCTGGTCGAGGCCTTCGGGTACACACTCGACGACATGCAATGGTTCTCGGTCAATGCTATGAAGTCAGCATTCATTCCTTTCGACGAACGACTGGCAATGATCAATGACGTGATCAAGCCCGGATATGCCGAGTTGAAATCCGAATGGTTGTTCCGTCAGACGGCCTCCACCAGCGGTTCTGTCAACGATTGACGTCCAGCAATCACTTCGGGGAGCGGTCGCGCGGAGGGTGACGCGGCCGCTTTTCGATGGTTGCCTCCAGCGGGTCTTTGGTGTTTACGTTTCGACACCGCTCACCCGTCAAACGCATTCCAAGGACGCATTCAACATGAAGCAGTCTGCTGCCAAGACCCTCGGTGTCGCCGCCCTCGGTGCTGCCATCGCCGCCGCGGGCGCGGGCGCCGCGAACGCCGCCCCGAGCGTGCCGGCCGCTCCCGACACCTCCCAGGCCGTGGGTACCGCCGCCCAGTCGCTGCCGATGGAGAACGCGTCGAAGCTGCCGGGTGCCGGCGGGGCCGTCACCCAGGGGCAGCGCGCGCTCGGCGCCGGGCTGGAGTCGGCCCAGCCCACCGTCACCGACCCCCTCGCCGACGGGCCGACCGCCCCCGCCGGCCCACTGCTCGGCGGGCTCCCCGCCGGCAAGACGCTGCCCACCAAGGGCCTCGGCCCGAACGGCCTGCCCATCAGCGGCGCCTGAGCGGCGCCGGAGCGGACCGCTCGACACGTACGCCCGTGGGGCGCACCCTGCCAGGGTGCGCCCCACGAGCGTGGTCAGCGAATACGCGTCACCACGCCGCGCGGGCCTTTCCCTCGGACGGGAAGAGGGTCCACAGGGCTATGTAGAGCAGGAACTGCGGGCCCGGAAGCAGGCACGACACGAGGAACAGGACACGCATCGTGGTCGCGGAGGTGCCGAAGCGCCGCGCCAGCGCTGCGCACACTCCGCCGATCATCCGGTCATCCGTGGGGCGGGCAAGGCGGCTCATGAGGGCTCCTTCGTCAGCGTCGGCGCCGGCCGTGGCCGACGGTGGGGCGGGGCCTTCTGGCGGCCGCCGCTCTCTTTTCCACACCATCGACGCTACGGTGACGAAGCGGACGAAGCATCACTCTATGGAGCCATTCCGACCCTGGGAATCGTCGGGGTCCGACCCTGAGAAGGCTCCTCGCGGGGGTGGTCCCTCCGGACCCGGGTCTCCGCCCTGCGACGGAGCGCGGCCCTGACCGCCGGGACGACGGCGAGATGAGCGAGACCCACACCGACCGTGTTCAGCAGGATCGAGTCGATGTCCACGACCTGGCCCGGCACCCCGGTCTGCAACAGCTCGATGGCCAGCGACAGCAGGGCCCCCGTCGCGACCGACCGGGCCAGCGAGGCGACGGGCGACACCGACAGCCTGCCGTGCACCATGGGCAGCAGCACACCGAGCGGTGCCAGCAGCGCGAGCCCCTCGCCGATCCGCAGGGCCGCCTCCGGCCAGCCAAGCGCCAGATCCGCTCTGATCCCCGCGAAGGGCCGCATGTTGGTCGGGCTCACCCAGGCGACGTCCAGCGGGCGCAGCGTGATCCAGGCAACGACCGCGAGATGTACGGCGAGGAGGACACCCCCCGCCGCACGAACACGGACCGCGGCACTACCGCCGCTCGTACCTTGACGCTGCACGCCCCCCAAGACGCGCCCTCCGGCGCGATCGGTTCCGCTCGATTTCCCGGCGGTCCGTAAGGGCTGTCCCGTAGGCGGCGGCCGACCTCAGGAAACCGCGACCTCCGTCGAGGGCGGTATCCCCGCCCCCGGCTCCGACTGGACGTCCGAGGTGCACTCGTACCGGCGCAGCGACTCGGCGCTGGTGCTGCCCAGGACGACCGAGCCGTTGTCACCGGTCGCCGCCGTGTCCGCGAAGGTGCACACGATCTGCGCGAGGGCGTACCTCGGCAGGGCGTCGGGCGCGGTGGACAGCCGCAGCGTGTCGTCCGGGTCACCCGAGCGGGGGCCGGTCACCGTGATGCCGGGCGGCACGGCGGTCCGGTAGCCGGCCTCGTCCTCGACACCCGACGGCGTCTCGCCCAGGGCGTCCAGGAGCCCCTGGGCCACCACCACGCGCCGCTTCGCCTCGTCCGTGCCGTCGGCCACCCGCACCGAGCGGTCCACTCGGACGAGTGACCCGGAACAGAGCAGGAACACCTCGACCGGCATGCCGGACGGGCTGGCCTGCGTCGCGATGTCCGTCACCGACGACTCGCAGGGCACCATCGAGGGTGCCGGACCGAAGTCCGTGGGCACCTGGGTGGCCCGGATCCCACAACCCGCCAGCATCCCGGTGAGCACCCCGCCCGCGGCCAGGATCCGTATGCTCCGCACGCGCGCGGCCCGCCCTCGGCCCTCTCGCGTCCGTTTCGCCGGCTCGCGTATGCCTTTCGCGGGCGCCTCTCGTATCGTCACTGCCCGTCCCCTTCGGTGTCCTCCGTGCCGCCGTCGCCCTGGTCCCCGTCGCGTTTCTGCGCGATCAGCGGGGCGGCGTCCCTGGGCAGGCGGAGGGTGAAGACGGCGCCGCCCTTGGGGGAGTTGGCCGCGGTGATCCCGCCGCCGTGGATGTGGGCGTTCTCCAGGGCGATCGACAGGCCGAGGCCGCTGCCCTCGGAGCGCGGACGGGAGGCGCTCGCCTTGTAGAAGCGGTCGAACACATGCGGGAGGACGTCCTCGGGGATGCCGGGACCGTGGTCCTGCACCTCGATCAGCAGGTCCTCGCCCTCCAGGCGCACCGAGACCCGTACCGGCGAACCGCCGTGCTTGAGGGCGTTGCCGATGAGGTTGGCGAGGATCACGTCCAGGCGGCGCGGGTCGAGGTTGGCCTTGATGCCGCGCTCGGCGTCCAGCTCCACCGCGTCCAGCCAGGCGCGGGCGTCGATGCAGGCGGTGATCTGGTCGGCGATGTCCACGTCGTCGAGGACCAGCCGGGCCGTGCCCGCGTCGAAGCGGGTCACCTCCATGAGGTTCTCGACCAGGTCGTTCAGGCGCCGCGTCTCGCTCACCACGAGCCGTACCGCGGGCTCGATCATCGGATCGACGCTGCCGGTCTCCGCGTCCAGCTCCTCCTCCAGTACCTCAGTGACGGCGGTGATCGCCGTCAGCGGTGTACGGAGCTCGTGCGACATGTCGGCGACGAAGCGGCGGGACGCCTCCTCGCGGGCGCTCATGTCGTCGACCTTCTTCTCCAGGGACTCCGCCGCGAGGTTGAACGTCCGGGAGAGGTCGGCCAGTTCGTCCGTGCCGGAGACACGCAGCCGGGTGTCGAGCTTGCCCTCACCGAGCCGCCGGGCGGCGAAACCGAGGCGCTGCACCGGCTTCAGCACGGTCGTCGCGGCGGCCTGCGCGAGCAGCGCCGAGCCGATCAGCGACAGCCCCGTCGCGATCCCCAGCGACCAGGCCAGCGAGTTGAGGTCCTCCGCCTCCTTCTCCAGCGACTTGCGCATATAGGCGGTCGGACCACCGCCGATCATCTTCGCGCCGCCCACCAGATAGGGGGTGTCGCCGTCGATGACGCGCTGCCAGTACACGTGGTACGGGTGCTGGTTGCCGGAGGTGATCTTCTGCCGCTTGTTGACGGCCTTCTGCAGGGACGCGGGCACGTCCTTGAGGGAGAAGCCGTTCAGCGCGTTGTCGGTCGAGGAACCGGACACCGCCCGGCCGTCCGCGGCCTCGTCGATGAGCAGCACACTGAAACGCGCGCCGCCGTCCGACATCTTCCTTGCGGCGACGCGCAGTTGCTCCTGCGTCGGGTTCGGGCGCAGCGTGCTCACATGGCTCTGCAGCTCCTGCTCGAAGTCCTCGAGCGCCGCGTCCTGCGCCCGGCTCTGCACGGCCTCGCGGTTGAGCCAGTACGCGATACCGGACGCCGACACGGCGGCCGTGAGCGCCACCAGCCCGAAGACCACCACCAGGCGCAGCCGCAGGCTGGTGAAACGAATGCGGGACTGGACTTTCGTACGCGTCGCGGACCAGCCGCGGATCCCACCTCGAGCCTTTGTCACTGAGGAACGTCCAGCCGGTAGCCCACACCACGGACCGTACGGATCAGGGTCGGCGACGACGGCACGTCCTCGACCTTCGCGCGCAGTCGCTGGACACACGCGTCGACCAGCCGGGAGTCGCCCAGGTAGTCGTGCTCCCACACCAGGCGCAGCAACTGCTGCCGGGACAGGGCCTGTCCGGGGCGCCGGCTCAGCTCCAGGAGCAGCCGCAGTTCGGTCGGCGTCAGCTGGAGGTCCTCGCCGTTCTTCGTCACGGTCATCGCCGCGCGATCGATCACGAGGTTGCCGAAGGTCGCCGCGTCGTTGGCCTCGCGCTCACCGCGCCGCAGCACCGCGCGGATCCGGGCGTCCAGCACCCGCCCCTGCACGGGCTTGACCACGTAGTCGTCCGCACCGGACTCCAGACCCACCACGACGTCGATGTCGTCGCTCCGGGCGGTCAGCAGGATGATCGGCAGCTGGTCGGTACGCCGGATACGACGGCACACCTCGAAGCCGTCGATGCCGGGCAGCATCACATCCAAAACGATCAGATCCGGCCGCTGTTCGCGCAGCAGCTTGAGACCATCCTCGCCGGTGGCGGCGGTGGCGACACGGTGCCCCTGGCGCGTCAGTGAGAGCTCCAGGGCCGTGCGGATGGCGTCGTCGTCCTCGATCAGCAACAGGGAAGGCACGGGCTCATTCTGGCCCATGGCATGGCCACGAATCGACCGTTGAAGCGCTCCCACGCGACACCCGCACACGATCGTCCCGTTCGCGTAGCCGTACGACTCTTCTCTGTGAGCGCCGTGTGTCTTCCCAGGGACCCGCCCCTGTGACAGGTCTGTGACAGTCGGCGGACACGGCCATGAAAGTGGCCGGGCAATCTTTTCGGCACAGGCAGGAAGCACCGCGGAGGCGAAGCGCCGGAGCGGGGCGAGAGACCGGAACTCCACGACGGGGGGCGCGAGATGAACACGCTGCACAGCAACAGCACTAGCGCAGTTGTCACGCGTCTCCACGACGTCATCCGGAACTCGGAGAAGTCCGGTGCCGTGAGCGGGCGGGGGTGCGCTCGCGGCACCGGGCGTCAGCACACCACGTACATGTCGGTGGTTGACGCACACGTGGGGGGAACCACGGGGGTGGCTCACGGGGGAACGGGGGCCGCGTACGGGGAGGGCACGGGGGAACGCCGTTCTGTGTCGGAGGCGGAGTTCACCGCCTACGTCCAGGAGCGTCGTGCCTCCCTGTACGCAACCGCCTACCACCTGACCGGTGACCGCTTCGAGGCCGAGGACCTCCTCCAGAGCGCCCTCTTCTCGACGTACAAGGCGTGGGACCGGATCAGTGACAAGGCCGCGGTCGGGGGCTACCTCCGCCGCACCATGACCAATCTGCACATCAGCGCGTGGCGCCGCCGCAAGCTGAACGAGTACCCGACCGAGGAGCTGCCGGAGACCGCCGGAGACACGGACGCGATGCGCGGCACGGAGCTGCGCGCCGTCCTGTGGCAGGCGCTCGCCCGCCTCCCCGAACTCCAGCGGACGATGCTGGTCCTCCGTTACTACGAGGGCCGCACCGACCCGGAGATCGCGGAGATCCTCGACATCAGTGTCGGCACGGTGAAGTCCAGCATCTGGCGGTCCCTGCGCCGCCTGCGTGAGGACGAGGTCCTCAGCTTCGGCCGTGACGAGGAGGAGTCCTTCGGGGAGCTTGTCGCCTGAAGGTCCGGGGGGAGCAGGGTAAGCGGGGGGAAGCAAGGGGATCACGGGGGATCCAGGGGAGATCGCGGTGGCGCGGGGGAGCGCCGCCGCGACAACCGGGGGGAACCGACGGGACCACGGGGGACACGGGGTCACGACGGGGAACAACGGGGGAAGCGGGGCTGGAGGGCCGGGGGGTCCGTCCAGTCCCGCTTTTGCGATGCCGCGGTTTCCGGACCAGCGGTTTCTAGGCCGGCGTCTGCGCGTGGCGGCCCGCGGCGGCCGACGCCAGCCGTCCGAGCGCCTCGTCCTTGTCACAGGGGTGGGCGCCCAGCTCGGCCTGCCGGGCCACGATCGAACGCTCCAGACGCATCAGCCGCCAGCCGCGCCGCAGCAGGAAGGGCACCGACTTGCGGCCCTCCTTCAGATCGCGCAGGAAGCGACGGCGGAACGTGGTCACCGGACCCCGGGTCAGGCACAGCGCGTCGCCGAGGACGCCGAGTTCGCGGCAGCGCCCCACGATCTCCGCGGCGAAGATGCCCTCGGCGATGAACAGCGGGGTCCGCTCGATGTACAGGGTCTCCGCGCCGGTACGCGCGCTGAGGGAGATGTCGTACGTCGGCACGGTCGTACGCCCCGTGCGGCACAGCTCCTCGATCGCCGCGACGGCGGTGTCCGCGTCCCAGGACAGCGGGTGATCCCAGTCGATGTCCGTGCTGCCCTCCACCAGCGGCAGCGTCGGGTCGTCGCCCTCCTTGTAGAAGTCGTCGAGCCGCAGCACGGGCAGGCCGGAGCGGGCGGCGAGGAGGGACTTGCCTGAGCCGGACGGACCGGACAGCAGGACGACCCGGGTCGGTATCGGGGGATGCGAACTCACGAGAGTCCAGTGTGAGGCATCGCGCGGCTCCCGCCGAGTGGCCGGGTCGCCCTTGGAGCGCACATCACACACCAACTACCGTGTGTGCCTTCCTTCTTGCTTTCGGTAGCCGGAGGGGATCGCGCTCATGGTCTCGGCACTCTGTGCTCCGAGCGCCGTTGCCCGGCCGTGACGACCCAGGTCGTCACGGCCGGGCCGGCGATGCTCCCCGCGTCCGTCAGTATCCGTCAGTACGAGGAACCCGACGCTCCCAGCGACCCCGTCGGGTGCCACACCGTCTTCGTCTCCAGGAACGCCGTCATGCGGTCGATCCCCGGAGTCGCCGACCAGTCGTCCACAGGCTGTGGACGCAGCACCCGCTTCAGGTTGTCGGCGGCGGCGATCTCCAGCTCCTTGGCGAGCAGGTCGTCCGCACCGGCCAGGTCGATCGCGTTGACGTCCTGGTGGGCGGCGAGCGGCGTCGCGATCTCCGCCGTACGGCCGGACAGGACGTTCACCACGCCGCCGGGTACGTCGGAGGTGGCCAGGACCTCGCCCAGCGACAGTGCCGGCAGCGGGGACTTCTCGGAGGCCACGACGACGGCAGTGTTGCCCGTGGCGATGACGGGGGCGACCACCGACACCAGGCCCAGGAAGGACGACTCCTGCGGGGCGAGGACGGCGACGACACCGGTGGGCTCGGGGGCCGACAGGTTGAAGTACGGGCCCGCCACCGGGTTCCCGCCGCCCACCACCTGGGCGATCTTGTCGGTCCAGCCCGCGTACCAGACCCAGCGGTCGATCGTCGCCTCCACCTGGGCGGCGGCCTTCGACTTCGACAGGCCCTCGGCGTCGGCGACCTCGTGGACGAACTGGCCCTTGCGGCCCTCCAGCATCTCCGCGACCCGGTACAGGACCTGACCCCGGTTGTACGCCGTCGCGCCGGACCAGGCGGCGAACGCCTTGCGGGCGGCGACCACCGCGTCACGGGCGTCCTTGCGGGAGGAGAGCGGCGCGTTGGCCAGCCACTTGCCCTTTGCGTCGCTCACCTCGTACACCCGGCCGCTCTCCGAACGCGGGAACTTCCCGCCGACGTACAGCTTGTAGGTCTTGAAGACGCTCAGACGGTTCGGTTCAGACATCGAGGTACGCCTCCAGGCCGTGGCGGCCGCCCTCGCGGCCGAAGCCCGACTCCTTGTAGCCGCCGAACGGCGAGGTCGGGTCGAACTTGTTGAACGTGTTGGACCAGACGACGCCCGCGCGGAGCTTGTTCGCGACGGCCAGGATCCGGGAGCCCTTCTCGGTCCAGATGCCCGCCGAGAGGCCGTACTGGCTGTTGTTGGCCTTGGCGACGGCCTCGTCCGGGGTGCGGAAGGTCAGCACCGACAGCACCGGGCCGAAGATCTCGTCGCGGGCGATGGTGTGCGCCTGGGTGACGTTCGTGAACAGCGTCGGCGCGAACCAGTAACCCGCGGCGGGCAGTTCGCACGCCGGGGACCAGCGCTCGGCGCCCTCCGCCTCGCCCTTCTCGACGAGCGAGGTGATCCGGGTCAGCTGCTCCTCGGAGTTGATCGCCCCGATGTCCGTGTTCTTGTCGAGCGGGTCGCCGAGGCGGAGCGTCGACAGGCGGCGCTTCAGGGAGTCCAGCAGCTCGTCCTGGATCGACTCCTGGACCAGGAGGCGGGAGCCCGCGCAGCAGACCTGGCCCTGGTTGAAGAAGATGCCGCTCACGATGCCCTCGACGGCCTGGTCGATCGGGGCGTCGTCGAAGACGATGTTCGCGCCCTTGCCGCCCAGCTCCAGGGTGAGCTTCTTGCGGGTGCCGGCGACCGTCTTCGCGATCTCCTTGCCGACGGCCGTGGAGCCGGTGAAAGCCACCTTGTTGACGTCGGGGTGCGCGACCAGGGCCGCGCCCGTGTCGCCGTAGCCGGGGAGGATGTTGACGACGCCCTTGGGCAGGCCCGCCTGGCGGCAGATGTCCGCGAAGAACAGCGCCGTCAGTGGAGTGGTCTCCGCCGGCTTGAGGACGACCGTGTTGCCGGTGGCCAGGGCCGGGGCGATCTTCCACGCCAGCATCAGCAGCGGGAAGTTCCACGGGATGACCTGGCCCGCGACACCCAGCGGCCTGGGGTTCGCGCCGAAGCCGGCGTGGTCGAGCTTGTCGGCCCAGCCGGCGTAGTAGAAGAAGTGCGCGGCGACCAGGGGCAGGTCGGCGTCGCGGGTCTCCTTGATCGGCTTGCCGTTGTCCAGCGTCTCCAGGACCGCCAGCTCACGGCTGCGTTCCTGGATGATGCGGGCGATGCGGAAGAGGTACTTCGCGCGCTCCGAGCCGGGCAACGCCGACCACTTCTCGAATGCCTTGCGGGCCGCCTGCACGGCGCGGTCGACATCGGCCTCACCGGCCTGGGCGATCTCGGAGAGGACCTCCTCGGAGGCGGGGCTGACGGTCTTGAAGACCTTGCCGTCGGCCGCCTCGGTGAACTCGCCGTCGATGAACAGGCCGTACGAGGGCGCGATGTCGACGATCGCGCGGGACTCGGGGGCCGGGGCGTACTCGAATACGGGTGACATCTTTTCCATGGTCATGGGGTCTCAGTCCACCGTCACGTAGTCGGGGCCGGAGTAGCGGCCGGTGGCCAGCTTCTGGCGCTGCATCAGCAGGTCGTTCAGGAGCGAGGAGGCGCCGAAGCGGAACCAGTGGTTGTCCAGCCAGTCCTCGCCGGCGGTCTCGTTGACCAGGACCAGGAACTTGATCGCGTCCTTGGACGTGCGGATGCCGCCGGCCGGCTTCACACCGACCTGCACACCGGTCTGGGCGCGGAAGTCGCGGACGGCCTCCAGCATGAGGAGGGTGTTGGCGGGGGTGGCGTTGACCGCGACCTTGCCGGTCGAGGTCTTGATGAAGTCCGCGCCCGCGAGCATGCCCAGCCAGCTGGCGCGGCGGATGTTGTCGTACGTCGAGAGCTCGCCCGTCTCGAAGATGACCTTCAGGCGGGCGGCGCCGCAGGCCTCCTTCACGGCGACGATCTCGTCGTACACCTTCAGGTAGCGGCCCGCGAGGAACGCGCCCCGGTCGATGACCATGTCGATCTCGTCCGCGCCGGCGTCCACCGCCTCCCGGACGTCGGCCAGCTTGACCGACAGGGGGGCGCGGCCCGCCGGGAAGGCGGTGGCGACCGAGGCGACCTTCACGCTGGACCCCGCGACGGCCGCCTTGGCGGTGGCGACCATGTCGGGGTACACGCAGACCGCCGCCGTGGACGGGGTCGTGCGGTCGGTGGGGTCGGGGTGGACCGCCTTGGCGCCGAGGGCCCGGACCTTGCCCGGGGTGTCCGCGCCTTCCAGCGTCGTCAGGTCGACCATGGAGATCGCCAGGTCGATGGCGTACGCCTTGGCGGTCGTCTTGATGGAACGGGTGCCGAGGGAGGCGGCGCGCGCCTCCAGGCCAACCGCGTCCACACCGGCCAGTCCGTGGAGGAAGCGGCGCAGTGTGCTGTCGGACGCGGTGACGTCGGCTAGGGCGTGGGGTGCGGCTGTGGACATGGTCACCAGACGAGCATATCTACGCGCGTAGCGGGTGTACACCCCCGGAGTCTCGTCGAACTGTGCGGGACGGGATGGCGTCCGGAGCGGCGCGGGGGGCCGGTGGCTTGTGGGGGTCGGGCCCGAAGCGGTGTGCGGGCCGCGCCGGGCTGCGGAAGGGCGGAGCCCGGGGGCCTTGCGGTGGTGGGGGCCGGTGGCCCGGCAGGTGAGAGCCAGGGGTGGGGAGGGAGTGGACCGGGGGCCGTGCGAGGGCCCCGTTCGGGGTGTCGTGCAGAATCGGGAGCATGACCACCCCGGATCGACCGTCGTCCCAGCAGCAGCCGGAATCCCGGAAGCGCTCGCAGGCCTCGACGTCATCGCAGGGCACGCCGTCCTCGGAGACCCCGAAGGCCGAGCGGGCTCCCGAAGCCGCGAAAGCCCGGCCGCAGCAGGCGCCTCCGGCGGCCCCCCGGCCCGCCAAGCCCGTCTACAAGGACCGCGCCTACCGGTCGCCCGGCGGGCTCGTGGGCGGTGTGCTGCTCCTCGGGCTCTTCGGATGGCTCGGCGCGGACGCGGTGATCACCGGGGATGGGCGTACGCCCTGGCTGGCGCTGGCGGCGATGCTGCTGGCCGTGCCGCTGGTGGTGGCCTTCTCGGTGCGGCCCGCCGTCTTCGCCAACGACGACCGGCTCCGGGTGCGCAATCCGTTCCGCGTGATCGAACTGCCCTGGGCCTCGGTCGCCTCGCTGCGGTCCGGTTACTCCAACGAGGTGATCGACGAGGCCGGGACCAAGTACCAGCTGTGGGCCGTCCCCGTGTCGTTGCGCGCCCGCAAGAAGGCCGCCCGGCAGCAGGCCCGGGAGTCCGGCAGGGCTGCCAAGGGCGACAGCAGCGGCCGTACGTCGCTGGAGCCGCGGACCGTCCGCGCCGAGACCGACCAGATCATGGCCGACCTGCGCGAGCTGTGCGAGGCGCGCGCGAAGGCGCCGGGGTCCCAGGGGGAGCCGACCGTCCGCTGGGCCTGGGAGGTCATGGGACCGGCGGCGGCGGGAGCCGTACTGCTGGCGATCCTGATCGCGCTGGGGTGAGCGCCGGGGCCTTCGCTCGGATCATGCCGACTTCGTGCCGGGCGTGGCTCCGGAACTGCCCGTCATGGCTCCGGGGCGGTCCGCAAAGGTGACGGAACGGTCCCCAAAGGCACCGGAACCCGCAAAACACCCTGGAACCGCCGCTTCTCGCGCCGTAGGGCACCCGTACTGAGGGTCCGTCAGGCTTGGGCCGTACGGTCGTACGAATGACGAGCACCGTTGCGGTCCGAGTGTCTAGGTAGCGATGAGTACGAATATCGAGTCCCCGGGGCAGCCGTTGCGGCGGCTGCCCGAGTCCGCCGTGCCCGAGGGCTGCCCGGCCTGGAGCGGGGAGAAGGCGCGTCTGTGGGCGCGGGCGCAGCCCCCGGCGTGGGTGCCGGTGCGGATGAGGTCCCTGCACCTGCTCGCCCTGGCCATGGTCGGACTGACGGCCGGCTTCTGGCTGGCCAACTCCCGTGACGTGCCGCCCGCACTCGCCGCGCTCGTTCCCCTGCACCTCGTGTGGACCCTGGCGCGCCCCGAGGCCCTGCGGGTCTCCGGCCCTGTGCTGACCCTCGTCCTCGCCTGGTACGCCGGCACGCACGACCTTCCGGTCCTCGTGGGCTTCCTCCTGGTGAACGCCGCCTGGGCGCTCGCCGAGTTCCGGATGAGCGCGCGGCGGATGCAGCGGCAGTGGGCCGTGAGCGCCGCCGAGGGGGTCACCGCCGTGGTGCCGGACGGCGTCGGGCCGCTGCGGCGCGGGCGGTTCCTCATCGCGCTGGGGCTGGTCCTCGCGGTCCTCGGCGGGGCGTTCGTCGCCGTCGCGTCCGGGTGGGAAGCGGCCACCGACCGCCGGGAGGCCATGCTGGCCGGGTGGTTCGTGGTCGGCTGGGGGCTCACCGCGCTGGCCTCCGGCCGGCTCGCCCGTCGCCGCGCCGCCGGGCTGCGGGGCACCCCTGTCCCGGTCCTGCGGGTCCTCGTGCGCGACGGCGCCAACGGCGACGTGGAGGTCTTCACCGCCGACGATGTGGCGGCGCTGCGGCCGATGTTCACCGTCACGGCCGAGGAGTGGTACGACGACGATGACGAGGATGAGGACGAGGAGGCCCGCCTGCTCAAGGAGAAGGAGGTGGAGGCGCTCCTCGACTCCCTCGACGGTGACGCCGACGAGGTGACACAGCCCGGGCCGCTGCGCGAGGCCGTGCTGTACGGAGCGCCGTACGACGGCGGGGAACTCGTGATCGTCAGCGCGCCCGAGGACGCCCGGAACGGCGCCGACGAGGGCAGCGAGGGGGGCCAGGAGGCGGGCGAGGGCGAGGCAGAGGCGCCGCAGCGGGGTGCCGAGCCCGCGGGCCCGGCCGGCGTGCCGGCGGTGGTCTCGGAGGGTGCAGGCGCCGGGGCGGAGCGCGCGGAGGAGCCGGAGGGGAGCGGCGGTTCGGGGGACGAGGAGTGCGTCGTCGAGTCGTCCATGGGGCCCGTGCGGGCCCTGTCCGAGCGGGCGGTACGGCTGCGGACCGCGGCGGAGAAGGCACGGGCCCGGCGGGCCGCGGTGTACGCGGACCGGCGCGCGGCCGCGGCCGACGGAATCACCGAGCGGCTGGCGTCCGGGGCGGTACGGCGGTGGCGGGCCGGTTGGCTGGACTGGTCCGTCTGCCTGGTGGTCGTGCTGTGGGCGTCGGCGATGGTGCTGTCCGAGGGCGGCGGCTGGCGGTACGTCCCTGGCGCCCTCCTCGGGCTCATCGGCGTCCTGCTGCTGCCGCGCATGGCCGCGTGGCGTATCACCGCCGACCGGGACGGGCTCTGGTTCAACGGCATGCTCGGGGTCCGGCACATCGAGTGGGACCACATCATGACCGTGCGGTGCGAGGGCGGCGAGCTCAAGGTGGACAGCCGCCGGCCCCGGTTCGGCGCGGCCTGGAGGGCGCACGCGCCCCGCTGGGCCCGGCTGGAGCGACGGTGCGGGCTGGTCCACCCGTACGAGCGGACGGCCGCCGAGATCACCGCGATGTGGCAGGACCCGGCCCTGCGGCCCACGCGGGCGAGCGGCGAACGCGAACGGGGCCGGGCGCTGTGGCCGCTGGGCGTGGTCCTGGGGTTGGTGTGGGTGGCGGCGTTGGTTCAGGTGCCGTAGGGCGCCGCGACACCGGGCGACATGGCGGAAGCCCCGGCCGACGATCGTCGGCCGGGGCTCGGCGTGCTGCTCGGGGCGGAGCGCCGGGGGCTCAGATGCCGGCGGCGGCCGAGAGGTCCTGCTTGATCTTCGCCAGGAGGTCCGTCGCCGTCGCGCGGGCCTCGGGGAGGTCGGCGTGGGCGGCGACCGGGACGACCACCTCCAGGTAGCACTTGAGCTTGGGCTCGGTGCCGCTGGGCCGGACGATCACGCGGGCGCCGTCGAGCGTGTAGCGCAGGCCGTCCGTGGGCGGGAGCCGGTCCGTGCCCCGGGTGAGGTCCTCCGCCTTGGTGATGGCGAGGCCCGCGAGGGTGGTCGGCGGCTGCTCGCGGAGCTGCTCCATGGCGCGTGCGATGACCGACAGGTCCTCGACGCGGACGGAGAGCTGGTCGGTGGCGTGCAGACCGTGCTCGACGGCGATGTCGTCGAGGAGGTCCAGGAGGGTGCGGCCCTCCTCCTTCAGCTGCGAGGCCAGCTCCGTGATGAGGAGGGCGGCGGTGATGCCGTCCTTGTCGCGCACGCCCTCGGGGTCGACGCAGTAGCCGAGGGCCTCCTCGTAGCCGTAGCGCAGGCCGTCGACGCGGGCGATCCACTTGAAGCCGGTGAGGGTCTCCTCGTAGGGCAGGCCCGCCTTCCCGGCGATACGGCCGAGGAGGGAGGAGGAGACGATCGACTCGGCGAAGGTGCCCTGGGCGCCGCGCCGGACCAGATGGGTGGCGAGGAGCGCGCCCACCTCGTCGCCGCGCAGCATGCGCCAGTCCGCCCCGTCCTTGACGGCCACGGCGCAGCGGTCGGCGTCCGGGTCGTTGGCGACGATCAGGTCGGGGTCCGTCTCGCGGGCCTTCGCGAAGGCCAGGTCCATCGCGCCGGGCTCCTCCGGGTTGGGGAAGGCCACGGTCGGGAAGTCCGGGTCCGGCTCGGCCTGCTCCGCGACCAGCACCGGCTCCGGGAACCCGGCCCGGGCGAACGCGGCGAGCAGGGTGTCCCTGCCGACGCCGTGCATCGCCGTGTAGACGGTGCGCGCGGTCCGGGGGGAGCCCTCGGCGAGGACGGCGTCCGTGCGGGCCAGATAGGCGCCGAGGACGCTGTCGTCCAGGGTCGCCCAGCCGTCGTCGGGGCGGGGGACGTCGGCGAGGGAGCGTACGGCGTCGATCTCGGCCGCGATCTCCGCGTCGGCCGGGGGCACGATCTGCGAACCGTCGCCGAGGTAGACCTTGTAACCGTTGTCGCGGGGCGGGTTGTGGCTGGCCGTGACCTCCACGCCGGCCACCGCGCCCAGGTGCCTTATGGCGAAGGCCAGGACCGGGGTCGGGAGCGGTCGGGGCAGGATGGCGGCGCGCAGACCGGCGCCGGTCATGACCGCGGCGGTGTCGCGGGCGAAGTCCGCCGACTTGTGGCGCGCGTCGTATCCGATGACGACGAGGCCGCCGGTGGAGCCCTGCTTGTTCAGGTACGCGGCGAGACCCGCCGCCGCGCGGATGACCACCGAACGGTTCATGCGCAGGGGGCCCGCTCCGAGTTCCCCGCGGAGGCCGGCGGTGCCGAACTGGAGGGTGCCGCTGAAGCGTGCGGCGAGCTCCGCGGTGTCCCCGGCGTCGATGAGCCCGGCGAGTTCCTCGCGGGTCTCCGCGTCGGGGTCCTCGGCGAGCCATGTCCTGGCCCGTGCGATGAGTTCGTCCTGCACGTCGGGGTCCAACCTCTCTTGTTCGTCGGCGTCGGGTTCGGGGCCGAGGGCGCCCAGTGGCTCAAGGGTGCGGGGCTTCGTTGGCGGGTGCGAGTGGGTGGGGGGTGTTCGCGCAGTTTCCCGTGCCCCTGAAGGGTTGGGCCCGCGGCCCGCCCTTCATCCGGAAAAGCACGGGGCGCAGCCCCGGTCGATTTTCAGGGCGCGGGGAACTGCGCGAGGAACCACATACCACCCGCGCCCGCCGACGTCCCGAGCCCTCCGAGCTCTGCCGCGGCTACAGACGGTCCAGCACCTGCGTCAGCAGCTCGCCCATCCGGGTTGCGGAGTCGCGGCCCGCCTGGAGGACCTCCTCGTGGTTGAGGGGCTCGCCGGTCATGCCGGCCGCCAGGTTGGTGACCAGGGAGATACCCAGGACCTCCGCGCCCGCCTCGCGCGCGGCGATGGCCTCCAGGACCGTCGACATGCCGACGAGGTCCGCGCCGATGACGCGGGCCATGCGGATCTCCGCCGGGGTCTCGTAGTGCGGGCCCGTGAACTGCGCGTAGACGCCCTCCTCCAGGGAGGGGTCGATCTCCTTGCACAGGGCGCGCAGCCGCGGCGAGTACAGGTCCGTCAGGTCGACGAAGTTCGCGCCGACGATCGGCGACGTCGCCGTCAGGTTCAGGTGGTCGCTGATCAGAACCGGCTGGCCGGGGCGCATGCCCTCGCGGAGGCCGCCGCAGCCGTTGGTCAGCACGATCGTCTTGACGCCGGCGGCGACGGCCGTACGGACGCCGTGCGCGACGGCGGCGACGCCGCGGCCCTCGTAGTAGTGGGTGCGGCCCAGGAACACGAGAGCGCGCTTGTCACCGATCCTGTACGAGCGGATCTTGCCGCCGTGGCCCTCCACCGCCGGGGGCGGGAAGCCGGGCAGCTCGGTGACCTGGAACTCGGCCTCGGGGGCGCCGAGCGCGTCCACGGCCGGGGCCCAGCCGGAGCCCATCACGAGGGCGACGTCGTGGGTCTCGGCGCCCGTGAGCTCCCGCAGGCGCGCGGCGGCGGCGTCGGCGGCGGCGTAGGGGTCGCCCTGGATGTCGTCCGGAAGAAGAGAAGCGTTCACGCGACGAGAGTATCCGTTCTCGGCCTACGCGCGTAGATGACAAGCCTCACGGGATTGGGATCGTTGTCTTGTCGTTTCCCGCCAAAGGGGGCGCCGGGTGGGCCGCACGAGGGGTGCCAGGCGGACCCGACGCGCCCTGTCGAGCGGGGTCGGACACCGGCGCGCGGGAACGCCGGACGAGAGGTGGCGTGGACCTCAGCACGGTCGCTTGCGAAGTTCCATCACATAGTCGTGCGGGGCTCCAGCGGACTCCGCGGCGTCGGCGATCTCGCCGAGGTAGCGGGCGGAGGGCAGGCCGCCCTCGTAGCCGTTGAGGACGTAGACCCAGGCCGGCTCCTCGCCCTCCAGGGTGTGCACCCGGACCCTCATCCGGCGGTATATGTCGAGGCCGACACCCACCCACCGGTCCATCGCCTCCTCGTCCATCGGGGCGATGTCGTACAGCGCCACGAAGACCTGGGAGCGGGGGGCCTCGACGACCGTGGCGAGCGCGCCCTCCCAGCCCATGTGCTCGCCGCCGAAGGTCAGGCGCCAGTCGTTCAGCCAGCCGGTCGCGCGCAGCGGGGAGTGGGGGGCGCGGCGGGACATCAGGCGGGCGTCGAGGTTGCCGGCGTAGGCGGCGTAGAGCGACATGGGGGAGAGCGTAAGCGCTCCGCCGGGGTGGGCGGGGCGGGAGGGGGCGGGGGAGGGGGTGCGTCGGCGGGATGCGTGTCCGTTGTGGCAGGTCGCGCAGTTGCCCGCGCCCCTGGACGGCCCCCCGGGCCGGTCCGGCGCGCCCCCGGGTGCGCGCCCGTGTGTTCATCGCGGCCGACCCCCGGTTGCCGAGCGCTCCTCCGCGCCCCGTCCCGCGAGCCTTCTGCCGCCGGTTCCCTGGGTGCCCGCCCCTCGGCGGCTGACTCCCCGGGTGCCTGAGTGCCCCCGGCCGCCGGCTGGCCGGTTGCCGAGCGCCTCCGAGGCCGGTTCCGCGCTGCCCGAACGTCCCTCCCGCGGCCCGTGCCCCGGTGCCCACCCCCTCGCAGCCGGCTCCCCTGCTGCCGAGCGCCCCCGGCTGTCGCTTCCCGGTTGATGAGCGCCTCCTGAGGCCGGTGCCGGTTGCCCGAGCGTCCCCGCGACCGATCCCACGGCCGCCGCCGGAGCCCCCGCGCCGGGTTTCCCTGCTGCCCGGGCGGTCTCCCCGCGCCCGGTCCGCCCCGGCCGCCCGCCCCCGGATCCCTTCCCCCCGCTGCCGCTCCGGAGAGGCCCAAGAAGCCGCTCCCCCCGTCGTTGACGGGACCGCAGGACCCCGACTCCGTCGCATCGGGGTTCGTGCGGGAGAATGGAGTACGTGACTCGGATCGTGATCATCGGTGGCGGACCCGGCGGCTATGAAGCGGCGCTGGTGGCCGCGCAGCTCGGCGCGGAGGTGACCGTCGTGGACTGCGACGGTCTGGGCGGGGCGTCGGTGCTGACCGACTGCGTGCCGTCGAAGACGCTCATCGCTACCGCCGAGGTGATGACCACCTTCGACTCGTCGTACGAGGAGCTGGGCATCATCGTCGCCGACGACACCCCGTACATCGACACGCCCGCGCGTGTCGTCGGGGTCGACCTCGGCAAGGTCAACCGGCGTGTGAAACGGCTCGCGCTGGCGCAGTCGCATGACATCACCGCCTCCGTGACGCGCGCCGGCGCGCGTGTCATGCGCGGGCGCGGGCGGCTGGTCGGGCAGCAGGATCTCGACGGGTCGCGCAAGGTCGTCGTCAGGGCGGCCGACGGGTCCGAGGAGACCCTGATCGCCGACGCCGTCCTCATCGCCACCGGTGGCCATCCGCGTGAGGTGCCCGACGCACAGCCCGACGGGGAGCGGATCCTCAACTGGACACAGGTGTACGACCTCGACGAGCTGCCCGAAGAGCTGATCGTGGTCGGGTCGGGTGTGACGGGTGCCGAGTTCGCCGGTGCCTATCAGGCGCTCGGTTCGCGGGTCACCCTCGTGTCCAGCCGTGACCGCGTGCTGCCGGGCGAGGACCCCGACGCCGCCGCCGTTCTGGAGGACGTGTTCCGCAGGCGCGGCATGAACGTCATGGCGCGCTCGCGGGCCCAGTCCGCCAAGCGGGTCGGCGACCGGGTCGAGGTGACCCTCGCGGACGGGCGCGTCATCAGCGGATCGCACTGCCTGATGGCCGTCGGCGCCATTCCGAACAGCGCCGGCATGGGGCTGGAGGAGGCCGGGGTCAAGCTCAAGGACTCCGGGCACATCTGGACCGACAAGGTCTCGCGGACGTCGGCCCCGGGCGTGTACGCGGCCGGTGACGTCACCGGCGTGTTCGCCCTCGCCTCCGTGGCCGCCATGCAGGGCCGTATCGCCATGTACCACTTCCTCGGCGACGCGGTGGCCCCGCTGAACCTGAAGACCGTGTCGTCCAACGTCTTCACCGACCCCGAGATCGCCACCGTCGGCTACACCCAGGCCGACCTCGACGCCGGGGTCATCGACGCCGTCGGCGTGAAGCTGCCGCTGCTGCGCAACCCGCGCGCCAAGATGCAGGGCATCCGCGACGGTTTCGTCAAGATCTTCTGCCGGCCGGGCACCGGCATCGTCGTCGGGGGCGTCGTGGTCTCCCCGCGCGCCTCGGAACTGATTCACCCCATCTCGATCGCGGTCGACAACAACCTGACCGTCGAACAGATCGCGAACGCCTTCACCGTGTACCCGTCCCTGTCGGGCTCGATCGCCGAGGTCGCCCGCCAGCTCCACACCCGCAAGTCGGGCGGCGGCGTCTGACGAGGTCGAACGGCAGCACAGGAACGGGTCCGAGCCGGCCGGCGGCTCGGACCCGTCGCGTTTACGTCCCGGATGGTCCCTATATCACTCCTCGCCCCACGGTGCGAACAACTTCTGTTATTCGGCGCAAACTGCTGAAAGCAGATGGTCGTTGGCGTTACTGTCAGTTTCGTGTTCGCTGCAGAACGTCGCCAATTGATCCTCGAAATGGTGCGTGCCAACGGAGCCGTGTCGCTCCGTGAGCTCGCCCGCGTCGTCCAGACCTCCGAAGTGACCGTACGGCGGGACGTGCGCGCTCTGGAGGCAGAAGGACTCCTCGACCGCCGGCACGGCGGTGCGGTATTGCCGGGCGGGTTCACGCGGGAGTCCGGCTTTCCGCAGAAATCTCATCTCGCGACCGCCGAGAAGACGGCCATCGCCGACCTCGCCGCGAGCTTCGTCGAAGAGGGCGAGGCCATCGTGGTCGGGGCGGGGACCACCACGCAGGAGCTGGCACGCCGGCTCGCGCGGGTTCCCGGGCTGACCGTCGTCACCAACTCCCTGCTGGTGGCTCAGGCGTTGGCCCACGCCAACCGTGTGGAAGTCGTGATGACCGGTGGCACCCTGCGCGGTTCCAACTACGCCCTGGTCGGCTCCGGTGCCGAGCAGTCCCTCCAGGGGCTGCGCGTCTCCAAGGCCTTCCTCTCCGGCAGCGGGCTGACCGCGGAGCGCGGCCTGTCCACGTCCAACATGCTGTCGGCGTCCGTCGACCGGGCGCTGGTCCAGGCCGCCGCCGAGGTGGTCGTCCTCGCCGACCACACCAAACTGGGCACCGACACCATGTTCCAGACGGTGCCGACCGATGTGATCACCCGGCTGGTCACCGACGACCCGCCCGGTCACGACGACCGCGCGGTGCCCGAGTTGCAGGCCCTGGCCGATCAGGGGGTGCAGATCTCCGTGGCCGGGGCGTCCGGCGGCGGCACGGGCCAGGATGCCGTCCCGGCGCGCCAGTCCCGCCGGGACATGCCGCTCCCGGGCCCCCGCCGGAACCAGGTCCACGGCACCGCGCCGCAGTTGCGCAGCGCCACGGTGGTGGGGGAGCCGCCGACCGGCGAGCGCGAACGGGAGCGAGCGGCCCGCGTGGCGGACCTGCGCCGCCGTTGATTCGGCCGTTCCGCCGCAGGTGAGCCACGGGGGCAAAGGCTGCCGCCGTCGGCCGGCGGGCCCCCCCGCCGAACGGGGTTACGCCAGGGCGGCGGTGGAGTCGGGCAACGGGCCGACGGCGTACCAGTAGTCGTCGGGTACGCCGGAGGGCGGCGAGGCGTCGCGGACCGGTAGCCGTCGGCTGCGCCAAGGACGTCGAGGGCACCGCCGATCCGACCGGGACCGTCCGCGGGTGTGGGGCGCCGGGCGCTCCGCGGCGAAGCCGCGGGCCCATGGCGCCGGACGGGCCGACTGTCCGCCAGGTCGTGTCACCAACGTCCTGGGACAGCCCTTGAGGGCTGTCCCGTAACCCCCGGCGGGCGCACGACGCCGGCTACGGCACCTCGCATCCACCGCGGACTACGGGACAGCCCTTGGTTAGGGCTTCAGGCCCCGCAGGGTCAGGCCAAGCAGGCGGTCGGCCAGCTCCGGGTCGTCCGGGGTCTCCTCGGCGGCCAGCGCGATCGCGTGGGTGAGCTGGAGCAGATCGGCGATCGACACGTCGTCGCGCACGGCGTGGGCCTGCTGAGCCCGCGTCAGGAGGGCGGTGCCCGCCGCGTGGATCGGGGCGCAGCACCTGGCCAGGTCCGAGGCGTCCCCCTCGGTGCGGGAGTCGGCGTACGACACCGTCATGAGTGCCTTCGCCAGGCCACGGTATTCACTCGCACGAGTGATGATGTCACGCAGCCAGGTGACCAGTGCGGTGCATGGCTGAGGCGCGTCGAGCTGCTCCCGGGCTCGGGTGAGCAGTTCCTGGACCGCCCCCTCGAAGACCGCGCCGAGAAGGGCCTCGCGGTTCGGGAAGTGGCGGTAGAGGGTGCCGATCCCGACGTCCGCGCGGCGGGCGATGTCCTCCAGCGAGGCGGTCGTGCCATGGGCGGCGAACGCGAGGCGGGCCGCCGTCAGGAGGCGCTCGTGGTTGCGGCGGGCGTCGGCCCGCATGGGACGGGCGCCCGCAGGGGGCCGGGCCGCGGGGGGCCGCGCTCCTGCCGGGGGCCCGGCCGGGGTGGTGCTCACCGTGGCCTCACCTGCTCTCTTCGCCGGGATGACTTCAGCCTAAGAGGTCGGATGGGCGGGGGAGTTGTACGGGTACGACGACACGACCCCCGCGGCCCTGACGGGCGCGGGGGTCGCTGCGTGCGGATTCTCAGTCCTTGATCTCGCAGATCGCCGCGCCCGAGGTGATGGAGGCGCCGACCTCCGCGCTCAGGCCCTTGATCGTGCCGGAGCGGTGGGCGTTGAGGGGCTGCTCCATCTTCATGGCCTCCAGGACCACGATGAGGTCGCCCTCCTTGACCTCCTGGCCCTCCTCGACGGCGACCTTGACGATCGTGCCCTGCATCGGGGAGGCGAGGGTGTCGCCGGACGCCGCCGGGCCGGACTTCTTCGCCGCACGGCGCTTGGGCTTGGCGCCCGCCGCCAGGCCGGTGCGGGCCAGGGTCATGCCCAGGGCGGCGGGGAGGGAGACCTCCAGGCGCTTGCCGCCGACCTCGACGACGATCGTCTCGCGGTCCGTCTCGTCCTCGGACTCGGTGGTGTCCGCGGGGGCGGCGAACGGCTTGATCTCGTTGACGAACTCCGTCTCGATCCAGCGGGTGTGGACCGTGAACGGGTCGGTCGAGCCGGTGAGTTCGGGGGCGAACGCCGGGTCCGTCACCACCGCGCGGTGGAACGGGATGGCCGTCGCCATGCCCTCGACCTGGAACTCCTCCAGGGCGCGCGCGGCACGCTGGAGGGCCTGCTGCCGGGTGGCGCCGGTGACGATCAGCTTGGCGAGGAGGGAGTCCCAGGCCGGGCCGATGACGCTGCCGGACTCCACGCCCGCGTCCAGACGGACACCGGGACCGGACGGCGGGGTGAACGTGGTGACCGTGCCGGGTGCCGGGAGGAAGTTGCGGCCCGGGTCCTCGCCGTTGATGCGGAACTCGAACGAGTGACCGCGCAGCGGCGGGTCGTCGTAGCCCAGCTCCTCGCCGTCGGCGATCCGGAACATCTCGCGGACCAGGTCGATACCGGTGACCTCCTCGGTGACCGGGTGCTCGACCTGCAGACGGGTGTTGACCTCCAGGAAGGAGATCGTGCCGTCCATGCCGACGAGGAACTCCACCGTGCCGGCGCCGACGTAGCCGGCCTCCTTCAGGATGGCCTTCGACGCGCGGTACAGCTCCGCGTTCTGCTCGGGCGACAGGAACGGCGCCGGAGCCTCCTCGACCAGCTTCTGGTGGCGGCGCTGGAGCGAGCAGTCACGGGTCGAGACGACGACCACGTTGCCGTGCTTGTCCGCCAGGCACTGGGTCTCCACGTGGCGCGGCTTGTCCAGGTAGCGCTCCACGAAGCACTCGCCGCGGCCGAACGCCGCGACCGCCTCGCGGACGGCCGAGTCGTACAGCTCGGGGACCTCTTCGAGGGTGCGGGCCACCTTCAGGCCGCGGCCGCCGCCGCCGAACGCCGCCTTGATGGCGATGGGCAGACCGTGCTCCTCGGCGAACGCCACGACCTCGTCGGCGCCGGAGACCGGGTCGGGGGTGCCCGCGACGAGCGGGGCGCCCGCGCGCTGCGCGATGTGACGGGCCGCCACCTTGTCGCCCAGGTCGCGGATCGCCTGCGGGGGCGGGCCGATCCAGTTCAGGCCCGCGTCCAGCACCGCCTGGGCGAACTCCGCGTTCTCCGAGAGGAAGCCGTAGCCCGGGTGGATCGCGTCCGCGCCGGAGTCCTTGGCTGCCTGGAGCACCTTGGCGATGTCCAGGTAGCTGGTGGCGGGGGTGTCACCGCCCAGGGCGAACGCCTCGTCCGCGGCACGCACATGCAGTGCGTCCCGGTCCGGATCCGCGTACACGGCCACGCTCGCGATCCCGGCGTCCCGGCACGCCCGGGCGACGCGGACAGCGATTTCGCCTCGGTTGGCGATCAACACCTTGCGCACGATGGCTCCCTCTCCTTGAAACAAGCCGAGTTTAGGGACTGCCGACACGGCGTTTCGACCCGTCCTCAATGGTGACCTTGCCCACACGGAGCGTGAATCGAGGCTCGCTCGACCGGCGAAATCCCTTGTCGTACCGCATCACGCAGGACTCCACGCGAAAACCCTAGCCCTCTACTGTGGTCAAGGTCTCTGTGCGGCCGTGCTGCGGCCGGTTGGGTTTCTTTGTGGAATCCCTACTAATGGCCCAACGATTCTTTGCTCTCGCGGGAACCCTTGTCCCCGGGTTTACCCGTTAGTAGCGTTCGCGATGTCTCGAACACGTACGCGGGGTAACAGTGCCCCGGCGAGAACGGCGCGGCAGGGAAAGTGGGGTGGGTGGCGGTGATCCGCAGACCTGTGGCGGTGGTCACGGCGGTCGTACTGTTCGCGGAGGGCCTGGGGATCGCCCTGCTCCAGTGGTTCCTCGGCACCGTCGTGGACCGGCAGGAGATGTCCCTCGCCGGGCTGGACCCCGACGCGATGTCGCTCTCGTCGAAGGCCGGGGGTGTCGTCTTCGGGCTCTACTTCGCGTTCTGCGGGTTCGTCGCCCTGCTCGTGGCGGTACGCGACCGGCCCGCCGCCGGGCTCGGGCGTGTCCTGCTCATCAGCGTGGCCGTCGTGCACGGGTTGCTCGGTGCGCTCACGGTGGGGCTGGTGGGATGGGGCGCCTTCGTCTTCATGATGGTGGTCCTGGCGCTCGTGGTGCTCACGCTGATGACGTACGACCGGCAGGGGGGCGCCGGGGACGCGGGCGTGGGAGCGGGCGGCGAGGGTGCGCCGAAGCCGGACGGTCAGGGTGTGCCGGGAGCGGACGACCCGGGTGCGCCGACGGCGGATGAGCGGGGCGCGCCGGCCACGCCTGCCGCGCCGCCGGCCGCCGGTACGCCCTGAGGCACCTCTACTGGGCTCGGGGTGTCCACAAGTCCGTGATGGCCACGCCCAGTTGGGCCAGGAGGCGGCGGACCAGGGGGAGGCTGATGCCGATGACGTTGCCGTGGTCGCCGTCGATGCCGTCGATGAACGGGGCCGAACGGCCGTCGAGGGTGAACGCGCCCGCGACGTAGAGGGGTTCACCCGACGCCACGTACGCGGCGATCTCCTCGTCGCTGGGGTCGCCGAAGTGGACGACGGTGGAGGCGGTGGCGGAGGTGTAGCGGCCGGTCGTCGTGTCGTAGACGCAGTGGCCGGTCTGCAGGGTGCCGGCGCGGCCGCGCATCGACTTCCAGCGGGCCGTGGCCTCCTCGGCGTCGGCGGGCTTGCCGAGGGCTTCGCCGTCCAGGTCGAGCACCGAGTCGCAGCCGATGACGAGGGCGCCCTTCACCTCGGGCTTCGCCGCGACGACGGAGGCCTTGGCCTCGGCGAGGGCGAGGGCCAGGTCGGCGGGGGTGGGGGCGGTGACGGCGTCCTCGTCCACTCCGCTGACGATCACCTCGGGGTCCAGGCCGGCCTGGCGGAGCAGGTTGAGGCGGGCCGGGGACTGGGAGGCGAGCACGAGACGACGGCGGGGATGCGGTTCGGTCATGCGGTCAGGGTAGCGGCGGGGGGCGGGCGCCCGGGGCGCGTCGTGGGGCGGCGCCGTGCCGGCGGGTGTCGGCCGACTGCTGCCGCGCCGCCGTTCCCGGCCGCTCAGAGAACGCCCAGGACCAGCATCGCCAGGAGCATGGCCAGGGCCATGAGGATGCTGAGCCGGCGGAGCATGTCCTGGGTGTCTCGGAGTTCCTTCGGCGGCTTGTTCTCAGGGTCGGACCACAGCATGATCCGATGGTGCGGGGCGCTGTGGTCCGGACGCCTGAGTACGCGTACTCAAGTGAGGTCGGCGGTTCCGCTCAGCCGGGCCAGTAGGTGCGGCTCCACGCAGTGGGGCCCGGGGCCGGCAGGCGGTGCGCGGCGATGCGGGACGGGTCGGACCAGGAGTCCCGGGGTGCGGGCGCGCCGGACGGCTGCGTGGCCGCCGCCGCGGCGCGCGCTTGGACCACCGCCAGGGCGGCGGCCAGCTCCTCGGGGGTCGGATTGCCCCGTACGACCTTGATCACGATGGCTCCCGTCAGGTCTAGAGGGGGATGTTGCCGTGCTTCTTCGGCGGCAGGGACTCGCGCTTGGTGCGGAGCTGCCGCAGGCCCCGGACGATGTGGCGGCGGGTGTCCGAGGGGGTGATCACGGCGTCGACGTAGCCGCGTTCGGCCGCCGTGTAGGGGTTGAGGAGGGTGTCCTCGTACTCCTGGATCAGGCGGGCGCGCACGTCCTCGCGCTCCTCGTCGGAGGCGGCCGCGATGGTGCGGCGGTGCAGGATGTTGACCGCGCCCTGGGCGCCCATGACGGCGATCTGGGCGGTGGGCCAGGCGAGGTTGAGGTCGGCGCCGAGGTGCTTGGAGCCCATGACGTCGTAGGCGCCGCCGAAGGCCTTGCGGGTGATGACCGTGATCAGGGGGACCGTGGCCTCGGCGTAGGCGTAGATGAGCTTGGCGCCGCGGCGGATGATGCCCTCGTGTTCCTGGCCGACACCCGGGAGGAAGCCGGGGACGTCGACGAAGGTCAGCACCGGGACGTTGAAGGCGTCGCAGGTGCGGACGAAGCGGGCCGCCTTCTCGGAGGCGTCGATGTCCAGGCAGCCGGCGAACTGCATGGGCTGGTTGGCGACGATGCCGACGGGGTGGCCCTCGACGCGGCCGAAGCCGGTGAGGATGTTCGGCGCGAACAGGGCCTGGGTCTCGAAGAACTCGGCGTCGTCCAGGACGTGCTCGACGACCGTGTGCATGTCGTACGGCTGGTTGGCGCTGTCCGGGACGAGCGTGTCGAGTTCCCGGTCCTCGTCCGTGACGGAGAGGTCGGCCTGCTCGGGGAAGGCCGGGGGCTCGCTGAGGTTGTTGGAGGGGAGGTAGGACAGGAGCTGCTTGACGTACTCGATCGCGTCCTTCTCGTCGCCCGCCATGTGGTGGGCGACACCCGAGGTCGCGTTGTGGGTGCGGGCACCGCCCAGTTCCTCGAAGCCCACGTCCTCGCCGGTGACCGTCTTGATGACGTCCGGGCCGGTGATGAACATGTGCGACGTCTGGTCGACCATGACCGTGAAGTCGGTGATCGCGGGCGAGTAGACCGCGCCGCCCGCGCAGGGGCCGACGACCAGGCTGATCTGGGGGATCACGCCGGACGCGTGGGTGTTGCGGCGGAAGATCTCGCCGTACATGCCGAGGGCCATGACGCCCTCCTGGATGCGGGCGCCGCCGGAGTCGTTGATACCGATCACGGGACAGCCGGTCTTCAGGGCGAAGTCCATCGCCTTCATGATCTTCTGGCCGAAGACCTCGCCGAGGGAACCGCCGAGGACGGTGAAGTCCTGTGAGAAGACGGCGACGGGGCGGCCGTCGACCGTGCCGTAGCCGGTGACGACGCCGTCGCCGTAGGGGCGGTTGTTCTCCATGCCGAAGTCGGTGGAGCGGTGTCGGGCGAACTCGTCGAACTCGACGAAGGAGTCCTCGTCGAGGAGCAGTTCGATCCGCTCACGGGCCGTCAGTTTGCCCTTGGCGTGCTGCTTCTCCACCGCGCGCTCGGAGCCGGCATGCGTCGCCTCGTGGATACGGCGCTGCAGATCCGCGAGCTTCCCCGCGGTCGTGTGGATGTCGATGGTCGCTGGCTCTTCCGGCTCGGACATCGGGATGCGGCTCCCTGCCTGCTCAGTGGGACGTGGGACGTGAGGACTTCGGGTGCGTGCTTGCTCGGGGTGAGCGCTGATGCTGTCTCAGTAGGTGCTCAGAAGTGGGGGCGGTTACTCATCCGTAGCGTAGTGCTGCCCCTACGGTTCGGCAGTGCGGCGTTTACCACACCTAGGGTGGGTTGCATGACGCCGCGAGATGCTTCAGACGACAACCGCTGGTCCGACCTCGACCGCCCGCCGCTCAACGGGGCCGCGCTGCGTCGGGCGCTGGTACGGGACGGCGGACACGGGGGCCTGTACTGCGATGTGGAGGTCGTGCAGCGCACCGGTTCCACCAACCACGATCTGGTGGGCCTCGCGGTCCGGGGGGACGCCGAGGAGGGCGCGGTCCTGGTCGCCGAGGAACAGACGGCCGGCCGGGGCCGCCTCGACCGGCAGTGGTCGGCACCGGCCCGCTCCGGACTCTTCTTCTCCGTCCTCCTCAAGCCCACCGAGGTACCCGTCCACCAGTGGGGCTGGCTCCCGCTGCTGACCGGTGTCGCCGTCGCCACGGGGCTGTCCCGGGCCGCCGGCGTCGATACGTCACTCAAATGGCCGAACGACCTGCTGGTGACCGTGGGCGGAGAGGAACGCAAGGCCGGCGGCATCCTCGCCGAGCGCGCGGGGGACGACGGGGTCGTCATCGGTATCGGCATCAATGTCAGTCTGCGGGAGGACGAGCTGCCCGTGCCCACCGCCGGCTCGCTGGCCCTCGCGGGCGCCGTGACCACCGACCGCGATCCGCTGCTGCGCGCCGTGCTGCGGGCACTGGAGGACTGGTACGGCCGCTGGCGGCGGGCCGGGGGCGACCCGGCGGTGAGCGGGTTGCAGGAGACCTACGCGGCAGGGTGCGCGACCCTGGGGCGCAAGGTGCGGGCCGAGCTGCCGGGCGACCGGTCGATCGTCGGCGAGGCCGTGGCCGTCGACGGCGACGGGCGGTTGGTGCTGGCCACCGGTGAAGGGGTGCAGGAGCCGGTGGGGGCCGGGGACATCGTGCACCTGCGCGCCGTGTGAGAAGGCGCCAATCCTGAGGCTGGTGGTGTGTGTGGGGCGCCTGTTGTCCGGGAACCCGGTGACGGCGTCCGGCCCGCCCGTCGGCCGCGGACGAGCCGCTGAGCGCGGGTGGCGGCGGGGCCGTACGGTCAAGGAGCACACCCCTGTCAGTTGCACCTTACGGAGTGAGCTGGCGCACACCTGCCGTAGAGTTGAGGCCGGTCGAGTACGTGACCGCGGGAGATCGGAAGGGCAGCTGGCGTGAGCGTCGAGGACACCGGCACGGACGCGCAGGGCCGCGTGGACCCGCCGGACCCCCAGGGCGCGGACGGCGGCGAGGAGGACCCGCTGGCGCTGCGGCTCGAAGGGCTGATCCTCGGTGCCGAGCGTCGTTACACCCCCTTCCAGGCGGCCCGTAGCGCGGGCGTGTCCATGGAACTGGCGTCCCGGTTCTGGCGGGCCATGGGCTTCGCGGACATCGGCCAGGCCAAGGCGCTCACCGAGGCGGACGTCCTCGCTCTGCGGCGGCTCGCCGGTCTCGTCGAGGCGGGGCTGCTCAGCGAGGCCATGGCCGTGCAGGTGGCACGTTCCACCGGTCAGACCACCGCGCGGCTCGCCGAGTGGCAGATCGACTCCTTCCTGGAGGGACTGACCGAACCGCCGGAGCCGGGCATGACCCGAACCGAGGTGACGTACCCCCTGGTGGAGCTGCTCCTGCCGGAGCTGGAGGAGTTCCTCGTCTACGTCTGGCGGCGACAGCTCGCCGCCGCCACCGGCCGGGTCGTGCAGGCCGCCGACGACGAGGAGAT
Organism: Streptomyces sp. NPDC030814; assembly: GCF_055572155.1. Classification (NCBI taxonomy): domain Bacteria; kingdom Bacillati; phylum Actinomycetota; class Actinomycetes; order Kitasatosporales; family Streptomycetaceae; genus Streptomyces; species Streptomyces sp. NPDC030814. The sequence continues at coordinate 264,587 of NZ_JBVIDX010000011.1, forward strand.
GGTCGACCGGCGGCTCGCGGTCTGCTTCGCCGACCTGGTCGGCTTCACCCGGCTCACCCGCCGGATGGAGGAGGAGGAGCTCGGCGAGCTCGTCGAGGCCTTCGAGACGACGGCGGCGGATCTCGTCGCGGCGAACGGGGGCCGGCTGATCAAGACCCTGGGCGACGAGGTCCTCTACGCCGCCGATGACTCGGGTGTGGCCGCCGAGATCGCCCTGCGGCTGATAGAAACCATGGCGAACGACGAGACCATGCCCGAACTGCGCGTCGGAATGGCCTTCGGGACCGTCACGACCCGGATGGGCGACGTCTTCGGTTCCACGGTGAACCTCGCGAGCCGGCTGACCTCGATAGCGCCCAAGGACGCGGTCCTCGTCGACGCCGCCTTCGCCGAGGAACTGATCCGCTCCGGCGAGGCCCCCGCGTCCGAGGCGGAGGCCGCCGAGGCCGCTGCCGCCGCCGAGAAGGAGGGCGAGGAACCGCCGACCTACCGGTTCGCCCTCCAGCCCATGTGGCAACGCCCCGTACGAGGTCTGGGCGTGGTGCAGCCGTGGCTGCTCACCCGCCGACCCGGTAAGGCGTAGGCCTCGGCGAGGGGGACGGCCGGTTGAGAGCCGAGTGAGGCTTTCGGATCAGGGCCGAGGGCCTGGTGGGGCTTTTTCCGGCACCTGCTGCTGACGCCGGGGCAGGGGCGGGCGGTCGGGGCCGGGGCCCGTGTCGCCGGTGCCCTGGGACTCGTCGTTGTCGTCGGCGTGCCCTGGGACCTCGTCGTCGCCTGGAGGGCCGTCCTCACCTGCCACCCGGCGTGCCGTCGACGCACAGGCCGACGATCGGCACGCACCTGCCCGGCCCCTGCCGTCGGGGCGGCCCGGTCGTGTGGTCGAGGGTCACCGGGGAGCCGGGGGCGGCCGATTGCCGGGACGAGGCCGGCTGTGGGGTGGGCGCGGACCGGGTGGGGCGGGGGGCCTCGGGGGCCGACTGGGTCCCCGGGGGAGTGGCGCGGGCCGCGGGGGAGCGGCGGGCGAAGAGGCCGTCGCGGAGTTCGATGCCGATCGAGGGCACGGACGACGTCGCCGCCGGGGCGGGCACGGCGCCGGCCGAACCGGGAGACGGGGGTGCCGTCGGCGTGGGGCTGGTGTCGCCGGTCGGGGCGTCGGCGGTCGGCTCCGCCGAGGGCCCCCTGTCCGCCGTCGTCCAGGCGCTGGTCGCCGTGTCCGTGACGCCGTCCGCCGCCCTCGGTGCGGCACCGGCCGCGCCGCCGACCGGGTCCGAGGCCAGCCGCAGCAGGCTCAGCGCACCTGCCGCCAGGACCATCCCGCCGACCACGAACAGCGCCTTCCGGGGGCGCGGACGCCGGTGGCGGCCCCGAGGGCGGACGGCGAGGGGAGCCGGGGCCGGCCGGTCCCCGCCCGCGCCCGTGACCGAGGCGGTCGATGCCGACGAAGCCATGGACGCCGAGGACGTCCCGCGCGCCCCCGACGGGGCCCACGGCGCCGAGACGCCCCGAACCGCTTCCGGCGGTGGGATCCGCGGCCTCGGCGACCGGGACGAGGCCCGCGCCGCGGGCGACCCGTCCGGCGCCTGCGCCCCGCGGGGCCTTGGGCCCCTCCCGGGCGCCGCGGGTCGGGCCGGCGTGTTCGGCCGGGGCGGGGCTTTCGGGGCCTGCGCCGTGGGTGAACCGTGCGGCTGCGGCGGCTGCGGCGGCTGCGGCGCCGCCGCTGGTGTTCCCGGCTTCGTCTCCCTGGTGGGCGTCGTCGGCCTGGTCACCGGGTTCGTCTTCATGGTCCGTCCTCCCTCCGCGCCCGTGTCCCCCGGTGCGCCTGGCGGAGCGCAGGCTATGCAGCGAAGGGGGCGATCCGGCCTGTGAAGGGCCGGATGTCACTCGAACGGGGAAACGGGCCGACGCGTTGTCGGGCGGGGGCGTCGGACGCGTCGTCCTCAGGGCCCCGCGGCGGATCCGGGGTTTTGCGGGGCGGGCCGGGCTGCGATGATCGGGGCGACGGTAGTTAACCCGCGTTAACCAGGAGGGTGTCATGGGCGTCGGTGTCGAGGTCACAGAGGGGCCGGGCGACGAGCGGCGGTACGGCGAGTTCGTGGTCGTGCGGCGGCACGCCCACGTCACCGAACTCGCCCTCGACCGGCCGAAGGCCATGAACGCCGTGTCCACCGACATGGCCCGCTCCATCGCCGCCGCGTGCGACGCGCTGGCCGCCGACCGGGACGTACGGGTGGTCGTGGTGACGTCGACGCATGAGCGGGCGTTCTGCGTGGGGGCCGACCTGAAGGAGCGGAACTCGTTCACTGACGCGGAGCTGGTGCGGCAGCGGCCCGTCGCGCGGGCGGCGTACACCGGGGTGCTGGAGCTGCCCATGCCGACGATCGCCGCCGTGCACGGCTTCGCGCTGGGCGGCGGGTTCGAGCTGGCGCTGTCCTGCGATGTGATCGTGGCCGACCGCACGGCGGTGGTGGGGCTGCCGGAGGTGTCGGTGGGGGTGATTCCGGGCGGCGGCGGTACGCAGTTGCTGCCGCGTCGGGTGGGGGCCGCGCGGGCCGCCGAGCTGATCTTCACCGCGCGTCGGCTGGAGGCCGCCGAGGCGCGGGAGTTGGGGCTGGTGGACGAGCTGGTGGACGAGGGGCGGGACCGTACGGAGGCGTTGGCGCTGGCCGGGCGGATGGCCGCCAACTCGCCCGTGGGGCTGCGGGCCGCGAAACGGGCGCTCCGGCTCGGGCACGGGCTGGATCTGCGGGCGGGGCTGGACGTCGAGGACGCGGCGTGGCGTTCGGTGGCCTTCTCGGGCGACCGGGCGGAGGGCGTGGCCGCCTTCAACGAGAAGCGGAAGCCGGAGTGGCCGGGGGAGTGAGCTGGGGCCCGGTCGGGGGCCACGTGGTGCGTCCGGGGCGGTGGGGCGCTCGCGCCGCTCGCCGAGCCCTGGAGAACGGTGGCCGCGCCAGTGACCGGGGCGTGCGTCGCCGAGCCGTACCCCTGTTCGCCCCACCAACGTCTCACATCGGACCAAAGCTCCCTAGCCTGGAGTGGTGGGCGAGGACAGACGGCTGAAGGCCGTGGTGGCGTTGGCGCGGGGCATGGCCGCCGCGCACACGCCGCGTGAGTCGTGGCGGGCGGCCGCGGACGGGGCCTGTCGGGCCCTGTCCGGCAGTTTCGCCGCGCTGTCCGTGTGGGAGCGGGAGCGCGGGCTGCTGCGGGTGCTCGTGAACGTGGGCAACCGGGCGGCGGACGAGGAGGAGTTCCCGGAGGACGAGACGTACCCCGTGCACGAGTTCCCGGAGATCGCGGAGTTCCTCCACGAGCGGTGGCTGGAGGGCGGTGAGCCCAACGCCTGGGTGGAGACGGCGGCCGGGCCGGTCGCCGAACGGCGCCGGGGCGGCTACTGCCATCAGCGGGTGGCGACGCTGCGCCGGCGCGGCCGGGGCTGCTGCGTGGTGGCGCCCGTCGTGCTGAACGGCAGGGCGTGGGGCGAGCTGTATGTGGCCCGGCCCGCCGGGGAGCCCGTCTTCCACGGCGACGACGCCGCGTTCGCGACGGTGCTCGCCTCAGTGGTGGCGGCGGGGATCGCACAGTCCGAACGGCTGGAGGAAGCCAGGCGGCTCGCCTTCACCGACCCCCTCACCGGCCTCGCCAACCGGCGCGCGGTCGATCTGCGGCTGGACGAGGCGATGGAGGCGCACCGGCGCGACGGCACGGTGATCAGCCTGGTGGTCTGCGACCTCAACGGCCTGAAGAAGGTCAATGACTCCTACGGGCACGCCATCGGCGACCAGGTCCTGGAGCGGTTCGGATCGGTGCTCTCGTGCTGCGCGGCGGAGCTGCCCCACGTCCTGGCCGCGCGGCTCGGTGGTGACGAGTTCTGTCTGCTCGCGGTGGGCCCGTCGGCGGACGAGGTGGTACGGGTCGCCGGCGATCTGTGCGTCCGGGCCCGCGCGTTGGAGCCGGGGGAGGGCGTCGCGTGCGGGGTCGCCTCCACGGGGGACCCGATCGGGCCGCTGCGCTCGGCCCGTCGGCTGTTCCGGCTCGCGGACGCCGCGCAGTACCGGGCCAAGGCCGCCGGTTCCATCGAGCCGGTCGTCGCGGGCCGGGAGGGCGACGGGGGCGAGGACCCGGTCATCCGTCTCGCCGACCGGCCGCCCGCGCCCGTCGATCCGGTGCACCCCGGGGACCGGCGCCGCATTCGAGGGCGCCGGTCCTAGGGCGGGCCGCGCGGCTGTTCGAGGTCGCGCGCGGCCCTCGGACGCCTACGGCCCGGGTCGCGTCGCCGGGGCCGTAGGGGGACCCACGGCCGACAGGGGGGAGTGGAGGCCGTGGGACCCGGGGTCATCCGAGGCGTCGACTCGTCGTGTGCGCGCAGGGGAGGGCGTGCATGGGAAGCGTCGACGCATCCGGTGCCATGACCGTAACCCTCCGCCTCACCCGGAAAGTCGGTTACCTGCGAGTTTCTGATCGTTCTTTGACCGAATTCCAAGCATGTTCTGAGCGATCTCTGATCTACGCGAGTTGCTTCGTCCGTGAATGTCGCGGATCGTGTCATGGGTGGCGGCGGGGTAAGGAGCCCTTCCGGCAATCGGTCGTGACATTCGACGATTCAGTCCCTACGATCCTGAATATGGATATGCACTCTGTGGACACGGTGGTGCTCGGGACGTCCGGTGTCACCGCCGCCGACGTCCTCGCCGTGGCGCGCGCCGGCGCCCGGGTCGAGCTCTCCGAGGAGGCGCTGGCGGCCCTCGCCGCGGCCCGCGGGATCGTGGAAGCGCTGGCAGCCAAACCGGACCCCGTCTACGGGGTCTCCACCGGCTTCGGCGCCCTCGCGACCCGGCACATCAGCCAGGAGCTGCGCACCCAGCTCCAGCGCAACATCGTCCGTTCCCACGCGGCCGGCATGGGGCCGAGGGTGGAGCGCGAGGTCGTCCGCGCACTGATGTTCCTGCGACTGAAGACCGTCTGCTCCGGACGTACCGGCGTACGCCCCGAGGTCGCGCGGACGATGGCCGACATCCTCAACGCCGGGATCACCCCCGTCGTGCACGAGTACGGCTCCCTGGGCTGCTCCGGCGACCTCGCGCCGCTGTCGCACTGCGCGCTCACCCTCATGGGCGAGGGCGACGCCGAGGGCCCCGACGGCCTCGTACGGCCGGCCGCCGAACTGCTCGCCGCGCACGGCATCGCCCCCGTCGAACTGCGCGAGAAGGAGGGGCTCGCCCTCCTCAACGGCACCGACGGCATGCTCGGCATGCTCGTCATGGCGCTCGCCGACCTGGAGACGCTGTACAAGTCGGCCGACGTCACGGCCGCGATCTCCCTGGAGGCGCTGCTCGGCACCGACAAGGTCCTCGCCCCCGAGCTGCACGCCATCCGGCCGCACCCCGGGCAGGGCGCCTCCGCCGCCAACATGCTCGCCGTACTGCAGGGTTCGGGGCTCACCGGGCACCACCAGGACGACGCGCCGCGGGTGCAGGACGCGTACTCGGTGCGCTGCGCCCCGCAGGTCGCCGGGGCCGGACGGGACACCATCGCCCACGCGCGGCTCGTCGCCGAGCGGGAGCTGGCGTCGGCCGTCGACAACCCCGTAGTCCTGCCGGACGGCAGGGTCGAGTCCAACGGCAACTTCCACGGCGCCCCGGTCGCGTACGTACTGGACTTCCTCGCCATCGCGGTCGCGGACCTGGCCTCGATCGCCGAGCGGCGCACCGACCGGCTGCTCGACAAGAACCGCTCGCACGGGCTGCCGCCGTTCCTCGCGGACGACGCCGGTGTCGACTCCGGGCTCATGATCGCGCAGTACACCCAGGCGGCACTGGTCAGCGAGCTGAAGCGGCTCGCCGTACCGGCCTCGGCGGACTCGATCCCGTCCTCCGCGATGCAGGAGGACCACGTCTCCATGGGGTGGTCGGCCGCCCGCAAGCTGCGCACCGCCGTCGACAACCTCACCCGGGTGCTGGCCGTCGAGCTCTACGCCGGGACGCGCGCCGTGGAACTGCGTGAGGGGCTCACGCCCGCGCCCGCCACCCGGGCGGTGGTCGAGGCCGTACGGAAGTTCGGGGTCGAGGGCCCCGGGCCGGATCGTTTCCTCGCCCCCGACCTGGCGCTCGCGGACGCGTTCGTCCGGGACGGGCGGCTGGTCGCGGCCGCCGAGTCGGTCACCGGGCCGCTGGCCTGACCGGGACGCGCAGGGGGCACCGCCATGTCGGCGGTGCCCCCTGGGTACGCGCGTCGCTGTCGCGCCGTCAGTACGCCTCCAGGCGCCCCTGTCGTACCGAATACGCCACGAAGCCCGCGCCCAGGCCCAGGAAGAGGGTGCCGCCGACGATGTACGGCGTGGTGTTGGGGCTTCCGGTGTCGGCGAGTTGGGCGGTGCGGCCCGCCGACTCCTCGTCCTCCGTCGAGCCGGAGACCGTCGTCCCGTCGGAGTCGGTCGTCGTCTGCTGCCGTATGTCCGGGGCCTCCTGGGTCGCGTTGGCCGACGGCACGAACCACAGGGCAGCCAGAAGGGTCCCCGCGGCGGTGGCGGTCAGCAGCGATCGGCGGGCGGTGGGCGACGCGCGACGTGCTACGGACACGGAATATCGATCCCCTTGTGAAGCTGGCGAATTGGCCGTGGACAGCGATGCTAATGAAAGTCGCGGGTCGTGGGAAAGTCGCGGGGCATGTGAGCCGTACGCTCCGACGCATGACTACAGCTGAGACATCACAGTTTGTCCGTCTTCGCCTGGAATTGGTGGTGGAGGTCGAGAACGTCGAGACCGTCACCGGCGCCGCGCTGCGGCGGATCGCCGACGATCCCGATATGCCGGGCGACGAACGGGTACACGCCGAGAGCGCGGTGGCGGAGGACACGGCGGAGGCGCTCGCCTACCTGATCGACCCGTTCGACCTGGTCGACGAGGTGCCGGGCGTCGAACTCGCCCAGGCCTCCTGGAGCAGTGAGAGCATCGACTACGACCCCGATTCGCCGGAATGGGGCCTCGACGAGGATGATGACGGCGAGGACGACGAGGAAGACGGACGCGGCTGACGCGCCTTGGGAGTCACGACCCCGGGCGGCAACCGCCGCCCGGGGTTCTCTCGTCTCAGGGGGAGCACTGGCCACTCAAGCACCACCGCCGGGGGCCGTCGACGACGCGGAACAGGCGGAGTGGCGTACCCCACACATCGGCGCCAAGCGGAACGGCTCGATGCCGTAGTGGTGTTTTAGTGCTTACGGGGATTCTCGGCTCTTTGGGGATTTCGGCAACGATGGAGAAGCGTGTGATGACGAACAGTAAGCGGCGCAAGGGCCTGACGGTCGCGTCCGCACTGCTCGGCGGGGTGCTGGTGCTCTCTGCGTGCAGCGGGGGCGACGGCGACAACGCGTCCGGGAACGACGGCGGGGACTCGCAGTCCAAGGTCGACGAGGCGGCGGCCAAGAAGACCTCCGAGGCCGATATCAAGATCACCCCTAAGGACGGCTCGAACAACGCCTCCATCAACAACTCCGCCAAGGTCACCGTGAGCAAGGGCAAGCTCACCAAGGTGACGATGACCACCTCCGACGGCACCGCCGTCCAGGGTGAGATATCCGCCGACAAGAAGAGCTGGGCGCCGAGCGTGCAGCTGGAGCGGTCCACCAACTACAAGATCACCGCCACCGCCGAGGACTCCGAGGGCCGCGAGGCCCACGAGAACGCGGCGTTCACCACCGTCTCGCCCGCCAACAGCTTCATCGGCAACTTCACGCCGGAGGACGGCTCCACCGTCGGCGTCGGCATGCCGGTGTCGATCAACTTCGACAAGGCGATCACCGACAAGGCCGCCGTGCAGAAGGGGATCACCGTCTCCACCAGCTCCGGCCAGGAGGTCGTCGGCCACTGGTTCAACGCCAACCGCATCGACTTCCGGCCCGAGGACTACTGGCAGGAGGGCTCCACCGTCACGCTGAAGCTCGCGCTCGACGGTGTCGAGGGCGCCGAGGGCGTCTACGGCGTCCAGCAGAAGACGGTCTCCTTCAAGATCGGCCGCAACCAGGTCTCGATCGTCGACGCCAAGACCAAGCAGATGAAGGTCACGCAGGACGGCAAGGTCGTCAAGACCATCCCGATCTCCGCCGGCTCACCCGAGAACAAGACGTACGAGGGCCAGATGGTGATCTCCGAGAAGTTCAAGGAGACCCGGATGAACGGCGCGACGGTCGGCTTCACCGACGACGACGGCAAGGGCGAGTACGACATCAAGGACGTACCCCACGCCATGCGTCTGACGACCTCCGGCACCTTCATCCACGGCAACTACTGGGGCGCCGACTCCGTCTTCGGCAACGTCAACACCAGCCACGGCTGTGTCGGTCTGAACGACACCAAGGGCGCGAACGACCCCGACACCGAGGGCGCCTGGTTCTACGACAACTCGATCGTCGGTGACGTGGTCGTCGTCCAGAACACCGGCGACAAGACGGTCTCCCCGGACAACGGCCTCAACGGCTGGAACATGAGCTGGGCCGACTGGAAGGCGGGCTCGGCGGCCTGACCCACCGCCCGAGCGGCGCCGCGCCGGTCACCGCACGTGGCACCGACCCGGTCTGACCCTGTGACACCCGATGCCGCCCCCAGGGGCGGCATCGGCGTTCCCGCAGCCGCGCACAGGGTTCTCATCCGGTATCGAGGGCTGATCCCCTCATCACGTGGCCTCCCTCAGGGCTGTCCCGTGATCCGCGGTGGAGAACGGCGGGGACGCCGGGCAGCCGCAGGGGCGCGTCGAGGGCGGCGGCGCCGAGTTCGACGTCGACGACTACTGCGTGTACGGCACGGACGTCACCGAGCCGGACCTCGGCCCGCTGACCTCCTCGAAGACCACCGGCGGACGTACGTTCATAGACCTCCGATGTCACGGTATCGCCGCAGGCGGCGCTACGGTGTCGTGGTCGGGGCGCGGGTCGCGTCCGTGCCCCAGCTGGCCAGCAGGCGCAGTGCCTCGGCGGACGGGGAGCCGGGCTCCGCGTGATAGGTGATCAGCGTCTGCTCGTGATCGTCGGGGAGCCGGAACGACTCGAAGGAGAGGGCCAGGTCACCGACCAGCGGGTGGCGCATGCGCTTCACCCCGTGGCTCTTCTCCCGCACGTCGTGCGTGGCCCACAGCCGCCGGAACTCCTCGCTCTTGACCGACAACTCGCCGACCAGCGCGGACAGCCGCGGATCGTCCGGGTGGCAGCCGGCGTCCATCCGCAGGTAGCTGACGATGTCGGCGGCCTTCTGCTCCCAGTCGACGTACAGGTCCCGGTACTCGGGCCGCAGGAACACCATCCGCGCCCAGTTCCGCTCCTGCGCCGGCAGCTCCGACCAGTCCCCGAACACGGCCGCCGCCATCCGGTTCCAGACGAGGATGTCCGAGCGCCGCCCGGTGATGTACGCGGGGATGCCGTCCAGCGAGTCGATCAGCTGCCGCAGGGCGCCCCTGACCTGCTGCGGACGGGCCGACGGCTTCTTCTTGTGGGCCTTCGGCTTGGCGAGGTGCGTGAGGTGGGCGTGCTCGGCGTCGCTCAGCCGGAGGGCGCGCGCGATGGAGTCGAGCACCTCCGCGGACACATTGCGTCCGTTGCCCTGCTCCAGCCGCGTGTAGTACGCCACCGACACGCCCGCCAGCTGCGCCAGCTCCTCCCGCCGCAGCCCGGGCACCCGCCGGTGTCGGCCGAACTCCGGCAGCCCCACGTCCTCCGGCTTCAGCCGGGCCCGCCGCGTCCGCAGGAACTCGCTGAGCTCGGCACGCCGGTCGAGGGGGGCTCCGGTGGGGCCGCCGGGCCGCTGCCGGTCCTGTGCGGCTTCGGGCTGTTCGTCCATACGTCAAGTATTCATGGTCGTACGCCCAGGAGCCTGACCCCGCCAGTGGTAGGACCAGCGGACGTACGCAGAACCGTGGCCTGGGTGAACGCCGTGGCATCGGGCAGGCTGACATCCGTGCACCGGCCGGAAGGCAGGCCGGTGCACGGATACGACGGCTAGGAGAACCCCGGCATGACCACCACTGTCGCCGCCTACGCGGCCCCCTCTGCCAAGGCTCCGCTGGAGCGCACGACCATCGAGCGCCGCGAGGTCGGTGAGTTCGACGTTCTGATCGACATCAAGTTCGCCGGTATCTGCCACTCCGACATCCACCAGGCCCGGGAGGGCTGGGGCGAGGCGATCTTCCCGATGGTGCCGGGCCACGAGATCGCCGGTGTCGTCGAGGCCGTCGGCTCCGGCGTCACCAAGTTCGCCGTCGGCGACCGCGTGGGCGTGGGCTGCATGGTCGACTCCTGCCGCGCGTGCGAGAACTGCGAGGCCGGGCTGGAGCAGTACTGCCTCAAGGGCAACGTCGGCACGTACAACGCCCTCGACAAGAACGGTGAGCCCACCTACGGCGGCTACTCCGAGAAGATCGTCGTCGACGAGGCCTTCACCGTGCGCATCCCCGAGGGCATATCCCTCGACGAGGCCGCGCCGCTGCTGTGCGCCGGCATCACCACGTACTCCCCGCTCAGGCACTGGAACGCCGGCCCCGGCAAGAAGGTCGCCGTCGTCGGTCTGGGCGGCCTCGGGCACATGGGCGTCAAGCTCGCCCACGCGCTCGGCGCGGAGGTGACCGTCCTGTCCCAGTCGCTCCGCAAGCAGGAGGACGGGCTGAAGCTGGGCGCCGACCACTACTACGCGACCAGCGACCCGGCGACCTTCGAGGAGCTCCGGGGTTCGTTCGACCTGATCCTGTCGACGGTCTCGGCGCCGCTGAACCTGGACGCGTATCTGTCCCTCCTCAAGACCGACGGCGCGTTCGTGAACGTCGGCGCGCCCGAGGAGCCGGTCGCCCTCAACCTGTTCTCGGTGATCGCCGGGCGGAAGACCCTCGCCGGGTCCGGCATCGGGGGCATCCGTGAGACCCAGGAGATGCTCGACTTCTGCGCCGAGCACGGTCTGGGCGCCGAGATCGAGCTGATCCGGGCGGACCAGATCAACGAGGCGTACGAGAGGGTGCTGGCCAGTGACGTCCGCTACCGCTTCGTGATCGACACGGCGACGATCTGATCGGGGCGGGTCGTTGGGACCGGGCCTCGGGTGCGGGTGCGGGTGCGGGTGCGGATGCCGATGCGGGTGCTGGTGAGTGGGGGGTGCTCGCGCAGTTCCCCGCGCCTCTGAAGGGAGCCCGTGCCTCTGAAGGGAGCCCGTGCCTCTGAAGGGAGCCCGTGCCTCTGAAGGGAGCCTGCGGCTCCCCCATCGGCGCGGGGCCGTCTCCCTACACCCCGACCCGGCCCACCCCCTCCGCGCCGCCGCGCAGCAGCTCCGCATGGCTGATCACGAAGTCCCCGTTCCGCAGGGGACCGTCGAAGTGCCGGCCCACGACCGTGTCGGGCAGATAGCCCCGCAGACTGTGGCGCATGGAGGGGGCGTGCTCGACGGGCGAACCCCAGTCGGCCGGGGCCTCGTCCGTGCCGAGGATCACCCAGTGGTCCGTGTCCACCAGCGCGGCCGGATCGGGCGCGGCCCCGGTGTGGCAGTCGAGCGCGGGCAGGGTGAGCACATCGGGATCGTGCGGCTGGTACCACATGAGCAACGGCTTGGCCTGGGCCGCCTCCGCGTTGTCGAAGCAGCAGACGGCGATCGCGTGCGAGGGGAAGCACTCGGCGTAGAACGCGAACAGCTCCGGGGTGAGCGCGGGCCGTCGGTCCTCCGGCACCTCGGCGAGTGCCGCCGGGACGGCGCGCGGGTCACGGGCCAGGACCACCGTGTACACGTCGTGCTCGAACACCTCGACGGCCGGTGCCCGGTCCGCTCCCATCCAGGCGATCGAGTCGTCGACCGCGTCCACCGAGATCGGTCGTACCGCGTCCACCATCCGTTCCAGCACGTCGGAACTACGGCCCACGGAGAGGAAGTTGCGTCGGCTCATCTGCCGCGCCGGCAGATGCAGCAGCATGGCGTTGGGGCCCGGGCCCACGGCGAGATTCGCGGCGGTGTTCTGATAGCCGAGGACGTGGATCAGCCCGTGCTCGGGGTGGTGCAGCCGCCCGCAGTACAGGGTGGTGCCGGTGAACTCGGCGGGGGCCAGGGAGACACACATGCCGGAAAACTATCGAACGGCGTCCTCGCCGCCCCCGGGCAGGGGAGCCCCGCCGTCCGGCAGGGACACCCCGGTGCCCCCGAGCCCGCAGTAGCCCGCCGGTTCCCAGTGCAGGTACTGCTGGTGCCGGGCGCTCGCCGGATAGAACGGGTGCTCCTCGGCGGCCACGATCTCGGTCGTGACCGCCCCGTACCCGGCCGCCGACAGCGCCGCCTGATACCGCTCGCGGGTCTCCTCGGCGGACACCCGCTGCTCCGGCGAGTACGTGAAGACGACCGAGCGGACATGGGTACCGACGTCGTTGCCCTGGCGGAAGCCCTGGGTCGGGTCGTGCCCCTCCCAGAAGACACGGAGCAGCCGCCCGTACGAGATCTCGGTCGGATCGAACACCACCCGCACCGTCTCCGCGTGTCCCGTCAGCCCCGTCCGCACCTCGTCGTCAACCGGGTACGGCGTGTATCCGCCCTGGAACCCGACGAGGGTGGTGCGCACCCCGCCCGGCAGCTGCCAGAACCGGCGCTCGGCGCCCCAGAAACAGCCCATCGCGAAAGCGGCGACCTCGCATCCCTCGGGGTACGGCTCCCGCAGCGCCGTCCCCAGCACGGCATGCGTCTCGGGCACCTCGTACGCGAGAGCGGGCCGCCCCGGCGGCGCCTCCTCGGCCGTGGGCATCCGCGGCTCCCGACCCCTTCCGAACAGCATGGGCACCCCTCGTCCGTATCCGTGTCGTCCGTGGCTCCGCCGGTACCGGTCCCGCCACGTCCTCGTGCGTCGGCCCTCACCATTCTTCCCGCGTGCCCACGGCAGCGGATGCGCCACCGCCCCCACGGCCGGACGATGGAGGCGGAGGCATCAGCGGAGGCATGCGGTCGCGGCGATCATCACCCGGGGGGTTTCCGAGGTGTGAGTGACATGCCCCTTCAAAAGGTCCGCCCGGGTACCGTGCACCGGCTGCGCCCGGACATCAGCGTTATCGCCGACAGCCTGGAGGTGCCGGGCATCGGACACATCCCCGTGAACGCCTTCGTACTGCTCGGCACCCAACCCGTGGTCGTGGACACCGGGTTGGGGCTGCCCGACCGGAACTTCGTCGAGGCCCTCGGCACCGTGCTCGACCCGGCCGACGTCCGCTGGATCTGGCTCACCCACCCCGACCGCGACCACACGGGCGGGATCTTCGACCTGTTGGCGGCGGCTCCGAAGGCGCGCGTCGTGACGACGTTCGTGGGTGCCGGGATCCTCTCCTGTGAGCATCCGCTGCCCCTCGACCGGGCCTACCTCGTGAACCCCGGCGAGACGCTCGACATCGGGGACCGCACCCTCACCGGGTTCCGTCCGCCACTGTTCGACAACCCCGCCACCGTCGGCTTCTTCGACGACCACTCCGGTGTCTGCTTCAGTTCCGACTGCTTCGGCGCCCCGCTGCCGACCGCCGACCTCGCCCAGGCCGACGACGTCCGCGACGTCGCGGCCGAGGACCTGCGCGCCGCCCAGCTCCTGTGGGCGACGGTCGACAGTCCCTGGGTCCAGACAGTCGATGTCGAGAAGTACCTGAGGACCTTCGACTCCCTGAAGGACCGCAAGCCCGACCTGGTCCTCTCGACGCACCTCCCGCCGGCCGCCGGCATCACCGGCGCCATGCTGGACACCCTCGCCACCGCCCCGTCCGCGCCCCCCTTCGTCGGCCCGGACCAGGCGGCACTGGAACAGATGCTGGCGAGCTTCCAGCCGGACGGGGGCGGCCCTTGAGGCTGTGGCGCGCAGGATCCCTGGCCGGCGGCCGCCGTTCGGATCACCCGAAGCGGTCCTTCAGGTGACTGCCGGACGCCTCCTGAGCCAGACGAGCGTCGCCGGGGTACGACGTCCCGGCAGACGACCAACCCAGAACAGAGTGCGGAGCTTGGGATGTACGCAGCGGTGCGGCGGTACGAAGGGGTGACTGATCCGGCCGAGGCGGCACGCCTCGTGAACGAGGGGTTGTGCCGCTCATGCGCCAGGTCTCCGGCTTCATGGCCTACTACTGGATCGACGCCGGGGACGGAGTGATGGTCTCGACCAGCGTCTTCCAGGACCAGGCCGGCGCCGAGGAATCGATCTCCAGGGCTGCGGACTTCGTGCGGGACAACCTTGCGTCACTCCTTCCCAGCCCTCCCGACGTCATGGCCGGCGAGGTGGTGGCTTCCGCATGACAGCCGGGCTGCCGCCCGGGCCCCTCCCCCCGAGGACGCGGCCGGCGTCGAACATCTGAAAGCGGCACAGATTCATCAGCTCCGGGTCACCGTCCCTCCGGTCCTGCCGCTCCAGCCGGGCACGAACGGTGCGCCGCCGGTCCTGCCCGGTCCTCTCGGATCAGCCATCGGCTTCGGCGACGCCGATCGGGCAGGACACGGTGCCGCCGAGTCTTCGCTGCCATGTGCCCCGTGGACGCCAACACTGGCCTACTCAGCCTGAGTCGAGTAGGTGCGCTCATGTCCGGCGGACCCCTGTGCGGCGAGTATCGGTGAAGCGGCGCGGTCGACGAGCGCCGACCCGATACAGGACCTTACGGAGATCCCATGTCCCGACGTACCGCTCTGTCCGTGATCGCCGGTGTCGTTGTCCTCGGCGGCGCCGGTGCCCTCACTCTTGCCTACGCCGGGGACCAGCCGTTGAAGCTGGCGCACAGCACTGCCCGCTACACCGCGCCCGCCGGCGACCGCGACGGCTCGTTGACCTTCGACACCGACGTCACGGCGTCCTCCGGCGTCAAGAGCGTGAAGGTGCTGGCCTGGCCGCAGCACTCGTCCTTCACCGAGGACGAGCTGACCGCCAAGGACATGGCCGGCGTGGAGTCGGCCGTCTGCAAGCCCTCCGGAAAGGACACCGTGCACTGCACGTACAGCGTCAAGGTCACCCCCTCCGACGCGAAGGCCTCCCCGCGCGGTGCCTGGCACGTCGCCGTCCTGGCCACCGCCAAGGACGGCACCACGACCCTGGACAGGAAGGCAGCCGACTTCACCGTCAGGTAACCCGGCCGGGCACGTGGCCGGGGGGACGGCCGACTCCGTCGTTGGTCTGGTCATGGGCGGGGACCTTGCTGATGTCGGGCGGTGGGCGGGCGAACCGGATGAATCGGATCGACCGCACACCGCCCAGCACCATGGCCTGCGCGGTGTCCCCGGCCGCGCTGCACGGTGCGACGCCGTACGCCGAGGCCTGGAAGACCGTGGCAGGTGTGGGACCGGACACCCCGTGCGACCGGGTCCTGCGCGACCACGCGTCTCTACCCGCCGCAGTGGCGGATTCCGCCCTGGAAGTCATTTACCCGGACCGGTTGGCCGAGGACTTCCCGGCGCTCACCATCCCGGGGCACGCCGTGTCCGCGCATCCGCCTGTGGTCCGGGCGCCGCGTCTGGCCGGGCTGTTGACCGGCGCCGTCGCGGGTCGGCCCGCGACGGCCGTTTCCCGTGTCTCTGCGCCATGACGGTCCTGACGGCGTCGGCGGCCCCGGGCCGTCGGCCGCACGTCGGGGATCTGCTCGACGAGACCTTCGCCGCGTCGCCGTACCTGGCCCGGACCGCGGGCAACGACGCGCTCGTGGGCCTCGCCCAGGTCGACCGGTTGCGTACGGACACGCTCGCGGCGGTGGCCGCCACCCTGCCGGCGCCGGGGTACGACCGGTGATCTGGTGGTCACCGGCGCAGGGTACGAGGACGCGGGCACGCTTCAGTTATCGGTGGGAGCGGGCTTGAGGCCCGTCGGGCAGGACGCCCCCCAGTTCGTCTCGAACGGGGTGCTCAGCTTGACTCCCGTCCCGCCGATGCCGCAGTAACCCGCCGGGTTCTTGTCGAGATACTGCTGGTGGTAGCCCTCGGCGGGGTAGAAGGCGCGGCCCTCCGCCGGGAGGATCTCCGTGGTGATCGTGCCGTAGCCGGAGCCGGTGAGGACCTTCTGGTAGGCCTCGCGGGAGGCCTCGGCGGCCTTCGCCTGGGCGGGGGTGTGGGTGTAGACGGCGGAGCGGTACTGGGTGCCCACGTCATTGCCCTGGCGGTAGCCCTGGGTCGGGTCGTGGGACTCCCAGAAGACCTGGAGGAGACGCTCGTAGGAGATGAGGGACGGGTCGTACACCACGCGGACGACCTCGGTGTGGCCGGTGAGGCCGGAGCACACCTCCTCGTAGGTGGGGTTCTCGGTGAAGCCGCCCTGGTAGCCGACAAGCGTGGTCCACACGCCCGCCGGAAGCTGCCAGAACTTCCGCTCCGCGCCCCAGAAGCAGCCGAGGCCGAAGTCGGCGGTCTCCAGGTGCTCGGGGTAGGGGCCGAGGAGCGGGGTGCCCAGCACGGTGTGCCGGTCGGGCACGGTGAACGGCAGCTCGGCGCGGCCACGCAGAGCCTGCTCGGGGGTGGGCAGCTGGGGCGTGCGGCCGAAGAGCATCATGACTCCCTGAGACGTGCGAGAACGAGCGGGCGGTACCTGGAGAACGTTCCGGGTACCGCCCGAATTCCGGCCGGCGGGTGGGCGCTGTCGGTCCGGCGCTGTCAGCCGTCCGTCTCCGCCGCCACCGCCTGCGCCGAGGCGTTGCGGATCCGGCAGTAGAACGCGGCCATCTCCTCCTCGCTGCCCCGGTAGCGCCAGGGCAGCGCGTTGACGTGGCCGTCGACCAGCCTGAACTGTTCGAGGGCCGCCGCGTCGCGGTTCTGGAGGGCGAGGTAGTACGCCAGGAGGTGGCGCAGCTCCGGCAGCCGCGGATGGGTCTGGTCGGCCGCGGCGGCGTCGGCGAGACCGGCGTCGACCCGGCCGATCATCCTGGGCGTGCGGTCCACCTCGCTGTCGTCCGACTGGTCGTGCTCGAAGTGGGCGATCAGCGGAAGCACCGTGAGCAGGCTGCCCAGCGGCGCGTTCTGCGCCGCCCGCTCGGCGAAGTCCGTCGCCAGTTTCTCCGAGCCCCGCCACTTCGCGCACCAGTACTGGAGCGCCATGTAGTGGGCCTCGTAGTGGTGCGGGGCGCGCGCGGTGATCTCTGTCCAGAGCCGGTCCATCTCGGCGTGCGGGTAGCCGAGCCCGAGGGCGACGGTGATCTCCGTGACGTACGGGGTGGGGTCGTCGGGGTTGAGCGCCGCGGCGCGCGCGATCTCCTCGCGGGAACGTTCAAGCATGCGGTGGAAGCCCGCGAACTGTTCGCCGGTCGTGTACTTGGCGCGTTTGGCGCCCCGCATCTTGCCGCCGAGGATGACCGTGCTGCGGGCGCGGACGACGGCCGCGTCCGGGTCGTCGGGCCGGTCGGCCTCCCAGGCGAGCAGCCACTCGTCGTCGTCGGCGGCGATCCCGCCCAGCAGGCCCGTCGCCCAGGAGCGGCGGTCCCAGTCCCGGCCGATGTCCTGGAGCAGCTTGGCGGCGGCCTTCCAGTCGCCGCCGCGCACGGCGGCGAGCGTCGCGTCGACCGCCGCCGGCAGCGGACCGGCGTACTTGGTGTTCTGCCGTTCGGCGGGGAGCAGGCCCAGTGCCTCGGCGGCGTCCGGGTCGGCGTCGCCGCTGGGGCGGAAGAACTCCTTGAGGAACACCCCGGCCAGCCACAGACCGATCAGGAGGGTGGGCACGGCCAGAACGGCCAGTATCCACAGCAGTACGGTCATCGAGGGGTGTCCGTTTCTCGTGCGGCGGGGCCTTGGGGAGCGGAGGGCAGCAGCGCGCGCAGTGGCCCGGTGTCCGGGTGGTCGGCGACCGCCGCCCCGATCGCGGCGCCGAGGTCGGCCTCGGAGCCGTCCGCGGCGGGCGGCAGACGCACCACAGCGGCTTCCGCCCAGGAGAACTCCCAGCGCAGCCGGGAGTGGGCGCTCAGCTCGGCGAGCACCATGGTCTGCAGCCCGTCCGCCAGGGCGGGCCGGACGAACTCGCGGAAGGCCCGGCCTTTCGCCTCCGCCGCCTGGTCGGACACCGGCAGTCGCCGTGCCAGCTGCCACAGTTGACCGTCGTCGATCACCTTGAGCAGCCCCCGCAGGGACGGGTGCTCCTTGGTGTACATGGCGAGCGCCCGGTGCAGCGCGGTGTCCACGGAGGCGAAGTTCGCCGCCATCGAACCGTCGAGCAGCTCCTGCCAGTCGGCGGTGCGGCCGAACCGCAGCACGTCGTCGGTGAGGACCGCGTCCTCCAGCTCCGCCAGCGTCCGATCCGGGTCCGCGAGCAGCACCAGTGCGGCAGCCCTCGCCTCGTCGGCACGGCCGTCGGCGGGCAGCGCCTCGATCCGTGCGACACGGTCGGCGATCGGCGGGTGCGAGTCGTACGGCGACGACGGTTCGGTCGGCAGATCGGCGCGCAGACCGACCAGTTCGAGCTGGCGGGCGGTCAGCATCCGGCCGAAGCCACCGAAGAACTCACCGCGCGGCGGCAGCAGCCGGGCCTCGGAGCCGAGCGTGGCGTAGCTGTTCATGTAGAACCCGAACGCGGCGGACAGCGCCGGGATCTCGCGCAGCGCCGACGCGGTGGCGTCGCGTCCGGCGATCCGGGCGGCCGCGGCGTCGGCGGCGTACTCCTGGCGGCGTGAGCCGGCGAGCGTGGCCCGGAAGTAGAGGTGGGCGTAGGCGACGTAGATCCGCGCCATCATCCGGTAGGTGACGCCCGAGTGGCGGGTGTCGATCTCCTTGGTCTTCTTGCCCTTGGCCGCGGCCTTGGCGTTCTTCTTCTCCTGCCGGGCCTGCTCACGTCCGGCGGTCTTGTCGGCCCGCTCCTCGAAGTGGTCGATGGTGCGCAGCACCTGGGCCCTGCCGCGTGCGGTGATCGCCGCGAGCCGGGTGTCGGAGTTCGAGTAGTGGCCCAGCTCATGGGCGAGGACCGCGCGCAGTTGTGCCTCGGTCAGGCCCTGCAGCAGCGGTACGCCGAGGTAGAGGCGGCGCGGTCCGGGCAGCAGGCCGAGCAGCCGGGCGTCCTCGCTGACGGCGGCGTTGACCTCGGGCGTCAGCAGGATGCGCGACGGGGCGCGGGTGCCGACCTGGTCGGCGAGCTCCCGCACGGTGCGCCACAGCGCGGGCTCGTCGGCCTCCGTCACCACCAGGCCGGGCCGTTCCTCGCCCTTCGGGGTCCGCAGCATGAACAGTCCGCGGATCAACGGCAGGGCCAGGAGTACGGAGACCACATACAGCTTGAGCGCCACGCCGGACGGCGCGTGCAGGTAGAGCAGGTAGTCGGCGCCGGCGAGCGCCGCGAGCAGGATCACGCCGAGCAGATAGAAGCCGGCGAGCAACACGAGAGCGCGCACTGCGCGCAGGGTTGCGCCCATCGGGCAGTTTCCCCCCACGGGATGATCGCGAACGATCACGAAATCAGCTAAATCGGTCGGTCGAGGACGTGTCCATGACCGAGAGGTGAGGGGGCGGAGTATTTCTCACAGGGTGTGAGGGTGGCAAGGCCTTACTGGAGGGGTCGCCAGGGGTTGTGAGGTTTCCGTGGGCCGGGGTGCGCGGCCATTCGCGGGCCGGGGTCCGCGGGCGCGGCCGGGCGGCGTGCGCGCGGGCGCCGCCCGGCCCAGGGCGTCAGTGCAGCAGCGTCGCCGGGCTGCCGCCGTTCGCCTCGTACCCCGCGACCGCCAGGGCCCGGTATATCGCGTAGTCCGATGCCGGGTCGGAGGCGAGCGTCCAGGGAAGGGCGCCCACATGGCCGTCGACGTGCACCAGCTGGTTCATGGCCTCGGCCCAGCGCTCGGCGCGGACCAGGAAGAAGATCAGCAGATGGCGGACATGGGCCAGCATCGGGTCGTCGGGCCGGGCCGAGTGCACCGCGTACAGGGCGCCGTGCATCGCCTTGGTGACGACCTCGCTCTCGTAGAAGCCCTGCACCACGATCACCTCGGGCAGGTGCTCGAAGACGGCGAACAGGGGCATCGCCGCCAGCAGCGACCCCTCCGGCGCGCGCGCCGCGGCCGCCTCGGCGAACGCGTACGCCAGCTCGCGCGAGCCGTGCCACTTCTCGCACCAGTAGTGCAGAGCCGCCAGATGCGCGCCCATGTGTGCCGGCGCGCGGTCCAGGATCCTCAGCCAGAGCTGCTCGAACTCCTCGCGGGGGTAGCCGAGTCCACGCGCGACCGACAGCTCGATGATGTAGGGGATCGGGTCGCCCGGGGCGAGCAGTGCCGCGTCGCCGCACGCCGCCCTCGCCTCCTCCATGATGATCCGGAAGTCGTCCGTGCCCGGCGTCGCCGTCCGCCACGCCTGCTGCACCAGGAACTCCGCGTGCACCGCGGCGCCGCCCGCGTCCTTGGCGGCCTCGGTCCGCCACACCCGCAGCCACTGCCCGCCGGGCGCGTCGCCCACCCCGCCCGGCCGCTGCGCCAGCTCCAGCGAGGCCGCGCCCGCGAACGCCTGCACCCGCTGCCAGCGCACTTCGCCGTCCGCCTCGGTCCCGGCCAGCAGCTGCTGCGCCGCCCGGTAGTCCTGGGTGCGCTGCACCACGTCCAGCACGTCCAGCAGATCCTGGTCGGGGCCGGGCATCCGGACGTCCAGCAGCTCCTGCCGGACGAACCCGTAGGTCGCCGGATCGGCCGCGTCCGGGTGCCCCGCATGCACCTGCTGAATACCGGCCCGCCTGCGCGCCACGATCGGCCACACCACCATGCCGATCATGAGCAGCGCCATCAGCCCCCAGAGAATCTCCATAGCGCCAAGGGTTCCAGACGCCACCGACAAATGGCGAACGAGACCGGGGCCGAGCCGTGGGGCGGCGCCGGAGCCGAAGGGCGCCCGCCGGAGCCGCGGCGCGCTCCTCGCCCACCGGAAGACATACCCTCGGGGTCATGAGCGACAGCTACACGCACTTCGAGACCCTCGCGATCCACGCGGGCAACACCGCGGATCCCCTCACCGGCGCGGTCGTCCCGCCGATCTACCAGGTCTCGACCTACAAGCAGGACGGCGTAGGCGGCCTGCGCGGCGGCTACGAGTACAGCCGCAGCGCCAACCCCACGCGCACCGCGCTGGAGGAGAACCTCGCCGCCCTGGAGGGCGGCCGCCGCGGCCTCGCCTTCGCGTCCGGACTGGCCGCCGAGGACTGCCTGCTGCGTACGCTCCTCAGCCCCGGCGACCACGTGGTCATCCCCAACGACGCGTACGGCGGCACGTTCCGCCTCTTCGCGAAGGTCGTCTCCCGGTGGGGCGTGGACTGGTCGGTGGCCGACACCAGCGACCCCGCGGCCGTGCGGGCCGCCATCACCCCGAAGACCAAGGCCGTCTGGGTGGAGACGCCCTCCAACCCGCTCCTCGGCATCACCGACATCCCGGCCGTCGCGCAGATCGCCCGCGAGGCCGGCGCGAAGCTCGTCGTCGACAACACCTTCGCGACCCCCTACCTCCAGCAGCCGCTGGCGCTCGGCGCGGACGTCGTCGTGCACTCGCTCACCAAGTACATGGGCGGCCACTCCGACGTCGTCGGCGGCGCCCTGATCGTCAACGACCAGGGCCTCGGGGACGAGCTGGCGTACCACCAGAACGCGATGGGCGCGGTCGCCGGGCCCTTCGACTCCTGGCTCGTGCTGCGCGGCACCAAGACGCTCGCCGTCCGCATGGACCGCCACAGCGAGAACGCCACGAAGATCGCCGACATGCTCACCCGGCACCCCCGGGTGTCCCGTGTCCTCTACCCGGGCCTCCCGGAGCACCCGGGCCACGAGGTCGCCGCCAAGCAGATGAAGGCGTTCGGCGGCATGGTGTCGTTCCAGGTCGTCGGCGGCGAGGAAGCGGCCGTCGAGGTCTGCGACCGCGCCAAGGTGTTCACCCTCGGCGAGTCCCTGGGCGGCGTCGAGTCCCTGATCGAGCACCCCGGCCGTATGACGCACGCCTCCGCGGCGGGCTCGGCCCTGGAGGTCCCCGCCGACCTCGTCCGCCTCTCCGTGGGCATCGAGAACGTCGACGACCTCCTCGAAGACCTCCAGCAGGCCCTGGGCTAGGGTCCGTCGTTCGGATCACGCCCGGGCCGCGGGGCGTGGTGCGCACGCCTGCGGTGTTGCCGTCGGTTGTCCATGCTCCGCATGGACGCCCTCCTCCGCCTTGCACGTGCACGCACCGCGCCCCGCTCACCAGTCCGGCACCGGTCCGGCAGCCGGCGTGATCCGACGACAGACCCTGTCCCCTGTCCCCTGTCCCCGGTCCCCTGCCCCGCCCCCGCCGACCGCGCTCACCAGCCGGTCACGGGTGGGGTCGTCGTCGACGGCGGCTCCACCCAGGGGCGGGTCGTCGACGCCCAGACGACGAACGCGACCACGGCGGCCAGCAGCACCACCCACATCAGATGCCGGGCCGTCGTCCGGCGCCGCAGCATGCGTCCGCCCTGCCGCACCGCGTCCGCGCACAGCTCCGGCGGCACCTGAGGCGGCCGGCGGTCCAGGATCTGCCGCACCGCGGCCTCCCGCTCGCGCAGGTTCATGACGGCGCCACCTCCACCACCGGGGGGACGGACTTCTCGCGCGGCGGATGCAGGACCGTCGCCATCGCCCGCAGGCAGATCGCCCGCACGCGTTCGGCGGGCAGCCCGAGCAGCGCCGCCGTCTGCTCCTCGGCGACCCCCTCGTACAGCCGGAGGACCAGGACCAGCCGCTCCTGGGGACCGAGCGCGCTCAGCACCCCACCGGGCGGTGGCCGGAAGAAGCCGTGGTGGTGCCAGGCCCCGCGCTCGAAACGGTGGGCAAGTTCCCGGCGGGTCCGGTCATAGGGGTCCTCGCCGCGCAGACCGTCCCAGACGGCGTACGTGTGGGCGAGGGCATGGGTGAGCAGCCGCCGCGCGCGCGGGTTGTCGTCCGGCGGCTCCGCCGTGAGCAGGGTGGCGGTCTGCAGCAGCCGCCCCGCCGCACCCGCGACGAACGCCTCGAACTCCCTGTCCCTGCGGGAGGCTCGGGCCACATGCCGTTTGCGCACCGCGCCTCCCCCTGAGGCCGACCTGAGCAGGCGGGCCCCGGCCGTGCACGACGGGGGCCCGATCTCATATGAGGCCAGGAGCGGGCGCCTGGTCAAGACTCGGGCAGCACACACGTGAGAGCACGCGCGCGTACGCGCGTGCCAGGGACCCCGCGCGCGTACGCGCGTACCGGTACGGTCCGGTGCTCAGGACGGCGAGGGTGCCTCGGGCGCGGCGGCCATGCGGGCCGAGAGCGCGGTGTTGAAACGGGTGAGGAGGGAACAGAACGCCTCGCGCTCCTCGGGCGCCCAGTCCTGGGTCAGCTCGGCCATCAACTGGCGCCTGGAGGAACGTACCTCCTCAAGCCGGGAGAGCCCGCGCGGGGAGAGCTGAAGGACCACCGCGCGGCCGTCCTCCGGATGTGAGGTGCGCTTGACGAGACCGGTGTCCACGAGCGGCGCCACCTGCCGCGTGACCGTCGAGGAGTCGATCCCCATGCTCGCCGCGAGCGCCTTGACGCCCATCGGCCCCTCGTTGTCGAGGCGGTTGAGCAGCAGGTACGCGGCGCGGTCCATGGAGTTGCGCACCTGCCCGACACCGCCGAGCCTGGTCTGTTCGGCACGGCGAGCGAAGACCGCGACCTCGTGCTGCAACGTGTCGAGAAGACCGGTGTCACCGACGGTCGTCATGTCCATCGACATTTCAGGTGTTGTGGGCATGGCCAAAGGCTCAATTCATGCGTGGGGCGCTGGTGGTGGGGGACAGAGTACGCGGACCGGGCGCGGGCTGTACCGGCGCCGCGGAAACCCGTCCCGCGCCTTGGTCACACCCGCGTGCCGCCCCTGTGAACTGCGAGACTGGAGTCATGAGCTACAGCACGGCTGACTCCTTGCCGGGGGTGACGCTCGACGACGTGCGAGGCGCCCAGAAGATGCTGACGGGCATTTCACGTGTCACCGCGATGGAGGGCAGCAGGCATCTGACGCAGCTCGTCGGCGCTCCGGTGCACTTCAAGTGCGAGAACCTCCAGCGGACGGGTTCCTTCAAGCTGCGCGGCGCGTACGTCCGCATCGCGGGT
This sequence comes from Streptomyces sp. NPDC030814, assembly GCF_055572155.1. Lineage (NCBI taxonomy): Bacteria > Bacillati > Actinomycetota > Actinomycetes > Kitasatosporales > Streptomycetaceae > Streptomyces > Streptomyces sp. NPDC030814. The sequence goes on from NZ_JBVIDX010000011.1 coordinate 288,591, forward strand.
CTGCTGCCGGAGCAGCGCGCCGCCGGAGTGGTCGCCGCGAGCGCCGGCAACCACGCGCAGGGCGTCGCCCTCGCCTCCTCCCTGCTCGGCGTGCACTCCACGGTCTTCATGCCGAAGGGCGCTCCCCTGCCGAAGATCAGCGCGACCGAGGAGTACGGCGCCGAGGTGCGCCTGCACGGCACGGTGGTCGACGAGACGCTGGCCGCGGCCCAGGAGTACGCGGCCGGGACGGGCGCGGTGTTCATCCACCCCTTCGACCACCCCGACATCATCGCCGGCCAGGGCACCGTGGGCCTGGAGATCCTGGACCAGTGCCCGGAGGTGCGCACGATCGTCGTCGGCATCGGCGGCGGCGGTCTCGCCGCGGGCATCGCGGTCGCCGTGAAGTCGGTACGGCCGGACGTGCGGATCATCGGCGTCCAGGCGGAGGGCGCGGCGGCCTACCCGCCCTCGCTCGCGGCCGGGATGCCGGTGGCTGTGGCGAACCCGGCGACGATGGCCGACGGCATCAAGGTCGGCCGGCCCGGCGACGTACCGTTCGAGATCATCGCCGACCTGGTGGACGAGGTCCGCACCGTCTCCGAGTACAACCTGTCCAGCGCCCTCCTGCTCTGCCTGGAGCGGGCCAAGCTGGTCGTGGAACCGGCCGGCGCCAGCCCCGTCGCGGCCCTGCTGCGCGAGCCGGGGTCCTTCGAGGGGCCGGTGGTCGCGGTGCTCTCCGGCGGCAACGTCGACCCGCTGCTGATGCAGCGCATCCTGCGGCACGGAATGGCCGCCGGCGGCCGCTACCTCCAGGTCCGCCTCCGGCTGACCGACCGCCCCGGCGCCCTCGCCACCCTCCTCGGGGTGCTGTCGGCGGCGGACGCCAACGTCCTCGACGTGAGCCACGTCCGGACCGACCCGCGGCTCGGCCTCACGGAGGTGGAGGTCGAACTGCACCTGGAGACAAGGGGCCCCGCCCACTGCGCCGAGGTCGGGCACGCCCTGCGCGAGGCGGGCTACACAGTCATCGACTGACCTCCCGCTCGGCGAACCCCGAGGTCACGCCACCCTCTGTCACTCGTTCGGGGAAGTCCGCCGAGAGGCGCGATACATCGCGTTATGGTGTGTGTCACGCCGCCGGCGCCGCGACGTCGTGTCCGTCCTGCGCCTGGCCATGCAGCACCCGGTGTGGGCATCGCTGATCCACTCGATCCTCATCATCGTCATCTTCCGGACCCTCTCGGTACGGAAGTACCGCTCGGCCGCCGCGTGAGCGCCGGCGCGACCGGCGGCGACGGGCGAGCCGCCGGCGCTCCGGGACGGACATGACGAAGCCCCCGGCGCCGGAGGGCGCCGGGGGCTCGTGGGTAAACCGGGGCTGGGGCTGGTCGGAGGCTGCGGCGCGGTCGCGTGACCCGGCTCCGGTGCCGCTCAGCTCTGGTAGGGCTCGGCCTTGAGGATCCGCACGGAGGCGAGCTTGCCGTTCGGCAGCTCGTACTGAGCGTCCTCACCGACCTTCTTGCCGATCACGCCCGAGCCCAGCGGGGACTGGGGCGAGTAGGTCTCGATGTCCGAGCTCGCGTACTCGCGGGAGGCGAGCAGGAACGTCAGGGTGTCGTCCTCGTCGCCGTCGAAGGCGATCGTCACGACCATGCCGGGCGCCACCGCGCCGTCCGCGGACGCCGGAGCCTCGCCGACCTTGGCGTTCTCCAGGAGCTGGGTCAGCTGGCGCACACGGAGCTCCTGCTTGCCCTGCTCTTCCTTGGCCGCGTGGTACCCGCCGTTCTCGCGCAGGTCGCCCTCCTCGCGCGCGGCCGCGATCTTGGCGGCGATCTCCGTGCGCGCAGGACCAGACAGGTACTCCAGCTCGGCCTTGAGCTGGTTGTACGCCTCCTGGGTCAGCCAGGTGACGTTCTCGCTGGTCTGGGTCACAGGTGCTCCTCGTAGGTACTGGGAATACAAAGCATCGCCCTACCCAGAAGAATGTTCCTTCATGAGTGGGCGAAACCACGAGCCTAACAATTCAGCGGCCCAAGGGGGAGGACATAAACCACAAGCATTACGTCGCCGCAGGTCAGGGCGGTGTTCCGGACGTCACACCTGGTGGTTCGGCCAGATCAGCCGACGTGGCAGCCGAGCAGTTCCGCCGTGGTGCCCCGGGAGGTGGTGTGGAGGGTGACGACCTTGTCGATGTCGGTGGTGTCCGCGTCGAAGCGGAAGTCGGCGCGGCCGACCTCGGCACCGTTCTCCGCCTGGGAGCGGACGGTGCAGTAGCCCTCGACGCCGGCGTCCTTGTCGCCCCTGAGGTGCACCTTCACCGACTTCGCGGAGGTCTCGAACGTGTAGATCTCGACGCTGATCCTGTTCCCGGCGACGTAGTGGTACGCGAACCAGCCGACGAGGACGAGCAGGGCGGCGCCCAGGACGGCGCCGATGACCTTGAGCTTGCGGTCGGCGCGCTCGTCCGCGGAGCGGCCATAGCGGCCCTCGGGCAGCTGAGTGCTCGCCGTACTCATGATCGTCCTCTCGGAGTGGGCCGGATTGCGGTCCCGCCGGGGGCCCAGGGTCTGGACCGGGAATATCCCGCCCCCCGATTCGGTCACTATAGAAGCCTCCCGCCCAGCGCCTGACGGCTGCCCCGACGGGGGTGTCCGCGCGGGACGGCAGTATTGGCTCACCGGATCGCGCCGGGCCGAGTCATCGAAGTACAGGCCGGGCGCCGACTGACGAGGGAATGAGTCTTGACTGACCAGCTGCGACTGATGGCCGTGCACGCACACCCCGACGACGAGTCGAGCAAGGGTGCGGCCACCATGGCGAAGTATGTGTCCGAGGGGGTGGACGTGCTGGTCGTGACCTGCACGGGCGGGGAGCGCGGCTCCATCCTCAATCCGAAGCTCCAGGGCGACAAGTACATCGAGGAGCACATTCACGAGGTACGCAAGAAGGAGATGGACGAGGCCCGCGAGATCCTCGGCGTCGAGCAGGAGTGGCTCGGCTTCGTCGACTCGGGTCTCCCGGAGGGCGACCCCCTGCCTCCCCTTCCCGAGGGCTGCTTCGCCCTGGAGGACGTCGACAAGGCAGCCGGTGAGCTGGTCAGAAAGATCCGGGCGTTCCGTCCCCAGGTGATCACCACCTACGACGAGAACGGCGGCTACCCGCACCCGGACCACATCATGACCCACAAGATCTCGATGGTGGCGTTCGAGGGCGCGGCGGACACCGAGAAGTACCCGGAGGAGGAGTACGGCCCGGCGTACCAGCCGCAGAAGCTGTACTACAACCAGGGCTTCAACCGCCCCCGCACCGAGGCCCTGCACAACGCGCTGCTGGCGCGTGGCCTGGAGTCCCCGTACGGCGACTGGCTGAAGCGGTGGGACGAGTTCCAGCGGGACGAGCGGACCCTCACCACCCACATCCCGTGCGCCGAGTTCTTCGAGATCCGTGACAAGGCTCTCATCGCCCACGCCACGCAGATCGACCCCGACGGCGGCTGGTTCCGCGTCCCGATGGAGATCCAGAAGGAGGTCTGGCCCACCGAGGAGTACGAGCTCGCGAAGTCCCTCGTGGCCACCTCGCTCCCCGAGGACGACCTCTTTGCGGGCATCCGCTAGCCCTGGGGGACAATGCCAGACATGAGCTTCAGCCTGGCAGTCACCACGCATGTCCTCCCCCTCGCCAAGGAGCTGGACAAGGACAAGGTCACCCCCGGCGTCCTCGGCTTCATCGTCTTCGCGGTGATGGCCCTGGCCGTCTGGGGCCTGATGAAGTCCATGAACAAGCACATGGGCAAGGTCGACTTCGAGGAGACGCCGGACACGGCCGCCTCCGGCGAGGGGGCCGGCACGTCCCCGACGTCCGGGAAGGCCTCCCCGGCGAAGGGCTGAGACCCCCGCGCCGGTCCGACGGCACGACTCGTCGACACCGGCATCGACACGGGGTCATGGAGTCCTGCTGTACGCGCGCCTGCCCGCCCGCACCTCGCGGCACCGCGAGGTCCAGGCAGGGGCGCACGGGACGCGCCGTGAGGCGCGTCCCCGCTGCCCGCGGAGGTCACCCGGCTCCCTCCACGCAGAGGTCACGCCTACAGGCCCCGGGGAGGGCACGCCGAGCTGCGGGCCACCGGGGAGGGCGCGCCGAGCTGTGGGCCACCGCGGAGGGCGCACGGAGCTGTGGGCCACCGCGGAGGGCACATCGAGCTGTGGGCCACCGCGGAGGGCGCACGGAGCTGTGGGCCACCGCGGAGGGCACATCGAGCTGTGGGCCACCGCGGAGGGCGCACGGAGCTGTGGGCCACCGCGGAGGGCGCATCGAGCTGTGGGCCACCGCGGAGGGCGCACGGAGCTGTGGGCCACCGCGGAGGGCACACCGAGCTGTGGGCCCCCGCGGAGGGCACACCGAGCTGT